>NZ_JBSGIJ010000011.1:0-245312 GCF_053605015.1 Nocardia sp. NPDC003979
GGTACTGCACTCGACAGGGTGTGGGAGAGTAGGACACCGCCGGACAATCATTCACGAAAGCCCTCTGACTACGGTCAGGGGGCTTTCGTCGTTTCTAGACCAATTCACCCGCCGGCAACGGCCGGAATAATCATCACCTCGGTCCCTTTCTGAACCGCAGTCTCCTGGCCGTCGAGAGTCCGGCATTCGTCACCGTCGACATAGAAGTTCACATAACGGCGCAATACTCCGCGTTCATCGCGCAAGCGCCGTTCCAGCCCCGGATACTGCTCGCGCAGCACATCGAGCACCTGGCGCAGATCGGCCCCGTCGATGTCGAGTTCCCTTGCGCCGTCGACGTATGTGCGAAGCACCGACGGCAGACAGACGCGCGCCACGGCCCTTATCCGATCACCGCGGCGCGCACACAGAGCACGTCCGGCAGCTTGTCGGCCACCGGCTGCCAGTGGTCGCCTTCGTCCGCACTGCAGTACACCTCGCCGTTGCGAGTGCCGAAATAGATGCCGGTCGGATCGGCATCGTCAGCACACATGGCATCACGCATCACCGCCGCCCAGAACGGCACCTCCGGCAGCCCATCGCTGAGCGCCGACCAGGTCTGCCCACCGTCCTCGCTGCGGTACACGGCGCATTTGGCGTCTGGCGGAAATCGAAAGCGATCCATTTCCGCGACCAGCGGAAACGTGTAAATCACGCCGGGCCGCCGAGGATGCGCGACGATCGGGAATCCGAAATTCGACGGCGGCAGCCCACCATCGATCGATTGCCAGCGCTCCCCGGCATCGGTACTACGGAACACCCCACCGTGGTTCTGCAGATACATCGTGTCGGGATCCGCGGCATCGAGCGCCACCTTGTGCACGCACTGCCCCCATTCCGGCAACTCGCCCGGCATGAAATCCGCGGTGACCCCCTTGTTCGTCGGCCGCCACGATTCGCCACCATCGGTGGTCTGATACACCCCACCGGTCGACATCGCGACAGCCATCCGCCGGGTGTCCTGCGGATGCGGAAGGATCGTGTGCAGCGCCAGCCCGCCACCACCCGGCTGCCACTGTGTCCGATGCGGGTGGTTCCACAACCCGCGCACCAATTCGAAACTGCGCCCACCGTCCTCGGAACGGAACAACGCCGACGGTTCGACCCCCGCGTACACCACATCCGGCTCCGCCGCGGTCGCCGGCTTGATCTGCCAAACCCCTTGCAGCGCAGCGTCCGTGTTGTCCGGAAAGGCCAGCGGCGCGTCGTCGGGCTCACTCCACGTCTGCCCGAGATCGTCACTGACCACCATCGTCGGCCCGAAGTGGCTGTTCAACACCCCCGCCAGCACTCGCGGCGTCTCCGATCGCGTGTCGATCGCCAATGCCTTCACATCGGCGACCGGAAACTGCGGCGGCGACACCTCCCAGGTCTTGCGCCCGTCCCGGCTCCGCGCCAGAAACAGCCCCTTACGAGTCCCTATCCCGAGCAACACGTCCATCGCAGACCTCCAGTGGTAACCGCAACGCCGACGTCCGTCACGCTACTCCGGACCACCGACAATCGGAATGTCATTCGGGTGGAAACGGGGGATGGCGAGGCTCGGCATAATATCTCCGGGTCCTGATCTCGACTCAGCGGAGGGGGAGTATGAGAATGCGCGAGTTCGTTTATGCCGCAGGGTTATTCGTGGTGGCGACAATGCTGGGATGCGGGCGCTCGATCGAGGGAACTGCGATAGCAACAGACCCCGACGCCACAAAGGCAAAGGCTCTCGAGGGGACATGGACCGGTTCGTATACCTGCGCGCAGGGCGCGACCGGCCTCACCTTGACCGTGCGATCGCCTGACCGCGCAGAGTTCGAGTTCTATCCGCTGCCGGAAAACCCCACGGTCCCGAACGGCCGCTTCGCCATGCAGTGGCACACCGAGCCGACCCGTTTTGTCTTCCGCCAAACGTCGTGGATCGACAGACCGGGTTCCTACCGGATGGTCGACCTGATAGCCGACCGCACGGACAGCGCCACAACCCTCACCGGAATAGTGACCGGTGAGGGCTGCACAACTTTCTGGCTGAGCCGCGACCTGACCTGAGCGAACAGCGCACTGAGCTTCACGGCACCGAGCGGCCGGGTGTGATTTCGGACATGGGCATTTCCTGAATCCGGCCTTCGAGCGGGGCAAACCGGCATCGGTGACAATTCGCCCGATTCGCGCACCGCGCTGGTCACCTGACAGGATCACGCGCGTACGCACGGAAAGGAACACAGGGGTGACGACGGACGCGCGAGCTGAGCTGGCGAATTTCCTGCTCGGCGACCGATTCGCCTGTCTGGCGGGTCGCTCCGCCTGGCGTCAGGGCGGAATCACCCATTGCCACTACGACGTGCTCGGCGGCGCCGAAGCAGCTCGGCTGATGGCCGCTGATCTGGCGGAGTTCGTCGGCGCCGCCGACTGGAGCTCACGCAAGTTCTCAAGCTTCATCGCCACCTTCGAACAGCCCCGCGGCGTGGACGAACTCCGCTTCGAGGAGCTCCTGTGGCAGCACCTACAGCTCCTCCACGAGGCCGACGCGGACCGCTTCGCCTGGGCGGAAGGTTGTTCCGCCAACCCCCAGTCCGAAGAATTCAAATACAGCGTCGCCGGCCACAAATTCTTCGTGATCGGCCTCCACGAAACCCACCGCCGCCTCGGCCGCCGCCCACCCTTCCCGATGCTCGCCTTCAACTCTCACGAACAATTCGCCCGCATCAAAGCCGACGGCATGTGGGACCGCCTCGCCGACAAGATCCGTAAACAGGACATCATGCTCCAGGGCGACATCAACCCGAACCTGATGGAGTACGAAACCCTATCCGAGGCCCGCCGCTACTCCGGCCGCCCCAAGCCCCTCGACTGGCAGTGCCCGTTCAGCGCCCGTCCTGCAGCGGAAGAATCCGGCCCGGCCGAGGTCCAGCGCGCCTATATCTGACGGAATAATGTGGTGAGAGTGCCCACCACACTGCTGTTCTGCTGTGACCCACTGAGCCCGCGAAAGGTCGACGACTATTTCGCCGAGCAAGCGGCCACCGCCAGAGCCGCCGGCGCGGCTGTCGCGCTGCTGGACCATGACGCGCTGCTGGCCGGGCAGACCGCCGCAGCCGTCAGCCGCGTGGCCCGGGACAGCGGAGAGCTGTGGTACCGGGGCTGGATGATTCCGTCGCAACGATATCGCGAACTGGCCCAAGCGCTTTCATCGCGCGGCTGCAGCCTGGCGGTCGCGCCGGACCAGTACGCCTCAGCTCACGAATTGCCTGGCTGGTATCCCTCATTCGAGGAATTTACGCCGCGAACTGTGTGGTCGCCGTCAAGGCCTGGCGAGATCCCCGATGAATCAGCGCTCGCACAGTTGGTCACGCCACTCGGTGACGGAGCGGGAATCATCAAGGACTACGTGAAATCCCGAAAACATGAGTGGGACACCGCCTGCTACATCCCCGATCTGCGCGATTCCGCCACCCTGAGACGGGTGGTCGAAAATTTCGTCGAACTACAGGGCGAGTTCTTGGCAGGTGGTCTCGTGCTACGTCAATTCGAAGACTTCACCGACACGGCAGACACCCCCGCATCGGAAGCCCGAGTCTGGTGGCTCGACGGTGAACCCATCCTCATCGGCCCACACCCCGACAACCCGGCAGCCCACGTCGAACCGGACCTGACCGCAATAGCGTCGGCGGTCTCCCGCCTCGGTTGCCGTTTCATCACCACCGACGTCGCCCGTCGCGCCGACGGAGTGTGGCGGGTGATCGAAGTCGGAGACGCCCAGGTCAGCGACCTGCCCTCAACCGTCGACCCCACCGCGCTGATCGGCCCGCTCGTCAAACCCTGATCGAGGTGAGCCAGGACGGCAGCGGTTCGCGGGCGTCGAGCCAAGCCTGGGGTACTCCGTTCGCCGTGCCGATTCCGGTGTACGCGGCGACGATCCCTCCGGTGATCGCGCAGGTGGTGTCGATGTCGCCGTCCGCTTCGATGCACGCGGCGACAGCAGCCGGGTAGTCGTCCAAATATGTTGCGGCGACCATAAGGCGAAGGGCACGGTGTCCTGTGCCATCACTCGCGATCCGTTGCCCAGTTCGTGTGCGGCTTCGGCAACAGTGGCGCCGAACAGCTCACGCGCCCGGTAGATGCCATGCGTCGTCTCGCCCGGTTCGAGACGTTCCAGGACGGCGGTGAGGAATCCTGTGGCGGTGGGCTGAGAGTGGATGCGGCGGGCATAAGCGGCCTGCCCGGCCGCGACGGCCACGGCGACCGCCCCGACCACGCCGTCGGGGTGCATGTGAGTCACCTGGGGCGGACCGTACTGCTTCGGTAACAGCTCGTTGCGGATCGTCCCAGTAGTAGGCGCCGAGCGGCGCGACCCGCATAGCCGCGCCGTTGACGCAGGAACCACGACCTTCGAAGGTGGCTGCGGACGTCTCGCGCCCGGGCGCTCCGTTGCGGATCCGACGAAGCGTCGTGGCCGTCGCATGCCCGTAGTCGCGTTCCGGGGGAGAACCGGCGCGCGAACTCCGCGGCCAGTCGATCCCGGTCGACGTGCTGGTGACGTCGCAGTTCGGCGACCAGCACGCACGCCATCTCGGTGTCGTCGGTCCAGTCCCACGGAGCCTGTGGCGGCCTACCCGACCGAAGGTCCGGAAGCGACCTGCCAATGATGAAGAACTGGGCCCCCAGCGCATCGCCGACCGAGAACCCGTCGAGCGAAGCGAGCATAAGTCCAACACGATCATCGGAAGTACTCGACCGCCATCTCCATCGCATCACCGGATCATCGTGTCAGGAGCCTCGTCCGATCCGGAAGCGGTCTGTTTTGCGTCTGTATAAGTGAAAGGACCTGGGGCGAAGCGGGTTCCGTGCAGATCGGTAAGGGGAAAGACATGTCCAATCTCGATGAACGGATGAGGCTGGCGGTCGAATGGTTCGAGCGTTACCAATTCTCCGATGAGGCAGGTGGGGCCGGGTGGGGCTGGATTCACGACGTGCCACCGAATCCGCAGAATACGGCCGAAGTGGTGTGCGCATTGGCTGCGGCGGGGATCCCGGTGCCGCGGGCCGACGAAGTGCTGCACCTGGTGCGCAGGCAACGCATCGTGCCGCCCACGGCAGGCGCGGGTGAATTCACCGGGCCGATCGACATCGCGTGGCAGTTGCGGGCGATGCATTGTCTCGGAGTGCCGGACACGGATCTCGATGTGGCCGAATGTATTCGACGGCTCATCGAGGAACAGGACGCGGAGTCGGGCGGGTACCGGATGTCGGGGTCGATCGGTCCGGTGTCGCTCACCGCGACGTCCGCCGTGATGCACGCCCTCGCGCCCTATGCGGCGCAGAACGAAGAGGTCGCCAGGGTCACGCTGCGTGGTGTCACGTTTCTGGCGTTGACGATGCTGTCCGACGACGTCCGCGCCGAACCGCTGTATACCGCTGCGCACATCGTGTCCGTCCTGGCCCGCTCGGAATTCGCGTCGGTCGGCGGCAAACGGGCGAGGCGAGCATCGGAACTGGCGATCGAACGGATCCTCGACTCCCTGGCCGACGGAGTGAATTGCAATGGGGACGAATACTTTCTGCGCGGCGACATCGCACATACATGGCGTCATCTCGGCCTGCACTCGGCGGTAGGTGCCCTGCTCGGCGCGGACGGCAAGTTGATCTTTCATCCGGCGGTTCGTGCCGCACTGACTTCACTGTTCGAATTGCAGGAGATGTCGGTGCGGCTCCCGAGCCGTGGTGGGTTCAGGACGTCGAGCGAGGGTTTCGTCACCGCCTACTCGACGACCTCGGCATTCGAGGCGATGGTGCACGCCCGGGCCGCTGTCGGCGAAACAGCCAATCCCGGAAAGATTTTCGACCTGATCTGCCGAGCGGACGGCGCGCATCACAGCGACGGGCAGGTGCTGGCGAAATGGGGACGGCAGCGGTTGATCATGAACAGCTTTGCCGGCTTCGCGGTCTTCCTCTTGGCCATGACAGCAGGACTGACCATTGTGGCCCATGGTGCGGAGCTGAATGCAAGGTACGAAAACCCGGACTGGCCGGTAAAACTGGCAGCAAGGGCGCTCGTGATCTGGGGGACGACGGTGATCGCGTTCGGCACGCTCACCTGGCTCACCAGCCGTTTTCCCGCGTCGTCGTCGCGGGTGGTTGCGGCGGCCGTCTTCGGCGGGTTCACTGCTGTGGTGCTGCCCATCGTGACCTATGCGATTTGACCGTAGCCCGGTCTTCCTACACCCAAGCGTCGCCGTGGATCATGCTCACGGCGACGCTGGTGTGGGGTGCCTCGAGCGCCGCGTTGGCAGCCGTTGAAGGTGCCCTGACCTCCTCGGCGCTGGTTGCCGCGGGCGGTGGCGCGACGTTGCTGCTCATCGCGGGAGTTCGTGGTCAAGGTCCGCTGCGAATCCTGATGGAATCGCCGGCTCTCTACCTACGGCTCGGCGCACTCGAAGCGGCCAACCTCATGCTCTTCGTCGCCGCTCTGAAATGTGGCCCGCTGCCCGTTGTCGTTGCGCTGCATCTGATTGCGCCGTTGCTTTTACTCGCCACCGAGATCGTGCGGGGGAGACGCCTGCTCACGCCGCTGGTAGCGCTCGAGTTTCTATTGGTCGGTGCTGCGGTGGCGGTTGCAGTGCCGAGTAGTTCAGCTGAAATCCGGATGGACAGAGCGCTCTTGGGTTGCGTGTTGGCGGTCGGCAGCGCCGTGTGCGTCGCGATGCTCGTCAGCCTCATCGCCCGCGAATCGGCGCAACGGCCGACGATCGCATCAGCGGGTTGGCAACTGGTTGTAGCCGGGTTCCTCGGTGCCGCACTGATATTCACCGATCCGCCCGACCCGCGCACAGCCGGCTCGCTCGTACTCGTCGGCGCGCTGCTGCTAGCCCCGGGATTTGTGCTGTATTGGCGGGGTCTGCGCGGACTCGACGCGACGAAGGCCAGTATCATCGGCCTCAACGAAGCAGTCTTCGCCGCAGTGGTGAGCGCGATCTTCACCAATACACCGATCACTCTCGGCGCGGTGGTCGGCGGCGTGCTCGTCCTCAGTGCTGTTGTGCTGGACGATAAGTCGAGGCAGCTTCCCTAGCGGCCTCGACGAACGCGACGCAGGCAGCCTCGGATTTGTCGCCTTCGGCGTCGTCGACTCCGGAGTTGACGTCGACACCGAAAGGTTTGACCGCGTCGATCGCCGCACGAACATTGTCCGGATCGAGCCCACCGGCCAGGACTACCCGCTTGCCCCGATCCTTTTGCGACTCGACGATTTTGTTGCTGATGCGCCAATCATGGGTTTGTCCTGTGCCGCCGAGGCGGTCCGGTGTCCGCGAATCGAGCAGGATCACGTCGCAGTAATCCGCGACTGCCTCCACATCGGCAAACGCGCCTTCATCGAGAACATGCACCGCCCGAATGATCTCGTGGCGTCCGTCGGTGCGCGCATACACCTTTTGCAGATTGTCCGTGCTCACCAAACCGTGAACCTGAATCGCGTCGACGCCTATGCGGTCGGCGAGAGCAAGGATGTCATCGGCGTCCTCGAGATGAGTCACCAGCACGCGCTTCACCGGCAGCGCGAGCTCGGCCACCAGCGCGGACAGCTCCACAGCCTCCTCCGCGCTGACCTCGTCCTCGCTGAAGGCGGTAACCCCGCAGATGAAGCCCACGGCATCAGGCTTGGCGCGTAGAGCCCGGCGCAGATCGCCTGCTGACCTGATGCCACAGATCTTCACCTGAACGGACTCTGTCATGCCGCCCAGCCTAGTGACGTCGCAGGCTATCCAGCCACCTGGGAGGGCTGAATCTCGGATGCTGTTCGACACTGTCCGTCGATGCTGATTCGACCGCGGCTCGTTGATGAACCAGTGCGGCTGTCAGTGTCGTTCACTGGGCTGTTGGGACCGCGATCCCCGCGAGAAGAAGGACACGGACAATGGCAGGCCGGTCCGGTGGTTCGTCGCCCGGAGTCTCCGGGCGCAGCACGTCGACCAGCCGATCAGGGGTCAGGGACCGTGTCTCAGCATCGGACAGAATGCCCTCCGCGCCGAGCCTGCCTGCCGACTCGAGCAGACGCGAAGACAGCTCGTCGAGCACCTGCTCCCTCTCGATGAACAGGCTCATCCCGCAGCTCAGACCGTCGTCTCGGAGATCCTCGGGATAGGGCGCACGGGCCCAGACGCCATCCTCGAACCAGTAGACGCAACCCAACTCATACGCGCCGATTCGCTCGCGTAGTTCATCGAACGGAAGCCAGTCCGGCCCACCCGCCAGCATGTCGATCGGCGGCTTGTGCCACTTCACCCCGCTCGATTCGTCCTCCCCATAGAGCACGAACCGCCCTTCGCCGACCCGCGACATGGCCCACCAGGTGCAACCACCGTCTTCGTAGTGAAGGCCATCGTGATCGACCCACATGCCAGTGCGATAGGTGCTTGCCTCGGCCTCGGTGGTTGCGTCGATCGCGGCCAACAATGCCCACCGAGCCCACAACACGTCAGCTGGCGGAATGTTCCCGGGCAGGCCCGGAGTGTGGATTGGCATCATGCACCTTGCGATAGGGTGAAATTCGACGGGCCGCATATTCGACGGCGGCCTTTCGTCAGACGGGCAGCCGGTAACTCGTGAATGCCTCACCGGTCTCCATCGTCGTACCGACAGTCCCGCCCAGCGTCAGCGTAATGAAGCGCAGTAGCTGGTGCTCATCGATCCCGCTGGATCCCGCCCGGTTGACCGCGTTCAGCAGCAGATGTGCGATCCGGTCCGGATCGTTGTCCCCCTCATCTTTCTCGTAGCCAAAGTCGACTGTGAGCCCATGCTTTCGGCGAAGTTCGCCGGCGATGTCGGCGATCGCGTCGAACCTGGTCGAGCCCGTCCGCAAGCAGTGCAGACCTGATCCTTCGGCGTACCACCGGCATCCCGGTGGCGGATTCTCGGAGATCGCGCACACCTGCGCTTCATCGTTGCTCCAGTCGAAGAACAGCGTTCGACGGGTGGGTTTCGATGACCGCAGGACAGCCGCGGTTCCGCCCTCGATGCTCCCGACCTTCGGATCGCCCATGACCTGCCGAAATCGCCACCGGCTCAGCCTGTCGATTTGTAGCGCCGAGGACCTTCCAGACGATAGCGTTTCAAGGGCTGATGGTCAGGGCGAGGAGTGGCGGTGCGGGGCGTGGTGGACGATGCGGATCTCGTAGATCGCGCGGCGCGGTTGTTCAGGTTCCTCGCTCGAGTGCAGGGCGTGGGGGTGACGAGAGTCCAAGATGCTGCCGACCTCGGCGTGATCGAGTGGCTCGGTGCAATACCGGACCATCCCTCTGTCCGGTTCACGCCGAACAACGCCGACGCCCCATTTCTCTTGCTGGACAAGGTGCGTCGAACTCCGGCTGTCGACGCACCTGAGGTAGCAGTCCGGGCTTGGTTGGCACCTGGCCGATTGGACGACCCCGATGACGAGCCGTCCTTGCTTCAGCGTCGACTGGACGGTACAGGTACTCGGACGTTGCTGTTGAGCGACCATCCGAACGTTGTGGAGGAGTTCGACGCCTGGCTTGCTCGATGGCGGGAATGGGCGGCTGGGGCGCGCATCGAGGAAGCCGCGCTGCGCCTGTACCGCGCCGTCTACCAGATGTATTCGGATGTGAATGCCTCGGCGGAATCCAAGGAAGCGGTGCTCGCGCTCGGCTGCCTGGTCTGGCGCAGGCCAGGATGGGGAACTGCCCGCCGCCATGTGCTGACCTTGCCGGTCAAGCTGGATTTCGACACCGATTCGGGGCGGTTGACGGTACAGGTGGACCGTGATGGCGGCCGGGCCGCGGTGGAACTCGCCGATTTCCTGGATCCGTCCGAGATCGCTGATCCGGGTCTGCTCCGAACGGCCGAACGTGAGCTCGTCGACGAAGGACTCGAACCGTTCGATCGAGCGACGATCGCCGGACTGATGCGCCGCCTGCTACACAGCCTCGGTCCTTCGTCGAGCTACCGAGACGAGGACGTGCCCGCCACGGCCACTGACGAGCCGGTCGGCTTCTATGCCCCCGCGCTGATCATGCGGTCGCGCGGCAAGCGGGGCCTGACCAGGGTTCTGGACTCGATTTCCGACCGGATCCAGGACCAGCGGGAGGTGCCGAGCGGGATTCGAAATCTGGTCGACCCCGCCTATGCGCCGACCATGGTCAGGTCCGAGGAGAGCGGCGCGATCGTTCGTGACGGGGACGATTGCTTCTTGCCGCTGCCGTTGAACAGCGTGCAGCTCCAGATCCTCGAGCACGTCGATTCGCATGCGCACACGATCGTGCAGGGACCGCCCGGCACGGGCAAGACGCACACCGCCGCCGCACTGATCACCCACCTGCTCGCCCAGGGCAAACGCGTGCTTGTCACCGCCCACACCGATCGTGCGCTGGAAGAAGTTCGCGGCAAGTTGCGCGAAGAGATGCGTGGGCTGTGCGTCTCGGTGGCCGGTGCGTCACGCGACAATTTCGACGACCTGAAACGTGCCATGGAGCGCATCGCGCAGGAAGCCGACCGCCACAACCCGCATCGTGCCCAGACAACGGTGAAAGCCGCGCAGGCCCGCATTGCCGACCTGCGCGCTGAGCGGGCGGATATCCGGAAACAACTGCTGCGGCTACGCGAAATCGAGGTTGTGCAGCACCAGTGCGGTAGATATCGGGGGACGCTCACCGAACTGGTGACGCGCCATCGCGACGAAGCCTCGCGTTTCGACTGGATCAGCGCTCTGGATCCAGTCGAACCCGGCACCGCGCTGCCGGTGTCGGCGGCGGACGTCGCGCAGTGGCGGTCGTTGCTCCTGGATTCCGCGCTCGATGACCCCGAAGCGCGGGCACCGGACCTGATTTCCACTCATGATGTCCCGCCGGTCGATCAGATTGCGCTGTGGTCCGAACGACTGCTGCAGGCCGAGGCGCGCGTCAGGTCCTGCTCGGAACAGGGTGCGCCGCAGTGGACAGAGCGCATTGCCGCGTTGAATCCGCCGACGCGTGCGGAATTGCTGGCGATGGTACGGCGGCTGGACCGGGAGTTGGGTGACCTCGCGGCGAGTCGAGACGCCTGGGTTCGAGAAGCCTTGGCCGACATCAGTCTTGGGCGCGCCGCCCTGTGGCAGGACCGGGCGATGCGCCTGGCCGGTCTCACCCAGCCGGCGCAGCAGTTGGTCGCACAGGTCGGAATATCGCAAGTGCGCGTGAACGGTGGCGATACCGCTGCCTTGGTGTCGCTCGCCGAAGCTGTTCGCGCGCATATCGAGACGGCTGGTCCGCTCAAGGTCGGTGCGGACGGAATGCCGAAGGCCGGTTTCGCGTTCGGTAAGAGCCGGGTGCTCAAGGACGCGGCGCCGTTGTTCGAGCACGTCCGGGTCGACGGGCGGATCCCGACCACGGCCGAGCAACTCGATGTATTCCTGCGTTTCGAAGAGATCGAACGACTGCTCGGGCAGCTCGACGAGGTGTGGGTGGGAACTCCGGCCATGCCTGTCACCGGGAGTCCGACGATCCGGCTGACGTGGCATCGCGAACATGCCGAACAGTTGAGGCGGTTGCTGAGCTGTGGCGCCGAGCTGGCCGAGGCAGGCAGGCAACTGCGCACCTTCGGCCTCCCTGAACCGGACTGGGCCGACGCGAACGCGCGCAAGCCGATCTTCGCGTCGTTCGAGGCCGTCACCGCGATCGACGAAAGACGAGCAGTACAACATCTTTTCGATACGGTGTCGGTCAAGCTGAACGCAGTGCGATTCCAGCCGCACGCGACGGCGAATCTGCAAGAGCTGCATGCCGCGATAGAACGCGGCGATGTCGAAGCCTACCGTCGCGCCTATCAGCGCCTAGGTGAGCTGAACACGGTGCGGCGCAGGTTCGTTCATCGACACGAGCTCGGGGCGCGAATGGCATCGTTGCCGCGCCTGCGGGACGCGATCGCGGCAACGGCTTCCGATCCCGCGTGGGACACCCGCCTCGTCGAGCTCGAAAATGCCTGGGAATGGGCAGGTTTGGGCCGATGGCTCGCGGCGCACGAAGACGACACCGTCAACGAGCTGTTCGGCCGGCTCGACGACATCGAGGCGTCCTTGCGCAACGAGGCATGCGAGCTCGCGGTGACCAAGGCCTGGGACTACGCGGTCGGACCCGAGCGGCTCACCGCGAACACCAGGGTGGATCTGCGTCAGTACGCCCAGCTGGTCCGGCGCCTCGGCAAGGGCACCGGCGCGCACGCGGATCGCCGTCGTGCCGAGATCCGGGAGACCCTGGCTCGTTGCCGCTCCGCGGTACCGGTATGGATCATGCCGATCTACCGGGTGGTCGAGCAGCTCGACATCGAACAAGACATGTTCGACGTCGTCGTTGTCGACGAGGCCTCACAGGCGGGTGTGGAGGCGGTGTTTCTGCAGTACCTCGCGCCACGGATCGTGGTGATCGGCGACAACCGTCAGGTTTCGCCGTCCGGTGTGGGCGTAAAGATCGACACCGTGAACGGGCTCGGCGAGCAATTTCTGGCCGACAACCTGCACCGGGCCACGTGGACCGACCCCAAGCGGAGCCTGTTCGACGAGGCCGCGATGCGCTTTCCGTCGCGGCTCACCCTGCTCGAACACCGCCGCTGTGTGCCCGAGATCATCGGCTTCTCGAACAAGATCGCCTACGAAAAAGACGATGTGCGTTTGGTGCCCGTGCGGTTGTACGGTGTCGATCGGTTACCGCCGATCCGGACCGAATACGTCCCCGACGGCGTCAGCACGCCGGGCAATGTGAACGAGATCGAAGCCGATCGGATCGTCGCCCGCGTCCTGGAGTGCTTGGCCGATTCGCGATACGACGGGAAGACCTTCGGGGTGATCTCCCTGCTCGGCACCGCGCAGGCGGAAGTCATCTGGAAGAAGATGCTGGTCAAGGTGTCTCCGGAGGAGATCGACCGGCGTCGGCTGCGCTGTGGCGACGCGGCCGACTTCCAGGGCGCCGAACGGGATGTGATGTTCCTGTCGATGGTGAAGTCGGCCGGACCGGAGACCAGGCTGGTGGCCCGAGCCGACGAACCGGCGACCCAGCGGTACAACGTCGCGGTGTCGCGTGCGGCCGATCAGCTGTGGTTGTTCCACTCGGTCACCGCCGAGCAACTGAAGAATCCGGCCGACCTGCGCTACCAACTGCTCGACTACTGCCGAACGATCGAGACCACGCCGCCGGAGATCACCACCGGGGTTTCGGAGCCAGTCCCCGAAAGCAGGCCGGTGGCACCTTTCCGTTCGTTGTTCGAGCAATGCGTTTTCAACCGGATCGTCGGTCGCGGCTACCGGGTGGTCGCACAGTACGACGTCGGCGGACACGCGCTCGACATGGTGATTGTCGGAGGCCATATCCGGGTCGCTGTGCAGTGTGACGGCGACAGGTGGGCGGGGCCGATCGAATACCAGCGGTCGATGGCGTGGCAGCGTGATCTGCAACGGTGTGGTTGGCCGTTCTTCCGAATTCGGCAGTCGCGCTTCGTGTCCGATCCGGAGTCGAGCCTCGAGCCACTTTGGCAACTGCTCGACGAGGTCGGCCTGACGCCGGTGTCGGCCGAGGACTTGGTACAAGCCGATGCGGCACCGATCGCGTCGGCGACGAGTGTCGAAACCGCTGAGCCGGTGATACAGCAGCCTGTCGTGGATCCACTGGCCGACTTCGATTGGCGCAAACCGGAACCCGATACCGGGGCTGGCGAAAACGAGCAGGTCTGTCCAGTCGAGGAGAACGTCGACATCGACGTCCCGATCGAGCCTCCGAACGCTGTCCCCGCACCCTCTGTTATCACGGAAGAAGCTGGTGAGCAAGAATATTCGGCGTTCAATGGATTGGTGTCACCGCTGTCTGCCGCGTCGCCGATCGACACGGTCGTGAGTGATCTGCTGCGCGTTGTCGAGGTGGAGGGCCCCGTGACCGCCGGTCGTCTGCGTTCGGTGTTCTTTCGCAACGTGGCGGACGACGACGAGCGAGGTGGCAGGGCAGCGTTGGACCGTGCACTGTCGGTGGCTGTCGAGCGTGGCGAGCTGATCGTGGACGACTTTCTGGAACTACCTCAGCCGCAATGGTTCACCTACCGATCACCGAGCCAACCGGAGGTGCGACGGCGGACGCTGGGCGCCCGTTCCATCGAGGAGGTGCCGCCGCGCGAACTCGCCCGAATCCTGGCCGATGCTGCTGAGACAACCGGTTGGGGCGACCGGCGTGGACTGATGCAGACAGCCGCGAGCGAGCTGGGTCAGGCGCAGTTGACCGATCGGGCCATCTCGATGTTCGCCCTGGTGCTTTCGAGCGCGCGTACGGCGCCCGCCGGATGAGGTGAGATCAGAGCAGGCCCGAGGGTGTTCGCCCCCGGAGGAACGCGGCAATCTGGATGAGCCGGTGCGGCGGCACGGTGAGCGCGCCGACCCGCGACATCACTGACCGCAATTCGCCCACCGGATCATCGGATCCGGCCGCCCATTGTGCGATCGCCGCTGCGGCCTGCTCACGTGTCGCCCTCGTGCCGCCCACGGCTGCCGACACGAGCAGCAGGTCCTCAGTGGGTTCGCCGAGTGAGCGGTAGGTCAGCAGCCCGGCGTCGGCCGCGGCTTGGACTTCGTCGAGCAGCTCACGAGGATCGGTGACCCCGATCAGGTCGCCCACTTCGTCTCCGGTGGCAACGAATTCGAGTTTGGTCAACTGGTCCAGCAGGTCGGCGTACTCCGGCACCGCCTCGGCCATGTCCTCGACAGAGTCATCGTCGTCGGGATGGTGCGTGTCGGCGTCTTCGCTGTATGCGTCGTCGTGCGCCACCAGATGAACGCCGGATGGCGCGGCCGCTCCGACCGCATGGTCTTCTGCCGCGCCGGCAGCTGCCTGACCGGCCCATTCGGTCAGGAACTGCGTCAATCCGGCGACATCCGTGCGTACAGTGTTGTCTGCCAGTCGATGGGCAACCGACAGGAAGGAACCATCGACGCCAGCGGCCGGATCTTCGATGGATCCGACCACGTAGGCGATGACGATGACGCGGGGCCGGACAGCATGGGCAGAAGTCACGACGCGGCCCAGCCGCCGGATCATCTCGGTGCGGTCGTGGCTGCGGGCGAGGAACAACCCGAGTTCGGCGTGCGGCACGAGCACCGTTTCGTCGGGCACGCGTTGTTCGACGAGCACCCGCACCGACAGATCACGCAAGCCGGCCGACAGCGCCGATCGCTGCTCCGGCCGCAGCGCGGGGCCCGAGATGGCGGCGGTAACTCCGGCGGAACTCAGAATCTGTGCCACTGTCCCCGCCGCCACCGCTCGGCCGGCGAAAACCACGGTCTGGGTATCGCGGAGTGCGTCGATCGGCAGCGAGCGGACGAGGTCCATCTTCGCCCGGCATTCCGCCAGCAATGTCGCCCGGTCGCCGAGCGCTTGCACATAGCGGTTGGCATGGTGGGCTCCGGAGCCACGGCTTTGCCGGAGCTGTTCGACGAAAACGTGGAATTCCTCGGAGCGATCCGGTGCGCCGTAGCTGCCGGTCAATGTGTCGATCTCGCGCTCGACCAGTGATTGTGCCTGATTGAGGCGGGCACGTTCTTTGGGCGTCAGCTCGACACCGACCTGTACGACCGTGACCGGCGCGAGATGTCCGTCCGCGCGGGCACGCGGGTAATCACAGCCGGCGATCACGGAGCCGAAGTAGGGGAGAAGCACCGAGTCGACGGTGCGGTCCCCGGGCGGGAGGGCATCGGTGAAGCCGAGCCGGTGTGGGAAGCGCTCCGTCAATGCCGTCGGCCAAAAACCCGCGCCGTATCGATGCAGGTCATCGACGATCAGCAGGGCCCTGTGGTGATCGAGGTCGGCGGTGCGCAGGCGCGCCACTGTGTTGGCGGTGAGCACCGCTACGTGCCAGGTTCGGCTCGGCATAGCGAGGCTGCCGATCCGACACGACGGCATCGTCTCTTCCATCGTTGCGAGCCAGCGTTCACGGGCGGCGTCGTCGGGGACTACGGCAACGACCGGGCTGCCCGCCTCGACCGCTTCCGCAGCGGCTCGCACACCGAGCACGGTCTTCCCCGTACCCGCCACGGCCTCGACGATGCCTCTGCGGCCCTTACGGTTCCACTCGTCGTAGGCAGCCTGTTGCCACGGGCGCAGCACCCTCACACCCTCCTCGCCAGGCCCGAACGGGGCCTCCGCTGACGAGGGTAGCGGCTCGAAATCAGCAGCTTCGGTCTGCGCCCGGAAACTTCCGATCGGTGAGATGATGAGAATTGGTTGATGGAGGTTTGCCAGGCGCCCGAAATGGGTACAGGCGCGGTGCGGAGGGGGTGTGGCACGAATGGCCGAGTCGTTCGTGTGGGTCCAGGCCGGCGACGAAGAATTTGCTCGCGCCAGGCAGTTGGAGCGGGTGTCGCTGTTCGTCGAGCTCAACTTGGACCACGACGAAATCGTCCGGACCCGCGACCTGTTCGGCCAGCTCATCCGGGATCACCGACGCACCCACGGTCTTGCCCGGTTGATCGACCGGTTTCCCGCGCTCACGCTGACCACCTTGATCGGCCATGCGGGTCTGTCCTATGAGCAGGGGAAATACTGGGAGAGTTTCTGGGCGGAACTGGCGATGGAGCGCGAGCAGGAGTTCGAGAACCTGCTGCGGACCAAGCTCACCTCGCTGCTGCGCAAGTTCAAGCTGCGCGAATTCCCGGAGATCAGCAACCAGCAGTACGTGCAGACCATGGCGGTGCATGCCGGAGTCCCGGTGCACTGCCTCAACGACCTGGTCGACGTTATCGAACAGCACATTTCGCTCGGACGTGAACCGAGTGGTGCTGCCGTGTTCGAGTGGCTCACCCAGCCTGGTCTCGAGTACCGGATGAACCACCTCGATGTTCCCGTCCGCAACTTCCTGCAGTTCGGTGGTGAGGCCGCTGTCGACATCGTCGACCGGATCATCGAGTTCGCCGAATACGCCCGCGAGCATCCGGAGGTCGCCAACGACCTCGATCTCGATACCTCGACCACCGGGCTGCCGAGTGTCATGCTCGAAGCGTTGATCGACCGGTTCGAGGAGCGGCCGTTCGGGTCGAGCACTGCCGAGTCCGGTCGGGTCGGTCGATCACGCCGACCGGTGATCGCCTATTCGCGATCCGATGACCAAGTCGTTGTCGAGGTTCCGTTTCCGGACCGGGGCTCCGAATTTCCGTGGTTGGTTTCTTTCGACGGCGACAGCACCGAGGTGTACGCCGAACGAGGTTGGGGCCTGAATGAAGGCGAGGTGCACCCGCCGACTCAGGTTCGGGTCCCACATCGAGTGCGCGAAGTGGTCCTGCGCCATGACACCTCCGAGGCGCATCATCGGATTTCCTTGGTGGACAAGGACAATCCGCTCTTGCTGTTCGATCACAACGGCAAACCGATCTCCCGGCATCTCGCCCTGCCGCGTGGCGAGGTGATCGGTGTCCATCCGGCGACCGCGTCGCTGGTCGACGGGCACACGGGGGCGCCGGTGTCGTTCACGGCCGAAGCTGTCCCGGCGGGCTGGCGCGACTGGCGAGCACGGGTCTACGACCTGGCGGCGGTCGACTCGGTGCGGTTGCGTCGGGATCACCTTCTCGGCCCGGTGCAGCAGGTTCGCCGGGTCGGTGCCGCCCGACTCGATCTAGCCGACCCGGTCGAAGGGGTCGTCACCAGATCGGGCTTGCCGGTGTACAGCGAACGGCCCGCCGTAACGCTGCCCGTCGCAGGTGCCGAGCCGGTTGCCTGGCGCGTGCGGGTGCGCCGGTCGGGGACCACCGACTGGCTGGCCGACGACGAATGGGAATCGGATACCGAACTCACCGAGCTCGACCCGTTCGACGGTCTCGCGCCGGGCCTGCTCGGCATGTTCGACATCGTCATCAGTGGGCCACTGGGGCAAGACATTCGACACAGCATGTTCATGGTGGAAGGGCTCTCGGTCGAGCACGACAGCATCTTCCGCATACCGACCCCGGACGGACTGTCCCCGGCGGCGACCGCGCTCGAGATCGCGCCGCCGTTGGCCCTCGACCGTGCGTTCGTCGAGTTTCCCAGTGCGCAGCGTGATTCGGAGTTTCGGGTATCAGCAGGGCAGACGGTCGAACGCCTGGTCCTTCGTCCGCCACATATCGAGTTCCGGGTCGACGACATCGGCGCCGCCGCCCGCTGGCGCACGGTCGCGCCGGTGCTGACCGTCGACGATCTCACCGAGCACCTGATCGTGGCGGTTCGGGTCCCCGGCGATGTCGAAGTCGACATCGCACTGTCGGATTCGGTGGGCCGGATTCGGCAGACCGAGGAGCCACAGGTCAACCGCGACAATCTCTTCCAGGTGTCGAGCCGGACCTTTGCCGACACCGCGCGCTCGCTGCGCACCGCGACACTGCTGGCCCGGATAGATACCCCGGACGGTCGGACCACTCAGGTCACCGTGGCCCGTGTGCAGCCGCGCCTGCTGTGCTCAGGAATCCGGTTGGACGGCGGTGTGCTGGTGTTCGAGGGCACCGACAGCGATGACCTCGCCGCGTTCGTCTGGCCGGAGACCGCGCCGTGGCGGCCACCGACACAGGTCGAGATCGTCGAGGGAAAAGCACGCCTGCCCGTCGAATTCGTCGATGCTGGACCGCTGACCGTGCAGGTTTTCGTCGATGATCCATGGGCGGTGATCACCGCCCCGAGCCGCCCTGACGATACGGCGTACCACGTTCCGCAGCACGGCTGGTTGCAGGATTCGGACCCGGCACGCACAGAGCTGGCGAAATTCCTGGCCGGGGCGGGGGATCCGCCCGTCTCGGGCAGTGCGCTCGCCGAGGTGTGGTCCGCTTACGCGAACTGTTACTCCGACAGCTCGCTCAGCCCGCTGGTTCGCGGTGGACTGCTGCGAGTTCTCGGCGCCGATCCTCGAAGCTCACTCGAGGCGTTGGAACGCAGTGCTCTTCCGCAGGCCCAGCTTCCAGCACTGCTGATCCGTACCGGGCTGGTGGACAAGGATTTCAGTTCGTACTTCCGCCTGGGTAAGCACGCCAATCCGTGGCTCGGCTGTCTGATCGATATCGCCGACCTTCCGAATGTCGTGTTGCAGTCGGCCGAGGGGAGTGCCGAAGCGCTTCGTGCCGACCTGGCCACGCACGGCGGTCCAGCCCTGGTCGAGCTGCTGTCGGGGAAATTGCGGGAGGTCTACACCGGCTACTTCGAGCGAAACACCATCGGGATGCATCGCATGGCGCCGGAGCAGATCGCCGCGCTCAGGGACGCGTGTGAGATCGTGCCCGGGGCGTTGCTTGATCCGGATACCCGAAGGGCTGCGATGTTCGAGGCGTTCGCCCGGCGGCTCGACTGGCAGTCCGATCCGGCCTCGCATGCCATGACCACCCACTCGGCTGCGTTGACGACCCCCTTGCGACGCGCCTCGCCATGGGTATACGACGTGGTCAAAGCGCGCAGTGATGCGCTGACAGGGGTAGACACCAGCGAATTCCCCTGGATGCTGATGTCGATGCAGTCGCTGCTGTTCGCCGTCGTCGCCCGGTTGCGCGCTCGCTCGCTGATGTCGCATCCGGTTTTCACCGCGCCCATGCGGCAGTGCTGGGCCAGGTTGGCCGAATTATGTCCAGGACTGGTCGCTGCCGACCTGCTGATCGCCGATGCGCTCGCGTCCTACGTTTTGCACCACGATGTCATCAACAAGATCGGAGACCATCGGTGACCGACAGGCTGGATCCCCTTGCCGCCAGTGCCGACATCGAAGCAGGCTACAAACGCTATCTGAAAACGTTGCTGGCGCCGCGTGATCCGGCGCTGGCGAGCGCGTTCGACCAGGCGGTGGACGAGACCTCGCTGCTCACGAAGGGGCCGATGCTCGAGCTCACGCCACCGTACGCACCGGGTGCGTCGTTGCGGTCCCTGATCTCCGAGGGCGTCTTGCACCCCGGCTTCACCGGGTTCGGCACAACCGTGGACCTGGACCGGCCGCTGTACTTGCACCAGGAGACCGCCGTTCGCAAGGTCGTGAACGGTCGCAATCTCGTCGTGAGCACCGGCACCGGATCGGGTAAGACGGAGAGCTTCCTGCTTCCGATCCTGAACTCCCTCATCGCCGAGAAGTCCGCGGGCACCCTGGGGCCAGGTGTACGGGCTCTGCTGCTGTATCCGATGAACGCGCTGGCCAATGACCAGCTCAAGCGCTTACGCGAACTACTCGCGGCCACACCCGAGATCACATTCGGGCGCTACACGGGCGAAACGAAACGGCGCCGTGCCGATGCCGAAGACGGCTACCACGCGATGTTCCCCGGCGCCGAGCGCCTGCCGAACGAGTTGCTCAGCCGGGAGGAGATGTGGGCGAGCCCGCCGCATATCCTGCTCACCAATTACGCGATGCTGGAATATCTGCTGCTGCGCCCGCGTGACTTGGAGCTCTTCGACGGAAAGCACCGGGACACTTGGCGATTCATCGCTCTCGACGAAGCCCACGTCTACGACGGGGCCCAGGGAAGCGAAGTCGCGCTGCTGCTGCGCCGGCTCCGGGACCGGGTCGCCGGAGCGCGCTCGCTGCAGTGCATCGCCACCTCGGCGTCGTTGTCCGGAACCACACCCGAAGCCCAGGGGGTCGAGGCGACGGCGTTCGCGCAGAAATTGTTCGATGTCCCCTTCGAGTTCGTCGCCGACGATCCGAGCCGCCAGGACCTGGTGACCGCCACCCGGATGCCGAGCCGTCCACCGGCGACCTGGACGATCGAAGACGACAAGCTGCTGACCCTGGCCGCGCCGGACACCGATCTGACCTGGATCGGTACGAAGTCGCCCTCCGGTGACATCGCGGAGGCGTTGCACAGCGAACGCCGAATCGCCGATCTCAAGAGTTACGCGGCCGCCGGGCCGCAGAGCGTGCGTGAGCTCGCCGCGAAACTGTGGCCGGGCGACGACCACGCCCCGCGGAAACTCGAAGCCCTTGTCGCGCTGGGATCCAAAGTCACCGACGACACGGGGAATCCGGTGTTGTCGGCGCGATACCACCTGTTCGTCCGGGCGACAGAGGGCGCCTACGTCAGCTACGACGACAACGGCCCGACCGTTCTGCTCGGCCGCCACGAAGTAGATCCGAACACCGGACGCGCGGTCTTCGAGTTCGGCACCTGTCAGCGGTGCGGCGCTGTGCACCTCGCCGGCCAGCGGGAGCTGGTCGACGGCCGCGAGTATTTCCGCCCAGCCAAGGGGGAACGCAAGGTGAGCTGGCTGGTGGTCACCGACAGCGACATCGGCGACCTCATCGACGAGGACGACGAAACCCTCGACGAGCAGCAGAGCAGCGCCGCCAGCACCGGCGTCGGCACGCTGTGCACCGGTTGTGGTGCACGCGGCAGTTGCTCGCCGAAGTGCCCCGGCGGCCGGGTTCTACGGGTTCGGGAGCACCGTGCCGCCGCGCGGGTGATGAGCAAGTGCACCGAGTGCGGCGCACGATCACGGCAGGTCATCCGGCGGCTGCGGACCGACACGAACGCCGCGCCGGCAGTCATCACGACCGCGCTCTACCAGCACCTTCCGGCGGCCGCGGACGGTACGGCCGACTTCGTAGGCGGCGGGCGGAAGCTGTTGATGTTCTCCGACTCCCGGCAGGCGGCGGCCTTCGCCGCTCCCTATCTCGAGCAGACCTACGGCCGGATGCTGGAACGACGCTATCTCGCCGAGGCGCTGGGGCAGCCGAAGAATGCCGGCGAGGCCCTGTCACCCGAAGACTTGGCTGCTGATGCGAAAGCGGTCGCGGTACGCGCGCAGCACTTCGAGGAACGCGCCACCCGGGCCACGATCATGCGTGCGGTCAATCCGTGGGTGATGGCGGAGCTGATGGCAATGGACCAGCGTCAGTCGCTGGAAGGCCTCGGGTTGATGGCGGTTTCGTTGTTTCGTTCCCGAAATACGCCGATTCCGAAGGGATTCCGCAATCTGGGGTTGAGCGATGACGATGTGTGGGCGTTGCTGAACGAACTCGTGAAGACGATCCGGTTGCAGGGTGCGATGAGTCTGCTTCCCGAAGTCGACATCACGCTCCCGATCTTCGAGCCGCGCGCCAGCCGCATCCGAATTCGTTCCAGGGATTCGGATCGGGACCGCCGGATCATCAGCTGGCTTCCCGGCGGAAGACCGGGCACGGCCAACAATCGAATCCTGTTCCTGCGCAAGGTGCTCGCCGAGTTGGGTAGACCGGAACCGGCCGAGAAGGTGCTCGACGCGTGCTGGAACTTCCTGCTGCAGAACAAGTATTTCCTCGAGGAGAGCGACCGCGTCGCCGGTGTGCTGTATCAGCTGGACCAGGAGCAACTGCGTATCCGTCGCGGCGCCGACTGCGAATGGTTCCAGTGCGATGCGTGTCGTCGCATCACCGTCCACAATGTGCGCGGCCTGTGTCCGCAGGGCAATTGTGACGGCCGGCTCGTGCCCCGCCGGATTCCGGACCGCGACGAAGACATCAATCACTATCGAACCGCGTACCGGTCTCTGGCCATGGTTCCGCTGTCGTCGCGCGAGCACACCGCGCAGTGGGAGGCCACCGCGGCCGCGGACATCCAACGACGGTTCATCTCCGGCGAGGTGAACGTGCTGTCGTGTTCCACGACGTTCGAACTCGGTGTCGACGTGGGTGATCTGCAATCGGTGATGCTGCGCAATATGCCGCCGAAGACGGCGAACTACGTGCAGCGAGCCGGCCGCGCCGGGCGCCGGGCCGCATCGGCGGCGCTCGTGGTGACCTATGCCAAGCGCAGTTCGCACGATCTGGCGAAGTTCCAGAAACCGGAATCGATGATCGCCGGGAAGATGCGGATTCCCTGGATTCCCATCGACAACGACCGAATCGGCCGCAGGCACGCCCATTCCATCGCGCTGGCCGCCTACTTCCGGGACTGCTATGACAAAGAAGGCCGCGAGTGGGTCACGGCCGGGGACTTCTTCACGCCGGAGAAAGACGAGACCGAGTCGGCAGCCGCCCGAGTGCGCTATTTCCTGACCCCTGTCCCCGCTGCGGTGCGAAGCTCGCTGCGGGCCGCATTGCCTCCGTACGTGCAGCGCGAGATCGGAGTGGAAACCGACGCGTGGGTCGAGCGTCTGTGTGCCCAGCTCGCTGATGCGGAAAGCGACATCCGCACCGACATAGCGACTTTCGAGGAACTGATCCAACAGGCGATCGACGCGAAGAACCTGGCGCTCGGCAGCCGTCTGCAGAAGACTCTGCACACTGTCCGCAGCCGCCAGCTGCTCGGTTATCTCGCCAACAAGAACGTGCTGCCCAAGTACGGGTTTCCCGTCGACACCGTGGAACTGCGCACCACACACTGCGAAGGCACCGTTGGTGCCAAGCTGGAACTCTCCCGGGACCTGGGACAAGCGATCTACGACTACGCACCGGGCAACCAGGTGGTCGCGGGTGGCAAGTTGTGGACCTCGCGAGGTCTGCACAAACTGCCCAAACGTGAGCTGGAAACACTGCAGTACCGGGTGTGCAAGGAGTGCAATCACTTCGAGTCCGGTCATGTGCTCGACCCGTTCTCGACCTGTCCGAACTGCGGTGCGGAGTTCGATGCGGCAAAAACCTGCGTCCTGCCGGAGTTCGGCTTTGTTGCCGATCGCAAGCCCGAGGATGTGAAAGCCGAAGCGCCGCAACGGGCATGGTCGGGCGCCAGTTTTGTGGAGACGGTCGGGGAGGGCTCGGAGCCGGAAGCCTGGCCGTCGAAAGACGATATGCAGGTGTGGGCACGATCGGGTACGCGCGCCAAACTCGCTGTCATCGGTGAAGGCGCGGGTAACGGATTCCGGCTGTGCGCCTGGTGCGGATGGGCCGAGCCGATCAGGTTCGGTCGCGCGCCGAGCAAGACGCATGAGCGCCCGGCGACCGGCAGTCCGTGCGGCGGACCGCTCGACCAGGTCAACCTGGCCCATCGCTACGAAACCGACGTCGCGGAATTCACCTTCGCAGATTTCCATTACACCGAGTCGGAAGACAAGTGGCTGTCGGTGCTGTACGCCCTGCTCGAGGGTGCTTCGGAGGCATTGGAGATCAGCCGCGACGACATCGACGGAACGCTGTCCTGGAGTGCCGACCACCGCCGGAGCATTGTCTTGTTCGACACCGTGCCCGCCGGTGCCGGGGCATCGAAACAGATTGCCGCGGAACTGGATCGGGTGTTGCGGGTCGCCGCGCAACGAGTCGCCAGCTGCGACTGCGGTGTGGAGACCTCGTGCTACGGCTGTCTGCGGTCCTATCGCAATGCCCGGTTCCATGATCAGCTGACCAGAGCGGGCGCGCTGGAGGTTTTCCAGCAGCTCGGACTGGTAACCGAAGTCACCGACCTGACAGTCGACAAGGCACCGGAATCCTGGGACGAGGACCCGCTGTATTCCTCCCAGGCCGTCCGGGACCTGCTCGCGGAGCTGCAACAGGCCGGTGTTCCCAAGCCCGAGGTCGGGATCGAGGCCGGACGGGCCTACTGGATGGTCGACATCGCCTGGCCGGCGGAAAAGGTCGTGGTCGTCGAAGGCGTGGACGACGATCGCGATTCCGGCTTGGCGGCCGACGGCTTCCGGGTCGTGCGGGTGGATGAGGCCGACGTCGACGAGCTGGCTGCGATCTTGGCCGGCGTGTAAATGCCGCCGGGGCAGCGGGTTACGCTGCCCCGGACGCTCTAGCGATTGAGCAGTTCCGACTGCTGCCCGCTCCAGGTGACAACCAGCTCGTCGCGCGCACGACTGGCCGCCACATACAACAGCGAACGTTCGCGCTGCTGCGCCTCGGCCTGTTCCTCCTCGGGAATTCCCCGCAGCTGCGCCTGCGACGGCACATGCTCACGATCGACCCCCGCGAGCACGACGCAGCGAAACTCCATGCCCTTGGAACGGTGCATCGTGAGTACCTGCACGTGCTCGCCCCCGGCGGGCTCGGCATCGAGCACGGTGGCATCGACACCGCGCTCGACCAGCGCACGCACGATCAGGTTCCGTTCGCTCACGCCACGGGTGAGCACCGCGATGCTCGACGGCGGCACGTCGTCGGCGAGCCAGCCCTTGATCCGATCGGCAATCGTCTGCAACTCCTCCATCAGCGACCGGCATTCGATCAGCTCTGGGTTCGGACCGAGCCGAGCACTGGTGTATCCAGCGGTCGACTCCTGGCCTTCCTCCAGGTCGCGATAGTCGGCACCGGCGAGAATGCTCACCGCGAAATGCAGGTTCTGCGCGGTGGTTCGATAGTTGAGCGTGAGCTTGCTCGACCGGCCACCGCGGATATTGATGCCGAGCCGGTTCAGCACCACCGGCTGACCGTAGATGCGCTGATGCGAGTCCTCGGCGATGAACAGGTCGTTGGGTCCCTCGGCGACGAGTACGCGCAGCAACGCCCAATGTGTCGCATGAAGGTCCTGCGCTTCGTCGACGATGACGTGGTCGGCCAATGTTTCACCGGTCGTCTGTGCGTGCCACTGCAAGTAGGCGGCGGCGACCGCGAGGATTTCGGGGAAGCTGATGCGCCCGCCGGCCCGCCCCTGTTTTCTGAACTGTTCGACGAGCTTCCACACCGCGGCGCGCTGCTGTCTGGTCAACCGCACACCGCGACCGGCTCGGGGAACTTTGAGGTATTCCTCGAGTGTGGTGACCCGATTGCCGAGCACCACGCTGGTGTATTCAGTCGACAAGAAGCCCGCAGGGAGCAGCCGAGGATCCAATGTGCTGCCCACGACGACATCGGACCAGCCGACATCCGGATTGGTGCGCACTCCGATCCGGGTCGGCGTGCCAGGACCGAACACCGCGTCGAACGCCGCATCGAGGTCTTTGCGACGGCTGAGTATCGCTGACGCAAGACTATCGATGCCGGCTACATAGACGCCCGGATCGCCCGGCTTCGCCGCGATGGTGATGTTCGGATCGAGCGTGAGCAGGTCGTCCTGCATCGACTTGGCCAGCGTCTTGTTGAAGGTGGTGACAACGATCCGGGCGCCGGGATTCCGTGCGGCGAGATGCCGCGCACGGTGCAGGGCGACCACCGTTTTCCCGGTACCGGCTCCGCCCGAGAGCCGGAACGCCCCGCGGTGATCTTTCTCGACGAACCGGCGCTGATTGGGATGCAAGAAGGTGCGCCAGGCTTTGAAATCGCCCTCTTCGATGACACGACGCAGCTCGTCGTTGTCGTCGACGAGGGTGAACTGCATCTTGGTCGCGGGATGCTCCAGGGCTGCGAGGATCTGCTCGTTCTCGTCGAGGGAGTGGTCTACCGGCTGCTCGGTGAAACCGAGTGCGTCGCGGATGTCGTCGATCGCCCGGCCGACGGCCAATTCGAGCACGGCATTCTGTTGCCAGGCAACGTCGGTGGTCTGCGCGACCGCGAAGACCGCGTCCTGATCCGGGGCGGCCAGCACCTGGGCGGCGAGTTCGGCATCCAGGCCGAGGCGGTCGGTGAGTTCGGTGAGGGTGTAGCCGGCGTTGGCAAGGTATCCAACCGTTGGTTCGGCCGCCAGCGCTGCCGCCAGCACCCCGCCCGGGTCGGGAATCACGGTCCGCTTCTTACGGTCGGCGTTGCCGTCGAGCTGGCCGACGATCCCCTCGAGAACGCCGTTGATCGGATTCACCCGCAGTGTGGACTTCTCGGCGAGCTTGTTCGCCACGTCGTGCTTCCACGTGCCGAGGTAGATGTAGGTCGCCTCGCCGAACCGGTCATCGATGCGGAACATGATGGCGCGGTAGTTGAGGTCGACCCGCCCGGTGCGTACCCGCGGGTCGACCGCGCCCTTCAACGGCTCGATGTGCAGGCCAGGTGCGGTGTCGTCCGCGCAGACCTTTTTGAAGTAGTCGTAGACCTTGGCTTTGATCGATCCGTCGAGCTTCGGCATCGACTTCGTGTTCTGGGCAAGCACAACATTTGCCATTACAGCGCCCCTTCGGTCAGCTGGTTGAACTCCTGAGCCGCACCGAAATCGGAGTCGTCGATGCCGATGAGCGCGTCGACGAATTCCTGTCCGATGGCCAGCGGCGCCGATGCTGCGAACGTCTGGTTGGTCAAGGTGACCGGCGGAGCGGTGAGCTGCTCGCGCGCGAGTAGCTGCTGAGCAGTCGCCTGAACCTTTTGCGCGACTTTGGATTGCCAGGCGGTGAGGGGCCTGGCGAATTCGATGGTGACGGTGATCAGCGATTCGGTGCCCGACTCACGCACGGTGATCTTGCTGCCGTTGCCGGTGACACCGGACTGCACTTCGACCGCCGACGCCGACCGCGTGCTCGGAGCAACCGGCCCTGACACTCCACGTGGCGGCACGACGGCGGGCGGTCCGGTGAGTGCATCGCCGGAGAGTTCATGAGCCTTTTGCGCGCGCAAGGACAGCGTGGCCGAAACAGCCGACGCAGTGAGCATCGCCCGGGCGGCGGTGACCCATCCGCGTGCGCCGAAATGGTCGATCGCTGGGAGGTACTTCTCGCTCATTGCAGGGGAGAGCTGCCCGACACGGTCACCATCGATGCGCACCTCGACCACACGTTTCGTCGAACGCGCGCTCGCCTGATCCACGGCGACCAGGCTGACGATGACAGGCCGTTCGCCACCATCGGTGTGGAAGCGGGTCAGGACATCGGCGTGCTCGCCGGTCCTGAGTACCTGTACCGCGCTGCCCTCGGGCAGCATTGTGTACGGCACGACCGGTGGGTCGTTGAGCGGAAACATCGTTTCCGGGCTCGCCACGTAGAGATGGACATCGGTGCTGAGCCGTCGTTGCTCGCGCCCGTGATCGTCCCACTCGGAGTACTCACGTGCCCATATCCGGCCCTGCGCGACGGGGATGTACCCGCGGTTCATCAACTCGAGCAACGGACGGTGGTAGCGGATGGCGTCCTCGCGTGGAAGGTAGCCGATCGTCTGGTTCGCGAATCGGACCGCGACAGCGTTGCGGTCGTATGGGTTGTCCGGTTCCGGTACGAGCTCGACCGTGCGGCGGGTTTCGGTTCCGCGCGGATCGAAGTCGTCGCCGAGCATTCCGAGGAAGTTCGGCAGATACGACTGGGTGCCGACGACGTCCTGCGCGGCCCAGCCACGACTGGTCGTCCACAGTGAGTAGGGCTGGCGAGGTGCCGCTGGGGGATTCATCTGTTGCTCCGGGTATGCAGGTGGTATTCGAGGATTCAGGTGTTCGCCAGCAGTTCCGAACGGCGCCCGTTCCATGTCACCACCAGCTGGTCGCGCGCGCGGCTTGCCGCCACATACAGCAGGGACCGCTCCCGTAGCTCGGCCTCGCCCCGTTCCTCTTCCGGTGCTTCGTTCAGCA
The DNA here is from genome assembly GCF_053605015.1 of Nocardia sp. NPDC003979. Lineage (NCBI taxonomy): Bacteria > Bacillati > Actinomycetota > Actinomycetes > Mycobacteriales > Nocardiaceae > Nocardia > Nocardia sp. NPDC003979. The sequence goes on from NZ_JBSGIJ010000011.1 coordinate 28,301, forward strand.
CGGACTTCGCAGGCACGTGCGCGTCGTCGACGCCGGCGAGGATCACCTTCGCGAACTCCATGCCTTTGGAGCGATGCATGGTCAGCACCTGCACGTGGCCGGGGGCGGCGGGATTGTCGTCGAGCACCCGGGCTTCGATGCCGCGTTCCCCGAGGGCCCGCACGAACTGGCTCCGGTCGTTCTTTCCCCGGGTGAGCACAGCGATGTTCGAGGGCTCCTCGCCCCCGTCGAGCCACTGCCGAACCCGCCCGGCGACCTGCTCGAGCTCAGCTGCCAGCGAATCACAGGCCAGCAGCATCGGTTCGGGCCCGGTACGAGCACTGCGATATCCGTGCGTGGACTCCTCGGCCTCTTCGAGGTCGTGATACTCGCCGCCGGAGAGGATGTCGATGGCGAACCGCAAATTCTGTGCCGTCGTACGGTAATTCAACGTGAGCCGCCGTGAGCGGCCGACAATTTTCACCCCGAGCCGACCGAGCACCACCGGTTGCCCGAAGATCCGCTGATGGGAGTCCTCGGCGATGAAAAGGTCGTCCGGCCCCTCCGCGACAAGAGCGCGCAGCATCGCCCAGTGGGTGGCGTGCAGGTCTTGGGCTTCGTCGATGATGACGTGGTCGGCAATGAATTCACCTGCGGCGCTGCGCTGCCGCAGGTATTCGGCCGCCAACGCGAGCAGTTCGGGAAAGCTGACGGTTCCATCCATCCGGCTGCGGCGGCGGAACGCCTCCATCAGTTTCCAGACGGCGATGCGCTGCGCACGGTTGAGCCGTACACCACGCCCGGCGCGCGCGACCTTCGCGTACTCGGCGACGGTGGTCACTTTGTTGGCGAGCACCACCGCGGTGTACTCGCTCTCCAGGAAACCGGGCGTTACCAGGCGCGAATCCAGATCTGTCTCAACAGTTCTGGTGATCTCGCGCCAGACCTTGCCGGTGTCGGTGCGACGAGGCGGCAGCGACGTCGCGCTCCCGAGAACCGTCGCGGAGATCGGGGCGAGATCGCCTGCCCGTGCCAGTACATCGCTGGCCAGCTTGTCGACACCATCGATGTAGATGCCGACCTCGCCGGGCTTGCTCGCGATCTGCACGCCCGGATCCAGTGCCTCGAGATCGGCCTGTAGCTGGCGCGCGAGCGTCCGGTTGAAGGTGGTGAGGACGACGCGGGCATTCGGGTTGCGGCGCCAGAGATTGCGCGCGCGGTGCAACGCCACCACGGTCTTGCCGGTTCCCGCGCCGCCCGACAGCCGGAATGCGCCGTTGTACCGCTTTTCCGCGTACGCACGTTGTTCGGGATGCAGGAAGGTGCGCCATGCGGCGAAACTGCCGCCCTCGATCACGCGACGCAGTTCCTCGGTGTTGTCACCGATGTAGGCGAACCGGATCTTCGATGCCGGGTGCTCGAGCGCCTGCAGGATCTGCTCGTCCTCGCCGAGGGTCGGGTCGACCGGATTCTCCGTGAGTCGGAGCTTGGCGCGAATCTCGTCGATGCTTGTGCCACAGGCCAATTCGAGGACCGCGTCCCCCTGCCACCCATCGATCTCCGCGGCGATCTCGTTGATCACATGGTCGTCGGAAGCCGCAAGCACTCGTTCGGCGAGTTTCGCGTCCAAGCCGAGGTCGTCGGTGAGCTGGGTGGTGGTGATCCCGAGGTCGGCGAGGTACCCGGGCTTCACGGCCGGTTTCGGCTGCTGGGTCGGCGCAGGTTCTTCGGTGTCGGCGATGATGAGCTCGAGGACGCCGTTGACCGGGTTCACCTTCAGTCCCGCCCGGGGTGCGAGCTCGGCGGCGGTAGCGTCCGGCCACGCACCCATGTAGACGTAGGATCCCTCCCCACCCGCGGGCGCTACGTAGAACAGAATCGCGCTGTGCCCCAGGCCGATTCGTCCGAGCCGCACGCGCTCGTCCGTGGCTCCGGGAACTTCCTCGATGAGTGTGGACGCGGCAGGTTCGTCGTCCTGCACGCTGTAGAGGAAATCGTGCGCGCGCCGTTTGATCGCACCTTCGAGCTCGTCCGCGGACCCGCTGGTCTTGGTCATGATGACGTGCGCCATCACATCACCCCGTTCGTTTGCAGTGCTCGGACGAGTTCCGCCGGATCGGCTGGGCAGATCGTCCAGCCTTGTTCGGTCATCGTATTGGCCGCCTCGGGCTCCGCGAGGAGAACTCCGAGACGGACGTCGGGCCAGCCCATGTCGATCACGTCACCACGGTCGGTCTCCACACCGAGCACCGGCACCGGGACGCCTGCCGCGGCCAGAGCGAGAACGAGTTCGCGTTCGGCATCGGAAACGGTGTCGTCGTAGAGCACCTGCCAGTCGGGCGTGAGCTCGGCGCTGCCTACGTCCGGTCCCCGCTCCGGCACGGTGGAGTTCGCCTGGAGCAGGGTTCGGGTGGTGATCACGTGGTCGGCCAGTCCGAACCAGTTGGACAAGCGCAACCACTCCTTCCACGCGCGACCGCCGTCGAGTTCGAGCTTCTCGTCCCGGTCATCGAACGCGAGCACCGCGTCCAGCGTCTTCATGCCCTTGTTCGTGGCGGCAGTAATGGTCAACGGGCCGTCGCTGTAGGACCAGCAGTTGTACTCGCCGTCCGCTGGAGTCGAAGCGGTCCCGTCGATGAGGTCGAGCGCCCAGCTCGCGATGGCGTCGGCGTCGCCCTGGTGGCGGCCGTTGAGGAGGAACATCAGCGGAAGCCATCGCCCCACTGCTTCCCATGGCTCGCGTTCAGGCTCGAGCATGTACTCGATCAGCTGGGTGATCGGGTCGGCATGCAGCAACTTGAACAGTTTCGGCTTCAAGTTGCCGTGTTTGCGGGTCGGGCCTTCCAGCTTTTCGGTGAACCAGGTCGGCTTTTCTGTCCGTGCGGCTCGAAAGCGCTCGAGGTCATCGTGGGAGAACGACCAGACCACCACGCCGCCGGAGCGCAGGATCTCACGTTTATGGGCGTCGTCGGCCACTCGGTTGTGCTCGGGTGTCGCGTGGTAGCGGCGACCGTCGGCGAACACGGCGATGAGCGGGATATCGGGATCGCTGGTGCGCAGCTGGAAGTCGGGTTGGCTGTTGCCCATCAGCACTTGTGGCTCGAGCTGCCAGGTCCGGATCTTGGTGCCGGGCAGTTTGATCGTCGCGGTCGGGCCGTAGGTGCCCGGTTTTTCGGTGACCGTGGCGCCCATGGTGGTGAGCCGCTCGGTGAACGCGCGGTAGAACTCGCGTTCCAACGGCGACTCGGCGCTGCCTTTCGGTACCGGGGTTTCTTCGGTGACCGAGTCCAGCCAGCTTTTCGCGTCCGGCTCGCCGTCGCGGCATGCGAGCAGATCATCGAGCACCTTGGCTGCCGTGATCCGGGAAACCTTGTCGAGTTCCCGTGGCGGTGCGAACGGCAGCAGGCATTTGTGGCAGGCGAGCCGGTCGGTGCAGTCGCAGTTCTTGACCACTGTGCGGGCCGCCGCAAGTACCTCCCACACTTGACGTGGGTTGGCGAAGTCGGCCAGGTAGCCGGTGCCACCGGGCACGGTGTCGTGGATGAGCAGGGCGCGCTGGTTCGGGTTGTGGAGGGCGTCGGTGATCGCGGCGACATCGAGATGCTCCGGGGAGCCACCGATCACCTGTCGCAGGCCGAGCAGGATCGCAGCGCTGAGGCTCGGGTGGGCGAACGAGTCGTACTCGAGCCAGCTCGGCAGGTGCAGCAGCACAGCCTGGGTGCGTAGTGTCCGAGCCAGCGCGATCTCGCGAACGTGCTTCTCGTCATCGGCTTTGCGATACCGGCACCAGCTGCGGTGCTCATGTGGCTCGTTCCTGCCCGCCACCTTGTCGAGCTGCCCGCAACCGGAGCACACGCGGAACAGCGAACCTGTGGTCGTGTTGCCCGCAATGGTTCGCTTGCCGCCCTGCGAGTTTCGCCTGCCCATGTTCAGCCAGCGAATGTCCATGCGCCGCAAGTACTCCGCGCCGAAGTCCTGCTCGGCGACGAACCACCGTTTGGTGACGTTGTCGGGGTTGATATCGGCTGCGGCCAAGACCGTGAACGATTCCTTACGCCGTTCGTCACGGATGTCGTTGATCGCCGCCTCGTCGCGTCGCACCTCGGCGGACACCTTGGCCATCTCGACCACTTGAAGCTGTTGGCTCACGTCCGCGATTGCGCTGGTGTGGCATCGAGGGCACTGATTCGGTGGGGGTGTCGGGTCTGCGGTGTGGGTGATGCCTGCCCAGCCGCAGGACGGGCACAGCCGCCAGATCTGAATCGCGGATTCGCCCGCGCCGAGATCGATCGCGTCGATTTCCACGGCCAGCTCCTGCGCGTAGAAGGTCGCGCCAGGAGCCAGCTCGGTGAGTGCGACCCGAGAGCCGCGCTGGTAACTCGCTGTGTCCTCGGCGTATTGATTGGTGTCGGGATCGATCCAGGTTATGCCGACATCCAGCAGCACCGCGTCGTCGAGCAGCGTGTAGTTGGGCAGCACGCCGTACCGTTCGAGAACGCCGACCCAATGTTCGGTTGTCAGCGCGCTGATCGACTTCGACAACAGACGCAAAGTGCCTCGGGCCGTGCGCAAGTCACGCTTGTCGTCGTCGGTGGCGGCAGGGGAGTTGGCACGCTGTTCGAAGTCGGGAATGGCGGCGTCCACTGCCGTTCGCCGGTGCCGCAACTCGTTCACGTCTCGATTCCAGCGATGCACGGCGTCGCGCAGCAATGCTCCGAGGCCGCTGTGCTCACCGAGCCCGGGCGGGGTCGCCCAGTCGCGGAGGTTCGCTGCGGTTTCCGTCCGGAGCAGATCGCCGAACTGCCCGAGGAATTCGTCGACCAACAGGTCGGCGTCGTCGTCAGCGGTCTCGATGAGGGTGCCCATCCAGGTACCGGAGTCGAAACTCGACAGCACGTTGGTCGCGTTGCCGGGATCTTCGGCTCCCGCACGCCGCGCGAGCCGGTCGATGATGTGCGCGATGTACTGGCGCTGCAGGATTTCCTCCGCGGTGAGGAAGGTTGCCGGGGGACGCACCTCCCCTTGGATCACCGACGTCGGGTCACCGAGTTTCGGCAGGTGCTCGCCGCGTCCGCGGACGAAGGCGAGCGCGAGTGAGTTACCCGTGAGGCGCCCCGCTCGGCCGACTCGCTGGAGATACGACGACACCGTTCGCGGCATGGAACCCAGCATCACCGTCGACAGGTCGCCGATGTCGATACCCATCTCCAAAGTCGGCGTCGCGACAAGCACGTTCGGTGCGGTGGGTTCGCTGGCCGTGGCCTTGAATTTGTTCTCGTACTCGAGCCGCGTCGTGGTGGGAAGCAAGGAGGTGTGTTCACGCGCGACCACCCGCTTCATCTCCGAGTTGTCGTAGAGGTCGCGGTAGAAGTTGTTGTGTTTGGCGGCCCGTGCCAGCCTGCCCGGGCATCGGGTCAACAGGCAGGGAGCACCGTCGAGCTGGTCGACGACGGCCGCGCTGCCCGGCGTGGGCGTCTGGCAGACATCGCAGACGAGCAGGTACCGCATCCCGGTGAGCCCGGCCGGGTCGGGGATACCCACCAGGACCGAGTCGTGCGTCAAAAGATAAGCGGTCAGCGACTTCTCGGTGTTCTCGGTGATCACCACACGGTCTTCGGCGAACACTTCGAACAGCGCGCGTGCCAGTGATCCACCCTCGATGGGCGAGACGTTCAGGCAGCGCGAAGCCCAGCGGGCGTACCACGAGGCGGAGACGGTGATCGGGTCGAAGCCGTCAGGGATGGTCCGGCCGCCGAGCGCCGGGAAGGCGGGTGCGGGGCGTCCCTTGGGGAAGGCGGGCATGCCCTGACCCTTGGGGCGGCCGCCCCACACCCAGCGTCGGTTCGCGTCCCGCTGAACGTATTTCGTCAACCAATCGTGGGCGATCGCGCCACGGGTGCGCATGCGTTCGGCGACACCACGAACCCACTGGGTCACCGCGGCCTCGTCGGGCTCGGAGAAGGCGAGCTGATGTTCTGTTCGCTTCAGCGCGTCGGCGCCCAGCTGCGCAACGCGCCGGGGAGAGCCGAGATCCACCTCCGACACCACACTGCCGGTGAGCTCGAGCGTACGACCGAGGCGAGACTGGAGGCCGAACTCGAGGTCGATATCGAATTGCAGGCGCCGGGCAACAGTCCTGGCCGCCTTCCGTCGAGCCTGGGCGGTGCTCTCGGGGTCCCAGAACGGAGCGAACTCGTCACGCTCGACGATGTCGGGCGCGAGGAGGTGATAGCGCCGTCGCGCGTCTTCACCTGCCCGGTCGAGTACCGCATCGCAGAGCTCGGCGAGGGTGAGCATCTGCTCGCCACTCACCTTGTCGCCCAATGCGTTCCGTAGAGTCGAGCGGAGACTGAGGGTGTGCGACCTGGCCTGGACGAAACCGGCACGGTGGGCGGCGTCCTGAACGCTGTCGGTGAAGACGAGGGCCTTCTTCTCGCCGTCGGCCAGTTTCGCGTCACCGAACAGGTTCGACAGCGCCACCGACAGCTGGGTGGCGATAGCACTGCCGAGGAAGCGGATGCCGTCGTCGGCACCACACGCCGGGCACACGTCCCTGCGCGAATTCTCGTCCGCCTCAGGGCCGCTCAGGAACAAGACCGGCAGCACCCGCCCGTCGAGTACCTCATCGCTGTCGGCATCGGGTCGTTCGTCGACGATCTCCCGGTCGTCGACGCGGAACCAGCGCAATCCCTCGACCGGAGTGTCGATTTCGGCCTCGGCGGGCGCGGAGATCAGCGCTCGGAACCGTGGACCACCGGTCGCGTGGTAACTGCGCACGTCTTCGTCACCGGCATCCAAGGTGTGGCCGGTCGGTCCCAGTCGAACACCCCAACCCGACCGGCCGCAATGCCTGCAGTAGAGCGAGGGGTAGTAGTCGACGGTGGTTCCGTCGAGTTTTCCGTCGTCCGGCCAGCGGAACTGCGGGGTCACCGCGGCCGCACGATCGATCCGGGACAGCTCCCGAAGCCACAGGTGCACATCGACATTCAGTGCCGACCGGCCGACCTCGGCGCGCACGTGCGAGAGCGCGGCGAGGAGGTAGCCGACGTAGCGCTCTCGGTTCGCGAGGCCACGGGTGAGGTCGCGTTCGCCGGTCTGGGCGGGCAGAACGGTGGCGGCCAATTTCGCGGTCGAGATGGCGTCGACTGCACTACGAAGGACCCGTGCGAAGGTTCCGTGCCGTTTGATCAGATCGAGCATCTCGGATTCGTCGAGCTTGTGCAGGCTCGCGGTGATCCGCTCGTGGGTGTCGTCGATGTCGGAGGTGTGCCGGAACAGTGTGGCGAGTACCGCCGCCGTGAGTCGCTTGTTCGTCACGGTTTGTGCTGTGGTGCGGTCGAGTTCGGCAAGGGCCTCATCGATCACCGGCTCGACTGGTGAGAATGTGCGATCCAGGTCGCGACGGCGCTGTGCGAGCCAGTCCTCGGCCTCGAGCCGTGTTTCGCCGATCAGGGTCTCGGGTGTGAATGTCTCGCCGAAAACGGTTTTCGCAAAGTCGAGCATCGACGTCGGCGATCCTTTGGAACCCAATGTCGCGGAGGTGGCAACCGGCGTGATTTTCCCGAGAGGCCGTGCACGATCTGCTTCCGTGACAGGAGCACCGGCGGTCCAGTGCGACTTGATGGTCAGACCGAGCCGTCGCAACAGCATCGCCACATCCGTGCCCTGTGCGCCGTCGTAGGTGTGGAACTCGTCGAGCACCACGTACTGCAGCGAGTCCGCCGACTGCCGCCACATCGCCGCCCGGTCCGGCCGCAGCAGCATGTGGTCGAGCATCTTGTAGTTGGTGAGCAGGATGTCGGGCGGCGAATCGTGCATCAGCCGGCGATCGGTGATCAGCCCCGCCTCCGACACCATCGTGCGGCCGCCGGAGGATTGCTCACCCGTGTACAGACCGGCCGTGATTCCGGACAGCTCGGAATGCTCGGTGATCATCTTCGCCAGCCGTTGCTCCTGGTCGTTGGCCAGGGCATTCATCGGATAGATGATCAAAGCTTTCATCCCGACCACGCCGGCCTTCTTGGCCCGCAGCACATGGTCGAGGATGGGAACGAGGAACGACTCGGTCTTACCGGACCCGGTGCCTGTGGTGACCAGAGTAGGCAGCGGTCGGCGATGGAACTTGGTCGACAACCGCTCGAATGCCGAGGCCTGATGCCCGTAAGGCTCGAAGTACTTCGGCCACCAGTCCAGATGCATGCCCCAATTGCCGCGTGCCGGGGCGAAAGGCAGCCGCAATCGCACATACGGACCCTTGAAGAGCCCGTCCTTCGGGTCGCCGATGAAGTCGGTCAACGCACCCTGGGTGTCCGGATCGGTCAGGGCGAAGGTGGTGGTCAGGTAGTCGGTCAACCCTTCCCTCAGCCGTTCGGCCTGCAGTGTCGGAAGCAGCGCCCCCACGTGTGTGCTCCTCATCGTGCGTGACCGGCATGCGGTTCGGTCGGGTGTCGACCTGTGTTCATCTGGAACTATCGGGTTCGGATGCTAGTTGATTACGAGATCCGAGATTCCTGGATCGCGGTCGGCCGGCCCACCGCCCACGGAGGATGACCCAGAACGGCCGTTGCCAGTGAACGTACACCAATCAGTGGGGCATTGACAATGTTTTCGCGTAGATCTACGGTTTGGTTGTACATCACCGCAGGTGCCCGGATGGGAGCCTGTGTGCCTCGAAGGGATCTACCGAATGTCGTTCGACGCCAACGATTTCGCTCCACCCCCACCCGCGGTCTTCGGTCAACGACAGCTCATCGAATCGTACTTGGACGCAATCCTCGACCTACGCCGAGAGGGCCTCCCAGGCAAGGGCGATCGCCGTGCCCATTTCGAGGGGCTACAGCGATTGTTCGAAGTGGATCTTCCTGTGGAGCGACCAGCTTTCGATGTTCGAGACATGCTGCGTCACATGCTGTTCCGAACTGCCGAGTCCTATCATGCAATCAGGACACCGTGGAGCGGGATCCTCGAGGGCGGCCTCATCGTTCGGCAGTTCGACGCCGCCGGAATCACCGAACCCGCCATGTCCATCAGCCGTGAGATCAGCCGGCTAGCTCAGGAATCGGAGCGTGAACACCACAAGCTGATCGCCGTTCTCCTGCGCGGCCTCTACGGTGAGAATCTCGATCGAACCTTCATGCTCGAAGAGCTCCGCGCCGCCGACATCCCCATCCCGGTCCCCATCCGCTATCTCCCTGACTGACAGCGGATCTCGTGGTCGCGGGCCTCAGTGTCCGAAGGCCGGCCCGGGGCGGGGGATCGGGAGACTCCATGGGTCAGGAAGTCGTGGCAGCCGCGGTCCAGGCAAGGAATTGATCCGCAGTGAAAATCGGTTTGCCGAACTCGGTGGCCTTGCGCCCTTTGCCGGACGTTGTCCCGGCTTCGGCCGCGATCAGCGCGTCGCATCGCTTCTTCGTCACGTTCGGCACCGGGACGAGACCGCAGCTGGCCGCCAGTTGTTCCATGTCGGTGCGACTCCACTGGGTACCGGCGTCATCGATCACCGAACCGGTGAAGCAGATTCGCGCACCAGCCGTGAGGATGTCGGCTATCGACACACTGTGACAGCGGGATTCGTCGTCGAGAATGGGATGACCGAGAGCCTGACCGAGGTCGGCCAGTCGAGCGCATGTCCGCTCGTCGAGCTGAATGCGGGCAAGGTTGTGGCGGAGCAATTCGGTGAGTGCCGCTTCGGGCGTCGCCTCGGCAGGCGTCATGCCACCTGGCTGGAAGCAGTCGGGTGTTTCTCCCCGTTCGAGCGTGTACCCGAATCCATCGCGCGGGGCGGCGAAAGCCTCGCCCTCGGTGCGGATCGCTGACGCTGCTCGAGTGACGAACGCTCGTGTGGCCCGGGCACGGGTGACTGCGCTCGGAGCTTGGAGGCCGGCGATCTCGGACTCTGACAAGTCGGCGGCATCGAGAGATATGCCCAGGGGCATCGGCACAACCACGCCCAGGCGCTTGAGCTCGTAGTCGAGGTTGCGTAGCTGATTGTCGATGTCGAGTCCGACGGGGCATCGGCCGGCCAGATCCGGAGCCAGTGCTGCCCAGGCTTGGTCGAGGGTGGGTGCCAGTGCGACGTCGCCGGCGGTGATTCCATATGTGATGCGGGCGTCACCGAGGTCGCGGAGGGGATTGACCAGGGTGCTGAGTTCGATTCCGTCGTCCGTGACCAACGCGATCTCGATCGGGCGCGGCCGCCACATCCGCCCTTCGTCGCCGACAGTGCAGATCCCGAGATAGACATTACCGCGTGAAGTGGACGTCGCGCGGCTGGCGGCGAGGAAACGGCGGATGCGGATATCGGTTTTCAAATCCTTCGGCAGGACATCGCGTTTGAGGACCAGCCCCTCCATCGACGTGCACCGGCTGAGTGCGACATAGAGCTGACCATCGGCGAAGGTGCCGCCGCTGAGATCGACGACGAGCCGGTCCAGGGTCTGTCCTTGGCTCTTGTGGATCGTGATCGACCAGGCCAGCTGGAACGGCAGCTGCTTGTATGTGCCGACGATCTGATGCCGGAGGGCGCCGTCGACGACTTCTGGTCGCGTGATTTCCCACGTGTGCGGTCGTGTATCGACCCGACTGCCGTCGGGCAGGTCGATGGTCACGACCGGGGAGCCGTGCTCGGTGCGATGACCGGTGATCCGCCCGATGGTCCCGTTCACCCAGCGATCGGCTGGATCATTGGTCAGCAGCATGATCTGAGCGCCGACCTTGAAGGTGATCACCTCCGCGGCTGGTCGGTCGAAGCCGTCGATGTCGCCGGATGTGGTGGCACGATAGGTGAGTTCTCGACCGGGAACACGTGCGAGCATCGTCCGGTTGCGCGCCTCGGCGATCCGGTTGGTCGTGGCCAGAGTCAGCCAGTATTCGTCCAGCGGCGGTTCGAAATCCGGATTGGTTCGATTGTTCAGCTCTGCTCGAGCAGTTCCCGCCAGGGCGCCGTCTCGGACCTCGTTGAGGATTTCGACCAAACGGGTGTCCCCGATCTGCCGGAAGACGGTTCTCAGTTCGACGACTGGGAACTGCTCGTGAACGTAGTGGTCGGCTGAGAAGAAGTACGGCGAGGTGTAGCGCTGCGTGAAGTAGTCCTTCTCGCCTTCGCTGACCACAGGTGAAAGCTGGAACAGATCGCCTACCAACACCAATTGCACACCGCCGAAGGGCCTGCCCCGCTTGGGCCCGAATCGTTCGAGCGCGACGGCGAGGCAGTCGAACAGGTCGGCCCGGATCATTGATGCTTCGTCGAGAATCAGCGTGTCGAGTCTGGCCAGGGTTTTCGCGAAGCGGCCAGGGAAGTAGTCGCTCGAACGGACATCGTCGACGGTTGTGCTCGCCCAGAACGAGAACAACCGGTGGATGGTGTAGCCACCGACATTGAGCGCGGCTATTCCCGTTGGTGCCGCGACCACGACATTACGGTTCGTCGTAGCGAGGAACTCGCGGATCAGCGTCGATTTGCCGGTGCCCGCACGGCCGGTGAGGAACAGGTTTTCCCCACTTTCCAAGCGGTGAAGTCCTTCGGCGAACTCCGGCGTGATGGTGAGCGACGCCACGGTCGGCTGATTACTCATGGCACGGTCTCGGGTTTCACTCGCTCGGCGAAGTCCACGGGAAAGTCGGCGATAGTCGGGCTGTTCAGGTCCGCCGGCATGATCCATGGTGTTTCCCGGCTTTTCGGAGAAGTCGTTCGGCGCACACGCTGCTCCTCGGTGAACAGCCAAGCCGACCACACTGCGCCGATGTAATCGGCGACCCACAGCGCGCGACACTGTGGTTCGTCGCGCTCAGGTGTACCGATCTCGGGCACCGGGAGAAAACTGGGAACGACCAGTTTGGTGCGTTTGCGTCGAGAATAGTCCGTGATCGCCGCGCAGATCCGCTCCTGCTGGTCAGCGGTCTGTCGGATCAAATCGTCGAACGCTTCGATGCGGAGCGCGTGCGAGAATACCAGCGGTGGGTCGGTACCTTCGGTGAGAACCACCGCACGACCCCACGTGAGTGAGCGGACCTTCTTGTCGTGGTCGGGGTCATCGTGCGGAATGACGACAGCGTTGGTATTGCGCACGAAATCGTCGGTAGTGCGATCGGTCAGCCATATCGCGGTGAACTCGTACGGCGGATGCCGATCGACTACGGCGAAACCCAACACCATTCTCCTTGCTACAGCTCTCGGGTCAATCGTTGACGGTGTCGGGCCAGCGTGTGATCCGGGCCGGACCGGGGCCGGCATTCGCATCCGTAAACCGTTGGAGTGCAACGAGATACGCACCGGGCATCCGGTCGACGCGGGATGTCAGAATCCGTGCGCCCACCAGGAAACCGCCGTGTACCGGCGCATCTACCGCGAAGCCTGTCACCGTGTACACGCCGTAGGCAGGTTCCTGGAAATACCCGACCACCGGATCCCCGTGGGTCAGCTCGGCCAACGCGGACGCCAATCCTGTAGGTGGATCAGCAACGTCTGAGGCGTCGGCGATCAGCTCCAGCAGATCCGGCACCGGGTTGAGCGTCGACGAGGCCGTATCGAGGGCATGGCCACCGATCAGCAGGCCGCCGTTCGCGCCGGAACGAACCACCGCGCCGTGCACGCTGAAAGTCCCGTAGAGCTCGGACCGGAACGTCGCGGCGGCAGGCTTGCCGGGAGTCAGCGCCGACATGGCGGTCTTCAGCATCTGAAGGTTCCTGCGGCGTGGAGGAAGGGGCAACGATGGCGAGTTCAAGTGATGTGGCTTTCTTCATTCGGAAGAGGCGAGGTGTGGACCGAGTGAACGGCGTAGCGACGACAAGTGGGATCGTCTCGAACTGACAGCGAATCGGAGCTGCCGGCACGGCGAACAGTGTGGCAGGAGAAGGCTTGAAATGTCTTGTTTTCGAGGCGATTTCGTGATTCGGCCACCGCCGGGGCGGGCCATGGATCGAGTGGATCAGATGTCGTATTGCGGACAGTAGCTGGTGACAGCGGCGTCGAGGAAGGTGTACGGGTAGCGCACTGAGGCGCGGTTGATCTCCGCCAATTCGATGTGCTTGGACGCGCTGTGCCCATGAGTGGCCAGCCACTGGCAGTTGGACAACGCCAACCGGATTGCGGCGTCTTGGGTTCGGCACGGTTCGTCGTCGAAATCGGCACGCCGCAGGAACATTCGATCCGCGTTGCTGCGGGCTGCGCAGGTTTCCGACGAGCCGCTGGACGAGCCGGTCGCCGGCTTCGCCTCAACTTGCGGGGCGAGTGCGGTGACGGCGGTGGCGGTGCCCGCAGCGAGCAAGGCGGAGATGACACGTGAGTGACGCATGGGTTCCCTCTGATAAGGCGATGGTGCGGCGCCGAGATGGCGACGGAAAGTGTTGGAGCTCTGGGGTTCTGGCTGATCCAGTAGCTACCTTGTGATGATGTCGTCCAAGCTACGGCAGACTGAAAGCTATGTCAATCGGAAGGTGCCGTGAAACCTTGCCATCGCGTTAACGGTTCTCAATGCCAGATGAATGCAAGCCGATCCCGTGCGCGCGTGGCCGCGACGTAGGCAAGCGCCTTGGCACGCTGCTTCGCGTCCGCGGTTTCGTAGGGGGAGCCTTGCTGGTCGAGTGCGGCTATGGGCGGCTGGCTCGGGTCGACGCCGGCGACGATCACGTTCGTGTACTCGAGACCCTTGGCGCCGGACATCGTCCGGACTGCAACCGGCATCCGCGAATCGCCGCACTGGTCATCGTCGACCGGGCAATCCGCAGCCCTGAGGCGGGAGCGGATCGTGCTAGCCGTACCGTTGTCGAAGGTGAGTACCGCGATTGTGGTCACCGATGTGCCCGACCGCTGCCATTCGCGCACCGTGTCGACGACGCAGTTCAGCATCGTCTTCTCGTTGGTGCACGGCACGAGGCTCGGTTCGGGGCCGAGACGGGCAGATCGGTAGCCGGACCCCGGCTCGATCCGGTCTTCGAGGTCCCGGAACTCGGTGCCCAGCAGGAAGCCGAGGGCGAAATCGAGGTTCTCGGCTGTGGTCCGGTAGTTCAACGTCAGTCGACGTGATCGGCCACTGAGCGCAATATTGTGATCCGAGAGCGCAATTCGTTCGTTGAAGATGCGCTGGTGGGGGTCGTCGGCGATGAAGATGTCATCGGGGCCTTCGTCGACGAGCGCGCGGACGAATCGCCAATGGACTGCGTGCAGGTCTTGGCCCTCATCCACCAGTACGTGGTCCGCGAGTGCGGCCTCACCTGCAGCGGCAGCATGCGTGAGGTGACGTCCAGCCACGGCCGCGACCTCTTGATAGCTGTACCAGTTGAACCTGGCGCAGAACGTCCGGTAAGCGTCGAAGATTTTCCAGAGCGCGACCCTCATTGCTCTGTCCAGCCGGATCCGGCGTCCGCGCCGTTCCACCGTGGCGTATTCGCGGACCGTTCGGATGCGTCGTGCGAGTACTACCGCGACGTATTCGTTCTCCAAGAACCACGGTGTGGTCAGGTGCGGCGGCAGGCGATGGTCGACCTCGGCGGCGATCCGTGGCCAGACGTAACGGTCCGGTCGATGCCCTCGCCATTGGAACTTCCGGTGGCCCAGAACATCCTGTGACGCCACTTCGACTTCTGCTGAGCTTTGTTGCAAGACCTGGACGGCGAGGCTGTCGATGCCGCCGACATAGATTCCCGGTTGCCCGAGCTTCGTTGCGAAGGCGACATCCGGGTCGAGGACGCGCAGGTTCTGTTCGAGAATAGTCGCCAGTTCCTTGGTGAAAGTCGTCAGCACCACGCGCGCATCCGGGTTGCGACGGATGAGATTACGTGCCCGATGGACCAGAATCACCGACTTGCCGGTGCCGGACCCACCCGAGACGCGGAACGAGCCGGGATAGCTCTGCTCGGCAAAGCGTCGTTGTTCCGGATGCAAGAACGTCCGCCACGCGTTGGCATCGCCGCTGTCGATCACACGGCGCAACTCGGCTGAATCGTCGGCATAGGTGAACAGCAGGCGGGAAGCGGGGCGGTCGAGGGCCGCGATGATCCGGTCGTCCTCGTCCGCGGCTGTCTCGGGCGGCGTGTGCAGTTCCAGCTGCTCGCGGATCAGTTCCGGCGACGCCCCGTCGAGGAGCTGCAGCAACGCTTGGCCTTGCCACCCCAGCTTCGCGGTGACTTCCCCGGCGAACCGAAAGAATTCGGTGCGATCGGTGATGAGGTAGGCGCGTTCGGTGACTGTGCGATCGAGTCCCAGATCGGCGGCGAGTTCGGCCGGCGAGTGCCCGGCACGTTCGAGGAGAGGGTGAGCGGGGGTTCTTGGTCGGTGGCTCACGAGCGGCAGTTGGCCGACCGTACCCTCCAGGGCGCCGGACACCGGATTCACCCGCAAGGTCGCTCTGGTCGCCTGTCGGCGGGCTTCGTTCGCTGCCCACGTGCCCATATAGATGTAGGTGGTCTCACCACCCTCTGGGTCGACGCGAAAAACCACAGCGCGATGCGTGCCGTCCACGTACGCAGTGCGCACCCGCGAATCCTTCGCGCCCGGCACCCGCTCGGTCCATGGTTCGTCGTGTAGATCGCCCTGGAACAGCGACAGCAGGTCGAACACCCGTCGTCTGAGTGCCGGGTCGTGTGATTGTGCCGCAGCGGTGGAGGTGAGGACGATCCTCGCCACTATCGCACCCGCCCGGTCACGCCGATGCCGGAGTCGGTCGCCCGCGCTGCTGTGCCTGGCGGATCAGATCGACGATCATCTTGGTCGGCTCGGGAAACTCGTTCGCCCACAAGGCAAGGAACGCATGCGCGACGTCGTGCGCCGACAAGAATCCGAGGTCTTCGCCGATCTGTTGAAAGATCAGGTGGACGTCGCGGTTCGTGGTCCTGCGGGTGCGAATCACCGAGACGACCTGCTGCTGTCGATCCAACGGCAGTCGCAGCGACAGTGTCAGTTTGGCCGCGAGCTCATCCAGGTTGGAACAGATATCGTCGAGAACGGTGCGTTCCGGGTCCGAATTTCCCGGCAGGAGATGAATCTGTTTGTCCTCGTCGGCCAGCTCGCCTTGGTCGCCGTCCAGAAAGCAGAGCGCCGGCTGCCACGTCGTGGGAATCGAATTGTGGTGCAGGGTAGCGTTCTTCGCTACCGCGGCGCCGCTCATCGCATGGATCTCGATCATGTCCAGTTCCACACCGCCGTCCCTGCGCAACGCGGTCGCCACCAGGTCCCGGGCGAACTTGTCCTCGACGAAGATCACCACGTCCGCTTCGACCTGCCCGGTAATGGCTCGAAGCGATCGCACATCGAGCTTGCCCTGGATCACCCGATCACCGAGCGCAGCCCAGATGGCCTCCGGCGGTAGCGGAGCCAAGGCATCGTTGGAGTGGGTGGTGAACACCACCTGGCACTTGCGGCGGTGGGCGACATCGATCAGATATTCGACCATCCGTTGTGTTGCCACCGGATGCAGCCCGTTCTCGATCTCTTCGATCAGGATGAGGCTGTTCTCCTCTGCGGCTTCGACTTCCGCGATGATTCTGATGACGCTGGCCTCGCCGGCGCCGAAGTGGAATTCGGAATAGCCGTCGCCCAGCGCGGTGACGCCGGAGAAGATGCTCAGCCGATCGATGTCATCGAGGAAGAGTTGCCGGAAGCCGGCCAATGGTTTGGCGAGTACCTTCTCGGCTTGATCGATGACGTGATCAGGAAGGCAGGTCTCACGAACGGCTTCGAAGGCACTGCCAACGGCTCGCCGTAGGTTCTGCCGTTCACTGGCGGGGACCGTCCGCTCCACCCCGAAGATGAGGACTCTCCGGTCGACTGCGGTCCGATTCCACTTGAGGCGTTTGAAACTCGCTGTTCGCAGGACCGGAAGCTTCCGATTCAGCCCCTTCTCGATGAGCTGATACTCGATCGACCAGTTCTGCATGCTGTCGTCGTACTTGCCGCTCTTGGCAAAGAACCGGCTCGGCGGCACCGAGCTGTAGGGAAGGCCGGCAGCGCCGAGGATGGTCGACTTGCCGCCGCCGTTGGGCCCGACAACCGCGGTAACCGGGAAGTCGAAACTCACCTCGATGTTGCTGAAGCCACGGACCTTTGCGAGCGTGAGCTTGCGCAGATACTGCCCATAGCTTTCCTTCGTAACCTTCCCCGCGAGCTCCTGAATGGTCCCGTGCCGTATCTCGCTGCGAAACCGGTTGCCTGCGTTGATCACCCGAACCACCCCCAGCTCGTCACCTGGACGCAGCCGCGCCCCGACCCCTGAGGATGATACCGCGATCGCCGTCGACGTTGATCGATCGCTTCCTCTGCCGTCCCTCGGGGCGTCGAAAGGTGCTGTTGGACAGCGACTCTAGCTGAGCGCAAGGAGATGGACGAACGGCGTACACCGGGGCTGCGGGGCACAGCGGCGCTGCGTCACCACACAGGTGGCCTGAGCCTCGGCGTCGACATTGCGGTAGTCATACCGCTGTTCACCAGAGCTGGTGTTCGCCGTCCTCGGCGCGAGTGTCCTCTGGGCAACCGGATGCTATCGTGTCGGCCAAGTACAACTGTCTCTTGGGGGCGAATTGACAGAGATGTTGCAGGCGGATATCACCGCGCTGAGTACGATGAGCACAGCGCTCGAGGCGCATGCGACCGCGATCGATGGAATAGGCATTTCACTCGAATTGATCATGCCGGGGTCTCCTATTGTTCAGGTCGAGGTTGCCGCCAAGCAGGCGGTTCTTGGTGCATACCGTGCGCTATCGTCGAATATCAGGCATATGGCTGAGGTCACGCATGTCGCCGCCAATTCATAGGGGCTGCTGCAGGATCAGGTGACAGCGGTTAAGCAGCCTGTCGGACTGCTGGGGACATGATGGTTTCGAATTCGATCGGGGTCAACCGCCCGAGGCGGGCCTGTCGACGCCGGCGGTGGTAGGTGCGTTCGATCCAGGTGACGATCGCGATCCGCAGTTGATCGCGGGTGTCCCAGCGCTGCCGGTCCAGGACGTTGCGTTGCAGCAGGCTGAAGAAGCTCTCCATGGCCGCGTTGTCAACGGCCGCACCGACGCGGCCCATGGATCCGACCATTCGATGGCGATTGAGCGCGCCGACGAATCTCCTCGAGCGAAACTGACTTCCGCGGTCGGTGTGCAGAATGCAACCGGCGACATCTCCTCGCCGGGCGACGGCATTGTTCACCGCGGCCACCGCCAGCCGAGACTTCATCCGCGAATCGATCGAGTAACCGATGATCCGGTTGGAGAACACGTCCTTGACCGCACACAAATACAACTTCCCTTCACCGGTCCAGTGTTCGGTGATATCGCTGAGCCACAAACGATTCGGGCCATCAGCGGTAAAGCTCCGCTGAACCAGATCGTCATGGACCGGCGGCCCGGGTTTGCTGTTCTTGCCGCGCCGGGGCTTGCCGAACGTGCTCCACCACCGATTGCTCGAGCAGATCCGCCACGCCGTCCGCTCGGCCATCGATTCACCGGCTTCGCGGGCCTCATCGGCCAGGAACCGGTAGCCGAATTCAGGGTCGTCGCGGTGGGCGTCGAACAACGCGTTGGCCCGGTACGCCTCGGCGACCTCGCCGACCGAGACCGGATTGGCCAGCCACCGATAGTAGGGTTGGCGAGCGAGCTGCAGCACCCGGCACGTCACCGCCACAGGGATCCCTTCGGCGGCAAGCTCTTTCACGAGCGGGTAGAGCCTTTTCCCGGGATCTGAGCCTGTGACAGATACGCCGCGGCGCGGCGCAGGACCTCGTTCTCCTGCTCGAGCAACCGGATCCGGCGGCGAGCATCCCGTAGCTCGACCGACTCAGTGCGAGTGGTCCCGGGCTTGTTCCCCTCGTCGATCTCGGCTTGTCGCATCCATTTCGACAACGTCATCGGATGGACCCCGAAATCGGCTGCGATCTGATCCAACGTCACGCCGCCGTCGCGGTTGCGGGCGACCCGAACGACATCGTCATCCTCTCAGGCTGGCCTCCTGGCCAGCCATCTCGGTTGTCACCTACCCCTGCAGCAGCCCCATATGAGAATGTCGATGGGTGGTTTGCTGATCAAGTCCGTGCTCTCGATAGCGGACAGTGATGGCGACGATCAGTCATGTTCGCGCCTGCCAGCCTCTCAGTATGGTGACCTATGGCTCACACCTGGCTGCGCAGAACACTTTCTTCGCACAGGTTGCTGAGCAGGTTGAGCGAGATGTCGACTCGGCGATGGACGGATGGCAAGGTGACGCCGCTGCCGCGGCGTCTGGACGTGCTGTAGCAGACAAGCTGTCTGCCACTAACATCGATGAGGTAACCACGCGGCTGGTCGGCCACTACAAAAGCTTCGGCGGCAATATGGAAGGCATTCGGGCCGCGTTGCTCCGGATCGTCGACGATGAGGTTCCGCAGGCGGGCATGACCGTTTCCGACGACGGCACTGTCACTGCTCCGACGGTACCGGGCAGTGCCGCAGATACCACGACGTTAATCCTGCAGATGCGACTTGATGGCCAAGCCGCAGGATATCAGACGCGCATAAAGGAACTACTTCACGACTTTGGCCTGGCAGAGTTGGGTGCCGTACAGGCGATCCAAATTGAGGTGAGCGCTCTGCAAGTGTTGGCAAAGTCACCCGCAGCCCCTATCCCTGAACCACCTACGGTAGTAGTGGATGGTCAGACGTACAAGATTGGGCTGCCTGAGACGCCACATCTATCGACCGACCAAGGGTTCGTTCCTGGCTCGGCAACGCCTGGGATCGGCGACTATATTTCAGCGGCCAAATGGAAGGCGATGTTGAATGGTGGGGAGCTGGGCCGCTCGGACTTGGATGACTCTACTGCAGCTTACCGCCACTACTGGGAAGGTGGCGGCACACCGTTCGAATTCGACTATGAGGAGGCATACCGTGAGGACCCGAACATCAAAGCGGCGGTAGACAGCGAGATCACTCGTGCTGCGATGGCAGCTGATGCTCTTGCGCGCGAGGGAAACACCAACTTTCAAATGACCGGCACTGCGGCAGACATCGGGGGCGCTGGGGGAGACTATCCGGCCACTGAGAATTGGCAGAAGACGATCGGGGCCTATCAGCAATGGAGTCATTCCAATGTGCGGGTGGAAGGCGACCGTGTGGTAATGGATGTTACGGTCGAAGCGATGGACTACTACAATTTCAATCAAGGTGCTGCGGACCTGGCGACCGGAGCATCCGATAATGAGAACGGTAGATTTGCCGAGCTGGGATGGGCTCACGATTTCGAGACCAATGGCAAGGTGACGAGGACCGTGTCATGGGAGCTTGGTCAACCTCCGTCGACTGCGACCGTGTCGGAAACATCCGTGACAGAGCGTAATCCGGGGCGAGAAGATCGAGTAGACAACCGTGACTCTAGTGGACCCCGAACGCCGGTCGAGAACAACGACGAATCGGGAAGGCCGCGAAAATGACTGCACGACACCTCATTCCGCTTCTGGCGGCGATGCTCTTGGCTGCAATGGGTTGTAGCTCACCGGCCTCGGAATCATCTGAGCCCTCCGCCGAGGTTCGTCATGACCAAGAGCCGCTGACGAAGCGGTTCCCGTTGATAGATGAACCTGTATCGGTCAGCTGGATCACTTGGAACAACGAGCGGGGTCGTGTGCCTGGCCCGACTACCTACTGGATCCAAGCTGTCGTAGAGTTGCGACCCGAGATTGCCGACGAGATGCGATCGACGTTCAAACTCTCCTCCTCGCAACCGAAGCCGTTCGAGCCCGCGCTGGAACCGAGTGTGCCATCGGTGAGTTATGTGTCCGGCCCTGAAATAAATTCTGCATTCAGCGTGAATGGATGGAAGTCCAGCGTGTACTTACAAGCTGATGGGCAGACGCTCCTCATCGACACAGTGGACTGAAGGAGGAGCAATGAGTGTGCCAGGGAGCGAGGACCAACTCGGATTAAAGGTTCGCCGAGCCCAAGAGGCGTTGGCCGAGATTCGCGGCGTGGGCACCTCTGGGAAGGTTCGAGTTGTTGTCGACGCAAACAACAAACTTCTCGACGTGTTCGTTCCAGGGCTTGATCTGGACACCACCGATGCGATCATCGCTGCCTACAGCGCAGCCGTCGCAGACCAGCAACCGAGGATCGCAGAAGCGACCCGCGAGATCATGGCTGACCCCCAATTCGAATCGGTCTCGGCATTTGTGCGCGCGAACTCGAAAAGTCCTGCACCAACGTGGACCGAGGAAGACGAGGATCGTTACTTCGAGGAGCAAAACCGTCGTGGGTGGCGCTGATCGAGAGCGTAGACACCTTGTGGCCTACACCTGGGTATCACGTGCTACCAGCTGTCGATCTCAGCCGGAATGCGCTGCGGACTACGGATCTTAAGCCAGTTGCCATCGGCCTGACGATCGAATCGGGAGGTCCCCACGTCTCCTGAATAGACCCACAGCTGCTCGGGTTCGCTCGAAAGCCAGCCGACGACATAGCGGTGATGCCGACTGGTGCTGTACCGGTCAGTGTCACGGAAGACGATCTGACCGGTTCCAGTGTCGGTGATGGACACGAACATCGAGAGCGGCTCACTCGGGTTCACCTCGGCCTGAAACCGCCCACTCGGCGACACCGCGGGTTTGCCTGGCTGCGCAAAAATGCTGTGCAGAGGCGTCGCTGTCGTCGTCTCAACACTGTTGGCTCGCGAATGATCCGGGCCTGCACACGCAGTCGCACTCACCGTGGCGAGCACCAACAACGAGGCGATCAGCCGAAATCTACTCATTTCGGGTACCCGGTCTGGCTGATTACCCGCTCCGAAGCGTCCATGATCAGGGTCGTGTTGGCATTCCAATTGATGTGGATGTCGTACGGATCCGCCTGTTTGAGGCTGATCGCTTCTGCAACTCTGTTCTTGTCCTGGTCGGACTCGTACTGCTTGTTTGCATCGATCGTGTCGTTCCAGGTGTAGCTGTTGAACATCGTCACTTCGTACGTGCCGTCGCCTCTGTCGCGGACGGTGGAATTAGGAACGAATGTGAAGCCGCCGACGTCGTCGTTGGTGCCATGGAGATACTGGTATCCGATGATCTGCTCACCATTCTCGATCTCCATTTGGAGTCGTTGTGGTGTGCCTGCCTGGGATGCGTTGCCATTCTGCAAATACCCTTGCAGTGCTGCCGCCGCAGCTGTCGTGACCGGTTCTTCGAGCTGGCTGCGGAGCAGTTGGTTGTTCATCATGTATTCCGACCACTTGGGGTCGCTGTTGATGTACCAATCCCCGCCACCGGTCAGGTATCGCGCCAGGATCGCGCGGCCTTGCTCATCGGACGTGGTATCCCAGATGTCCCGGTTTATCGACTGCGGTGCGCCGGTAGCAATGATCGGCGACGCGTCGGGCAGATTCGTGAACGCTGTTGTGATCGCTTCGGCGACGGCTGCCGCAGCCGAGCGTGCCTGCGTCAGTGCTTGTTTCACCGTGACTGTCGACGCATCCGCGTCCACCTGGAGTGCTCCGGCTGCGGTCGAGTACGACGACGCGTCCGGCAACTGCGACAGCAACGTCTGGTGTGTACTGGCCGAGATCGTCACTGTGCCGTCGTCAGCGACCTCATAGCCGTTTGCCTCTGCGGTTTTCACCGCGTTCACGACGGCAGATTTGGCCGACTCCAAGCTGCTCGCACCCGACTGGGCCGCCGCCGCGCCGTCCTGTAGGGCCGCTATGAAGGTCCTGGCTGATGTGCGGATCTCATCGTGCTTGGTTCGCATTGCTTCTGCCGCGGTTCCGGCCCAGAAATCTCGTCCCGCATCGACAGCGCGATCTTGGTTGTCGTCGAAGGTGAGCAGCTTCGTCGCCTGGGCGGACCAGGCATCGGCCCGCGCGGTCAAAGTTGCGGTGTCCCACGCGAGCACCTGCGCAACCGTCAACCCGGTGGCCTCGGCGACTGCCTGCTGCTCGGTGGTGCCAAGTGTCGTCACGACAGCGCCGACTGTGCTGCTGCAATGTTGCCGGCGTTCTGGGTGTCCTTGCTCTGGAACTCCGTGACTGCGGTCGAGGTAGCTGTCGACAATGCCGCGTACTCAATGACCAACGACTGCGCTGCCTGTGCGATTTTGCCGAGCGCTGTGGTCGCCGCATCTGGGATCTTTGTGCCGGGAAACATCAGCGCCGTATTCTCGGTGTCCCCGCTGAACACTGCCGTTATCTCCGACTCGGCCTTGGCAAGAGTTGCCGCGAGCTCCTGTGTTCGTACCGGATCGAGATCCAGACCCTTTGAATCAGACACGATTCCCCCCTTCGCACGTTCCCCGGTCGGCGGCTACGCTATCCGCTGCTCAACGCCGTCGCAACAGTTGACGGATCAGGCCGACAAACACGAACACTCAACTCGTGGTGATCATCTCAGCCCGCCCCGCGTCGGTGCGGAAGCGGTAGGCTCAGCGGTGGAGTAGCTAGAGAAGGTTGCTGTATGGGGGATGTCGACCCGGTCTCGGGGCAGATCGAAAGGCTCCAACGCGCCCTCACCGATGCCCGCGGTACGGCGACCAGTGCCGACGGAACAGTGCGGGTGGAAGTCGGCGCGAACGGTACGTTGCACCGTATCGAATTGGGCGTTGGTGGAGAGGATCTCGAACCGCGGCGGTTGGTCGAGACGATCGTCGAACTACATCGACAAGCCACTGTCGACGCGGCGGCATCGGTGCGCGACGCTGTTGCTTCGCTGAGTAGCGACCCCCGTTTGCGGGAAGACCGTCAAGAGATTGTCGACCAGCTGGCCCGGCCACCATCGCCGAATGAAGGCTCCAGCCACGCGGCGCCCTCCGCCCCGGCTGTTCCACCGAACGATTGGGCAGCGGAGAACACCAGGTCTGCGTCACCGCAGCGGGTCTCCCTGCCCGGGCTGACGCAGGACAGAGGCTTTGACCACGATCGCAAAGGCGGGCCCGGGTTGGTACGACCACCGTCCCCCTCGGCATCTCGCACCGCACCGGAATCGCGGCTACCAAGTCGCACTGGCACCTGGACGAGCTCGGTTTCCCCGTTCGACCCGGTCACATTCCTTCCGACGGCCAGTCGTCATGTGAAGAACTCCGAACCGCACGTAAGTGGCACCGACCGAAGCCCGCTCGTCGATTCGGAATTCACTGACGTCGCGGATCGGACTTCACCGGAAGTCGATCGGGTCATTGCCGCGCAGATGAGTGACGTAGGCCAGGCCGATCGTGACACTGCCGATTCGGAGCCCATGGACTCAATCGCCGCGTGGGGCGATCCGGCGGACGAGTCCGATGCCGCCTGGCCGCAGGACGACTATGTCCCGACTTCCTGGGAATGGTGGGCTTTGCCCTCCACTGACTGACGGCGGTCGCTGACAGGCTCAGTCTTCGCCTGCTATCAGCGGTCTGGAGATCGTCGTCCGGACTCCGGTCGACGATCAGTCGCTGAGACTGAGGCGATTAGGGTTTCTGAACAGCTTGGTGATTCAGTCGCTCATTGGACTCTCCATGCGGTGCAACCGGTTACGCCCGCCAGAAGTGCTCGAACGCCGTCTGATCCTGGTCTGGCGCTCACGCGTCGTCTCGTTCCCCCGCTCGACAGCGACGACAGCGCCGTTTCCGGCTTCGAGTCGACTCCTCACCAGTTCCCGCAACTGTTCTGCTGCAACTCCCACTGTGCCGGTCAGACCATTCTTGACGAGGTCTATAAATTGAGTGTTGTTCAGGTATCGATCAATTTGTTTGTAGCCGAGCAACCGGCCGGCTATGCCATCCTGGTGGGTGCGACCGCTGAGGGTCGACTCATGCGATAGCAGCAGACGAACATACGAGACCGGGACATACATTCCTGGGACGAGTTCGTCTGCCGGGCATGGTGACGGTCCGACAGGCCAATGCGCCAGCTTCACGAAGCACGGGTCGTGGCTCAGGCGCCAGTCGTCGGGCTCCTGAGCGGTCCGACTGAGTGTGCGCACCTGTTCGAGCCTCGTCAGCTGCTCCATGAGACGGTCGTCCACCGAAAGAGAACGGTCGGGGTCGAGGCGCTTGTATTGCACGAGAACGAAGCTCGCGGTTTGCTCGTGATAGTAGATGAGGTCGGTGCCGAGGCGGGCTTCTACAGGGGTCGCATTGACATTGGCGATCTCTACCCGTCGGCCCGATGCATCGGCGAATACGTGGATGTCGCAGCGTGTCGAAGATGATTGGGTCCAGTCATGAAAAACGGCATTGCCGAAAAACACTCGGGAATCATGGTCGATCAAGCTGTGCTCGACAGGGGCTGGAATCAGGCCGGCGAGATAGGGCTCATCGTTCGACGCAGGACGTTGCCGCCCCGCGAGTTCGGTCGGCTGGATGCCGACAATGCGCGCCGTCATACCGAGTGCATCACGTTCTTCCTGCCACCGAGCTTCAGCTTCATTGCGGCTGTCCAGAATCACAGGGTTTGCGACCGCCATCAACCAGCCCACGAGGACCTCGAGTCCTGCGCTTCGACGTGTTATTTCTGCACGTACGGCAGCCCACGTGTGATTGCTGATCACGCCTACACCACCGATCCTGCAGGCAGACTGAAACTCTCGCTGCAGCGCTGGAGCCGCGTCTTTCAGAATGCCGGCATGACCACTGACAGGAATATCATCGAAGACCTCGCGTAGCGGGTCGATGGTGATCGTTCTGTCGAATCGTCCTGATGCTCCTTGCTGTGCGACCACCCCGAGCCAGGCCAGGTGACGGTTGCCGCTGTCGTCTTCGCGGAGAATCATGGCCAGACGCGAGTAGTGCCGGGGTTCGGCCGTGTTTTTCGCGAAGGCCTTGGTCAGCCGCTGCGTCGTCCGCAACTGCGACTGCTCCGCCAAAAGCGCTCTGTCACTGAGTGTTACGACAAAGACCACACGGACAGCGTATTCCATGACACGGCTGCCGCGGGGAGGCTGGGCTGGGTCGTGCGCCCGACCGACTGGCGGTCGTGGTGTCGAAAGGCATCGGGCACTGCGACAATGGCCGCACAGTCCCTCATTCGAAAGGAACCAAGGTGAGCTCTGCCGGTGTTGTACCGCTGCTCGGACGTGTCGCTGCCGCTGTGTCGGAGGCGATCGTCCGAGTCCGTCCTGAAGTGACGGATGCGGACCCGGTAGTGCGACGATCCGACCGCGCTGATTTTCAGTCCAACGCCGCGTTACCGCTGGCCAAGAGGCTCGGTATGCCGCCTGCTCAGCTCGGTAGTGAGATCGCTGCCGATGTCGAGCGGACCGATAACGTGATTGCCGACGTGCAGGTCTCAGGTCCCGGATTTCTCAACATCACGCTGACCGACTCGGCGATCTGGGAATCGGTCGCTGCGCGGCTGGCCGACGATCGGCTCGGCGTACCGGCCACAGAGGAAGGGCGTCGGGTGGTCATCGACTACTCGGCGCCGAACGTGGCCAAGGAAATGCACGTGGGACACCTGCGCACCACCATCATCGGTGACAGCCTCGCCCGGGTCTTCGGATTTCTCAGTGCCGACGTGGTGCGAGCTAATCACCTCGGCGACTGGGGAACCCAGTTCGGGATGCTCATCCAATACATCGATGAGCACACCGAATCGCCCTGGCACACAGAGGAACTCGATCCCGACACAAGCTCGGTGTCGGCGCTGGACAGCCTGTACAAGGCCGCCCGCGCGCAATTCGATGCCGACAAGGAATTCGCGGACCGAGCACGGACCAGGGTGGTTGCGCTTCAGGCGGGCGATCCAGCGACGGTTGCACGGTGGCGCGAGATCGTGACCGAATCGGAGAAGGCGTTCGGAGCGATCTACAACCGCCTCGGGGTCCTGCTCACCCCTGACGACTACGTCGGCGAGTCGTTCTACAACGATCTGCTGGCCGACACGGTGACCGAACTGGTCGACAAAGGAGTGGCGATCGACAGTGACGGCGCAGTCGTCGTCTTGTCCGAGCAGGTCAACGGCCCTGACGGCAAGCCCGCCGTCCTGATGGCCCGCAAACGGGACGGTGGCTACGGTTACGACAGCACAGACCTGGCCACGATCCGGTACCGGATTTCCACGCTCCATGCGGATCGTCTGCTATACGTCACGGACTCCCGCCAAGCACTGCACTTTCAGCTGATATTCGAGGCCGCACGTCGGGTCGGTTGGCTTACCGAGGCAATCCAGGTCGACCATGTTGCCTACGGCACGATCCTCGGGCCGGACGGTCGGCCGTTCAAAACCCGTGCGGGCGGCACAGTTCGGTTGATGGATCTGCTGGATGAAGCCGTCGCTCGCGTGCGCGCGGTGGTCACGGAGAAGAA
This sequence comes from Nocardia sp. NPDC003979, assembly GCF_053605015.1. NCBI lineage: Bacteria > Bacillati > Actinomycetota > Actinomycetes > Mycobacteriales > Nocardiaceae > Nocardia > Nocardia sp. NPDC003979. The sequence continues at coordinate 55,487 of NZ_JBSGIJ010000011.1, forward strand.
CCCGGACTTGCCGTCGGCGGAACTCGACACCATCGCCGAACAAGCCGGCATCGGAGCGGTGAAGTACGCGGATCTGTCGACTTCGCGGGTCAAGGACTACACCTTCGACCCCGTGCGGATGACCTCGCTCAACGGCAACACCGGTGTCTACCTGCAGTACGCGCACGCGCGTGTCCGTTCGATTCTGCGCAAAGTCGGTTCGACAACCCTGCCTTAGATTGACACCGGCGTCGCGCTGGAACCGGCCGAGCGCGAGCTTTCTCTGATGCTCGACGGATACGCAGATGTTCTCACAGAAGTCGCTGACTCCCTCGAACCGCACCGGCTGGCGGGCTACCTCTACGAACTGGCGCGTAGCTACACCGCGTTCTACGACGCGTGCCCCGTCGTCGCCGCGGAGGAGCCGATTCGTACCAACCGAATCGCGCTGTGTCAGTTGACTGCCCGGACGCTCGAACTCGGTTTGGGGCAACTGGGGATCGCAGCACCGCAACGTATGTGACCGAGCGGCCGGGCACATCACAGCAACGGTGCGGCCGGCCGAAGGCGCTCCATAAGCTGCACGAAACGGCTCGACAGCGAAAGGCAGACGAATCCAGGATGACGCAAAACGGCCCGTTTACCGTGCACTCGCCGGAGTCGACATCGGACCCGGATGCCAACACCCGTAACGAGTGGGACGCGTTCTCCGGGATCGGACAGCTTCGAGACCACTGGACAGTCAAATCTTGGGCGCCGGGTCGGACGGGCTACAGCTGTACCTGACTTTCGGCCATCCGGAGTTGATGGATCTCGCCGCAGAGTCCAGGCGTGCTTTGCCATCGATCGTTTCGACCCAGTGCCGCTTGATGCCCTCCATGTCACCATTAGCGGTGTCGGCGCGCAGCTCCCGTGTCGTACCGGCTAAATTGCGTGGGCCTCGGCCTCATAGCGGACGACGATGCTGTCGACGGCGAGACTGAGCGCGCCCACGAGCTCAACGTCGCTGCGGACGTCTGCCAAAGTTTGGTGTCCAACAATTGCATCGGTCTGCTCGAATCCGACGGCGACTTGCGTCATCGGCTGGCTCACCCCGCGGGCATTTTCGAGCCGAATGCGCTGGTCCTCGCCGACGTTGTAAGAGGGTGTCCATCGCTGCCGTTCGCTGGCCAGTGAGAGTGATTGTCGCGCCACGCCTTTCCCGCTTCCGGACAACCGTTTCAATGAACCCGAGTCGCTCCGCGAATTCTGTCTTGGTGAGCCGAAGGGCGGCCGTCCGCATCGCGCGAACTCGATACCAGTTTGCAATGTCATAACGCCCTTTCTAGAGATCCATTGCCAGCCTGCCCCCGGGGGTATGAGGATAGGAGCTGTTCTAGCTGAGGTCGGCGATGTGTGCCGGACCGTCCATCGACCATGTCAACTCCTTGACAGCTGCTCATGCACGATGTTTAAGGTGCTGATCGGCGGCGGGTATTGAACCGCGTCGCCGATTCGTCAGTCCGATTAAGTCTATGGGCGGAATCTCATAGACCCTGCCAAGTCTGAATATTTCCGCTAGCCGATCATCTCTTCGGCCATGTTTGACTGTTGTCTGGATTGAATTTTTCCAGAAACCATTCTGATATTTCTATTGCGCATTTGTACAGACTGATCGCCTTGGTTCCTGTCAGTCCTTCGTTTAGGCCATGGGCAATCTTGTGGCGCCGGTCTACTAAGAGTGAAATTTCTCGATTCAGGCGCTGGTCGTCATCGTCTAGGAGCTTTCGGAAATCTTCCTCGAACTGCCCCCCGAATCGGCCAGCTATTTCCAACATGCTGTCTGGTGACGGGTTCTTGCTTCTAGAGACCCATGACTGGGCGTAGGCTCGCACGGGACCGCCTGCTTTTGCGTCGAGATATGCGCGCACGGCCTCATAAATGACTTGCTCAAGATAGCCGCACGTCCTAACCACGAAAAATCTTACGATCCAGATACGTTCATCATCGGTGCTTTTCTCTGGCGGATGTTCGACCCAGTCGGCGATGGAATCCAGGGACTGGCGCAGAGATATCAGGCTCCTCGGAGGCCATGACGAGGACACAATCTCCCCTTTATTTTGACGAGAACGCGTGAGTTGCCATTTCAAGGCGCTTTCGAACGTATTCTTCCGTCGCAGTTGACCCCGAGATAGTTGCAGCGGTTTCCGGATTTCTTGTGAACGTTTGAACTGCCGTCGAAACCTCGTTCGGTGAGGGGGTTGCGCCGACAGTTAGCCTGCGCATGAGACCGACATATAGAGCTTCGGTGAGGGCGGCGTTTACTTGAGAGCTCTGGTATCTCAGCGCGGCCCTGCCTGGGCCTTCGATTAGAAGGTCTGAACAAGTTGTAAAGAGCTCCAAGACCTTTGCTCGATCAATTCCCTGCAGATTCCGGTGCTCGCCAAGAAATTCGTTAAGAAATTTCTTCTGTGGACGAAAATAATTCGAAGATGAATAGTACAGCGCGATTATTCGGAGTATCAATTCCTGGTCGCGAAGTCTAAGAGATCTTGACCCATAGAGGAATCGCCATGCAGGTAGCTTGTTCAATTCTTCTAGAAAGTCCACCAGTGCGCCTGGGTACAGGGCAATCCTAATTTCGTGCGGGGTAAGCTGCGTTCCGCCAGAATTGAGGCGTTCGAACACCTGGTAGATGGCTTCAAGTGACCGGTTTGTTCCGTCGGTCTTGACAATCGTTGCTTGAATAAAAGTGTTGTCGAGCTGGCGCCGCTGCTCCGGGGAGAGGCTGCGGTAGTTCAGCCCCTTGAATTCATCTGCCACATTCTCCAGCGTGAACTCTTTTCCGGCATGGACGCCCTGGTAAAAAGCCTCAAGCGTTCGCAGCCTCTGCTGTCCATCAAGGACTAGATATCTGCGGTCGACTTGTTGAACAAGCATAATACCGGGTATAGGATATCCCATCAATAGTGACTCTATAAATCGGTCCATTTGGGGTCGCCGCCATACAAAACCTCTTTGGAATCCAGCCACCTCAAGCGAGCTGTCCCCGTGCCCAAAGGTCGGGATTGTAATGTCGCCCCTCTTCAGTCTGCGTACCAGACCTTCAACATCGAAATCGGTGCCTGTGTAGGCGACTGGCTCAGAATCGGCCTCAGCGCTGGTGACATCTTCAACTTCTTCGGGAGTCAGCGCTTCGTCCTCTTCGGGAGTCAGCGCCTCGTCTGGGGCGTCGGAACCAGCTGAGTTCGCGTGGTTGTCTGTCATACAAGACAAGATAGATCAACGCCGAGCGATCGGGAGCCATGAGCCGCCGGTACGGTCCCGAACCCCAACTCCGGTACTGCCAGACGGCTCCGATCCTCATCCTCACTGAGCCAGGAACGACGAACGACCCACTCCGTTGGTAGCGCCACCCGCTCACAAGTGCAGAATCTGTATGGCCACGTTAGGTCATGGCTTCGAGTGTGAGCTTGGTGAAGTGGTCGTGTGCCATTTTCATCTCACGCTCTCGGCTGACTGCGATGAAAGGCTCCACGTATGTAGTGCCGTCGATAGTGAGGTCAGATGGGCGGAGCGATTTCTTGTTGCGGTACTCGGAGGCTAGTTTGGTCGGGAGTTGGCGGCCAGTGGCGTCGTAGAGGGCTTCGCGTTCGTATTTTTGGAGGACGGGGAATTGGGTGCGGTAGATGGTTAGGAGTTCTTCGGCGGTGATGTTGAGCATTACGGCGACGATGGCGTCTATTTCGATGAGGGCTTGGCGCCGGGCGAAATCCGACCGCAGCGCTGTGCGGCTACTCCAGGTCTTGCTGACCTCCCCCAGTTCTGGGTAATCATTAATCTTGATCCCGACTCGTGGCACCCACTCTTCAAGCTGCCAAATCGGATCATACAAGCTTTCCCAGAGCGGGCCGTGTGACGTCAGCAGGCAATTTAAACGAAGGGTTCTTAGGATTAGGGACGAATCAAGCGTGTGTGAGTTCGAGGTGAAGAGAAGCGTCGCAAGCGCTCCTTTTCGGAGATCTGAGAACCCTGCTGATTTAAGTAGGAAATCCACGGGTATCGACGACCAAAATCCTGCAGTTATCGCTAGTAGTCGATGATTCGAAAACGCTGCGGTCATTACTTGATCGAAATGAAATGGACCGGGAGGGACTATCGCTGACAGCAATGTGCGCTCCATGTTCCCATCCAGTCGACGGCGCCATATAAGCCTGAAATAACTAGTGCTGGGTACGTTATCCCAATGGGGGACCTCGCACAGGAAGTTTTCTCGAACGACATTCATTTGGTATTTGGTTCGCGGGATGAACTCTCCATTGATATTTGTCAGGTCGATCTTGCTGTAGTCGCGATGATTGCGGGCGGACGGATTTACTTGTTGGCTGATTGGGTTTGCCACCGACAAGTTTGGGCCTTGGAGTAAGACTTCGTGCCATGACGGCGGGACAAGTGGATCGATGCGGACCAGCCCGTTGTCTACCTGGCTTTTTTCCATCCAGCCTGTAGCTGTTAAGACGTCAGAAAGTGCGGTTCGCGGTGCATTTACAAGCTTCCGGAGAGTCGACAGGCTACGAGAGTTGACCATATAGATCATTCGACTCTCTAGTTCGGGAGTCTCTGGACGCTCAAGAACATCCCGCCAAGCTCGAATGGACTCGATATCTATATGCAAGATCCTATCCAAGTGCGGATCGATGCACCATTCGTCGGAGTTGGACTTGACGGTGGGGGCTGGACCGGAGCCATCATGACGTAACGAGCGAAGAATAGTTGTTGGATGAAATATGAACGATGCTTGAATAAATGAAGGTGACATTAAGCGCTTGGAGTACACATTCACGCTATATTGACGAGTATTGCCGATTTCTGGGAATAGCTTCAATTGATTCCTGAAGTCCCAGTGTCTACGTAGCCGTCGGTAAGATTCGCTCCTTAGCCTCCGTGCATGCGTATCGGAGAAATGTGCGGCCGGGTGTATGAGCCCGACTACCCCGTTCAGTTCGGAGATGCGCCAGGAATGAGTGACGAATGATCGGTATAGATTTGTGTCAGAACCGTCGAGATCGGGGTGCAAGTTTGGGCATTTGAGAAATTCCGATACCCCTGACTGGGGTGCGCGAACATCGAGAACCATTCGGCTGATATTCGAATGGTTCATCGCCGTTTCTAATCTAATGGAAGCTATCTGGTTATCGGTATTGTTGGAGAGTTGCCACCACGGGTCATATTCGGCGAGGACTGCTTCGAAGTTCCAATCAGGCTGGACCCATGGCGGATTTCCGACTTGCAAGCTAAATCCGCCGCGTTCGAATACTGATGCGAAGTCTAGCTGCCAGTGGTGGAAACCTTGCGCGCGGGAAATCTGGGAAGCCACAGTAAGCCAGGGGAACTCATTGGTCGCCACACTGATGGATTTGGCCTGTGCAAAGACTCGATCATGGTCTTCGGCAATATCGAGTTCGGTCCAGTCGAGGTCAGAGGCGAAGCTGGTTTGGCCGTACCTCTCGAACTTGCCCGCTTTGGGAGTGTTGCCGAGCAGGGCTTCGAGGGCGCCGACCCACTGGTCCCAGTCGGGAGCGGGGATGTCGGTGGTGACCGGCCAAGACCAGAGCGCGCACCAGGCGTCCATTACGCGCCGCAAACGCTGGTAGGACCCGTTCTCGTCGTTGAGAACTGTCTCGATCTGTTCGCGAGTCACCGCCGGAACGTGGTCTACAGGGTCGCTGCGCCACAGATGAAGGTCGCGACGGATTTCGGATTCGGCGATGGTGAGGCGGCGGAGGGTGAAGTTCCAGAGGGTTTCGACTCGTTCGGCGAGGGCGGCGAGGCGCTTGGCCAGCGGTTTCGAGGGAGACTTGCGGATCTCGTTGCGCCACAAGCGGAGTTGTTCGCGTGCCTCGGGGGCGTAGGTTTTGGCCTCGGCCGTGTCGACGATCGCGCCCCACCCCTGGGCGGGCAGGAGGAAGTGGTGGATTCCCGCGCCGATGCCCTCGCCGAGCGGGACGTCCTTGGGGACCGTGGTCAGCCATGCCTTCTTGGTGAGATCAGAAGGCGCGTACACGGCGCGACGGGCGCCGATCAGCGAGTTTCCTCGGCGGAGGTGCAGGCCGAACCAGGGGGCTTGGAGGCCTGCGACCATGGTGTCGAGCCAGAGGGAGATTTCGGCTAGTTCGACAGCAGTGGCGTTGAGGTCGACGCCGTAGACCTGGTGGAGGGCTATGTGGGCCTTCACCTTTTGGAGTTCGATGGTGTATTGGTCGGCGTCGATCAGTTCGCCGACGTCTTCCTGTTTGCGCTTGAGGTATTCGGCGGCGAGTTGGCGGACGGCCTCGATGGCGAAGGCGCCGGAGCCGAGGGCGGGCTCGCAGATGGTCAGGGACAGGATTTCGTCGGGGGTGGTGCGGTGGCCGTTTTGGTCGAGGAGTTCCTCGAGGGCCTGGGAGACGACGAACTTCGTCAGGACTTCGGGGGTGTAGTACGAGGCTGATTGCTGGCGTTCGCGGCCGGCGAGGCGGAAGACGAAGGTGCCCTTGGGGTGCAGGACTGGTTTGAGTTCGCCGGTGGTCGGGTCTTCGGCGCGGACGAAGTCGGATTCGGAGAGGTGGTCGGCGCGGTGAACCGGGACCACCCAGGAGCCCTTTTCGGGGTTGCCGTCTTTAGCAACTTCGTAGAGGTCTTCCTCGGCGAAGAAGCCGGTGTAGGACATCAGGCCCTCGTACACGGCGCCGAGCTGGTTGATGCCGAGTTCGGCGTAGCTGATGAAGCCGCGGTCGGCGCCCTTGCGGGACTTGCTCTCCTTGGTGAGCAGCAGGTGGGCGAGGACCTGTTGGGTGGCTTCGTTGCCGAGGCCGACTTCGTCGATGAGGGCGGTCGCCTTGGGGGAGAAGAGGTCTGCGCGCAGGGGGTTGAACTCGAGGCCGGGAGCGGGGTCGTCGGTGACGTTCTCGCGGACGGCGGGTTTGTGGCCCTGGTCGACCAGGTCGAACAGGCGTTTCAGCGACTCGTACAGGTGGGTGCCGGTGCGGGCGTGGTGGGAGACGAGCTCGGTGAGGGTGAGTTCGCGGAGGCGGTCGAGGCCGTAGCCCTCTTCGTATTCGGCTGCGCCGGTGGGCAATACCTGCATTTCCGGTGATGCTTCGGCGTAGAGCAGGAACAGGATTCGGTACAGGAAACGCAGGGAGTGTTTGGCGAGTTCGTTGCCGTCGATGCCGTCCATCGTCAGGCTGCGGTCGTGGCGGCGGCGCACGACCTCGTTGGCGATGATTTCGATGGACAGGCGGATGCCTTCGCGCAGGTCCTTGGAGACGCCGACGGTGTGTTTCACCGAGTCTTCGAGCACGCCGGTCCACCAGATGTTGCCGTCGGCGTCGGGGCGCAGGGACTGGTGGCCGAAGATGGCTGCGGCGCGGTCGATTTCGCCGCCGCGCGCCTCGTGGCGGCGTTCGACGACGACCAGTAGGTCCATGGCGAGGTAGCGGCCTTCGGCCCAGCGTTCGGCTTCGGCGAGCAGGAGCCAGCGGCCGGCCTGGACGACGACGAAGGCAGGTGGGGTGTCGGAACGGAAGGCGGCCGAGACCGTTTTCGAGGCCGATTCGAGGGGTTTGCCGTCTTCGGTGGCTTCGGCGATCAGGGTGCCGGTGCCGAGGAAGTCTTCGATCGATTCGACGGGGTTCGCCTGCAAGAAGAGCACATTCGGCGCGCTAGCGAGTTGAGCGTCGGGGATCAGCAGTTCCGAACCGGCGCGTTCGGCGGCGAAGGGGGTGAGTTCGCCGTCGAAACCGAATACGGCGCGCACCTGTGCGTGTGCCTTCGGGGCGGAGTCGGGGTTCTCGGCGAGCGCGCCCAGTGCTGTGTGCAGTTCGCCTGCGCTGGCCAGCAGGGAACTGCGCACGGTCTTGCGTCCCTCTTTGGCCTCGGCGTCCCAACCCTTGCGCAACTCCATCACCTTGCCGTGGAACGACTCCTTCACCGAATCGGTGGTGAAGTAGTGCTCGCTGATCCAATCCTCGCCGACGACGATGGAATCGAAAGAGGCCATGATCACTGGTCCTTGTCTGCGACGATCACCAGCAGCGGGCGCACCAGCTGCTGGGTGGGGGCGAGCGATTCGGCGAGGCGCTGTTCCTCGGCGATGCGGCGGGCGTAGGTGTCGACCTTCTTCTTCTGGCTGCCGAACAGTTCGAGTTGTTCGGCGCCGGAATACCAGCGGTCGGCGCGTTGGCGCCACTGGGCCAGACGCTCGTTGGCGGAGCGTTCCTGCTGGTCGAGGACGAGTTTCATCGACTGGGTGGCCTTGTCGACGGCGACCGGGATCAGGTGCTGGAAGCGGTCCGGCTCGGGAATCGGACCGGGGTTGGCGGTGTTCGGCTTCAAACCGGTCTCGGTGAGCAAGAAGTCGAGGCTCTCCAGCGGACTGGCGATCGCGAAATTCGGCCGGGCGGGGTCTGGGAACTCGACGGTGGAGAACACGCGGGACACGAGCTGGCCGCGGCGGTTCATCAGGGTGCCCATGAGCACGACGGTGACGGCGTCGACCTCGCCGCGGATGGCGAAGATCTGATTGCGGCCGAGGGCCGACAGGGCGCGGTCGCTTGCCCAGTCGAGTACGGGGTGCAGCGGGCCGAGGTAGTGGGCCTCGGGCCAGGTGGTGTCGTTGATGCCTTTACCCTGGCGGGCGGCGCGCAGTTGGGCGTCACCGACCTGGGTGGAGGTGGCGAGCTTGAGGCGCTTGTCGATCTGGCCCTTCTCGCGGTAGTTCTGCGGGAGCTGGGACAGACGCTGGCGAAGGTCCTTGGGGGGAATCAGCTCGGCGATACCGTGATTGGCGTGCACGGTCCAGCCGACGCCGCCCTTGCCGGGTTCGGCCTGGGGGACATCGTCGAACGCGGCACGCAGTGCCTCGTCGAGGTAGCTCACGTCGTCGGGGTAGAGGCTCTGGCGGGGGAGCTCGGGGAGGGCAGGGGTGAAGTCGGTGTCGAGCTGGGCGAAGAAGGAATCGAAATCGTCGCCGTCGAGGACGTCGTCGATGGTTCGGACCTGCGCGTCGAGTTCGGCCTTGCCCGCGAGGACGTCCCGGATCGCCGATTCCTCCTCGGTCACACTGTGTTTGCCCATCAGCGAGGCCACGTCGCCGAGGGTGGTGTGGGCCTGGTTCTCGCGTTCCAGCAGGCGTGACAGCACCCGCAGGTCGCCGGAGAACTCCGGGTCCGACGGCTCGAGAATGAGCGAGGAGATCACCGGCGGGAACTTCTGGCCGTAGCGGTCGACGCGTCCGTTGCGCTGTTCGATTCGGATCAGCGACCACGGGATGTCGTAGTGGATCAGGTGGTGGCACTGGGCGTGCAGGTTCACACCCTCCGAGGCGACATCGCCGGTGACGAGCGCGCGAATCGGGGAGGTCTCCAGTTTGAAGCTCTCGACGATCTCCTGCTGCTCCACGTCGGACAGGCCGCCGTGCAGCATGGCGATGTTCTCCGGCTTCAAACCCAGTGCGGCGGGGAGGGATTCGGTGAGCCATTTCAGCGTTGCGACCCGCTCGGCGAACACCACGGCGCGCATCGCGGACTTCGGACCGACACCGATCTCACGCAGCCGATCTACCAATGCCGCTTGCTTGCCGGCTGATTCGGTGAACGCCTTGTCGTTGAGGTCGGCGAGAGTGTTCAGCGCTTCCAATTCGACGAGCTGCTCCGGGGTGCCGTCGCGCAGTTTGGCGCGGCGCTGGTCGATCGACTCGCGCAGGGCGGCAGGGGAGGACAGGAAGGCTTTGGCCAGCGTCCACGGGAACAGGCCCTTGGTCTCACCGGAGTACGGGCTGCCGTTCTCGGGGTGCAGCCAGACCTGCGAAAGTTCCCGGGCGACAGCGTCTTCGGCGGGCGAGGGAGTGACGAGTTTGTGGACCGGTTCCGCGCGTTCGGCCCAGTCGCTACCCACCTCGGCGGCGACCTCGTCGTGGTGCCGGTGGCGGCGGATCAGCAGGTTCTGCACATCGTCTTTAGTGAACGAACCATCGGCGGCCACGGCGGTGGGGTCGAGCAGGCGAAGCAGTTCGGCGAAGGACTCCTCGCGACCGTTGTGCGGGGTCGCCGAGGCGAGAATGAGGGCCTCGGTATTGGGGGCGAGCACGCGGGCCAGCTCGTTGTTCTGGGTGCCGACATTGGTGAGGTTGTGCGACTCGTCGATCACCACCGCGTCCCAGTGCTGGCGAGCCAGGTGGGCCTTGTAGCGGGGGCTCTTGAGGGTGTCGATCGAGATGATCGCCCGCTTGTAATAGGTGAACGGGTTGCGGGTGGCGGGCAGCTTCTGGCGGACCTTCTGGATGCCCGTCGAATCGAGGCGCACGAACGGCAGGGCGAAGCGGCACCACAGTTCGTGCTGCATCTGGTCGAGCACGTGTTTGGGGGTGACGATCAGGATGCGCTCGCCGCGGCCGCGGCGCACCAGCTCGGACAGGATCATGCCGATCTCGAGGGTCTTGCCGAGACCGACCGCGTCGGCGAGCAGGATGCGTGGACGAATGTGTTGGGGGTCAAGGGCTTTGGCTACCGCGGCGCGCTGGTAGCCGAGTGAATCGGCGAGCATCCGGGTCGAAACGGTGAGGGTTTGGTCGCCGTAGGGGAAGGGGGTCTTGCGCAGCAATGCTTCGAGCCAGAGGCGGGAATCCCGGTATCCCGAGGACCCGTCGGCGATCACCCGTGCTCGAGCCGGGTCGAGGACTTCGATCTCGTCGAGGCTGTTGTAGAACGTCGCCGTGGTGTCGGCGACGAGTTCGGACAGGCCGCGCACGCGCAGCAGCCAACCGTCGGAGCCCTGTTCCGCTGAGGTGACCAGCCACTCCTCGTCACGGACCACGACGATCGAGCCGGGGGCGACGTTGAGCGGGCGAGGCTCGACGGCGTTGGTCATCAGGGGTACTCCTGGTGGTCGACGGTAGAACGGTTCAATTTAGTACCCATTCGGGAGTAATTCGCCGTTCTGCATGTTTAGGTTCGCGTTATGTGGGATTTGGCTGGTGGAGGCGTTGCTGGTAGCTACGGTACGTGGCGGTGAAAACTATGTCAATCGACAGCATGGCAAAGTATTCGCATTCATCCGACGTGGCCGACGCCCGCCAGACGCACCTGGTGCTGCTACCGTTGTGCATCCAAAGGAAGGTGAGCGATCGGTGGTTAGAGACTCGGCCAGCGCGCCGACCGAGGCTGGCGACAACTCCTATGTCGCTCGTCGCGCCGATGTTGTTGCGTTCTCCACCCCGTCGGTACCCGAGCTCGAGCACCGCCCTCGTGTGCTGCCCGCAGTGACGATCGGTGAGCTCGTCGGAGCGGGCACCGTGGAGGTACTGGAATCACCGCCCACGCTCCTCCCCGTCGACACCGGAAGTCCGATGTTGAGCGCCAAGGATATTCGGGTCGACAGGACGCCGTCCACATCGGGCGACCCCAGTGTTCCCGGCGCAGTCACCACCCGTCCCGGCGACGTCCTTGTGGTCACCGGCAGTGGCCCGACAATCGTTCGGGTATGCGCGGTTTCAGCCCTGCTTGCGCCGCGAGTGGCGCTGGTGCGGGCCAACCCGGCAGTAGTCGACCACCGATTTCTCGCCGGTGTACTACAGGCCGCAGCGGACAATGACGACGGCAAGCTGTCGGATCTGTTCGCCGTGGGCTTTCCCCGCATGCCGCTCGCCGAGCAACGCCTGACAGGCGACAGCGTTGTGGAGCTGATGGCGCTCGACGACGCGTGGCGGCGTCAGCGGTCCGCAGTCGAGCGGCTGGTTCGCGAGGGAATCGCCGGGCTCGCCGGAGGCCGGCTGTCACCGGGGCAGACAACATGACACCCCGCATCGTCGCTGGGCGATACGAACTGATCGAAATCATCGGTCGAGGTGGGATGGGGCAGGTCTATCGAGGATTCGACCGGCAGCTCAAACGACGGATCGCGGTGAAGTTCATCCATCCCGGTCTGGCCGAGAGCGAAGAGTGGGAGCGGCGGTTCGTCAGGGAAGCCGAATTGATGGCGCGTATGAGTCATCCCGGGATGCCAACCGTCTTCGATGCGGGTATCGACGACGGCCCCCCGGAGCAGCCGTTCCTGATCATGGAATACATCGAGGGGATTACGCTCGACAGCGTTCTGGCCAAGCGGGGGAGCCTGTCCACCGGGGCGGTCGCATCGATTGCCGCGCAAACCGCCGCGGTGCTTGCGGAGGCTCACAGCCACAGCATCTTCCATCGCGATCTCAAGCCGTCGAATCTGATGCTCTGTCCCGATGGGACGGTGAAGGTTCTGGACTTCGGGATCGCCGTCGCGATGGACGCGAACCAGACCCGGCTGACCAGAACCGGATCGGGGATCGGGACGCCCGAGTACATGGCACCGGAGCAGGTGCGAGGGAAAACCGTTGTGCCGCAGACTGATCTGTATTCGCTCGGGCTGGTCATGTACGAGCTGCTCACCGGGGTGCGAGCCATGCTCGGTGCTTCGGAGATCGACACCATGATCAACCAGATCAATGCGGACCCGCCGGTGGTCCACCACGTGCGTGGTGACGTACCCGAGGAACTGAGCGTGCTGATCACGAGCATGCTCGCCAAAGATCACACGCACCGTCCGGCCGATGCGACCGCCGTGTACTCGGTGGTGATGCGTTATGTCGGCGCCTTGGACGGGCTGCATGAAAACCCCGATCCCGCCAGTCCTACTCGGTTGTACGCCACAGCGGTCGGCGCTTCGGCATCGACGAGGACGGCAGCTGCCCACCATCATCGTCCCCCGAAGTCCCCGGCTGAGTCGGACTTCACTCGGGGCGACCTCGAGCGGGCCGTTCGGCAGGCGCGCGATCTCGCCGACGAATCACGGTACGTGCCGGCCATCGGTGAGCTGAACACTGTGCTCGAAGTTGCAGTGCCGCAACTCGGTGCGCGGGATGCCGATGTCGTCGACGCTCGGGTTCGGTTGGCTGATCTGTGCATGGAGGCAGGGGATTACAAGCAGGCCATCGCTCACTACAGCGAACTGATAGACGACCTCACCGCCGAACGGGGACCCTACGACGATCAGGTGATGTTCTGTCAGCGGCAAATGGCGAACTGTCAGGTGCACAACGGGCAGGTGCGTGCGGCGTTGACTCGATTGCGACGGTTGCACGAGCAGTTGGCTGCTTGGCATGGGGAGGATGATCCGAGGGTGGGCCAGTTGGCTGAGATGATCGCTCAGATCCGAGCTGGGAGTCGATGACCGGCGAAAAAGGGTGATTACGCTGCTTCCAGCTTCTTTCCATTCCAGGTGAACCGGGCCGTGGTGACGGCGTCGTTGCCATCTCCTGTGACGATCTGGTGAATAGCGATTCCGGGGAGTTCGGCGTACATGCCCCATTCGTGGTCCGACGTGAGTACGAGGTCGAGGTCCAGGGCGCTGAGCAACGCGAAGATCTGGCCACGATTCACTGTGTCCACGCCGACGAATACTTCATCGAGCATGATCAGCCGTGGTGCGGTCGGCGTCGCTTCGTAATGTGCGGCAACGGCGGCGAACAGCGGCAGATGGAGGGCGATGGCCTTCTCTCCGCCGGAGAGCGCACCGTGTAGCCGCTTGGTGAGTTCCTGGAAGTCCTCTCCTTTACCCCGATCGATCTCGACGACGAACTGGTGCCAGCTCGTGTAGTCGAAGACGCGTGACAGTTGCTGTTCCCAGGTATTCGCACTGTCGTCGGCCTTGGCTTCGTCGATGCGTTCACGCAGGAACCGGTGCAGCGCTTCGCGTTCCGCCTCGTCGATGCGGACCGGATCTTTCAGCAGTAGTTCGCGGGCGGCCTTCGTGCCCGCGGGTAGGTCCTTGCCGACTCGCCACACCAATCGCACAGCGACCTCCGACGCGGTGCGCACCTGGGCCAACCGGTCGTTCATCGTCTTGACCAGCTCGTTGGCCTGGCGGATGCGCGCGGCGAGATGCCTGCGAGTGTCGCCAGTGAGTGTCTTGTCGAACAGGGTGCGCTCGTGCTCGGTGATGTCGTTGCGGCTCTGCTCGGCTTCGGTGTGCAGGATCCGTTTCAGTTCCGCGGCGCCGACGCGAACTCCGTCGATCACGGCCGTGAACACCTGGACCTCTCCGGTGTTTTCGAGTTCCAGGTCGGCTCGAGCGCTGAGCACCGCGCGGCACTCGTGGACCGAGCTGGACAGTCGGTTGAACGCATTTCCGACGCTTGTGGGGGTATGCGGAACTGTCGGCCATGCCGCGGTGAGCATCCTGGCCGCGTCGAGCGCGGCTCGCACACCATCGGACCCATCGAGGGTTTCGCGGAACTGATCCAGGTCGGCGAGTTCGGTGTCAGCGGGAAGCGTCGTGCTCGCCAAGGCTCTGAAGCGTTGTGCTGCCGCATCTCTGTTCTCGATCGCGGCGAGGTGGGCCCGACGGTCGTTGGCCGTTCGGGCCTCCCACTTGCCGACCTCGGTTCGCAAATCCCCAGAACGCGCCCAGGCCTTTTCGAGCTCGTCGTCGGTTCGGATGAGTTCCTCTCTCGATGCTGCGATCTCGGTGAGCACCACGCGGTACTCGCGACCGACCGCGTCTTCGATTGCCTGCAGCTGGCCGGTGAGGTCGACCAGTTCCGCCAGTGCGCCGCTCGCCGCGTCTCGGGAGCGCGCTGCGGCGGCATCCGCCCGATCAGCGGCCTCGGCAGCGGACCGCTCGGTCTGGCGCGCGTGCTCGAGATCGCGGACGTGGTCCAGCCAAGTGGCAGCCTGACCGTCGAACGCGCGCAGGGCCGAGCGCACAGCATCGATTCTGTGCTGATCGCTCGGGAGCCCGGTGTTGGCGCTGAACGCGGTGAGCGATTGCAGCGCGGACCGTACCGCCGACTCGGCCGTACGCAACCGGTCGGTGGTGTTGTGCACGGCACGATCGGCGGCGGTGACCGCGGCCTGTGCCGCCAGCACTGCTGAATCCGCCTGTGCCAGTGAGCTTCTGTCGGGGCGCGTATCGAATTCGTCGTCGATTCTGGCGCGCCGACGCGCCAGTTCCCGGATGCGCTCCTCGAGTCGGTCGAGCACTGCGTCGAGCTCGCCGATCCGGCGGTCGAGGTCTGCCAGTGTTTGTGTCCGCTTGCGCGCCTGGATCTCGGCGCCGATGAATTCGGGCTCCTGCTTCGTCCAGCTGCCGACCATATTCGCGACCCGCCACCGCCCGTCGGCACCAACCGCGACCATCCCCGATTCGGGAGCAGACTCGCCGAACGCGATGGACGCCAGCAGTCGATTCACCCGGCCCGTCGGCACCGCGGTCCCGTCGACCGCGACCAGCACGTCCGCCAGCGACGGTCCTGAAATCGGTTCGAGCGCGTCGGGTACGGCGAAAACGTCGTGGCCGAGGATCTCGCCTCGTGGGCCGATCCAGGCATCCAGCAACCCTGCCGACTGGAGCGCTGCTTCCACCCCCACCGCTGTAGCGGTGGAGATTCCGTCGGCGAAGTCGACCAGTCGCCACAGCGGGGCACCCGCCAACGCTGATCTGTCCGTGCTTCGCCATGCGGGCGCGGCAGGTGCGATATCAGGTTGGGCCGCGACACGAGCGCGTTCGTCCTCGAGGTCCTTTCGCGCGGCTGTGGCATTTGTGTGCTCACGTCGGCAATCCGACGAGGCCGACGCTACCGATTCAGCAGCCGCGGTGACTGCCTGGCTTACTCGCGCGGCGAATCGCGGTTCGTTGTCGGCGGCGGCGACAAGTGTGTCGGGATCGAGCGCCAGTTCGTGGCAGCCGCTCGCCCAGCATCTGATCTCTGTGCGCAAGTCGTCGAGCGCAACTTCTCTACGCTCGGTTGAGCTGATCAGCGCTGCATCAGCCGAACTGAAGTCGTGCCGAGCCGCCTCCACGGCGGCTTCGGCGGAAGCCCGGGCCGAGCACGCCTGTTGATGGGCTTGTATCTCGGCTTCCATCCGGCGCAGCTGGTCTTCTCTGGCTTGCACAGAATTCCGAATCACCGTGCGCGCCTTGCCGGATGTGGGATCGGTGGCGACCTCGTCCAGCACCGCGATCATCCCGCAGCGCTGTGCGCACTGCCGAGCTTCCTCCGCACTCCGATCGGTGAGTTGTATCCGGGTTCGCACGGCATCAGCGGTGGCCGATCGGGCAGACGCGGCCGCCGATGCGACCTGATCATCATGCGCAGCCGCAGCTGCTGCGGCATCGGCTCGGCGCTGTGCGCCGCGGCGGGTGTTCCGCAGTTCGTCGAGAGTCGAGCCGACCTTGTAGGCCTCGGACTTCATCAGACCCTCGCGGTGAGAGGTCAGCCGAGCCGACTCCCGGCGCAGGTCGAGAATCCTCTGGTCGGTGCGCGCGAGCAGATCTCTGGTTTCCACGAGCTGGGTGGCGGATCGTTTTTCCGCTTCCGAGCAGCTCGATAGGTCCGTCGTCGCGCTCACGAGCTCACCGGCTTGCGCACGCATTACCTGCTGCGCGTAGGTGCGCTGCTGGCGCGCGAGTTTGCCGACCGCCGCCGCTTCGATCGCCAGCCGCTCGAGCCGTTCCCGTTGAGCATCGAGTCGTTCGAAACCCTCTGCCAGGTCGGCGATCTCGTCCTGCCCGAGTGGAGGAAGTGCCTTGGAGAGCAGGCCGGAGAGCAATCCGGGGTCGAGTCGTTGCGACAACTTCGGCATACGAAGCTGCAACAGGGCCGTGATCAATGCGTCGTAGCGCTGTTCGGACAGACCGGGAAACAGTGTTGTTCGCACGGCATCTCGGTAATCACCGCCGGTGTCGTGGACCGTGCCCGCGGACCCGATACGGGTATCGAGCTCCTTACGGGTGATCGGGCGGTCAGCTTCCGTCAGTACCAGCACGCCGTCTTCGCCGACGGCGCCGACACGCTGGGTTGTGGTGAAGTAGTCCGCCTGCACACTCGGCGTCCGTGATGTCGCTTGTAGCCGCGCACCACAGGTCAGCCACTCAGCCGCCGGACCGCCACGCTGGAATTCCAGCCAGACGTAGCCGACCCGGGTCACGCCCGTAGTGCCTTCTCCCATCATGTTCCAATGCATCGTCCGCTCGCTGGTCCCGAAGGTCGACAAGCGATTGGCGCGCAGACTGGCGTCGAAGAGGAAGGGCAACAGCAGTTCCAACGCCTTCGATTTGCCGCTACCGTTCGCGCCCCGCAGGAGCAGCCGACCGTCGTGGAATTCGAGGACCTCGTCGTAATAGCGCCACACATTGAGAATCCCCGCGCGGCTCGGCATCCAGCGCTCGACGGGCTCGACCATCAGAGCTCCTCGTCGTCGGTGGTGGTTCGGACTCCGCGCACGCGGTAGCGGGCGGTAGCGGGCAGGGGGATGACCAAACCGGCGGTGGTGGTGCGGATCAGCTGGAATTCGGTGAGTGCGATGAGTGCGTCGGTGACCAATCGCGCGGGGCCGTCGGCTGCCTGGTAGGTCTTCGCCCAGCGCGGAAATCGTTCGAGCAGATTCATCGCGCGGCGACGCAACTGTTCGACGGTGGTCGGGCCGACCATCTCGTCGAGCAGCAACAGTCCGGCGAGTTTGGCGGTGCTCGCGTCGTCGGGGAATTTCGTGTCTGTCGCGATCGCGTCCGGATCGATGAACATGACGCCCTCGGCACGTTCCTCGAGGACGAATCCACCGAGCTCCGCGGCTTCGCGCAGGAACCTGCGGCCCGTGATCGACGTCAGGTAGCCCAGCTCGTCCGCATCGAGATCATCGAAATACAGGACCGGATCATCGACGACCCGCCGAAACACACTGTGCCGCAACCACAGATTGCGTTGCGTACTCGATACCGCATCCGCGTGTCGGCCGAGCGGCCCAGCCGCGTCACCGTACCGGGATTCCCGCGTGAGTTCACCCAGCATGGTCGGGAGCCGAAGAGCGACCTCGGCGACCGGCACGTTCAGTTGTGAAGGGCCGACCGTGATGGCGAACATCCGCAGTAGCCGCGTGACATCCACGCGGAATAGCACTTTCGCCTGCTCGGAGTCGACGTAGGCATCGGCCGTCCCGTCCACCGGGTCGAGCACGCCATACGATTCGAGAAGCCGCAGCGCGTCGACGAAAGCCCGCCGCTCCGCGCGGTTGGCGGTATCGAATCCGACGAGCACCGGATCGTTGACGGTGGCGGCGTGGACCTTGCCCGCGAGCAGACCGATCGTCGTGACGGGCGTCGTGCAGAGTTCGGCCGCGACGACACACAGCAGAACGTACCGACGCCGATCGAACGCGGTGCGTTGGGTTCGCACCCGTTTTGCGGGTCGCGTCGCGTCGGGGGCTGTGCGTACCTTGGTCAATCGGGCATAGCCGAGCCGTGGTTCGACGACCACCGACCAACCGCAGTAGTAGTCGAACCACTTGGTGATCGGGTCACGGCGACGCCTGACCACATCGAAACGGTCCGGCGCTGCCGCCTCCGTGAGCATCGGCTGCGCCAGCAGATACCGGATACCTCGACCGACTTCCTCTCGTTCGGCGATCGCCAGCTGGTTGGTCAATTCGCTCATGACCGTCTCGATCCCACCGTACGGATCCGGACCCGGTAGTCGGGACCGCGGAAAACTCCTCGGGGTGCGCGCAATTCGGCTACCGCACCCGGATCGCCGGCGGACAGCGATATCTCGACCCGGCCGTCTGATGTCATCGATCGGCGCACACCGGCCGAATCGGGGGCGGCACCGAGCGCCCGACCGAGCAGGTCGAGCAGTCGTTCGAACATCGCGTGATCGAGGTCGACGAACTGTCCCAAAGTACGTGTCTGCCCGCCGGTGTCGAGCAGGTCCCACGCTGCCAGCAGCTCTGCCCGCTCGGAAGCGGCTTTAACCGCCCGCTCCTTTCGGAGCGCGGACACATCGGGCACGGACCCCGTGCGCCCCATTCGTTCCGTTCGCCCGGCGCTGCGTAGCAGGGGAGACACCTCGACCGGCGGTGCGCTCGCCCAGGTCGCGGAGTAGCTGACCAGCTCGGGATCGGGGTGGGTCAGATGGGCATGCCTCGCCGAGCCGAGGCCGAACGCCGTCGACCACAACCGGTGCAGGTCGTCTTCCTCGGGCAACACCGTGAACCAGCGTGCCAGCTCGCGAAAGTCGGCCACCGCGCTGCTGGCGCGTCGACGAGACTCGGTAAGCCGGTCGAGTACTTGAAGCAAGGTGATGATCGCGCGCCGCCCGACCTGACGCAGTTGGTCGATTCGGGGTGGCGAATCATCGATCGGCAGAAACCACGCCCGCAGTCCCTCCCACCGGGCTCGGCGCTGTTCGAGCCAGGCCGGGGCGGGATCGGTTCCGCCGAGGGTCGGCAGTTCCGCGCCACGCAGTGCACGCTGGTGCATGCGGGAAACCCCGAAGTCCTCGACGGCCTGGATGCGGTTCGCGATGACATGACTGCGACGATCGATGTCGTTGAGAAACTCCTGCAGGTAGGCGACTGTAGCCGCTTTCACCTCATGGAAAACCGCCAAGTCGACGCCTTCTGCACGCAACAGCCGCTGCAACTCACCATTGAACTGCTTGGTATTGGTTCGCAGCCCTTCCAGATGTGATTCGAGTTCGAACGCGACGGTGAAAACTCGTTTGTCCGAACCGCTGTCGAGTTCGCGAACGAGGTCGGCCAACCGGTCACCGATGGCGTCGAGCACTGCGGTCTGCAACGCACCGGAGGAGGTCAGCACCGACATCGCGTGCACGACACCGGCAAAGGCGGCCTCGCCCTGTTTGGTCAGCGAATAGAGCAGGTTGCGGCGTTCGTAATCCAGTGCGGTCCGATAATTCTCGGAATGGTTCTGAACGACATCGATCAGGTTCCATTGACGCATCCGCTCGAGCGAAGCGGCCAGGTCGTCGTCGGCGATCGCCTCCGCAAAGCCGACCGCGTCGAGCCGCCGACGCAGGTCGTCGAGGCTGAGAGCGGTCTCCAAACGTTCGTTGGCCTCGCCGAATGTCTGGAGGACTGCCATGTAGAGCCCGGAACGGTCGACAGTCGTGAATCGGAACATGTCCGCCGGTACACGAATCGGGTCCATCACGTTGCCTCTCCTGCAGTGTGCCGGCAACGATAGACGCGGCCACCGACAACTACGGTATGAGATCGGCGAGCAACGTTTCGATGACGCGTTCCTCCGGAACCGATACGCCGAGCCGATTCATCTCGACCGCCAGCGCATCGTCCCATGGCACTCCGGTGACCCGCCCGACGCCAGGCCCATCGGTCACTGCGGCGAGATAGTCCCGGCAGCTCATCCGCCACGGCCGGGCACCGACACGGGCCACGACATGCGCCGCGATCCGCAGCCCTTCGCCATCGAAATCCCCGTGATAGTTCAGTCGGGCGCCCGACTGACTCAGCAGGTCGAGCAACCTGATTCCGGCGCTGTTCGGCCAGCCGGCGGTGCACACGATCGGGGGACAGGCACGGCCGAACCGCCGCACCGCGACTGCCAACACACTCGGGTTCTCCACAACCGCCACCATCGGCGGCGCATCATCGAGGGCCGCCACCGTGCGCAGTTGCTGCAACGTCACCGACGCCGCCAGCGCGCCTTCGGCGCACACCCGCAACATCTTCCCGAGGGCTCCGCCCCGGTCCAGGCCGCCCATACCGGCGACAAGCACTGTGGAGGACAATTCGTCATCGGCTACGCCGGCCGACATCCACAGTTGGCGTAGCTCGCCGGAATCGGCGGGAACAGGGCGGTCGTGCATCACCGCCAGGGCCCGAATCACCATTCCCTGCAGGCGAGTTCCGTCATCGAGGGCGTGTGGGTCGTCCAGCGTTTGGTCGGCGAAGACCGGCAAAGGCTGCCCCTGTGCGGGGATCGCGCGCAGGACGCGCAACGCCTGCTCCAGCATCGTTCGCGTCCGCGTGACCGACTGCTCGATGACCCCCGCTCGCTCCATCGCCGCCGCCCAGTCCGCCAGCACCGGCTGTGCCTCGATGACCGGATGTCGCGCGAGCCATCCCCACAATTCCTCTCGTTCCAGTGCCCTGGCCGTCCGCACTGCCGACCGGTTCTCGATCGGCCCGACTATCTGCTCGACCACCTCGCGCCCGGACAAACCCGTCAGGTCGACCAGCACGGCATCGAGCTGTGCGCAACTGACGGTATGTGTTTCACCCGGCAGCGCATCCATGCCGAACAGGTCAGCCAGTGCCGTCCGCTGAGCTACGGACATTCCGCAGACTTTGACCGAGGCTACCGGTCGCCCAGTGCCGAGACGGTGGTGCAGCGCCCGCCACAAGGGCAGCAGGTTTTGAGACAACGCCGAAGCCGCAATCCTCATCGAGCCCATCGCGGTAACGATAGCGATCGTTCGCATGAGGTGGCAGAACTGCTGGGCACACGTGCTCGTGTGATCCCCGGAGTGTGAGAGTCCTCTGCAAGGGTTGGGTCCCGTGGTCGGGAGATCCGGCCGATCGGGTCACCCAGACCATTGTGATGTGCTTGCCCTACAAGCTGATTCGGTGACTCTCGAGGTGGCTGAGGATGGATTGGTTGGCTTCCCAACCGTCGGGGAATTTGACCGGGACGCCCAGGTGGACCGGTTCTGTGGAGGGGTAGGCGTCGAGGAGGTCGGCGATGCCTGCTCGGGCGACCACGATGCAGGCGTGGCGGTGGCGGGAGGTGAGGACGCAGAGGCGGCCGGCTTCGAGGTGGAAGGAGCTGGCGTCGCGGCGGCCTGACAAGGGGTGCAGGACGATGGTGATGTCGTATTCGCGGCCCTGGAGGCGGTTGGCGGTGTCGACGGTGACCTGTTCGGCGAGGGTGCCGCGCAAAGCTAGGCGGATGGCTTCGGCTTGGTCGCGGTGGGCGGTGCCGATGGCTAGGCGGTCGGCGGTGACGGGGTGGGTGCCCTGTTCGGAGGTGGCGGTGGCGCCGCGTTCGAGGATGCGGACGGCGAGGGAGGCGATGGCGGACACCGCTTCTCGGTCGGTGCGCAGGGTGTTGCGGGAGGGGAGTTCGTAGAGGGCCCAGCCGTGGTCGGCGGCTTCGTCGAGGCAGCGGTCCAGGGGAGTGCGCAGGCCGTGGGTGACGTAGGAGAGTTGGCGGGTGCCGGGGGCGGTGCCTGCGGTGAAGGAGGTGAAGGGGTAGAAGGCGGCGGAGATTACGGGGGCGGCGGTGGTGGGGAGGCGCCAGGAGACGGGGAGGCGGTGGATGGGGATGTGGCGGTCTCGGTTGTTGGCGAGCATGACGGGGACGGCGCTGCGGGTGGGGTCCCAGTCCAGGCCTGCCCAGCGGTCGGATTCGACGGTGGCGAAGGGGTCTAGTTGGCCGGGGTCGCCGACGAAGAGGCCGCGGTCGAAGCGGCCTGCGATGCGTAGGAGCATTTCGGAGCGCATCTGGTAGGCCTCGTCGACGATGGCGTGTTCCCAGGTGCCCTCGGTGAGGGTGGCCCATTTGGCGGCGGTGCCGATGAGGATGGTGCGGTCGGCGAGGTCGTCGACTTTGGCGGCGGCGCGGACGTTCGGGAGGGCGATGCGGTCGCTGGGGCGGTAGTCCTGGGCGGAGAGGCGGCCGATGGGGAGGTCGGGGTGGGCGGCGGCCAGGCGGGCGATGAGGTCGTCGACCTGTTCGTTGGTTTGGGCGACGATCATGCGTTGGGTGCCGTCTTGGGCGAGTTGACCTGCGGCTTTGACGACGAGGGTGGATTTTCCTGCGCCGGGCGGTGAGTCGACGACGATCGCCTTGTGGGAGGTGTCGGCCAAGTCGGTGAGGATGTTGGTGACGGTGGTATCAGCGGCGTGGGCGGCGGACATCAGTTCTCCTCATCGGTTTCCGGTGGGCCGCCGTGGGTCCAGGGAGTTTCCTCCGGGGGCGGGAGGGTGGCTGCGCGGAAATTGCCGTTCGGGCCGAACCGGGCCAGGACGATGCGGTCGCCGTCGACGTTTACCGTGCCTTCGGCGGGAACCTTTGTGCTGCGGCCCATTCCGCCGCTGAGTTCGAGCACGATGACGTCCTCGTCGACCTCGAGAACCTTGCCTTGCTGGTTCTTGACCGCAGCGTTGTGCAGTGATTCGCCGGGGATCGGGGTGAACGGGTCTGTCGTTGACACGCGGAGCAAGGGGCGCAGGACGCTTTTGCCCTTGTCGCTCATCGTGGTTCGGGTGGGTTCGGAGTCGATGACGGTGGCCAGACACGCCTCGCCTCCCAGTCGGCGTTCGAGCATGACATAGGGGTCGTCGTAAGCCATTGCGGCGGTGAGGCGTTCGAGTGCCTGTTCACGGGCGAGTAAGCGGCGGACCGCTGAGGTGGGGGAATCGCGGCGTGACTGGGCTTGGGTTTCGGCGATCTCGGCGTGGTAGGAGAAGGAGCGCACGTCCTCGGCCCAGCGGGTGACCACGCTCGAACCCTCGGGGAGGGCGCGCAGGAGCGAAATGCCTTGCCACATCAGCTTCCACGTCGGCTCCAGCTGGGTTCGCAGCGCCTGTTCGAGTCGCTGCACGGCACGGGTGCGGGCGATGTCGTCGGCAGCTGTGTCATAGGCGTTGATGAGCGGGGCGAGGACGACGTTGTCGAAGCCGGGGTCGGTCGCGGGACCGGCCGGGGGACAGATGGTCGGGTCCTCGGCGCGGGCCGCGGCTTGGGGCCCGGTCAGGTTGTCGGGCGGTGTGATCCAGCCGAGGAGGGCGGTGAGGTTGGCGTCTTCCAGAGCGGATTGGCCCGTGGTCCAGTGCGTGGACAGGTGTGCGGTGAGGGGAGCCAGCGCGGTGGATCCGGGATGTTCGGCGCGGTCGCAATACCAGGTGAGCCACCGGCCGACGAGCGGGATGGCCGGGGAGACAGCGTCTTCGCCTTCGGTGCGGCGGAAACGCAGGGACCGTCCGAGGAGCTTCAAGAAGGTGACCGCGGCCTGGTTGGGGACCCAGATCTGCGGGGCGTCGACGCAGCGGTCGATGGTCTCGTTGGTCTTCTTGTCGATCACCACGGGTTCGGTGTCGTCGGCATATCGGCCGATGTGGGGCAGCAGGATTTCCGCCAGTTCCTCGGCGAATCGCAGGCGCAGGACGCGGTCGCGTGGCTGCGGGACCACGAGGAGCCGCGGATTGTCGGGGTCGGTGCCGACGAGCACTGCCAGCGGTGCCGCCGCTTCGCCCGCCAGATGCAGTGGAATGAGGACAAGCGGTTGTTCGGCGAGGTGACAGTGCCGGACGGTCGCGGTTCGGACAGCGCGGCCCGCGTCGACCGCCTCTACCTTGGCGAGGGCCGACAGCACGCTCACGCGATCTCCTGGCACAGGCGGTGGGCGGTGCGGAGCAGGTCGGCGATGTCGGCCTGGTCCTCGGTCGGCGGGCGCGAACCACGGGCGAGGGCGAGGACGTCGTCGATGTTGTGCAGCCCGCCGAGCTCGTCGCGAACGCCGCGGCCGAGAGCGTCGACAGAGCCGCACGCACGGGCTTCGGAGCGGCAGACGAAGCCGAGTTCGCACGTCGAAATGCACTCGGGGGCGAAGCGGGCCGGGAGTGTGGAGATCACCTCGTCCAGCTGCGGGCCGGGTTCGAAAGTCGCTCCGGGCGGCACCAATTCGATCAGCGACTCGATCGAGGTCAGGCGGGACAACTGGCGTGAGACGACGGCGATCTGATTGCGCAGGTCGACGAAGGTCGCGGTGGGGCGGTTCGAGAAGTCCTTCGTGCACACCAGGATCGCGTTGTGCGACACGAGTTTTTCGGGGTCTGCACCCAATTCCTCGAGCAGACGCCGCAATGCGATCACGTAGACCGCGGACTGACGGGCCGCGGCCGCGACCTGGGCGGGGTCGGCTTGACCGTCGATCATGGGGAACGACTTGATCTCGACGATGTGGAACTTGCCCTCGATCTGGAGGGCGACCAGATCCGGCTCGAGGTAGGCGAGTGCGCCTGCGATGTCCAGGCGCAGCATCGGGTGGTCGAACAGGGTGCCTTCACCGGTATCGAGCGCCTGTCCGAGCAGTTGCCGGGTTCGCTGATAACGCACCGCGTTTCCGGCGTTCTCGGCGACCGCCTCGAGGTTGTGATAGGCCACTTCGGGGATGGTCAGGTCGAGGACGTCGCGCAGGAGGGCGAGCAGGTCGGCGCAACCGTTCGCCTTGACCATCGATTCGAAGGCATTGCCGCGCGTGATGGCGAACGACGACTGGCCGTACTGCGGCGGGTGACCGAGTTCCCGGGCGACAACAGCCTTGTCGACGGCGGCGGCGTCGAGCAGTGCGCGACGGGCGCAGCCGGGGTTCGCGGTGAGCGCGGCGATGGTGCGGGCATTGTGACGGATCGACGGGGCACCACCGCGCAGCTCCTGCAGGCGGGCCGAAAGTTCTTTCATCCCATCTCTTTTCGTGTGGCGGCCAGGCTCAGCCGGGTGCCGAACAGTTGGGCGGGCTGATCGAGCTGCTGTGCCGCCCTGGTCGCGGCCTGTTGCCGCTGGAATGCGTCGTCTTCTTCGTGGACCGCGAGCTCGCGTTGTGCGGCGGTCTTCACGTCCTCGGCATCGATGGAATCGGGGGTGCCTGTTACGCCGGGGATGGAGTTCGCCAGGCGCCACATCAAGCGGATGCCGTCCGGAGAAATGCCCGGTTGGCCTCTGACGTGGTCGGCTAGTCGGATTGCCGAGGTCAGCAGGTTCACTCGGGGACTGAGGGGTCCGATCATGCGTTGGGGGAGTGTCCAGCTGCTCAGGGCGAGGAGTCCGCGTGCCGGAGCGAGGAGGTCGGTGGTGAGTGCTGCGCAGATGTAGTAAGGGCGCGCGAAAGGTGCTGCGCGGAAGGAACGTTCCTCGTCTCGGCGCAAGCTCGTCAGCCTTGCGGGGGCCAGATCGCCGGAGAAGAACGCGGTGTGGACCTGCATTACCAATTTCGGTGCCGACGGTGCGCCGAGCAGGGTGAGTGCGCGGTGAACATGCTCACGCACCGGAACATTGGGGTCCGGGGCAGGTGTTTCGCCGGGACCGAGAACCGCTTCGTCCCACTCGGTTTCGACCGCGCGCAGCTCATTGCGCAACTGCCGGGCAGCCAGGCGGTCACCGGCGGAGACGGCGCGTCTGACGGCCGCGCGCAGTTCGTTGATGCGGGCTTCCAGCAGCTCCGCAGCTTCTGACATGGGGCCGAGGTTAAGTGGAAGTTCCAGTGATGTCCAGTATTTTCCAGTAACTATTGTCCTTTGCTCGGGATCGATTGCCCGACAGCGTCGATCGAGGCCATGCAGCGGCTTATGATTCAGGTATCAGCCTTGTGCGCTGCGCAAAGGCACAGAAGCGAGGGGAACGCTTTGGCGGGGACAGCTGCACCGGCACCGTTGGTGGACAGAATCGATGAGCTCGCGACGTTGCTGAATACTGTCGATCGGTCGGTCGAAGAACGTCAGCTGAGCGTCATCGTCCTGCGCGGTGAGGCTGGGGTGGGGAAGACGAGCCTGTTGACCCGCTTCGCGCACGAAGCGGCAGCCCGACACCAGAACGCACACCTGCTGACCGGTTACGGCCAGGCAATGCTGAATTCATTGGCCTCGGACTCGTTCCAGGCGGTGCGTGAGTGCCTGAGGTCGATGGCGTCCTCGGCGCAGCGATCCGGATCGCCCACTCGCTGGCAACGAATCACCCAGTCGTTCAAGGAGAATGCGCCCGACTGGATCGAGTCGGTGCCGGTAGTCGGACAGGTGCTTGCCGCAGGCGTGCGAACGGGGCAGTCCTATGCGGCGAGCGGCGGCGGCGAGCGCACGGAGATGGACAGCCGTCTCGACCAACTCCTGCTGCTCATCGAGGACATCGTCACGGATGCACCACTGCTGATGGTCCTCGACGATCTCCATTGGGCGGATACGGCCACCATCGACCTGTTGACGACGATCGCACTGAGAGTCAAGGGCCCGCTCGTCCTCGTCCTGGCGTATCGCTCCGATCAATTGAAGTCGACCGACGAGACACATCCCTTGCAGCGCACAGTTTTTCGCTTGTGCCGATATCTGCCCGAGACACAGGTCGTCGACTTGCCGCGTTTGTCGCCCGAGGACACCGAGGAACTGGTCCGGCGAACAGTGGCAGGTCCGCGGATCGCGCCCCACGCGGTGTCGAGGATCGTCCGGATGAGTGCGGGTAATCCATTGTTCGCGGAGTCGTTGGCGCGCGTGGATCACCGTAGCGGGCATCAACCGCCGCGACAGATCACAGCGGTTATCGAGGACCGCCTTTCCTACCTCACTGCCGAGGATCAGCGGTTGCTCGAAACGGCAGCGTTGATCGGCTACAACTTCGAAGTCGACTACCTTGCCGAACTGGCCCGGCTCGATGTGGACGATGTATTCGAGCGGTTGCACGTGCTGTTCGACGAGCACGATCTGGTCCGTCCGGCGGAAATGCGAAACGAATACGACCGGTACCGGATTCATCATCCGCTGTTCGCGCAGGTGCTGCGTGAGCGTGGCGTGGCGAACGGACCTCGGTGGCGGCGCCACCACGCCAAACTGCTGCAGATTCTCGAAGCCGAGCAAGACTGGGACGACGAGATGTGGGTGCGTGCGACAGCCGTCGCCGTCGAAGCGCGCAACCGCGCGAAGGCCGGGTCGTTGGCGTTGCAGGCGGCTCGACGGCAGTTCACGCTCGGAGCCGTCTCCAAGGCGCGCGACCTCGCCCGAATCGCGGTCGAGCACACGCCGAGCTTCGATGCCCATGCCTTGCTCGCCGAATGTTTGTCCGCCGGTGGTGACCATGTGGCAGGGGTCGATGCCTGCGTAGCGGCCCTCGGCCTCACCGAATCCACGACAGTCGATCCGTCGACCTTGGCACATGTGCGACTGCTGTGGGCGCGCAATCTCCGAATGACCTGCCGCTGGACACAGGCCGTCGACGTGCTCGACCAGTTGGCTGCCGCGTACCCGGAACCCAGCGAGTTGCTCGCGGAGACGTTGAATCTCTATGCCGAGGTCGCGCTGTGCGGTCCGGTTCAGGACAGTGCACGATGCATCGAGCTCTGCGACCAGGTAGCGGTGATGTCCGCGGACCCCGAAGTGCAGTCGCGGGCATTCGGCCATCGAGGGCTGGCGCATCTGACCGCGTATCAGCCGATGGAAGCCGAACAATGGTTGCAGAAGGCGATCGACGTCGCGGTTGCTGCCGATCACCCCTACGCCGAATACGAGGCCGTGCACTGGCTCAGCAAGAAGACGATGGCGTGCATGGAACTCGAGCGGTCCGCTCAGCTACTCGCTCAGTTGCGCGAGATGTCGCAGACGTCCGGGGTTGCCAGCGAGAACCCGCCGCACGTCCGCGACCTCAGCCGTGTGCTCGGACTGCTGGGTGAATTTCCCAATGCCGCGAACGCTTTTGCGGTGTTCACAGATCTCAGCCAGGTGTCTGCGGCGGGGCGTGTGTCGACGACATTGGCATGTCAGCTGTCCGAGATCGAGTGGCTGCACGGTTCAGGTGCGGCAGCCGGCTTTCTCGACGAGTTGTGCAGGGCGGCCGATGAAGACTTTCTGATGGTGGAATCACGAGAACTGCTGCGCCGTTTGGTGGATGGACTTCGGGTGCGGCCGGCGATCTGGGATCCCGTGCACTATGCGATCAGCGAGTTCGGGGTGTCCGACGACGACGCACGTGCCGCCGACGCCATCTTCCGGTTCGACGTTCCGAGCTTGGCTCAACTGCGCGCGGGACTGCGATGAAACCCGCTGTGGCAGCGGAGTTCCCACTGGCTGCCAGGCTTACGCAGTTCAATCACGCTTCCTACGGGCTCAGCTCCTTGCGTGTGATCGACCAAGGAGAACGTCTTCGGCGTCGGATCGAATCCGACCCGACAGTGCACCTGGGATCTGAGTTGACCGACCGGCTTCTGGCGCAGACTACGCAGGTGGCTCGGGCCGAGGGGTTGGCCGAAGAACGAATGGCGCTGTGCACCAATGCAACCTCGGGTGCGGCTGCGATCATCGATTCGGTTCCGCTGTCCGCGAAGAGCACAGTAGTCGTCCTCGATGTCGAGTATTCGTCGATCCGTCGTGGGTGGGAGATCGCCTGTTCGAAAGCCGGGGCTGCTTTCGTAGTGGTGCCGGTGCCGGTGCCGTTCGAGTCCACTACTGATCTCTTGTCGGCACTCGATGCACGAGCCCCGGAGCGAGTCGACTACCTGCAGGTCAGCGCGATCACCTCCTCGACCGCGATACATCTGCCGGTCGCGGAACTCGGTGATTGGGTGGTGCAACGTGGTGGCCGCCTCGTCGTGGATGCAGCACACTGCCCCGGACACATTCCGTTGGAACCAGACAATTGGAAGGCCTCGGCGGTCTTCGGCACCCTGCACAAGTGGTATCCGACCCTCAGGCCGGTTGGTTTCCTGTGGCTCACACCAGAATTCGACGCTCTCATCCGGCCGGCCGAGGTGTCGCTGACATGGGATTCCGCGAACCTCGTCGAACGGTTCTCCTGGCCTGGCACATTCGATCCCGTTCCACGCCTCTGCGTCGACACCGCCTTCGAGCAGTGGCGCGAATGGCGAACGGAGGGCCTGCTCGAGCAGTGCCGGACATTGGCCGACTCAGCGGAGAATTCGCTGGCCGGGGTCGGCGCCCGATGCACGGCGTCACGAGAATTTCAGCCGCCACGGCTGCGTGCTTTCGTTCTGGACGGAGCCGACCCAGCCGAGGTGAAGAACTCGCTGCTGGGCGATGAGGTCCGGGCGTGGGTCGGGCAAGGCGCGCAGGGAGAATGCCTGCTGCGTTTGGCGACGCATATCTACAACGACGAGAACGACGTCGACCGTGTCACCCACCGAATCAAGGAGGTGCTGTCTCGATGAACGTCCCGACAATCCCCGAACGGCTGGAAGCGGCGATCATCTTCCTGCGCGGAGAGGAGGACGGACGTGCCTGGCTCGGTGCGTTGCCCGACCAACTCGGTGATTACGCGGCGCGGTGGGGACTGGAGTTGCACACCATCGCCGAAAACGGCGCTATGTCGTGCTGTGTCTTCTGTACAGAAGTCGAGACCGGTCGTGCCGCCGTGCTGAAGATTCCCGTCGATCTGGAGGCCGGCAATACCGAAACGCGGATGATCGAGCGGTGGGCCGTCGGTGGTGCGGCGCCCACCGTTCTGCAGCACGACACCGAGACCGGGGTCTTCCTGATGACCCGGATCATCCCGGGCACTGTCGCTTGGCCAGGTGCTGATCCGGCCGAATCGGACAAGTTTGCCACGCTGCTCAGCAGGCTCAATGCTGCCGACCTGCCGGAGCCGCCGGTGCTGAAGGACATGGCCGATATCGCCGAGATGCGAATGGACTGGGCGAGAGAGCGATTCGATGATCCGAGGTTCGCGGCCTCGATCGAACGTATCGACGGCAAACGGCACCTTGCGTCCGCGCAGCGCGTGCTCGAAAAGTTGTTGAGCACTACGGGGCGCCGGCATGTGCTCCATGCCGATTTGCAGGCCAAGAACATCTTGCAAGGCCCTGATGTCTGGTACACGATCGACCCGTTGGGGGCAGTCGGAGATGTGAACGCTGAAGCCGCGTTGTGGGTGGCGATTCAGGACGGGCCGCGCACGATCTCCGAGCGACTCGATGATCTCGCACACCACCCGCTACTGACGCCGAGCCGCTTGCAGGCCTGGACCTATGTCTTCGCCGTCGCGGAGTATCGACCCTACCTGCCTGCTTCAGGGGAACGAATCGAGCGGTTCATCGGTCTCGGAGCTCCGGCAGTTGAGACCGTCTGAACTGCGAAGACTGGGCAGTGGAGGATGGGCAGTTACGTGAGTAGAGACGCTGGCACGGGCGGAAGACCCACACGGGGCCACCGTTCGCCCGGTAGGTCCTGCGTATGTAAAGAAACTTCGCATCTTGTTGTGATGTGTAAAAAAATCAGAAAAAACTTTACATAACCCTGTGCTGGTGTGGCATGTTTAGACAGTGAACAAGTGGCAGCCCGAGATCCCCTACAACGATCTTCCGCCTGTTCCGTCCGGCGAGCAGCTCGAGACGCGTGACGTGCTCAAAGCTGCGATCTGGGCGAACAGGGCGCTTGCCCAGTTGGACCAGGCTGCGCTCGCGATGCCCAACCCTACGGTGCTGATCAACACGATTCCGTTGCTGGAAGCTCAGGCCAGCTCGGCGATCGAGAACATCGTCACTACGACGGACGCGCTGTTCCGGCATGTGGACGATGACGCCCATGCGGATGCGGCAACGCGGGAGACCCTGAGATATCGGCATGCGTTGCGAATCGGCTATGAGCACACAGTCGAGCGGGGTCTCACTACGTCGACCGCGATCGAGGTGTGCAGCACGATCAAAGGTCGCCAGATGCGGTTGCGGGACCTGCCTGGCACACGGATCGGGAACCCGACGACCAATGAGGTTGTGTACAGCCCGCCGGAAGGCCCGGATGTCATCGCGGGCAAGCTCGCGGAGTGGGAACGCTTCGTCCATTCGGAAGATGGCGTCGACCCGTTGATCGTGATGGCCGCCGCTCACTATCAGTTCGAGGCGATCCACCCGTTCGCGGACGGTAACGGGCGGACTGGTCGCATTCTCAACGTGCTGATGCTCGTGAAAGCCGGTTTGCTACGTCTGCCGGTGCTGTACCTGTCGCGCTACATCATCGACACCAAGCACCAGTACTACCGTCGGCTGCGAGCGGTGACCGCCGAGTCGGCATGGGAGTCGTGGTTGCTGTATGTCCTGGCGGGAGTGGCGCAGACTTCCGAAGCCACTGTTGCCAAGATCAATAAAATCCGTCTGCTGCAGGAAGATTTCGCACAGCGGGCTCGGACGGTGTGCAAGGGGGGATCACATTCCGAGTTTCAGGCTGTCCTGTTCGAGCAGCCGTACTGCCGGATTGCGACGGTGATGGAAAGGTGCGATGTATCGCGTCCCACGGCCACCGGCTGGCTGAGTGGGCTGGCCGGCGCTGGGATGCTGCGGGACGTGAAGATCGGGCGTGACAGAGTGTTTATCAACGCCGAGTTCCTGCAGTTGTTGACAGCGCCATGACTTCATCGACGCTTCGGTCCGACAGCTCGGCGGGAAGCAGATATCGCGGCAGACTGCCGATCTCGACGGGGAGATCGGCAGTCTGCCGTTGGTGATGGTCACTGGGTCAGGGGCGGTCGACGTCGGGGAGGATGACCTCGGGCTTGAAGATGACTTTGTAGTGGTAGCGGTCTACCTCGGCGGGCTCGAGCTGTTCCACGAAATAGCTGACGTTGTCGGACAGGCCGAGGAAGTGCTTCTTGTATTCGTCGTCGCCGGTTTTGCAGGTGACCTCGAGCTGGTTGTTCTCGTCCTTGATGGAGCACTTGCCCTCTACCGAGAGCAGGTACTTGTCGGTGATTCCGTTGAAGAAGACCACGCGGCGGTTGATCTTGAACTGGTCGGATTCCTTGGACAGGTTCTCCGAGACCACGTCGGCATCCGACGAGCAGCCGGTGAGTGTGATGGCGGACAGTGCTGCGATGGCGACGATGAGCGTGGTTTTCATTCCCTACCCCTACTTCGGTGTATCCCCCGGAGAATGACTCCTGGATGACCGATTTTAGCTGGGGGCGGTTGGATTGCCAGGCGATATTTGCTGGGGCACAAAGGCGTTGACTCGTCCATCGGCAGAGAGTGAGGCGCTACCGATCGGCGGGTGAGGGTTCAGCGGTAGCCGATGATGTCGAGGGTGGCGTCGCCGATTTCCTCGTTGTTCTGGCAAACGACCAGGATCGATGCGGGGACAGGGAGGAGTGTCGGCTGAGTCGCTTTGGGGCGGCAGGTGGCATCGATGGGGACGGCGGTGGGGAAAGCCGGGTTTCGGCGGGGCCAGCGCGAAAGCCGCAGTGAGGTGTTGTATTCCAGCGCGATGATCTCCTCGGCGAGTACGTGGACAGCACCGCTGTTCGGGCTACTCGGCGACATCTCGGGGACTCGGGTGCGTGAGGTGCCGTCGTAGGTGGTCAGGTCGACATGGCTCTGGCGGGCCGCCGGGTCGAAGAGCCCGACGAGAAGGTCCGATCCGTCGGTGGCTGCGGCGAAGGGTGAACCCGAGGTCCGGAGTGGGGTGGTGGCGAGCTGGTCCGGTTTTTCGACGAGCATGTATGCGGGGTTGTCGGGAGTCCAGAAGTCGATGAGCGTCATGTTCTGTAGCAGCGTCAATGTGGGCTTGTTCGAGGGCGAGGCTGGGTAGTCGCGGTAGCCGATCACACCTCCCGTTGTGGTATCGATCGCGATAACGCGCCATGTCGAGCCGCCGCAGCGGAGCACTCGATAGACGGCATCGGCGGTGACGCGGGTACCGACGTCGGTGGCGCGGCAGCCGGATTCGGCTACGGGTGTCACCCATCGGCGGGCTGCGGTGCGGGCGTCGTATCCCTTGACAGCGGTGTCGGTTTCCACGATCAAGGTGTCCGACGCGGGGGCCTCGAGGAGGCGCGCTGGGCGGTCGTGGTCGTCCGAGGTGAAATCCGTGTGGTCGTCCGAGGTCCACAGGATCTGGCCCGTGACGGCGTCGAAAGTGATGCGTCGGGTGCCGCTTCGACCCGTCCAGCGGGTCGTGACGATGGCACCGTCGGCGGCCGTGATGGCCGGTCCGCGGTCGTATGTCATTGTGCGGGTGCCGGATTGGGGCCTGCGCAGATAGTGCCAGCGTGGTTCGCCGGTCGCGCCGTCGAAGGCGCGGAGGCCGTCGACGCCGATGACGAGGAAACCGGTGCCCGCCGCGATGACTTCACGTCCGGTCGCCTCGGGCCGGTTGTTCAGTGGCGGAAGCTGCAGTCGAAATGCTTCGGTGCCGAGTCTGTCGGCTGCTGCCGGCACCGGGGCGGGGGCGGCGGTGCGGTGGTCGACGTTGAGCCTGTCGTCGCCGGCACGCACGGCGACCACGCTCACCGCAGCGGCGATCGCCAGCCCCATCGCCACGGCCGCCGTCACGGTGCCCCGGCGAAGTGTTCTTGCTACACCCATGTGAAAAGCGAGCGGCAGTACCAGGATCGAGCCGATGGCGACCAGTGCGAGCGCGCCGACCGAGGTGGGGAGTTGCTCGAAATACGGCATCTCGGTTCGCAGGGTGGTGTAGCTGCTCGGTAGATGCTCGTTCCAGGACATCGCGCCGAGGAAGACGAGTACCAGTGCGACGGTTGCGGTGGTGCCGAGTTCCCATCGGTGATAAGTGCTCCACAAGTCGGCCTGTCGTGAGCGGCCGGCGAACCATGCCGCGACGACGATGGCCAGTACCAGTCCGCCGGCCGCGGCGGCGGCTCCTGCGACGTGACCGGCTTGCGCATACGTGTCCCTCACCGCGACCGGCGCTGTGCCGAATCGGCTGAAGAGGCCGAGAGCAGTTCCGCCGGTCAGGAATCCGGCACCGACAGCTCCCGCCAGCGCTTTGTACCGTGCCGTGCGTCCTAGGTCGCGCGTCAAGGTCGGCAACGACTGGGACGGCCCCGTGCTCACTGCTGTTTCCGTGTCCCCCACGAACCCCTCCTGACCGGCGCACAGGTGGCTGCTCGGCCTCGTTCAGCATATTCGGCGCGTCTATTACTCGCCCGACAGGAGGTCGGCGAACTCGTTCTGCCCGCATTCTTTCGCCTGCACCGCGAGCAGCTGCCGCAACCGATCCGGAAGCTCGGTTCGTATCTTGCACAAGCCTTTCCATACCGAAGAGTCCGTCGAGGTGAACGTGTACACGAGGGCCTCGATGTCATCGAACTGGTCGAGGAGGGTGAGGGACCGTGAGCGGGACGCGACGTCTTGACGCAGGGCGATCTTCACCAAGGTTGTGGTGCAGTCGGCGGCCGGGGCGGCGGCCATCGCGGCGACGAAGCTGTCGTCGGGAAGGTCGCTGATCGCTGCGGCGAGAGTGTCGTGGGTGGATTCGGGGAGGATGTCGAGCAGCGGAAGGGCTTCGGGCCACAGGTTGTGGGTCGCGGCGGTCGCGACGGCGGTGGTGAGGGTGTCGGGGCGATGCACGACAGCAAGAGACGCGAAGCGTTGGCGGGCCTCGGGCTCGAGGGCGAGGGCTACGGGGAAGAGGGTTTCCCAGTGGTCGCGGGCCTGTTCGATGAGGGTGGTGAGGACGTCGTCGGGTTCGGTGGAGATCCGGGCGGCGACGGGCTGGAGTTGCGTGGGGGCGAGGTGTTCGGC
Organism: Nocardia sp. NPDC003979; assembly: GCF_053605015.1. Lineage (NCBI taxonomy): Bacteria > Bacillati > Actinomycetota > Actinomycetes > Mycobacteriales > Nocardiaceae > Nocardia > Nocardia sp. NPDC003979. Next base: position 90,513 of record NZ_JBSGIJ010000011.1, read on the forward strand.
GAGGGGGAGGAGGTCTAGCCAGAGGTTGTGGGTGAGGGCCAGGTCGGCGATCTTCGTGAGGATGGTGGGGTCTTGCATCAGTGGCCGGGTGGCCAGTCGTCGCAGCCCGGCGGTCTTCATTCCCGCGGCGACAGGGAGCAGGGTGTCCCAGGCATCCAGGGCGGTGACGGCGGCGAGGAGGCCGTCGAGGATTTCGACGTCCTGGGCGGCGACTTCGTCGGCCAGGTGGGAGCGTTGGGTGGGGCCGAGGGTGTCGAGCAGGGCGATGGCCTCGGGCCAGTGGCCTTCGGCGTTGGTGGCGTGGATGAGGCCGGGGAGGCGGTCGGTGATGAGCGACAGGAGGCGGTCGGCGGCGCTGGGGTCTTCGAGGTGGTAGCCGACGTGCAGGAGGTCGATGTCGGCGGCGTGGGGCAGGGCTACGCGCAGGACGTCGTCGGGGACCGAGGTGGCCAGGCGGCCCATGGTGAGATAGTCACGGCGGCTGAGTAATTCGCGGGCGACGTCGGCGGCCATGCGGTCGGGGATCTCGGCGATCACCTCGGCGGCGCGGCGGGGGTCGAGCGTGACGGCGACATCGGCGAGGAATGCGGGCGACAGGGCGCTGGCGATGGCTACGGCGCGGGCCGGGTCGACGGAACCGGCGATGGCGGCGGCCAGGACCGGACCGAACGCGGCTTCGGTGATCTTGGCGGCGAGGGTCGGCGGCACCAATTTCGCTGCGGCCGCAGTCTTTTGCATGCGCCGGGCCTCGCGGGCCGAGACCTGGTCACTGATCTGTTCGCGGAAGGCGCGCAGGGCGGACGGGGGGAGCGCGGCGAGGAATTCGAGGTCGGCGGCGGGGCGGCCGAGTGCGGCGGACAGGCGGGCGATCTCGGCGGCGGTGTGGTGGGACGCGGTCATAGTCCGAGCACCTTCTTCACGGCGGGGCGGGCCAGGCGGGGGATGAGGCGCATACCGGAGTCGAGTGCGTCGTCGAGGGCGGCTTTGCGCTGGTCGAGGGCGGCCTGGACATAGGTGTTCAGGGTGGCGAGCTCGTCGGGTGTGAGGGTGGCGAACTCGGGTGGGGGTGGGGTGCCGAGCGTGGTCGTGAGCTGGTGCAGGGCGTCCGGCACAGGCCGTCTCCATTCGATGCGGTACGGATGTCGGTGCGGGTGACGATACTGGGGGTCGGAACAGATCGGCATTTGTGAGGATTCGAAAAGGATTCCCGCAGTTCGGAATTCGATCGACCATGGCTGGAAGAGGCGGATGGCTCCAGCGGGGTGAAAAGCCTGTTGCGCAGGGCGCAGAGGGTGCGGGTCGAGCTGATGCGGACCCGGGCTGTCGGCAAGGCTGGGCGGGGATCGGCCCGGTCTTCTGACTTCGTTGCGGCACGAAACCGACGCAACGGTGAGGTGCCGACAAAGTCCTCCGATCGAGATCACAGCGTGCTGGTTGCGCGATCGTCCGGCATGCGGGATGCTTTTCCGACCGCACGTCATACGTGCGGCGTGACATTTCCGCGACCATTTCGTAATGTAGCGGTGACCTTGTCCTCTACGAGTAGCTGGTGATCGACATCGTGCGTGGTCAACATCGCAAACCGGCGCCGCCGCGTGGGCGCGCTCAGCTTGCCGTGTGGAGTGTCGCTGCGACAGTCCCGGCCATGCTGTGGATGACGATCCGGCCGGGGACCGCGGTCCAGGAGGCTGCCGCGGTCGAACCGCAGACAACCTCGACAGTCGAACCCGATCCGATCGCCGCCGCGGCCGCGTTCGTGGAACCCGAGCCTGCGCCGGTTTCCGCCCTCGACGAGTCGGCGACGCTGTCGATGATGCATGCCACCACCCCGTGTGACACCGAGTGGAAGGGCGTGCGGCCGCACGTGGCGCAGGTGAGCCACCTGCTGCAGAAGATGTTCGGCATCAGCGATATCGGCGGGGCACACGGCCGCTACGACGGTGACCACGGTGCCGGGCTCGCGCTCGACGTGATGACCAGCGGCGGCGTCGGCGACGCGATCGCCGAATTCGTGCTGGCCAACAAAGAGCGCTTCGGCGTCACCTACGTGATCTGGAAGCAGCGCTACAACGACGGCGGCGGTTGGTCGTTCATGGAAGACCGTGGCAGCCCCACCCAGAATCACTATGACCACGTGCACATCTCGTTCGAATCTTCGGGCGCCACGAATATTTCCTGCTGAAATCGGTTGCTACCAGCGGTTTCGCGGAATTCCATCGCCGTGGAATCGTGCCGTATCGGCCGAACCGGGCGACACGGGCGTGCTGAATCGACCATGATCGATGGATGGCCCCCAACAGCGCGAAATTCTTGTTCAGCAACGGCACCGACGACCGGGTGTCGCTTTTCGACGACGGGCGTGTGAAGGTCTGGTCGACCACTCATCTCTGGTCCGAAATGGGTCGCGAACGGCACAACGCGTTGGGCGAGACGGTACTGCTCGGGATCGGGCGCACACTCGACGTGCCAGGGCCGGGGGACCGGCGCCAGACCTGCGATGCCGAATTCGCCCTGACACCCGAACTCGGACACACGGTCGCCGCAACCGTGGCAGCAGACAACGGGACATTCGTACAGTTCTTTCACGACGGGACCATCGCGGTCGGTAACGACGGACGCGACGTGGCGACGGTGTTCAACGCGGGCCGTGAAGCGACCTCCGAGCGAGGCGTGAACGGGGTCGGCGGGTCGGTGATGGTGACCTTCGGCGGCAGCTATCGGCCGAAGACGGTGCGCCAGAGCGACTACCAGGTCGAGCTCAGCGAAGCGACGGCCCCCCGGCCGAACCGGCTGTACAAGGATGAGTTCCTCGTGAAATAGCCCCGAATCGCCCCTGCGCTCGTACGGTGTAAACGGCAGGGGCCGGCAGAAGGATTCGTGGCATGGGACGGTTGACAGGCAAGGTCGCGGTGATCAGCGGCGGTGCGCGGGGCATGGGTGCCGCGCACGCGCGCCGATTCGTCGACGAGGGCGCGGCGGTGGTGATCGGCGACGTGCTCGACGACGAAGGTGCCGCTCTCGCAAGCGAACTCGGGGTGCGGTATCAGCACCTCGATGTCCGCGAGCCCGAGCAGTGGCAGGCGGCGGTTCGCACGGCGGTCGAGGAGTTCGGCGGGCTGCATGTGCTGGTGAACAACGCCGGGATCGTCAACGGCAACCTGCTCGTCGACTTCGCGCTCGAGGAATGGCAGCGCATCATCGACATCAACCTCACCGGCACCTTCCTCGGGATGCAGGCGGCGGTCCCCGCCATGACCAGCGGTGGGTCGATCGTCAACATCTCCTCGGTGGAGGGGATGCGGGGAAGTCCTGGGCTGCACGGGTACACGGCGACGAAGTTCGCTGTCCGTGGGCTCACCAAGTCGGCGGCGCTGGAACTGGCGTCGCAGGGGATCCGCGTCAACTCGGTTCATCCCGGACTCATCAGCACCCCGATGACCGAGGGAATCCCGGCCGACTTCCTGCAGATTCCGCTGGCTCGCGCGGCCCAGCCCGACGAGGTGTCGGCGCTGGTCGCCTTCCTGGCCTCCGACGAGTCCTCGTATTCGACGGGCGCGGAGTTCGTGGTCGACGGCGGACTCACCGTCGGCGTACCGCACAAAAGCTTCTGACATCGGTCGATTCGCCGGGTCCTCGGTGAGAACTCTGCGCCGCGCCGGGATCTGAATTAGGTTGCTTCTTCAGACGATAGGCCGAATGCGTAGGGGGAGTTGCCTTGTCGAGTGAGCTGCAGCCGACCGGCGGTGGGCAGACACACCTGTGGACGATTGTGGGCAGCGTGGCGGGAGTGCTCGGGGTGGTGGCTACGGTGCTCGTCGGGGTGGCGCAGTGTTCGACGGATTCCAGGGAGGGTGGAACGGGGCCGGTGTCGACGGTGACGGTGCAGGCTTCGACTGCGGCACCGACGACGGTCGCGACTACCACCGTTCAGGCCACCACGAGCGTGCCGTCATCGGGTACGTCCGCGAACCCCGGTGCGCTGCCGTCGGAATCGCCGAGCAAGACGACGCTGCATTTCGGTCCGTACGGCAATGAGCGCGTGTGTCAGAGCGAACTCGACAAGGTGATGCTCGGGTCGGCGAATTTCATCACGCGCGGTTGCCATGAGGGCAACTACGAGCGCGGGCCCGGGTGGTATTTCGACTACAACTGATGGGGTGCCGTCGGTGGTGACGGCACCCCGGGGGATCAGCCGTAGTGGCAGATGTAGTGCATGGTGTCGACGACCTCGATGTCGAACGAGCTGTCGCCGGGGACTATGAACGACTCGCCCGCGCGGTAGGTGATCGGGGTGGAGTCGCCGGCCAGGGTGACCTTCGCCTCGCCCGCGACCAGTTCCATGATCTCCGGGGCGCTGGTGGTGAAGGTCAGGCTGGACGGCTGGATGACACCCACCGACTTCGAGGTGCCGTCGGGCAGCTCGAGGCTGTAGCTGACACATTTGCCGTCGAAGTAGACATTGGCCTTCTTGCTGACGGAGACGTTCTCGAACTTCGACATGGGTCCTTCCGGGGGATGAGGGGACCCTTAGTCTAGGTCAGCTGCCGTAGCGGGCCAGGACCGAGCTGGCTTCCTGGGAGGCGGTGCCTTCCTGGGCCAGGTGGGCCATGGCTTCGGGGATCTCGCGGCCGTGATGGGTCATGGCCTGGGCGTAGAGGCGGCCGGCTCGGTAGGAGGAGCGGACGAGGGGGCCTGCCATCACGCCTGCGAAGCCGAGTTGTTCGGCGACCTTGGAGTGTTCGACGAATTCCTCGGGCTTCACCCAGCGGTCCACGGGGTGGTGGCGCGGCGACGGGCGAAGGTACTGGGTGATGGTGAGGATGTCGCAGCCGGCTTCGTGCAGGTCGCGCATCGCTTCGGTGACCTCTTCGGGGGTTTCGCCCATGCCGAGGATGAGGTTGGACTTGGTGACCAGGCCTGCCTCGCGGGCCGCGGTGATCACGGCGAGGGAGCGCTCGTAGCGGAAGGCGGGGCGGATGCGCTTGAAGATGCGCGGCACCGTTTCCAAGTTGTGGGCGAGCACCTCGGGGCGGGTGGAGAACACCTCGGCGAGCTGGTCGGGGTCGGCGTTGAAGTCGGGGATGAGCAGCTCGACACCGGTGCCGGGGTTGAGGGCCTTGATGGCGCGCACGGTTTCGGCGTAGAGCCAGGCGCCGCCGTCGTCGAGGTCGTCGCGGGCCACACCGGTGATGGTGGAGTAGCGCAGACCCATGGCCTGCACGCTTTCGGCGACGCGGCGGGGTTCGTCGCGGTCGAGGGCGGCGGGCTTGCCGGTGTCGATCTGGCAGAAGTCGCAGCGGCGGGTGCACTGTTCGCCGCCGATGAGGAAGGTGGCCTCACGGTCTTCCCAGCATTCGAAGATGTTGGGGCAGCCCGCTTCCTCGCAGACGGTATGCAGGCCTTCGCGTTTCACCAGGCCCTTGAGCTCGCTGTACTCGGGGCCCATGGTGGCGCGGGTGCGAATCCACTTGGGTTTGCGTTCGATCGGCGTTTCCGCGTTGCGCGCCTCGATGCGCAGCAGCTTGCGTCCGGCGGGGGCAGAGGCGTCTACGGAGCTCACTGCACCGACTCTACGCTCGGGGCCCGCTCGGGCGCGGGGCCGGTGGTGCGATCGATGTCATGCGGGCGGACGGGAATTTCTCCGTCGAGCGCGGCAACGATCGCGGTGGCGACGAGCGGCTTGATCTCGGCGACGGTGACCTCGCGGCCCAGCTCGCGGGTCAGGGTGGTGACACCCGCGTCCTTGATGCCGCAGGGCACGATGGCCTGGAAACCGTCGAGTGCGGAGTTGCAGTTGAGCGAGATGCCGTGCAGGGCGACACCGCGTTGCACGCGCACCCCGATCGCGGCGATCTTGCGTTCGGCGAAGTAGTCGGTGGCGGGCAACCACACTCCCGATCGGCCCTCGACCCGGCCGCAGGTGATACCGAGACCCGAGATCACGTCGATCAGTGCTTCTTCGAGACGACGCACGTATTGCACCACATCGACCGGTTCGGCCAGCCGGATGATCGGGTAGCCGACGAGCTGCCCCGGTCCGTGCCAGGTGATCTTGCCGCCCCGGTCGACCTGCACCACCGGGCTGCCGTCGATGGGCAGATCGTCGGCCTCGGTGCGGCGGCCCGCGGTGTAGACCGACGGGTGCTCCAGCAGTAGCAGCCGGTCGGTGCCCTCGCCTGCGGCGCGTTCGTCGGCGATCTGCCGTTGCAGCTCCCAGGCGGCGTGGTAGTCGATGAGTCCGAGATCCTCGACCACGATCGGGGTCGTATCGAATCGGGCGGACGCGGAGGGGCGCGTGTCGTTCACGATCCTGACGTTACGCCCGGCGACCGACGACGCCAACGGATGGTCGGGCCGCCGTGTCGCACGGTTGCCGAGAGGACGCGGGGTCACATGCCGGGGACGTCGACCAGCGGGGCGGGATAGTCGGAGCCGGGCAGGTCCGCGCGCCACGGCCGGTGGATGGCGCCGCCCGGCAGGTGGGCGAGTTCGGGGAGGTGGCGGCGGACGTAGGTGCCCTCGGGGTCGTGACGGTCGGCCTGGCGGAGGGGATTGAGGACACGGTTGGGGCGTGTGTCGGTTCCGGTGCCCGCGGCCCACTGCCAGTTGAGCTGGTTGTTGGCCAGATCGGCGTCGACGAGCCAGTGCAGGAAATGGGCGGCGCCGATCCGCCAGTCCAGGCGCAGGGTCTTCGTGAAGAACGACGCGGTGATGAGGCGGGCGCGGCCGGGCATCCAGCCGTCGGTGACGAGCTGACGCATCGCCGCATCGATGATCGGGTAACCGGTGCGGCCCTCCTTCCACGCGGTGACAGCCTGGGGATCTCGGCGCACCGGGAACGGGCCGGGGCGCAGGCTGGTGGACGCGGTGTCGGGGCGGGCGGCGAGCAGCTGATGGTGGAAGTCGCGCCATGCGAGCTGGCGGGCGAAGGCATGACCGCCGTCGGTGGACAGGTCGGTGCGGTGCACGACCTCGACCGGGGACAGGCAGCCGAAGTGCAGGTACGGCGACAGATGCGAGGTGGCATCGGCGGCGAGGTCGTCGTTGCGGTCGGCGTAGTCGTCGATCGGGCCCGCCAGCCACTTGCTCAGGAGTGCGCGGCCGGTGATCTCGCCGCCGGTCGGGCAGTTCGGGGATGGTTGTCCGGGCGACAGCTCGGCGGCGGAAGGTATTGCCGCACTGGGGATGTCGGGTACGGCGAGCGCGCGGGGGCTGGCCAGTGGACGGCGTCGATGGGTGTCTACCCAGCGGCGGAAGTACGGGGTGAACACGGCGTAGTAGTCGCGGCCGGTGGCCGGCGCCAGGGCCGATGGGTCGACGGCGGTGATCACGGCCGAGTGGGGGTGAACGGTGCAGTCCGGATGTCTGGCAGTCGTCACGACGCGCGTGGCTCGCGGTGAGTGAGCATCGGTCGACAGTGCTGCGCGCAGAGCGTTCTCACGTCGGGCGGCGAAGGCACTGACGTCCTGGGCGACGTGTACCGACTCCGCCCCGGTTTCCGCGACCACCCGCGCGACCTCGGTAGCGACGTGACCACGACGCACGACGAGACGCCCGCCGATGCCGCGCAAGCCCGCGTCGAGTTCGGTCAGGGCGCTCGCGAGGAAGGCCGCCCGGTTGGGCGGGCAACGGTCGGGGACGATGGCGTCGTCGACGACGAACAGCGGCACGACCGTGTCGGCGGACCGGCGGGCGGCGTCGAGGACGGGGTTGTCGGCCAGGCGCAGGTCGCGCGTGAACAGGGCGATCGAGACGGTCATCGGGCGCACAGCGGGGCGATGTCGGCGCGCCCGCCGGTGGTCGGCGTGGTCAGGTACAGGCAGGTGTTCTGGCCTGCCGTTTCGATCGCGGTGTGGATGTCGTCCCATGCGGCGGCGTCGAGGGTGGGTGTGCGGGACAGGACGAAACCGGACAGGCGGCTCGGCGAAGTGACCAGCGCCCACGAGTACTCCGGGCCGAGCGCGGTGACGATGTAGTTGGTTTCTCCGTCCTGACCGGGTACGCCGGGGAAGGAGACGTTCAGCTGGGCGTTTGTGGCGGGGTCGGTGACGGTGGCGGTGCCACGGATCTCGTCGATGCCGCCCGACCAGGTGTGGCAGCGGTTGTGCACGGCGACATCGCCTCGCTCGTCGAGCGAGTAGGTGGCGGTGGTGTCGCGCGCGCATGCGAGGTTGAACGGCTGGGGTACGGCGGCCAGCTGGTGCCAGGCGCCGAGGTACCGGTCCAGATCGAGGGACGGAACGGGAGCCGGGGGCGCCGCGGCTGCTGTGGCCGAGGATACGGCGGTGATCGCAAGGGCGACGAGGGCGGTCGCCGCCGAACGGCGGAACGCGGATGTTAGGGCGATACGCACAAAGGCTCCTCGAAATTGTCGGTAGCAATAGCGTACCAAGAAACGATGCACAAATGATTCATCGAGCGGAGAGGGTGCGTCGACGGCCGGACCACTTCGGCCGTATCGACCCCGGCGATGCTGATTCTGGGCTTGTGCGAGAGTCCTGCGGGCAGCGGAGAGCGCGCGTTTTGTGAGTGACGGGTCCGCACGGAGGCCCCGAACCACGTCGGTAAGGCGGGATGAACGGGTTATCGGCAAGAATGGAGCGATGTCCGCCGGTTCAGCCCCTGTCTCCGATGCGGCCGGTTACACGGTGCGCGCCGTGGCGGACCGGCTCGGGATTCCGACTGCCACCCTGCGTAGCTGGAATCGGCGCTACGACATCGGTCCCGCACAGGATCGCCCGGGCAAGCACCGCCTCTACACCGAGGCCGACATCGCCGCGCTCGAACGCATGCTCGCGCTGATTCGTGACGGCGCGAGCCCGGCCGGTGCCGCCGCCACCGTGCGCGGCATCGCTGTGCTGCCCGGCGATCGGTTGCCGCTGCTCGATGCGGCCTTCGCTCTCGACTCGGGCCGGGTGATCGCACTGCTCGAGGCGCACGTCCGCGCGGTCGGCATCGTGGAAATCTGGGACGGATTGTGCAGACCCGCCTTCGCCGATGTCGTGGCGCGTCAGAGCAGCGGCGAGGGCTGTATCGACGTCGAACACCTGCTGTCGTGGTGCATCACATCGGTCATGCAGCGCACTCATACCCCGCATACCCGCACCGACCACACCATCCTGCTGGCCTGCACGGGTGGCGAAACCCATTCGCTCCCTCTCGAAGTGCTGCGCGCCGCCCTGGCGGAGCAGGGGGTAGGCGCCCGCATGCTCGGCGCCGATGTGCCGACCGTCGCCCTCGCCGACGCACGGCCGAGCGGACCGACCTCGGTCCTGCTCTGGTCACAACGAGAATCCACCGCGTTGACCTCAGCGGTGGTCGCCGGCCTGGCCGCCGGGGCGCAGGTCTTCGTCGGCGGACCGGGCTGGCAGGAGGTGCTGCTGCCCACCGAGGTACAGCGCGTCGGCGGACTGGCCGAAGCGGTCGCCCTGCTCGGCACCGACTCCTCTCGACTCGCCGACACCGAAGCCGCTGCGAATCAACGACAGTGACGCCGGTCGGCCATCTACAGACCACGCGCATAACGGACAGACGCGGCCGCTGCCTCCATGTCGATGACCAGGCCCGGGTCCCATTCCATGGCTTCACGGAATTCGAGCAACGCGTCATCGACCGTGCTGCGTCGCGCCAGCGCGATCAGCTCCCGACGCGCGTAATCGCTCAGCGGCATCCCTGCTGCGGCCGCGCGCCCGCACGGCTGGTCCGGGTCAGCGGCCGAGCAAGTGACGCAGGGTTTGTTCGAGGTCAGGGGTGCGGAACGGGTGGGCGGAGGCGGTGAGGCGGGTGGGGGCGACTCGTTGACCGGCTTCGGCGAGTTCGCGGGCACCCTGGCGGCCGAGGAGTAGGGCGGGGCCGAAGGAGGGGACGGGTAGCAGGGCGGGGCGGTGGAGGACGTGGGCCAGGGTGTGGGTGTAGTCGGTATTGCGGACGGGGTTCGGGGCGACCGCGTTGACCGGACCGACGAGTGCGGTGTCCCAGAGTGCGCGGTGGTAGATGTCGAGGAGGTCGTCGATGCCGATCCAGGACTGCCACTGGGTTCCGGGGCCGATGCGGCCGCCGAGGCCGGCGGTGAAGAGGGGGCGCAGCAGGCGCAGGGTGCCGCCTGCGGGGGATTGGACGATGCCGGTGCGGACGCGGACCACGCGGACGCCCGCGTGTGCGGCGGGTTCGGTTGCCGCCTCCCAGGCAGCGACCACGTCGGCGAGGAAACCGTCTCCGCGCGTGGAGTTCTCGGTGAGGACCTCGTCGCCGCGGTCGTAGCCGTAGTAGCCGATGGCGGAGGCGCAGACGAAGGTGGGGACACCGCAGCGGGCGGCGGTTTCGGCGAGGGCGCGGGTGGGGCCGATGCGGCTGTCGGCGATCGCGTGGCGGTGTTCGTCGGTGAAGCGGCCTGCGATTCCGGCGCCCGCCAAGTGGACGACAGCGTCGACGCCCTGCAACAGGTCCGGTGCGGGATCATCGGGATTCCAGTGGAGTTCGGCGGGATCGTTGGTCGGTCGGCGGACCAGGCGGATCACCCGGTGCCCACCCGTGGACAGGAAGGCGCACAAGGCGGTGCCGACCAGCCCGGATGCCCCGGTCACCGCGATAGTCCGGGCGGCGAAACCTGTTGCGGCGGCCCGCTGGTGAGCCGCGAGATCACCGGCGAGCTGGCGATAGCGATAGTCGAACATCGGCTGGAGCAGTCGGGTGGGAATCGGGGTGTCGACGCGGTCGATCACCGCGGTGTGCTCGGGGTCGACCTCGGCGAACTCGTGGGTGTGCCGCCACGGCAGCAGACGGCCGAGGGGCGCCGAGGCAAGGCCGTCGACGGCGACCTCGTCGGCGAAAGACGCCGGCGGATCGTAGGCCTCTGGATCATGCCGGGCGATCCAGCGCAGGCCGCCGGGAAGACCGAGAACCGCGGCGCCACGGGCCAGGTCGGAGGATTCCGCGAGCAACCGCACCGGCTGCCACGGCGGCGCCAATCGGGTGAACGCGCCGGGGCGCTCGAACCAGCGGAACACCTCGGCACGGGGTGCTGTGACAACGCTCGAACAGTCGATGCCCATGACCCGACTGTAGCCTTCCCCGGAAAGACGATGAAGCGTTCAAGCATCGTTTCGTGACTGCGGGCCTGCCGGAGTTCCGGGCTCGTCGGTGAAGGCTGCGGAATGTCAGCGCGGTTCGAGAGGGAACAACCTCTGCATGAGCGTGAGATCCATCCAGCGACCGAATTTATGACCAACCTCGGGCAATTCGCCGACGACCCGGAACCCGAACCGTTCGTGGAGAACGATCGATGCGGCGTTGCCGGACTCGATGGCGGCGATCATCGCGTGCACGCGCCCGGAATCGGTTGCGCGAGCGATCAATTCGGTGAGCAGTGCGGTGGCAACGCCGCGACGCTGGAAACGCTCACCGACATAGACGGAGTTCTCGACGGAATACCGGTAGCCGGTTTTGGGCCGCCACTGCCCATAGGACGCGTAACCGGCCACCTCACCGTCGATCTCGGCGACCAGCACCGGCATCCCCGCCGCGGCGCGGTCGGCGAACCAGGTGAGCCGGTCGTCGAGATCCACCTGATCGGTGTCCCAGATCGCGGTCGACTCGGCGATGTTGGCGTTGTGGATCTCCAGCACGGTCGGCAGGTCGGCTTTGTCGGCGTCGCGAATCAGCATGGGCGCCTTCATGATCGGCCGACGGTCGCGGCGAGCGCGGCACCGATGGTCGGATGCTGGAAGGTGTAGCCCGCCTTTTCCAGCGCGGCGGGAATGGCCCGTGGACCGGTGAGCAGCGCCTCGTCCGCCAGCTCACCGACCGCCGCCCGCAACGCGAACGCGGGCACGATGAGTGGGGCGGGGCGATGCAGGGCGCGACCCAGCGCGCGGGTGAATTCGGCATTGGTGACCGGAGCCGGGCCGACGGCGTTGATGGGCCCGGACAGGTCGGGTTGGGTGAGCGCGAAGACGATCGCGCCCACCTCGTCGTCCAGGGAGATCCACGGCGTGTACTGGCGCCCGCTGCCCAAACGGCCACCGAGCCCGAGCCAGTACAGCGGGTGCAGCATGCTCAGCATGCCGCCGTTGCGGGCGAGCACCACCGCGCTGCGCACCAGTACCGTGCGCACTCCCGCATCGGTGGCGGGCGCGGTGGCCGCTTCCCAGTCGCGACACAGTGTCGCGAGGAAACCCGTTCCGCTGGAAGCGGTTTCGTCGACGATGGAGTCGCCGGTCGTGCCGCCGTAGTACTGCGCGCCACTGGCGTTCACCAGCGTCGGCACGCCCGCGGCGGCGACCGCCGTGGCGAGGACATCGGTGGGGGTGATCCGGCTGTCCCGCAGCAATTGCTTGTAGCTGCCGTTCCAGCGGCGCGCACCGATACTCGCGCCGCACAGATTCACCACCGCGTCGGCCCCGCGCAACGCCCGCTCGTCGAGCTGGGCGCGCGCGGGATCCCACGCGAATTCGTCCGGTGCCGCGGGAGCGCGGCGCACCAGCCGGGACACCTCGTGCCCGTCGCGGCGCAGAGCCGCGACGAGCGCCGTCCCGATCAGCCCGGACGAACCGGCGATGACCACCTTCATCGAAATGACCTGCTACAGACCGAGATCGGCCTCGAACGCCGCCTCTTCCAACCGATGCCGGATGGTGGTGAGGAAGCGGCCCGCGTCGGCGCCGTCGATGAGCCGGTGATCGTAGGTGAGCGGCAGGTACACCATCGAACGCACACCGATGGACTCGCCACCGGTCTCGTCGGTGACGACCACCGGACGCTTCACGATCGCGCCGGTACCGAGCATGGCCGCCTGCGGCGGGACCAGGATCGGGGTGTCGAACAGCGCGCCTTCGGAACCGATGTTGGTGATGGTGAAGGTGCCACCCGACAGCTCGTCGGGCTTCAGCCCACCGGTGCGGGCGCGGTTGGCGATGTCGGCGATCGCGCGGGCCAGCCCGGCCAGCGACAGGTCGCTGGCGTTGTGGATGACCGGCGAGAGCAGACCCTGCTCGGTGTCGACCGCGATACCCAGGTGCACCGACGCGTGGTAGGTGATCTCCTTGGTGTCCTCGTTGTAGGAGGCGTTCACGTTCGGGTGCACACCGAGGGCCTCGACGACGGCCTTGGCGAAGAACGGCAGGTACGTCAGGTTGACGCCCTCGCGGTTCTTGAACGAGGCCTTCGCGAGCTGCCGCAGATGCGCGATCTTGGTGACGTCGGCCTCGTGGACCTGGGTCAGCTGCGCGGTGGTCTGCAGCGATTCACGCGTCTTGGTCGCGGTGATCTGCCGGATGCGGCTCGCCTTCTGCGTGGAACCCACGAGACCGGCCAGCTTCGGAGCCGCCGTCTGCTTGGCCGGGGCCGCGGCGGGTGCCGGGGCGGCGGCGGGCGCGGGCTCCGGTGCCTTCTTGGCTTCGGCGGCGGCGAGCACGTCCTGCTTGCGGATGCGTCCGCCCACACCGGAACCGGTGAGGCTCGACAGGTCGACGCCGTTCTCCTCGGCCAGCTTGCGCACCAGCGGAGTCACGTACGGGGTGCTGCCGTTACCTGCCGACGCGGCCTGCGCGGGCGCGGGCTTGGCGGCGGGCTTCGGCGCGGGGGCAGGCTCGGGCTTCGGAGCCGGTGCCGCTTCCTGCTTCGGCTCGGGCTTCGGTGCCGGCGCGGCTTCGGGCTTGGGCTCGGGCTTCGGTTCCGGCGCGGGGGCGGCGGCGGGCTTGCCGCTGCCGATCACACCGAGCTGACCGCCGACGGCGACGACGTCGTCCTCCTGCGCGGAGATCTCGAGCAGCGTGCCCGCGACCGGCGAGGGGATCTCGGTGTCGACCTTGTCGGTGGAGACCTCGAGCAGCGGCTCGTCGACGGCGACCTCGTCACCGACGGCCTTGAGCCAGCGGGTGACGGTGCCCTCGGTGACGGACTCGCCCAGCTCGGGCATCTTCACGGGGGTACCGGACGACGCGTCGGCCTGAGCGGGCGCGGCAGCGGGCTCGGGGGCCGGTGCCTGCGCGGCGGGCTCGGGCTCGGGTTCCGGCTCGGGTTCGGCGGCCACGGATTCCTCGGCGGGCGCGGGGGTGGAAGCGGGGGCTTCGCCGGCGTCGCTGATCACGCCCAGCTCACCGCCGACCTCGACGACATCGTCTTCCTGGGCGACGATCTTCGACAGCACACCGGCGGTGGGCGACGGGATCTCGGTGTCGACTTTGTCGGTGGAGACTTCGAGCAGCGGTTCGTCGACCTCGACCGTGTCTCCTTCCTGCTTCAGCCACCTGGTCACCGTTCCCTCGGTGACGCTCTCACCAAGAGCCGGCATCTGGACGGAGAAGGCCATGTCCTCTGACTCCTCTGACTGTTCGACGGGTAATACAACAGTGCTTCGACCCCAGTGGGCATTACGTCGCGGGTCGCGGCGTGTGTCCACCCCGACCGTGTGGCGGGACTCCCGGGAATCGTTGGTTCTTGTTCCGGCAACCATCCTTGCACTCGCCCGCCGCGTCTGTGGCGCTGGGCGGCAATCCGTGCGGAGCTGGCACCATGGAATGTACGGCGGTGAGCAGAATTCCGTCGGAAAGCAGAAGGGCTGAGCCGGTGGGTTTGCTGGATCGTTTCCGCGGGGTGCGGGGCCGGAGCAGGTCAGTCGCGCGTGAGAACGCCTCGGAGGTGCGCGCGCTCGCGCAGTGGGCGCGGGCGCGGCACGGAGTGGAGGCGTTCGTCGAGCCCAAGACTACTGTGACCGATGTCACAGCGGTCCTGGTGGCGGCGGACGGCGAATGGACGCGCCGGATCGTCGGCGAGCACGGCGCCCGCCGCCTGGCCGACACCTTGCGGGTTCCCGTGTACGACGTGACCAAGACGGGCTATCCCCAGCGGATGCGCGACTTCGACGCCCGCCGCCGCATCGAGCAGCGGCGGGCCAGGGAAGCCGAGCTGGAGGAGTGACTACTCCGCGCCGATCTGTTCGATCACCGCGATGAGCGTGCGCACCGGGACACCGGTGCCGCCCTTGCCGATATAGCCGAAGGGTCCGCCGGTGTTGTAGGCCGGACCGGCCACGTCCAGGTGGGCCCACTGCACGCCCTCGGGCACGAATTCCTTGAGGAACAGCGCCGCCGCGAGCATGCCGCCCCACCGGTGCGGCGTGACATTGGCCAGGTCGGCGACCTTGGAGTTGAGGTCGGCGCGCAGTTCGCTCGGCAGCGGCATGGCCCAGCCGTTCTCGCCGACCGACCGCGAGATCTCGGCGACGCGATCGCGGAACTCGTCGGTGCCCATCACGCCCGGGGTGCGGGTGCCGAGCGCGACCATCTGCGCGCCGGTGAGGGTGGCGACATCGATGAGGTAATCGGGTTCGTCCTCGATGGCACGCACGATGGCGTCGGCGAGGATGAGCCTGCCCTCGGCATCGGTGTTGATGACTTCGACGGTGGTGCCGCCATATTGGGTGAGCACGTCGCCGGGGCGCTGCGCGGTGGCCGACGGCATGTTCTCGGCCATCGGGACGGTGGCGGTGACGGTGACCGGAAGACCGAGGCGCGCGGCGAGCAGCACGGTCGCGATGACCGCCGCCGCACCGGCCATATCGGAGGTCATGTTCTCCATGTTCGCGGCGGGCTTGATCGAGATACCGCCGGTGTCGAATGTGATGCCCTTGCCCACCAGCGCGACCTTCTTCGGCCCGCCGGCATAGGTGATGCGCACCAGCCGCGGCGGGCGGGAGGAACCCTGGCCGACGCCGATGATGCCGCCGTAACCGGCTGCCGCCAACGCGTTCTCGTCGAGCACCTCCACCTCGAGCCCGGCGGCTTCGGCGAGCACGCGGGCCCGGTCGGCGAACTCGGCGGGGTACAGCGCACTCGGCGGGGTGTTCACGAAATCGCGTGCGGTGGCGACGGCTTCGGCGACCAGCTGGGCGCGCAGCAGTTCCAGCACCCCGAATTCCGGTTCCGGAACCAGCAGTTCGACGCGGAGCACCGGCTGTTCGTCGGGCTTGGGCGCGCTCTTGGCCGACTTGAACGCGGAGAAGGTGTAGGCACCCAGGTAGAAGCCTTCGGCGGCGGCGCCGAGGTCGATGCCGGACAGGGTGGTGGCGACGAGTTCGGTGCCCGACAGCGCGCGGGCCGCGACGCCGGCGCTGCGGCGGACCTGCTCGGCGTCGACCTTCTCGGCCGCGCCGAGACCCACGGCGAGCACGCTGGTGACGTTGTCCAGCGCCGCGGGCGCGGGCACCCGGGTGAGTTCCTCGGGCTTGCCCTTGGCACCGACCGCGCCGAGTGCGTCGAGCAGCTCCGCGCGGACCTCGGAGGTGAGCACGTCGCCGAACAGGTCGGCCGGGGCGATGGCCGGTCCGTTCTCCGAGGAGGTCAAGCCGATCACCAGCACATCGGTATCCGCGGTGAGGGATTCGATGCGTGCCAGTTCCGGTCCGAGTGAACGATCTGCAACAGCGGTCATCGACCCAGATTATGTGGTCGGCGCTCGGGGGCGCACAGCTAGGTGAGCTCGGCCGCGAGCCGCGTCGCGTTCATGTACCCGATCGCCTCGATGGTCACCATCGGGTTCACCCCGGGTGCGGTGGGGAAGCAGGAGCCGTCGGCGACGACGATGTTGCCGACGTCCCAGGTGGCGCCGTCCGGATCCGTCGCGGACTGCTCGGCCGTGCCGCCCATCCGGGCCGAGCCCATGATGTGCAGCGCGCCCATCGAGCAGCGCCCCGGGCCGTATCCGGCCCGTTCGCAGGCGGCCTCGAACTGTGCGAGCGAGCCGTCGGCGCCCGGGGCGAAGGAGATGCCCGCCTGGTGGCCGGAGTAGATGCGTTGCGCGCCCGCGGCTTCGAGCATGGCCGCCGCACCGACGATGCCTGTGTGCAGGTGTCCGGCGTCGTAGTCGGAGAGCCGGTATTTCACCACCGGTTCGCCGCTGCGGTCCACCGTCACGGTCCCCGGGTCCCGGTCGCGAGTGATGACGCCGATGGAGGTGGTGCGGGCGAAATCGAGCATGGCGTCGCGATGCTGCCGTGCGCCGCGCCAGTTCATGAACCCGGTGGCCAGGCCCGGGTGCACCGGGCCGGTCTCGTAGATGACGCCGAAGCCGTTGCCGTCGAGGTCGGCGTGGTGCCTGCTGATCCGCGCCTGCAGCGCGCCCTCCCAGGGCCGGATCTCGTCCTCGAACACCCCGAACACGGCGGCGGCGGGATGCAGGCGCAGGTGGCGGCCGATGTTCGGGTTGCGCAGACCCGATCGGCGCAGCAGCGCGGGCGTCTGCACGGCACCCGCGGCGACGACGACCGCGCGGGCGCGCACCGTGATCTCGACGCCGTCGGAGGTGCGAGCCGATACCGATTCCGCCCGACCGGCTTTCACCGTGACGGTGCGGACGTCGGCGTCGACGACCAGCCGGGCGCCGTGCTCGGCGGCGTCGCGCAACCAGGTCTTGGTCGCCGACTGCTTGGCGCCGAGGCGGCAGCCGTAGCCGCAGCGACCGCATTCGATCGCCGCGTCGCAGGCGTCGCCGACATTGCGCGGCAGGGTGTCGACGTCCCAGCCGAGCGCTCGCGCGCCGCGTTCGAGAATGCCGTCGCGGGCCGAGATCGGCGATTTCGCGCGGGTGACGCCGATCCGCTCACTCACCACATCGAGCGCTGTGCCGAACTCGTCACCGGCGAACTGGGGGACCCCGAGGTCGGCCCATTCCGCGCGCACACGGTCGGGAACCGGCAGCGAGGTACTCCAGTTGACGACGGTTCCGCCGCCGAGGCAGCTCCCCGCGACCAGCGTGAGCTGGCCCTCCGCCGTGGTTGCGGGACCGGCCGCGTAGAGCGTGGTCAGCGCGGCGAGTTCGCCGTCGCCGAAGTCCTTGTCGTCGTAGTAGTTTCCGCGCTCGAGCACGACCACGTCGAGCCCGGCCCGCGCGAGCACGGCGGCCGCGGTGCCACCACCGGCGCCGGATCCGACGACGACCACATCGCAGTCGAGCGTGGTCGGCCGGGTGAACCGCTGCGGCTTCAGCTCCGGTGTGGCGGCGTCGGGTGCGGGGCCGGTCGGTGCCGGGTAGCCGATCCGCTCCCACAGCGGGTTCGTGCCGGTCGGGCCGGGGGTGACGTTGTACGCCAGCAGGGAGGCCTGTTTCAGGGCCTGGAAGATCGCGCGGAGCGGGGCGAGCCGGGAATCCGCGAGCCGCAGCAGGGCCGCTTCGCGCCGCACCTGTGACAGGGTGGAGAACCGCCGGAAACCGGTACCGGTGAGCGCGCCGAACGCACGGGTGTCCCACAGGTCGAGCAGGGTGGCGAACTGCTTGCGGTCGGCCTCGCGCGGGTTGCGGCCGAGGATCGTGAGAATGGTTTCCACCGCGCCGAGGTCGGCCGCACTGGGTAGTCCGGTCTCGTCGCCCGGTATGAACGTGTTGCAGATCGCTGCGAGCGTCGCGCGCTGTGCGGCCGTCGGTTCCATGAGGAAACCACCCCTTTTCCACTTCGGGTGATGTCTATCACGGGCGGGGTGAACGCGCTGGGCGTCAACGGTTTTCGGGCCGGACGGATGCCCGGCCCGAACCGTCAGCCTGCGACGAAGCGGACCGTCTTGGTGCTCGGGGTGTCGAGAGCGACCTCGGTGGAGGTGATCGGCTGTACGTCGGAGTCGCTGGTGTAGGCGGTGAGCTGATAGCGGCCGGGCTGCAGGCCGCGGAAACTGGCCTGGCCGGAATTGCCGGTGAACAGGTGGCGGTGGATCGAATCGCCACAGGCGTCGACGCCGATCAGCACCACCTTGCCACCCGCGATCGGTGCGCGCGTGTCCGCCGCGACCAGCACGGCATCGATCTGGCCGACCGCCGCGCGGGTGTGCCGGTCGGCGTACAGCGTTTCACCGCCCTGCTCGCAGCTGGTCGTGGTCTGGCCGATGGTGTCGTCGGGACCACCCGGATGGGCGAGGGCACCGCCCGCCGTGCCCGTGAGAAGAGCTGTCGCGATCACTGCGATCGCCGAACACTGTGAAACCCCGAACCGTGGCATTGCGCCGTATTCCTCCTCGAATGTGGGTAACACTGGGGTTGGTGTTGCGTGAACTCTCGGGGCGAGACTGTACTGAGCGGAATTCCGGGGATGAATCCGGCGTTCTACTCCCACGGTTGTGCGCTACACGTGCGACCACGAGTTCTCATCGAGGAGGATCTGTGAGCGAGACCCGTAAGGCGATTCTGGCCGGTGGCTGCTTCTGGGGTATGCAGGACCTGATCCGCCGTCAACCGGGGGTTGTGTCGACTCGCGTCGGTTACACCGGTGGCGAGAACGAGCGCCCGACCTACCGCAACCATCCCGGTCACGCGGAGGCCGTCGAGATCGTCTACGACCCCGAGCGGACCGATTACCGCGCGTTGCTCGAATTCCTCTTCCAGATCCACGACCCGACCACCAAGGACCGGCAGGGCAACGACATCGGCTCGAGCTACCGATCGGCGATCTTCTATCTCGACGACGAGCAGCGGCGCATCGCGCTGGACACCATCGCCGACGTGGACGCCTCCGGGCTGTGGCCGGGCAAGGTGGTCACCGAGGTCACCCCGGCGGGGGAATTCTGGGAGGCCGAGCCCGAGCACCAGGACTATCTGGAGCGTTATCCCGACGGCTACACCTGCCATTTCCCGCGTCCGGGATGGAAATTGCCCAAACGCGAGAATGTGAGCTGATAGCGACGCCGACATATGCCATGATCGGCGATGTCGGCGTGAGCGCGATGACGCCGGATCGGTATGACTCATGACGGCGGCCGCGGTCGCCGCAGACGATGAGGAGATGCGGTTCGGATGACGTATGGACAACAGCAACCCGGATATCCTCCGGCGAGACCGGATCTCAGCGTAGGCGCCGCTCTCGGGTACGCCTGGGAGAAATACAAGAACAACGTCGTCGTCTGGATCGGTATCGTCCTGATCTTCGCCGTGATCCAGGTGGCGCTCAACTTCATCTTCGGGCTCGGTAATTCCGCCGACACCGATTACAGCGGCAACTTCAGCATCGGATTCGGTGTCTGGCAGTTCATCGGCAGTGTGGTGAGCACCGTCGTCGGCTATCTGATCTCCGCGGCGATGGTGCGTGGCGCACTGGACGAAACCGACGGGCGCAAACCGGGATTCGGTGAATTCTTCAAGTTCACCAATGTCGGCGCGGTCATCGTGGCTTCGCTGCTCGTCGGTATCGCCACCGGTATCGGCTTCGTGCTGTGCATCCTGCCCGGCATCGTGATCGCCTTCTTCACCTGGTTCACGCTCTACTTCGTCCTCGACCGGAACCAGGACGCGATCACCGCGATCAAGTCGAGTTTTTCCGCGATCTCCGCCAATGCGGGGCCGCTGCTGTTGCTGGCGCTCGCGCTGTTCGGCATCAATATCGTCGGCGCGTTGCTGTGTGGCCTCGGTTTGTTGGTGTCGATTCCGCTGTCGGTGCTGGCGACGGCCTACGCCTACCGGGTGATCACCGGTGGGCCGGTCGTCGGTGGGCAGAGCGTCGCGGATCCGGGTTACCCGCCGTACGGCGGTTCCGCCGGTGGATTCGGTGAGCAGCCGGGATACGGCGCTCCAGGTGCGGGTGGTTACGGTGAGCCCGGCTTCGGTGGTCAGCAACCCGGCGGGCCCGGTTATGGTCAGCCCGGTTTCGGTGGTCAGCAGCCCGGATACGGTGGTCAGCAACCTGGTGGTCCCGGTTATGGTCAGCCCGGTTTCGGTGGGCAACAGCCCGGATACGGCGGGCCCGGTTCCGGTGACCAGGGTTACGGTGGCCCGGGGACCGGTGGCGGCGGCCACGGCGGCCCAGGCTCGGGGCCCGATCTCGGCAAGCCCGACGACGAGGGTTGGGGCAGGCCCGAGAACCGCTGAGCTACGCCGAGGGGCGTGCGATGATCCGTCATCGCACGCCCCTCGTGCTGTCTACTCGCAGCCGTAACCGTCGCCGTCGCGGTCGAGGCCGTAATCGTCGGGGCCGATGACCTTCACCTTGCCGGTGTAGACGGGTCCGTTGCCGCTGCCACCCTCGCAGTCGACGTCGCTGACGATGGGTAGGCAGGGGGAGTACGAGCCGTGGCAGTCCGAGGACTGCTGGGCGCTGGCCACGGGCGGGGTCGCGATCGCGCAGGCGAAGGCCGCGACAGCGGCGGACCCGAGGGTGACGGCGAATTTCATGTGGTGCTCCGTTCAGTTGTACAGCGGCGCACAGTGTTTCACGCGTGGGCGATTTGCCGGAAATTTCCCTGTCGGTACCTGCCGGTAGTATCGGGACGTCGTCGATCGGGGGAGGAACAATGCGGGGGAAGTGGCGGGCGTGGTCGTGGTGGATGCGTGGCGTCGTCGTCGTGCTCGCGCTGGTGGCGGTGGTATCGGTGCCGGTCGCGGGCATACTCACCGCGCTGCTGGTGTACAACGTCGGCGAGCAATCCGAGCAGGCGCGCAGCCGGGGTAAGGACGCGTTCTGGCTCGGCCACGCCTGGGTCGACGGGCGCCGCACCGACGCCGATATCGATGAGCTCGCGAAGTTGCTGGCGGGCACCGGCATTCGTGATCTGTACGTCCACACGGGTCCGCTGGAGCACGACGGGTCGCTGCGCGACGACCTGGCACCCAGGGCGCGGTGGTTCGTCGACGCGGTGCACACGAAGCTGCCCGGTATCCGGGTGCAGTCGTGGCTCGGCGACATCGTGCTGCCCGAATTCGACGGTCTCGACGTGGAATCGGCGGCGTCGCGGGAACGGGTGGTCGCCTCGGCGCGGCGGGTGCTCGACTACGGGTTCGACGGCGTGCACTACGACCTGGAACCCATCCGGTCGGGGTCGCCGGGATACCTGGCCCTGCTCGAGCAGACCCGCGTGATGACCGCGGCCGCAGGGGTGACCTTGTCGGTGTCGGCGCCGGTGATCGATCCGCTGCCCGGATTGCACGCGGTGGGGATCGTGGTGGCCGATCACGGGAAGTGGTGGAGCCAGGCGTATTTCGCGGAGGTGGCGCGGCGGGTCGACCAGGTGGCGGTGATGTCCTACGACACCGCGATGCCGACGCGCGCGCTCTACAGCGGCTACGTCGCGCAGCAGACGGAGCTGGCGCTGGAGGTGACGCCCACGGAGGTCGATCTGCTGATGGGCGCACCGGCGTTCTGGGCCGACGATCCCGGCCATCACGGGGCGGCGGAGACCGTGGCGGCGGCGGTGCGTGGGATCCGATTAGGGCAGACGCGCACCGATGTGGGTCGCGCGAACTTCGGGGTGGCGTTGTATGTGGATTTCGCTGCCACGCCCCAGGATTGGATCGATTACCGGCAGGGGTGGTGCGTCACTGCGTAGCCGAAGGGGTCGGTAGTTCGGCGAGCCAGCGGTGGCCGGGGTGTACTCGGGTCAGCCAGTTGTGCAGCCGGTTCGAGCGTTCCGGGGTGAGCAGTGGCAGTACGTGGTCGAAATCGGCGGAATCCTTGGGGCGGTCGGCCTTCGCCTTGAACAGCAGGACCGCTTCGGGGATCAGATAGGGGATACCGGTGGGGGTGGTGCGGATCAGGTCGCGGTAGGTGAGCGTGATGGTGGGGTCGCGTCGGCAGATCCAGGTGTCGCCGTCGTGCGGTTCGCGGAACACGTCCAGGTGGTAGGCGCCGGTGAACGGATCACGCAACCAGGTCTGGTGCAGGTCGGCGTTCTCGGCGGCGGCCGCGAACGACCACAGCGTGCCGTCACCGACGACATCCCATTCGTACTCGGGAAAAGCCGCCGCGATTGTCGGGAAAGCCGCTCGGGGAACAGCGATTTCGATGTCGGCGTGGGCCCGGGAGATGGTCCCGGCGAACAGGTCGAGCGCCCACCCGCCTGCCACCGCCCACGGCGCCGTGCAGTCGGTGAGACGGGCGGCGACCACGCTCGGAGTCCAGGGGTCCCAGCGGCGGTCTGCTTCGAACGCGGTGATCGGACGTCCACCGTCCGGAAAGCTCATGATCCATCATGTGCACAGTCCGGCGCGGTGGCGCAAGGTTGTTGTGGGCGATGGTGATCGAGGTGAGACGGGTTCGTGAGAAACCCGGTTCAGCGGCGCCGGTCGGTGAGCCAGGCCAGCGGGCGACGGTGATGCGGGCGGGCCCGGTTCTCCCAGCGCGGGTTCTCCTCGTCGCGGCGGTACACCGTCACCCGCCCCGCCACCGAGAACCGCAGGGTGCTCGCCGTGCCGACCACCTCACCGTCGGCGGCCACCGCGATCGGGGACTTCGAGGTGATGGTGAGTTCATGGGTCTGGCGTTCGCCGTAGACCCGGCTGTGCCCGATCGCGGCCAGCATCAACGCGATCACCGCACGGGTCCGGGAGAACCGCACGTCGGCGCGCAGCCAGCGCACATCGAGCAGCCCCTCGTCGAGGCGGGACCGGAACGCGGGCACCGCGCCGTGCGGGTGGTAGGGGCCGTTGCCGATGAACAGGAACCACATGTCGTGCCAGCGGTCGTCGATGCGGATGTGGATCGGTTCGGCCCGGCGCAGAGTGACGACCAGGGCCGCGGCGAACGCGGGCCACTTGCCCCACCGGTCCTCCCACTTCTCCCGCAACCGGACCAGCTCCGGGTAGGCGCCGACGCTTGCGGTGTTGATGAGGTGATGGGTGTGCGGACCCTCTGGGGTGTCGAATTCGACTGCGGCGATGTCGACTTCGACGGCCTCGCCCGCACCGGTGGCGTCGGCCACCTCGCGCAGGTCGTAGACGCCGAGGTCGCGCGCGAAGTGGTTGAGGGTGCCCGCGGGGACGACGACCAGCGGCAGGTCGTTGCGGATCGCGACGGCGGCGGCCGCGGCGATGGTGCCGTCACCGCCGGCGGCGCCGACCGCGAGCACCGACGGGTCGATCGCCTCCTGCAATACCTCGGCGGCGTCGCGACCGGGCACGGTGTGCAGCAGTTTCGCGGCGGGCAGGGCCTCGGCGATATCGGGGGTCGGGTCGTAGGTGGAGTCACCGGAGCGCGGATTGATGAGCAGCGCAAGGCCTTTGCCGTCGGCCAGGATCGGCGCGTCCTGCACGGCGTGTGCCTCGGCCTCGTCGGATTCGCGGATCGGCCACCAGCGGCGGGTGGTGAGCGCGACGGCGGTGCCGACGCTCGCACCGACCAGCACGTCGGAGGGCCAGTGCGCGCCCGTGTGGATGCGCGAGTAGGCGACGGCGGCGGCGACGGGAGCCACGGCGAGCGCGGTGCGCGGGCTCTCCAGCGCGACGGCTGTGGCGAACGCGGCGGCGTTGGCGCTGTGTCCGGACGGGAACGACGACGACACCGGCGCGTCGACGAGCCTGCGCCCGTGCGGCATCAGCTCGGCCGGTGGCCTGCGCCGGGGGATCAGCGTCTTGAGTACGAGATTCACCGCGATGCTCGTGCCCGCCAGGGCGATCACACCGCGCAGCGCGGCCCGGCGCGGCGGACCGGGTTTGGCCGCCAGCACCGCAGCCGTGGCCAACCACAGCCCGCCCGTGTTCGCCGAGCGGGTCAGTCGCAGCATGCCGCGATCGATGGCGGTTTCGGGAATGCGGGACACAGCCCGGCTCATGGTCTCGTCCATCCGGGCGACATGACCGAACCGGGCGCGGGGCAGATCACTCACACCGAGAACACTACCGCCGTTGCCCGTCTTCATCTTTCGCTCGCGACCGTCGCGACCCGTGCACCCCTCGAAGCCGGGTCACGACGGTTCCCGATCAGGGGACCGGGATCGGGGACGGGTTGCAGTCGGCGGTCGGGCTCTCGCCGGACAGCGACTGCAGGATGCAGCCCACGTTGATCTGGCTGCTGCCGGTCTCGGCGTGCGCGACCGGCTGGGTCAGCAGCACCGACGCGCCGGCGAGCATCAGGACGGAGACGGGTCTACGGAGATTCATGGCGTGATCCTCGCATGCTCCGGCGTGCCGAGATGCCTGGTGAGAGCCCCCAAATGCAGGGGCACGCCGCGATGTCGGGACCGCCGGATAAGCTCGCTGCCATGACCGACAACGTCCTGCTCGAAGGCCCCATCCATGCCGTTCATGTCGAACTGGGGGCGACCTTCGCCCCGTTCGGTGGCTGGGAGATGCCGGTGCAGTACGCGGGAACCGTCGGCGAGCACACCGCGGTGCGGACGGCGGTCGGCCTGTTCGATGTGAGTCACCTGGGCAAGGCGACGGTGGCGGGACCCGGCGCCGCGCAGTTCGTGAACTCGGCGCTGACCAACGATCTCGGCCGCATCCGCCCGGGCAAGGCGCAGTACACGCTGTGCTGCGCGCAGGACGGCGGCGTGATCGACGACCTGATCGCGTACTACGTCGGCGACGACGAGGTGTTCCTCGTCCCGAACGCCGCGAACACCGCCGCGGTCGTCGCCGAACTGCGCAAGACCGCACCCGAGGGCATCACCGTCACCGACGAACACCGTGAGTACGCGGTGTTCGCGGTGCAGGGACCCAAGTCCACCGAGGTGCTCGCCGCGCTCGGCCTGCCCACCGACATGGAGTACATGGCCTACGCCGACGCCGAATGGGACGGTCGGCCCGTGCGCGTGTGCCGCACCGGCTACACCGGCGAACACGGCTACGAGCTGCTGCCGAAATGGGACGACGCCGAACCGGTGTTCCGCGCGCTGGTCGAACAGGTCCTCGCCGCGGGCGGTCAGCCCGCCGGACTCGGTGCCCGTGACACCCTGCGTACCGAGATGGGCTACCCGCTGCACGGCCATGAACTCTCCCTCGAGATCACCCCGAACCAGGCCCGCACCGGGTGGGCCGTCGGTTGGCAGAAGCCGCAGTTCTGGGGCAAGGACGCGCTGACGAAGGAGAAGGCCGACGGACCGCGCCGCACCCTGCTCGGTCTCAAAGCGCTCGACCGAGGTGTGCTGCGTCAGGGCCAGACCGTTCTGCGCGACGGCGAACCGGTCGGGGAGACCACCTCGGGCACGTTCTCGCCCTCGCTGAAGGTCGGCATCGCGCTCGCCCTGCTCGACACCGACGCGAAGCTCGCGCCCGGCGACGAGGTGGAGGTCGACGTGCGCGGGCGCAGGCTGCGCTGCGAGGTGGTCAAGCCGCCGTTCGTCGACACCAAGACCAAGTAACAGTTACCGCCCGATAGGATCGCATCATGACAGTCGCTGCACAGTTCACCCGTATTCCGCACCCCGCGCCCATCTCGGCGCAGCAGCGGGAACAGGTACTGGCGGCGCCCGGTTTCGGGCGGTACTTCACCGATCACATGGTGTCGATCGACTACACCGACGGTCAGTGGGGCAACGCGCGGGTCGAGCCGTACGGTCCGTTGTCGATGGATCCGGCCACCATGGTCTTCCATTACGGACAGGCGATCTTCGAGGGCCTCAAGGCCTACCGTCAGCCCGACGGCAGCATCGCCACCTTCCGCATCGACGCCAACGCGGCGCGGTTCCGTCGGTCGGCGGCCCGCATGGCGATGGCCGAGCTGCCCGAGGAACTGTTCATCGAGTCGGTGCGCCAGCTGCTCGAGGTGGACGCCGACTGGGTGCCCGCCGCCGGCGGTGAGGACTCGCTGTACCTGCGTCCGTTCATGTTCTCCACCGAGGCCGGTCTCGGCGTGAAGCCGGCCGCCGCCTACAAGTACCTGCTGCTCGCCTCGCCCGCGGGCGCGTACTTCCCGCGCGGTGTGAAGCCGGTGCGGGTGTGGTTGTCCACCGAATACGTGCGCGCCGCACCCGGCGGTACCGGTGAGGCGAAGGTGGCGGGCAACTACGCCGCCTCCCTGCTCGCCCAGGCCCAGGCCACCGAGAAGGGTTGTGACCAGGTGGTGTGGCTGGACGCCTGCGAGCGTCGCTACGTCGAGGAGATGGGCACCAACAACCTGTTCTTCGTGTTCGGCACCGGGTCGCAGGCGCGGCTGGTGACCCCGGAACTGTCGGGTTCGCTGCTGCCCGGCATCACCCGCGACTCGCTGCTCACCCTGGCCGCCGACTCCGGCTACCCGGTGGAGGAGCGCAAGGTCTCGGTGGAGGAATGGCGCAAGGGCGCCGAATCCGGTGAGATCAGTGAGGTTTTCGCGTGCGGAACCGCTGCCGTGATCACCCCCGTCGGCTGGGTGCGTTCCCACGACGGCGAATTCGCGATCGGCGGCGGCGAGCCCGGCGAGGTGACGATGGCGCTGCGCGACACGCTCACCGGTATCCAGCGCGGCACGTTCGCCGACACCCACGGGTGGCTGCGCAAGCTGTAATCGGCGAAAAAAGAGCGGGCCCCCGAGTGTGGGCCCGCTCTTTCGTTTGTCAGCCCGGCATCAGGGCTTGCCATTGCTGCAGGGACTGGGGCCGCAGCACGTAGTTGTTGTCGCGGACCGAGGACAGCTCGGCGCTCGGCGCCTCGGAGTACCAGTGGCCCGGGTAGACGACGGGATTGCCGTTCAGCCCGGCCAGGTGACGCAGGCTGCGGAACATCTCGTCGGAGTCGCCGCCGGGGAAGTCGGTGCGGCCGCAGCCGTCGACGAACAGGGTGTCGCCGGAGATGAGGCGGCCGTCGAACAGGAAGCACTGGCTGCCGGGGGTGTGGCCGGGGGTGTGGAGCAGTTCGATGTCGAAGGCGCCGACCGAGACGGTGTCGCCGTTGTCGTGGCCGGTGAGCTCGCTCGGGGCGATGCCGGTGGTCTTGGCGACCCAGTCCAGTTCGTACTTGTTCACGTGCACGGGCACGCTGGTCTTCTCGAGTAATTCGCGCACACCGCCGAGGGTGAAGCCGAGCATGGTTCCGCCGACATGGTCGGGATGGTGGTGGGTGGCCAGCACGCCGCTCACGCGCATGCCGTCGGCGGCGGCCACCTCGACGAGGTCGGCGGCCTGGTAGGCGGGATCGACGAGAAGGGTCTCGCCGGTCTCCCGATCGCCGATGAGATACGCGAAATTGCGCATCTGTGTCGCGATCGGATCGCCGACGGCGTAATCCCGGCCCGACAGCAGCTGACGGAAGTAGAGGCGCTCGGAAGACATGTCTTCCACTGTATTGCCACCGGTGTGCTGGCGATGCACCCGAGTACCGATGACCGGGCGGTCTGTGGGAGCGCACAACCGGTGAGCACCCCATTTGTGAATAGTGCTGGTTTCACATAGTCGTGCGGCGGGGAGTCAGAACGTCAGCGAGAAGCCAAGGGCGGCAAGAGAAGTCGTGATTTCCACCGTCGTGCCGAGAATGTCACCGGACATGCCGCCGAAGCGGCGCACGCAGTGGCGGGTGATCAGGACCGATCCGGCCAGGGCGGTGAGGACGACGACGGGGCCGAGCCAGAAGTTGCCGGGAACGACGAAGACGGAGCAGCAGAGGGCGAGGACAGGCCAGAAGGCCACTGCGGCGATCGGCTGGGTGCCTGCGACCAGGGTGCCGAAACCCGACCCCGGAGCGGCTGCAACGCCGCGCCTGCAGGCGACGACCACCGCGACCCGGCCGAGCGCCACCGCGAGCACGATCGCCGCCCACCGCCGCTCGTCGACGAGCGCGGCGAAGGCGAACGCCTGAATCCCGATCGCGAAGATCAACGCCGCCACCCCGAACGGCCCCGCCGCACCGGACTTCATGATCTCGCGTGCCCGCTCGGGTGGCCCATAGCTGCCGAGCCCGTCGGCGGTATCGGCGAGCCCGTCGAGGTGCATACCGCGTGTACACAGGGCGAGAAGTCCCACCGCGAGCAGGCCGGCGAGCGCGCTGGTGAGTCCGGCACGCTCGAACACCCACAGCGCCCCGGCCACCCCGCCGCCCAGCAGTAGTCCGACCGACGGCGCGAGCGTGATCGCCCGCCCCGCGACGGCCCGGTCGACCTGCGCCGGACCGCGAACGGGCACGACAGTGAGCCAGGAGATCGCCAATCGCGCGGCGTTCACACTGTTTCTCGGCGTCACTTGACGAGGTCGACAGATGCCTCGTCGGGTGTGCTCACTCCCGCGTCGGCGAAGGTCGACATCTCTGCGAGGGTGGCGACGGCGGCGCGGAGGAGGGGGAGGGCGGTGAGGGCGCCGGAACCTTCGCCGAGGCGCATGTTCAGGTCCAGGAGTGGTTGCAGGCGGAGGTGTTTCAGGGCCAGGTCGTGGGCGGGCTCGGTGGAGCGGTGGGCGGGGAGCCACCACGCTTTCGCGCCTGCGGCGAGGTCCTCGGCGACCAGGGCGGCGGCGGTGACGACGACACCGTCGAGCAGGACGGGGGTGCGGCGGGTTGCGGCCTGGGCGAGGAATCCGACCATGGCGGCGAAATCGGCGCCCGCCGCCACGCGCAGCAGTTCGACGGGGTCGGCGGCGACGGGCCGGGCACGGCGCATGCCGTCGCGGATGGCGGCGACCTTGCGGATCCAGCCCGCGTCGTCGACACCGGTGCCGCGTCCGACGGCGGCGACCGGTTCGGTGTTGGTGAGGGTGGCGACGAGGACGGTGGCGGGAGTGGTGTTGCCGATACCCATGTCCCCGGCGACGAGCAGATCGGCGCCCGCGTCGACCTCCTCGTCGGCGATCGCGCGCCCGGCCGCGAGCGCGGCGGCCACCTCTTCCTGAGTGAGCGCGTCCTCACGGTCGATGGAGCCCGAGCTGCGGCGCACCTTGTGCTGGGCGACCGTCGGGTCGGTGTCGCCGTCGACGGAGATGTCGGCGACGCGCACGGTCGCGCCCGCGACGGCGGCCAGCGCGTTCACCGCCGCCCCACCGGCCAGGAAGTTCGCGACCATCTGCGCGGTGACCTCGCTCGGATACGCGGAGACGCCGTGCTCGGCGACACCGTGGTCCCCGGCGAACACCACCACGCGGGCACGTTCGAACTGCTTCGGCGGACACACACCTTGGCAGGCGGCGATCCAGTTGCCGAGTTCCTCGAGTCGTCCCAGCGATCCGGCCGGTTTCGTCAGCTGCGTCTGGCGCTGCTCGGCCGCGCCACGCACCTGCGCGTCCGGGGCCGCGACCGGGCCGAATCCGTGTGTCACTGGGAAGCCTTTCGACAAAGTGTTTCTTCGGTGCTCATCTTGCCCGGACCACAAGGCGCCGGGCGACCCCGGTTCATTTCAACCGGACCGGCAGCCCGGCGACGACGAGGAAGGCTTCGTCGCACACCTGGGCCAACCGCTGGTTGAGCGTGCCGATCTCGTCGCGGAACAACCGCCCCGACCGCGTCGCCGGGATGACACCCATGCCGACCTCGGGCGAGACGATCACCAATCGCCGCCGGTAGGCCGCGACGGCGGCCACCAGTGCGTCGCAGTCCGGGGCGACGGTGCCGCGCGGTTGCTCCCACGCCCCGCGCGCGTCCAGGCGCGCGGTGAGCCAGGTGCCGATGTCGTCGAGCAGGGTCGCGAACGATTCGGTGGCGAGAACCGTTGCGGGGTCGGCGTTCTCGACCGTCGACCAGTGGTCGGGGCGCCGGTCGCGATGCCGGTCGATCCGCTCGGCGAAGTCGTGGTCGGCCGGGTCGAGCACCGCGGTGGCGAGGTAGCGGACCTCGCGTTCTGCGGTGAGCAGTCCCTCGGCGAAGGCGGACTTCCCCGACCGGGCGCCCCCGAGAACGAGCGTGCGCGAAGGTGTGCGGTCGACCGGCATGTCAGCACGGTAGCAACCGGCCGCGCATCGCGATCGGCCCGTCCTCCGGCTCGTCGGCGCCGATCGTCCGTGGTTTCGGCGTAGGGCACCGCGCCGCGGAAAGCCGGGTCACCTCGGCATCGCCGTCCCGAAACGGGCCGCAGTGCCTCAGGACGCGCCAAGTGCCTCCAGGATCATGGGGCGGGCCGTGGCCAGGGACTGCTGCCAGTAGGGCCAGGTGTGGGTGCCCGCGGTGATGTCGACGCGGGCGGGGATGCCGAGGGCCGTTGTCCGTTCCCGGAATATGCTGGCGGCGATCACCGCCAGTGATTCGATGCCCATCGCGTTGACGGTGTTCCCCACGGCGGAACTCGCGTCGAGCGGGCCGGGGACACCGTTGCCCGAGGTGATGTAGAGCGGCAGGCCGCGCAGCAGTTCGGCCTGGACGGTCGCGTCGTTGCGCCGCCACGCGGGATCGCCGACCGGGCCCCACATGTCGTCGAGATTGAAGCGGCCCTCGTCGAGCATGGCGGCACGCATCGTGAGATCCCAGCCGGGGAAGGTC
This sequence comes from Nocardia sp. NPDC003979, assembly GCF_053605015.1. Taxonomy (NCBI): domain Bacteria; kingdom Bacillati; phylum Actinomycetota; class Actinomycetes; order Mycobacteriales; family Nocardiaceae; genus Nocardia; species Nocardia sp. NPDC003979. Next base: position 121,566 of record NZ_JBSGIJ010000011.1, read on the forward strand.
GGGTTGAGGAAACCGGAGAACGCGCCCGCGAACCGGAACTGGTCGCGGTGGTGCGCGGCCAGCGTCAGCGCGGCGTTGCCACCCATCGAGGCGCCGACCACCGCGTTGTTCGTGCGTGAAACACCATATCCGGCAAGGAAGTCCGGTAGTTCGCGGGTGAGGAACGTTTCCCACCGATAAGTGGTGGACTGTCCGTTGGTGCTGCTCGGGCGGTACCAGTCGGTGTAGAAGCTCGAATGCCCGCCGACGGGGAACACCAGAGTGACGTTGTCACCGGCGAATCGGCTCAGCACATCGGTATCGGTCGTCCACTGACTGTGGTCGGCCGGTGCGCGCAAACCGTCGAGCAGATACAGCGCGGCCGAACCGCCCCGCGCCGCCCACCGCACCTGCACCTTGATCGGCCCCATGCTCGACGGAACGAACAGTTCCTCGAAACCGCCTGCGGGCGTACGCAAGACAGGGTTGGCAGGCACGGCGGCCGCCGTTACCGAGCCGACCGTCGACACCACCACAGCCGCAGTCACGGCCGCCAGAACCGTCCTCAACCGCGCGAAACTTCCCCACCCGCTACGAAACACCGTTCCAGCTGACCAGGTTCCCCTATCGCAGGTCAAGTCGCTGAGGCTCTCGATGAACTGACGTGTTCACAAATTATGAACCCTCACAGGCGAACCTAGGGCGAACGAGCAGATATATGGCTTGCCATGTATTATCGAGGGGAGACGACGGAAGGTGGGCTCGCGGTGGACCGCAGTGACTCGCTCGGGTACGTGATCAACCACCTCGCGCGCCTCCTGGAACAGGCGCTGCGCGACCGCATCGCCCGCCACGGCGTGGTGCCGGGCCAATTCGCGCAACTGCTCGCGCTCTACGAGCGGGAGGGTGTCTCGCAGCAGGAGCTCTGCGAGAAGGTTCGTATCGACCAGTCGACGATGGCGCACACGCTCAAACGGATGGAGCGCGACGGCCTCGTCGAACGCACACCCGACCCGGCCGACGGCCGACGGGCACTGATCCACCTCACCGACCGGTCACGCCGGCTCCGCCCCGCATTGGAAGCGGCGGCCCGAGAGGTGAACGCCCTTGCGACAGCGGGATTCTCCGACGCCGAGCGGGAAGAACTGCTGCGCCTGGCTGCCCAGGCGATCGGCAACCTCGAAGCCGATCGCGGCACCTGACGACCGAACAGAGGGATCCCATGCTCACTCGAATCCACCCCATCGCGGGCGTGATCGGCCTGCTCGCCATTCTCACGTTCTGGGTGTCCACGGTGCTCAGCGAGCTCAGCGGCTCGAAAGACGCCGTCGTCGCGGTGAAGCAAGCCATCCCGTGGGCGCTGCCGGTGCTGGTCCTCGCGCTCGCCGCGACCGGCGGCACCGGGTTCCGGCTGGCGGGCGGCTCGACGCTGCCCGTCGTCGTCGCGAAGAAGCGGCGGATGCCGATCATCGCGGCCAACGGGCTGTGCGTATTGATCCCGTCGGCGATCGTGCTCGCTGTTCTCGCCCGGCACGACCGGTTCGGGCCGCTGTTCTACGGAGTGCAGGCGCTCGAACTCGTCGCGGGCGCCGTCAATATCGTCCTCATGTCGCTGAACGCGCGCGACGGTCTGCGCCTCACCGGGCGGTTCCGAACCCCGGAAAAGGTGTAGTCGTTCAATTTCCGGAGCCGAAGCGCCTGCGGTACTCGGTGGGGGCCAGCCCGACCTGGCGCTGGAAATGGTGGCGCAGCAGCGCGCCGGATCCGAAACCGCACTGGTCGGCGACGCGTTCCAGTGGCAGTTCGGTGGCTTCGAGCAGGTGTTTGGCGAACAGCACGCGCTGCGTGGTGAGCCATTTGACCGGGGTGGTTCCGGTTTCGGCGGCGAAGCGGCGGGCGAAGGTGCGGGTGGACATGCTGGCGCGGGCGGCGAGTTCGTCGACGGTGTGCGGATGCGCCAGGTTCTGGCTCAGCCAGGCGAGGATGTCGGAGAGGCCCGCCGCGTGGCATTCGGGGATGGGCTGTTCGATGAACTGGCGCTGACCACCGTCGCGCTGGGGTGGCACCACCATGCGGCGGGCGATGCCGTTGGCGGCGGCCGTGCCGATCTCGCGGCGGACCAGGTGCAGGCAGGCATCGATGCCCGCCGCGGTGCCCGCGCTGGTGATCAGATTGCCTTCGTCCACGAACAGCACGTCGGGGTCGACGGTGGCCTCGGGGTACTTGGCGGCGAGGGTGTCGACGTAGCGCCAATGGGTTGTGCATTTGCGCCCGTCCAGCAGGCCCGCCTCGCCTGCCAGGAACGCCCCGGAGCAGACGGTGAGCACGGTGGCGCCCGCATCGGAGGCCGCGCGCACCGCCTCGACGACGCCGGGCTGGTAGGCGTGTTCGGTGGTGAAGGGGAACGCCGGAATCGCGACGAGATCGGCGTGCAGGAGCTCGTCGAGACCGTATTCGGGTGTGACGGTGACGCCGGGAGTCGTCGAGCGCAGCGGCTTACCCGGCTCCGCCCCGCACACCCGGAACTCGAAACCGGGCAAACCGTCGGCGGTGCGGTCGAGCCCGAAAACCTCGCAGACGACACCGAACTCGAACATCGCGAGCTTCTCGTTGAGCACGACCGCAACCCTGGACAGCATCACCCCATCCTACTGGCCGAATTTTTACGCACAATGACAGAACAGCCACTTTCGGCTGAAAACCAACGCGCGCAAAATTACTGCCATGCTTACTTTTCTGATCGTCCTCGCCGCCATCACCGCACTCGCCGTCCTCGCCGGACGTGGCACCGCAGGCGCCACGGGGGTCATCGACCGCGACGCTCAGCGCATCGATGCCGAACTCCGCGCGATCGCCGGCTACTCGACCGAGATCCGTCCGGGCCACTCCTGAAACAACGAATGCCGTCCCATCCGGGTGGATGGAACGGCATTCGCGCAGAGGGGGAAGCTATACCGCGTCGCCGGGGCCGACCCGTGGCTTCGGGGCACGCATCTTGCGGATCTGGGACGCGCGGACGAAGGCGTACCAGCCCAGCTTGAAACCGGTATCGGTGGTCTCGGGGAACCGCTCGATCACCCGGTTGTTCACGATCTTGCCGAGCACGAAACCCTCGATGATCATGAACAGCATCATCACCAGCATGGCCAGGGTGACGATGCTCTGCAGCTGCGGCGCCACGAACATCGACAGGATGAGCACCAGCGCCATCGGCATGAACAAGCCGACCAGGTTGCGGCGCGCGTCGACCAGATCGCGCACATACGCGCGGACCGGGCCCTGATCGCGGGGCAGCAGGTACTTGTCCTCGCCCGCCAGCATCCTGGCGCGCCGCTCCTGCACGGCGGCGCGACGATCCGCGGCCGCCGCCTTGCGGTCGGCGCGGTTGCCCTTGGCCGCCTTGCGGCGGGCCCGCGCCTCCTTGGCCGTCATCGGGGCGGGCGCCACCGGGCCGCGTCGTTTGCCTTCGGCGTCACGCCTTTTCGGGGTCGGACGACCCTTACCGGGGGTGGACGATGCGGGTGCGGCGGCGGTCTTCTCGACGTCGGGCACCGAGGGGTCGACGGACTCGTCGATGGTGCTGGACTCGTCGCGACGGAACAATTTCACGTTCACCAGGCTATTCGATGGGGTCGAGCAGGGGGAAACTCGGTCTCCCCGGCGGTGCCGGTGGTCTCACCGCCGAACCGATGCGAGCTGGATCACAGCCGGTAGGCGAGTAGTGTGGGCACGAGCACCCGGGGCGGGTCCACACGCGCCGGCATGGGTGGCAAAATGGAATAACGCAGCCGGTGCGATGTGTTGATTTCAGTCGTGCGCTGTGCACCTGAGGTCCGTTGACGGGCTGAGCCGAACTAGGAGTGTCCATGACTGTGCAGAACGAGACCGCCACCGAAACCCACGGTGCGACGCTGACCGACGCTGCCGCCGCCAAGGCGAAGGCGCTGCTCGACCAGGAAGGTCGCGACGACCTCGCCCTGCGGATCGCCGTGCAGCCGGGTGGCTGTGCCGGCCTGCGGTACCAGCTGTTCTTCGACGATCGCGTCCTCGACGGTGACATCGTCGTCGAGTTCTCCGGTGTGAAGCTGGCGGTCGACCGCATGAGCGCTCCCTACATCCAGGGCGCCTCGATCGACTTCGTCGACACCATCGAGAAGCAGGGCTTCACCATCGACAACCCGAACGCCACCGGTTCCTGCGCCTGCGGCGATTCGTTCAACTGAGGTCGGCTGCCGCGGGTTTGCGGGCTCCGTGAACCCGCGCTCACATGCGCCGCGACGACGTGGCGAGGTGACCAAGAGGTGAACTACCGGCGGTCACGCTTGCTACGGTTGAGGTCCGGGATCGGGTGATCCCGGGCTTCTTTGTTTCCGTCTAGCGCCGAAGGGGCTTCGCCTCGTGTCTGTAGCCGTGTCCGCGTCCATCGCCACCGACCACCTCATGCGTTTCCCCGGCAAATTCGCCGATGCGCTGCTCGCCGATCAGCTCGACCATGTGTCGCTGAGTTTCCTCGTCGACGATCTGCAGATCCGCCGCGGCGGCGTCGCGGGCAACATCGCCTACGCGATGGGGCTGCTGAAGCAGCGTCCGCTGCTCGTCGGTGCGGTCGGCGCCGACTTCGCCGAGTACCGGAAGTGGTTGGAGGACAACGGCGTCGACTGCTCGGCCGTGCACGTGTCGACCAAGTCCCACACCGCCCGTTTCGTGTGCACCACCGACGAGACGATGGCCCAGATCGCGTCGTTCTACCCCGGCGCCATGAGCGAGGCGCGCGAGATCGACATCGCCGCGATCGCCGCCGAGCACGCGGTGGATCTGGTGCTGGTCGGCGCGAACGACCCCGAGGCGATGATCGCCCACACCCGTCAGGCCAAGGCACAGGGCATTCCGTACGCGGCCGACCCCTCGCAGCAGCTGGCCCGCCTCGACGGCGAGCAGGCAGCCGAACTCGTCGACGGCGCCGCCTACCTGTTCACCAACAAGTACGAGTGGGCGCTGCTGCAGTCCAAGACCGGCTTGAGCGAAGCCGAGATCACCGCCAAGGTCGGTATCCGGGTCACCACCCTCGGCGCCGAGGGCGTGCTCGTGGTCGACACCGACGGCACCGAGGTCCGCGTCGGCGTGGTCCCCGAGCTGAACAAGGTCGACCCGACCGGCGTCGGCGACGGTTTCCGCGCGGGCTTCCTCACCGCCCACCGCGCGGGCCTGAGCCTGGAACGCGCCGCCCAACTCGGCTCCCTCATCGCCGTCCTCATCCTGGAAACCACCGGCACCCAGGAATGGACCCTCAACACCGAGGACGCCCTGGAACGCCTCACCAAGGCCTACGGCCCCGAAGCCGCCGACGACCTGGCCGTCCTCCTCTAGCCGGACACTCGATCATCACGCTGTGGTGGCGGCATCGCCCGAGTGGCTTCCGCCACCACAGCGTGGTGATCTTGAAACGACGAACGCCCCCGGATTTCCGGGGGCGTTCGTGGTGTGTCAGAGGGAGACGGGATACGTCGGTTCCTGGATTTCGGGCTTGATGCGGTCTTCGACGAAGATGCCGTGCCAGACCATGAAGACCAGCAGGGTCCACAGCCGGCGGCTGTGGTCGGAGACGCCTGCTTTGTGGTCGCGCAGCATCTGCAGGACGGCCTGCTTGTTCAGCAGGTGATCGGTCTGGGACTCGGCGATCTGGGATTCGGCCCAGTCGTAGAGTTCGGTGCCGCGCAGCCAGTGGCGCAGGGGGACCGGGAAACCGAGCTTGGCGCGGTTGAGGACGTGGTCGGGGACGATGCCGTCCAAGGCCTGACGCAGCGCGTACTTCGAGGTTTCCTTGGTGATCTTCTGGTCGTAGGGCAGACCCTGGGCGACCCGCATCACCTCGTTGTCCAGGAACGGCACGCGCAGTTCCAGGGAGTTGGCCATCGTCATCTTGTCGGCCTTGACCAGGATGTCGCCACGCAGCCAGGTGAACAGATCCAGGTGCTGCATGCGGGCGACCGGGTCCCAGCCCTGGGACTGGGCGTAGATCGGGGCGGTGACGTCCTGATGGGTCCATTCGGGGCGGAACTCGCGCAGCACCGACCGCAGCTGGGCGTCGTTGAAACTGCGGGCATTGCCGTAGTAGCGGTCCTCGAGGGTGAGCGAGCCGCGCTGCAACAGCGACTTACCGCGCTTGCCGTCGGGGATGCGGTCGCCGAGCTTGCCGACGAGCTTGCGCAGCCCGGCGGGCAGGTACTCGAAAGGCTTGAGCGACAACGGTTCCCGGTAGATGGTGTAGCCGCCGAACAGCTCGTCGGCGCCTTCACCGGACAGCACGACCTTGACGTGCTTCCGGGCTTCCTTGGCCACGAAGTACAGCGGAACGAGCGCCGGATCGGCGACCGGGTCGTCGAGGTACCAGACGATCTCGGGGATGGCGGCGGCGAACTCGGCGGGGGAGACCACCTTCACGATGTGGCGGGCGCCGATCAGCTCGGCACTCTCGGCGGCCACGTCGACCTCGGAGTAGCCCTCGCGCTCGAACCCCGTGGTGAAGGTGATGAGCTTCGGGTTGTGGCGCATGGCCAACGCGGCGATAGCGGTGGAGTCGATACCGCCGGACAGGAACGAGCCGACGGTGACATCGGCGCGCATGTGCTTGGCGACCGAGTCCTCGAGCGCGGCGGCGATCTCCGCGTAGCGGGCCTGTGCGGCGCCCTCGGCGAACGGGCGCACCCGGAAGTCGGGGCGGAAGTAGCGGGTGGCCGACGGCTGCGCGCCCACCCGGACGGTGGCGTAGGTGCCGGATTCGAGGCGGCGGATGTTCTTGTGCAGCGACTCGGGCTCCGGCACGTACTGCAGCACCGTGTAGTGCTCGAGGGCGCGCGGGTCGAGCTCGTCGGAAAGGCCGAGCGGGCTCAGCAGTTCGAGCACGCTCTTCTTCTCGCTGGCGAACGCGGTGCCGCCGGGGCCGGTGGCGTAGAACAGCGGCTTGATGCCGAAGGGGTCGCGGGCCAGGAACAGCTCCTGCTTCTCGGTGTCCCAGATCGCGAACGCGAACATGCCGCGCAGCTTGCGCACGGCCTCGGGACCCCAGAAGTGGAAGGCGGCGACGATCGACTCGCCGTCACCGTCGGTGGCGAAGATCTTGCCCTCGGGGAATTCGGCGCCGTGTTCGGCGGCCAGCTGCTCGCGCAGTTCGAGGTAGTTGTAGATCTCGCCGTTGAAGGTCATCGCGTAGCGCTGCGGGTTGTCCGCGGGGCCCCAGCGCAGCGGCTGGTGCGAGTGCTCGATATCGATGATGGAGAGGCGGTTGAAGCCGAAGATCATGTGATCGTCGTGCCAGGTGCCCTTCTCGTCCGGGCCGCGGTGGCGCTGGCAGTGCAGGGCGTCGTAGACCTGATCGACCACCTCGGTCGTCGCCGCATCAGCTGTCAGGAATCCGAGCAGTCCGCACACGTGTCGGCAACCTTCTCTCGTTCGATGTGCGCATGAGCGACCCTGGCGGGCTCGGCGCGTGGACGTCCGGCGCGACGGGGTCGACCGGGGTTGCACTGAACTCTACCGACTCCACCCGCCCGGTACCCAGGCGAGCGGGCATGTGCGCGGCGAAACCCGGTGCGGCGGTTCGCGCGTCCGCCGGAATCGCCGCGTCGCGTGGACAGAACCGCAGGTCGTGCGGTCGCGTCCGATCAAGGCGGAGTGTCGAATCCGACCCCGCGACAAGACAGCACCCGCTTTGGTCTACGCTGCGTAGTACTCAGGTCCTTCTCAGGTGAACCGGCGTCGCAGCCGCGATACTCGGGACGGACCGAAACGTGCTGGAAAACGTGTCGGACGGGCGGATCGCGGCCCCGAAGACGCAAAGTGTCGGAATGTGTAGCGACCAGGAAGGCGTGAGCGTGGCGCACAAGGCGAGCGAAGAGATCGGGGCTCGACCCGTTCGGGGTCGGCAGGGCCGTATCCTTCGGCGGGCCGGGCTGGCGGTGTCCTTGGGGATGACTGCTCTCCTGGTCTCGGGCTGCTCGATCGACAATGTTTGGCTGCGGTTCGGCTGGCCCTCGGGCATCACGCCGCAGGCGACCCGGATGCGGGAGCTGTGGACCTGGTCGGTCCTGGCCGCGCTCGCCATGGGCGTGCTGGTGTGGGGTCTGACCTTCTGGACCGTCATCATGCACCGCAAGCGCAAGGACTCCCCGGAGTTCCCGCGCCAGACGGGCTACAACGTGTCGCTGGAGCTGACCTACACCGCGATCCCGTTCGTGATCATCGCGGTGCTGTTCTACTTCACCGTCGTCGTGCAGAACTACGTGCACGAGAAGACCGACAACCCGGACGTCACCGTCGACGTGACCGCCTTCCAGTGGAACTGGAAGTTCGGCTACCGCGACGTGGCCAACGTGGGCGGCCTCACCTGGAACGGCATCGACACCGCGCGGGAGCAGGCCAACGAGGAGCAGCTGCGCGGCTACGAGGAGCGCGAGGGCGAGCACGGCCTCAAGCAGCCGGGCCCCGTGCACGGCAAGCCCGCCAACGACATCCTCTCGTACCTGCACTACGACAAGGTCGAGACCGTCGGTTCCAGCACCGAGATCCCGATCCTGGTGCTGCCCACCGGCAAGCGCATCGAGTTCCAGCTCGCCGCCGCCGACGTGATCCACGCCTTCTGGGTGCCGGAGTTCATGTTCAAGCGCGACGTGATGCCGAACCCGAAGGAAAACCAGTCCGACAACGTCTTCCAGATCTCCGAGATCGAGAAGGAAGGCGCGTTCGTCGGGCGCTGCGCCGAGATGTGCGGCACCTACCACTCGATGATGAACTTCGAGGTCCGCGCGGTCTCGCCGGAGAAGTTCGCCCAGTACCTGCAGGCGCGCATCGACGGCAAGACCAACGGTCAGGCCCTCGAGGCGATCGGCGAGTCCCCGGTGGCCACCTCCACGTACCCCTTCAACACCAAGCGCGATATCAAGAGCGCTTCGGTGAACGAGAGCAAGTGAGGATTCTGATATGAGGATCGAAGCACGGATCTTCGAACTGCTCACGGCGTTCTTCATCCTGGTGGGCATCGTCTACGGCTTCTTCACCGCGCAGTCGCGCACCGGCATCGAGTGGGCCGGTACCACCGCGATCGTGCTGACCGCCGGCCTGTCGCTGATCATCGGCACCTACTTCCGGTTCGTCGCGCGTCGCATCGACCTGCGGCCCGAGGACTTCGAGGACGCCGAGATCGTCGACGGTGCCGGCGACCTGGGCTTCTTCTCGCCCGGCAGCTTCTGGCCCATCACCCTGGCCGCGGCCGGTTCGGTGACTGCCCTCGGCCTGGCCTTCTTCCAGTTCTGGCTGATCGGCCTCGGCGTGGCGCTGGTTCTCGCCGCTGCCGCGGGCCTGGTCTTCGAGTACTACCTGGGCGTCGAGAAGCACTGACGCGCTACGCACAATCGCCGCAATCCTGTCCAGGATTGCGGCGATTGTCGTTTCGGTGCCTTCGGTAGGCCCGGGATCAGGAGCGGCGCGTCGCGGCTCTGGCCGCGCCCGCGCTGCCGATCACGAGCAGCAGGATCGCCAGCGCCCATCGTCGTTGCTCCTCGACGACCGGGCGCGCGTCGACGACCTCGGGTTCCCGTTCTCGCGAGGCTGGGATCCGCACCGGTGGCCTTGTCGAAGGAACCGCGGGCGGGCTGGTCGGTGTGTTGGGTCGGGGTTGTTCGGTGCGAGCCGGTGGTGCGGGGAGTGCGGGAGCCTGCTGGGGTGGTGCGGGCGCCGGCGGCTCGGGCACGATCGGTGGTTGCGGGGGCATCGGGGCGGGAGCGACCGGCGGCGGGTCCGGGTTGGGCAGCGCCGGGGCCGGGATGTCGAACGGGGCCGGAGCGGGTGGAGGTATGTCGAACGGGGCGGGAGCCGGTGGGGGGAGGTCGGGCGGGATGGGTGCCGCTGGGGGTGGGAGATCGGGTGGGGCGGGTGCCGCCGGTGGTGGGACGTCGGGCGGGGGCACAGGAACGGGGGCCAAGGGCATTCCGGGCTCGGGGTGGGGTGGCTCGGGTGGCATCGGGATTCCCGGCAGGTCGCCGTGTCCCGGCGGCGGAAGCAGCGGTGGCTCTGGTGCGGGGCCGGGTAGCCCCGGCTCGGGGGCAGCGGGGCTAGGCGTCGTGCTCGGAGTTTCGGGGACCGGCGCGGGTGCGGGAGGGGGCGGCGGTGCGGGAGGTGCGTCGCGCCTGGGTGCGGGGCCGGGGACGATGATCTGGGCGAACGGACCATTCGCGCCGGGCTGGTTTTGTGAGTCACGGTCTGGTTCCGGGGCGGAGACCTTCGGCAGGGCCGGTGTGTTCGGCGTCTGCGGACGTGACGGCGCTGCGGGCCGCCCATCGATCGGGATCGGTGGCGCCGGGTTCTCGCCGACCGGCCGGTCCGGCCGGATCCCGCCACCCGGGATCCCTCCGCCCGGCTCAGCGCCGGGGACGAACGGAAATCCGGGTGCGGCGTCGACCGCACCCGGCAAGCACAGGCTGGCACCCACTGCGATCGCGCAGAATCCCGTGCGCATCGGTGTTCTCACGTGAGCTGACCCAGCACAGCGGTGAAGGCGTCCGGGCTGATCTTCGCAGCCCGGCCGTACGGGTTCTGCAACTGATAGATCGTGTAGATCATGAATGTGACCACGGCGGCGAAACTCGCCACGACCACGACGTGCACCCGGGCGCTGGTGCCTGCGAACATCAACGACAGGCCGATCGACAGCAGCGCGCCGAGCATCAGCGCCACCCACATCATCGGTGACAGCGTGCTGCCCGCGGCCTCCACCCGGGTCTGCCGTGCCTCGTAGACCTCCCACAGCCGGTCCGCCGCCGCGATCTGGCGGGAACGCTGCCATTCGTCGGCCGCCGGTGTGGCGGCGATGGCGGTGCGCACCTCACTGAGCTCGGTCCAGGCGGTGTCGTCGACCTCCTTGGCGGCCTTCATGGCAGGCCATTCCACCTCGATCACCTCGCCGGTGTAGCGCCGCACCGAGGCGGAGATGGTGCTGCGGGCGGGTTCCGGCAGCGAATCGCCCGCCCACTGCAGGGCGAGCAGCCGGTCGGCCTCGTCGGAGACCGCCTTCTCGGCGGCGGAGTTGGTGTCGAGTACGCCGATGAGCAGGAACGAGGCGAGCACCACCTGCAAACCGGCGACGAGGGTGAACACCTGGCCCACCGACTCGTTGACCGATTCGCCCTCATGGCCTTTCCCGCGCCTGCGCAGGTAATACGCGCACGTACCGGCCAGGCCGGCGATCAACACGACCCACAGCAGGGCTTCCCACAGCATGTCTCAGACATCCTTCGTCGGGTGATCGAATATGACCGGAAGTGAATCCAGGCAGATATGTCTGCCGTTCTCGAAGTAGCGGGTCGGTGTGCCCGCCAAGTGGTAATTCGGATACCTGGCGAGCTCGGCTAGGACCAAGGCGAATTCCTGCCGGGCGACGTGTGCGCCGAGGCAGAAGTGGATGCCGTGGCCGAAGGTGAGGTGCCGGATCGGACCGCGATCGAGCCGGAAGGTGTCGGGGTCGTCGAACCGGCGTGGGTCGCGGTTGGCGGCGCCGGTGAGCAGCACCACCCGCGCACCCTCGGGAATCACGGTGTCGCCGATGACGACCTCGGTGGTCGTGCGCCGGGTGCCGTGGTCGACCGGCGCCCACAGCCGCAACGTTTCCTCCACCGCGGCCGGGATGAGGGTGGGATCGGCCCGCAACCGGTCCTGCAGATCGGGTCGCCGGGCCAGCTGCCAGAGCAGGTGCGCGAGGGTGTTCATCGATGTTTCGTGGCCCGCGATGGCGAACGCCACCAGCATCACATGCAATTCGTCGTCGGTGACGGGCCTGCCGTCGAACTCCGCACGGACCAGAGTGGAGAGGTAGTCGTCACCGGGTTCGTCTCTCGCCCTGGCGATCTCCTGCCGGAAGAGTTCGGCGAACGGCGGCCAGAACCCGTCGGCGTTGGGGTCGGCTGCCATCCGGTCCCAGGTGTTGGCGGTGAGATCGCGGATGCGCCGCTGAGCGTCGGGGGAGAAGCCGACGGCCATGCCGACCACTGCCAGCGGCAGCGGGACCGCCAGTTCACCCACCAGGTCGGCGGACCCGCGCCGGGCCGTCGGCCGGATCAGTTCGGCCACCGCGACCTCGATGCGTGGCCGCAATTTCTGTGCGGCCGCGAGCAGGAACGGTGGGCGCATCAGTGACCGGTAGTTGCCGTGCTCCGGCGGGTCGTACTCCAGCGGCGCGAAGCGTGGCGTGCCTTCGGCTTTCGGGAAGAAGACCCCTGCGGCCGAGCTGTAGGTCTCGTGGTCGGTGAGGGCCGCGGCCACGTCGTCGTAGCGGGCGAGCAACCACATCCCGCCGTAGGCGGGGGAGTAGGTGACCCGGCTCTGTTCGCGGATCGTCCGATGCACTTCGATCGCCACATCGGGAGTGAAGGCTGGATCGTGATGATCGAATCGCTGGGCCAGACGGGCGAATTCGGCCTCGGGAAGCAGTGTGGTCATCGCGGCACCGCTTCCACGGCCGGGGCGAGCTGGGCGAAGGGGTGGATGCGGTGCGGGTCGTAGGTCTCGTCGACGACCCATTTGACCAGTCGGCGCATCGGTTCGATCCCGTCCTGCGGGGTGTCGGAGCGGAAGTGCGTGGCGAAGCCGAGTGAGACCAACCGTTGCGCGCCCGCGTGTGGCGCCAGGTCACGCAGGGTGTGTTTGAGCGATTCCGGCCATACCCCGACGGTCTGGGTGTAGGCGTTCATCGCGTCCAGTGCTCGTTCCGGGTGATCGATCGGGACGACATTGGCGACCCGACCGCTGAGCGAGGCGTGGAAATCGACCGGTTCGTCGGACAGCGAGACCAGCACGGCGCCTTCGTCGTTCGTTCCACCGAAGACGCGGAAGAAGGCCGGGCTGGTGCGCAGGGCGGCGATATCGCGGCGCAGTCCGGGGTCGAATCGGGTACCGGCCGTACTGACCGCCGGAGGCAGTGCCTGGATCTGTTCGTGAAGCAGTTCGCCCCACCGCACCGCTTGTTCGATGCCCGCCGTGTCCGTGCCGGTGCAGACGTAGACGACTCGGGCGTTGAAGCACGCGTCCTGATTGAGCAGGCCGACATCGGCGGCGGCGAGTGCCGCGGTCTCGTGCAGGGCGTCATCGTCGGTGAACGCCTCGGGCCCGATGACCGTGGCGCTGAGCTTCGGATCGAGGGTGACCAGTTCCAGCCCGGGCTGTTGATAGCGGGTGAGGTGCCGGACGGCCGCGAATCCGCCCCAGGCGACAAGCTTTTCGACATGAGCCGGTCGGTAGAGCGCGCTCTCGAACCGCTCGTCCCCACCGCGCCAATAGGCAACGGCGAGGTGCCGCACCAGTGGATGCGCCGGATCGACCTCAGCCATCGTCCGCGCGAGCGCGACGGCGGTGTAGGGGTCGTTGGCCGGCAGTTTCACCACCGCGTCGCCACGGGTGAGGGCGTTGCGCACCAAGGTGATCGCGGCGATGATCGGGTTGTTGCCCGCAATGACGTGCACGGTCCTCGCCCCGAAGGCCCGCACCCGCGCCGAGCCCCATTCGGCCCAGCCGTCGAGATACCGGATGCCGATGGTGTTCTCGACCAGGTCAAGGGTGGTCTCGCGGGCGAACAGTCCGGCCAGCTGGGCGTAGGTGGAGCGCAGCACCGGCTCGGTGAGCCCGGAGCACCCGACGAGTTTGCCGAGGGCTTCACGCAGGTAGGGGTTGTCGTCGGGGTGTAGCCGCTGCCCGACCTCGTCGAGAAAGTCGATGATGTCGGTGGTCGGGAGTTCGTGGATGTCGCGCATGCTCGTTGGTCCGGGGCAGACCAGGCCGGGGAGCAGACGGTGTGCGTCGGGTGCCCGGAAGGCCGCGTTCCCGGCGCCGAATTCTGGGCCGTCGTCCTGCACGGTCCGCCCGCGCACGAACGCGGGAGCCAGCGGTGTCCCCGTCATCAGAGCTCCCCGTTGAGGAAGGCCAGCGCCTCGTCGAGCGCTTCCGCGGTGGCGGCGCAGGTGATCTTGTCGTCCCCACCGGGACCGGCGAAGCGGCTGATGGCCGCGCCGATCCGCGGGGTGGTCCGGCCGCAGACGCACGGTTCCCAGTCCACTGTCACCAGGTCGCCGGTGACGATGCCGCCCCAGTTCAGGTCGGCGGTCAGGTCGTAGAGGGCGACGCGGCCGGTCCTGGTTCCGGTGCGTGGCAGGACCGCTCCTGTCTCCGGGTCGAGCAGGTACAGCACCAGCCACGGTTCGAGGTGATAGCCACCGGCACCGCACTGCAGGTTCAGCGACATCACCTCGACCATGGCGTACACGAATCGCAGGGCGGGCACGCCCGCGAATCGTGCGGTGCGTTCGGCCCAATCCTCCGGTAGTGCACCGGCTTTGGAGCCGCCTCCGGCGAAGATCACCGAGTCCGGTGCGAAGACACCGGTGAGTCCCTGTTCGGTCGCGCTGTCGGCCATACCGGACAGCACATCCCAGGTGGACAGGGCCGCCACCCGGGAACCGGCCAGCTCGTCGGCGAGGCGCCGCACGAACGCGGTCATTCCCGGTCCGGTGGCGCGCAGGGCCTCGGTGAACTCGGCCCGTCGCAGCGCGAGCGCGAGCGGCACCTCAACGCGGCCCTCTTCGCCGCGGGCGGCGGCTGCCCGGAGCCTGCCCGCCAGGAACATGACATCGGCGGAGAGCAGCCCCGGATGCAGGCAATGCATGCGGTCGGGTGTCAGCGCGATCTGCTCGGCCATGGCGGTCGCGTGCCGCGCGATGCCGCTGCGGCCGGTCCGGAAGCTCGGCCACACCACGTCGACGCCGGTGTGGTCGTCGTCGGGGAGCGCGTCCATGCGCACGATGCGGTACAGCCGGTCGTACTGGATCTGGGAGTGCGGGATGAACGACATGGTGCCGGTAGTGCCCGACGAATGTGCCAGGCGCAGTTCGGTTCGCTCGTCCACCGTGGCGAGCCAGTCGTCGATCGAGGTGCAGCCCGAGACATCGAGGCCGGTCAGGTCGACGGTGGTGAGGCGCGACATCCACGTGTTCATCCGGTCGAAGCGGTTCTCGACGAGCAGTCGTGTCGGGTACGCCTTGTAGACCGTGTGGGGGAACAGCAGGGGTGCCGCGTCATCGATGGTGTCGATACCGTCGATGTGCTGTTCAGTGGCGAGCGCGTCGAGAACCGGTATGCGTGGCCGCAATTCGTCGAAGCGCAGGCGTAGCGCGTCCAGTTGGAGTGTGGTCAGCTCGGTGGGATCCATGGTGTGCATGGCGATGCGTGACCGGTCGAAGTAGGTGGCGGCGTCCTCGGCGAAGGTGCGCAGGTCGGCGGTGGTGGTGACGGGAGTTGCGGTCATCGATGGCTCCTCGAGAGCAGGTCGGCGAGCGCCCCGGCGGCGGCGTCGATCGTGGGGTGATGCCACAGCAGCGTGGCCGGAATCTGGTGTCCGAGTAGCACGGTCAGTTCGCGACGCAGGATCGCGGAGAGCAGCGAGTCGAAACCCAGCTCGGTCAGGGCGAGTCCGAGCGGAACCTCCGCGGGAGACACGCCGAGCAAGGTCGCCACGGACGATCGCAGCAGGGTGACGAGCGCGGCAGGCAGATCGGTCGGGTCGAGCGCTGTCCACCCGGCACCGGGACCGAGGGCGGTGGCCGGGGCGAGGTCTGCCAGCAGCGGTGGGTGGGCCGGGTGCGGGACCACGCGCAGCACAGCGACATTCGCGCCGCCTGCCGTGATCGGTCCGTCGAGGGCGCGCAGCGCCTGCTCCGTCGAGATGTCGGCGGTGCCGTGGACGGCGAGTTCGGCGGTGATCGCCGTCGAGGACGTCGACATGCCGAGCCCACGCCAGCTGGTCCAGGCGATGGCCTGGCAACCGCTGTCGCCGAGGGCGCGGCGGTGACGGGCGAAGCCGTCGACGAAGGCGTTGGCCGCGCTGTAGACCGGTTGGCCCGGCAGGTGCAGCAGCTGGCCCGCCGAGGAGAACAGGATCAGGAAGTCGAGATCGCCGGGCGCGAACAACGCACCGAGAGCGAGGGTTCCGGCCACCTTGGCGGCCAATCCCTGCTCGATGAGGTCGGGCCGCAGGTCCGCGACCGGCACGTTCGCCACGGCGCCTGCCGCATGGACCACACCGCGCAGCGGAGGCAGACCGTGGGCGTCGGTGTCGAGGGCGGCGGCGAGCGCGGGCCGGTCGGCTAGGTCGGCGGCCACGGTTCGCACGGTGACCCCCTGAGCTTCCAGCGAGCGTTGCAAGCGGTTCGCCCGCCGTGGCGCCGCCCGCCTGCTCACGAGAATCAGCCGGCGGGCGCCGCGCTGGACCAACCACTGGGCGGTGATCGCGCCCAGGGCACCCGAGGCCCCGAGGACTGCGTAGGACGCCGCCGGATCGCAGCGCACACCCGAGGTGCCGGAGTGCGACGGGACCGGTACCGCACGCAGGTGGTGCACGTGGCCATCGATGACGGCGGCGACGTCTTCGCCGGAACCCGGCGGTGTGCGCAGGTGTCCGCGCAGCGCGGCCAGGTCGTCGGCGGTCGCGCGGGCGGGGAGGTCGACGACTCCGGCGAAACTGTCCGGGTATTCGGCGAGCAGAGCCCGGCCCGCGCCCCACAGCGCGGTCTGCGCCAGATCGGCGGGAGTGATGGCTGTGGTTGCCCCGCGCGTTACGCACCACCACGGTCCGCGCCGGGTCCGTGCGGTCTCGAACAGTTCAATGACCATTCGCCGCACCGACTCCTCGACGGATTCATGTGCTCGCGGCCTCGGTGCGCAGACCATGATCTCGTCACCATCGCGGGCTGAAAAGGCTTGTCTCAACAGCGGATCGCCCCCGCGGACTGTGACGCCGGGTGCCGCGGTGGTGTCGGGATCCGGCTCGGAGATCTGCCAGCACAGATCAAGAGTGGCGGCAGGCGACTCGGCGACGGTATCCGGCTCGGCGTAGCGAACACCCGTCAGGCAGGCAAGCGATCTGCCGTCGGGGTCGGACAGGTCGGCGTCGACCCGCAGTCCCGCCCGGACGGTGACGGTGAGCACCACTTCCGCCGGTGGCGAGCCCGAGGGGAAGCGGCACTCGGTGATGTGAGCGGGCATGCGGAGCGCAGGTGGCCCGGGGAAGACCACCGACGCCGCCGACAGGGCCGCATCCAGAAACGTGGCCCACGAATCAGGCGCGGCCGCGGTGCTTTTCACGCGGGCGGACAAGCCCTGGTCGTTGCGCTCGGCCTCGATGATCTGCCAGTGCAGACCCATCGAGGTCACGCCGAGCGCGGCGAGCCGGTCGATGACGAAGTCGGCGCGCAGGTTCTCGCCGCGGTACCACAGCACGGGAGATCGGCGGGTTCGGCCCGTCGCGCGCCGGTAGTGGGCCGTGGTGTGGGTTTGCCACCCTCCGTCGGTCCGGGAGGACAGGGTGAGTCTGCCCGCCGAAGCGGTGACCTGGATGTGTCGTGCCGGCTCCACGGTGACCGGGACCCGAAGGGCGATGTCGTAGAGCCGCCGGCCGGGCACCGCCGCGGCGAATGTGTGCAGCAGGATCGCGGCGGGCACGATCTCGCTGCCGCACACCGGGTGGTCACCCGGATAGGGCCGGACGGTGCGGTCCAGGTAGGTGTGCCAGACGCGGACCGGCGGTGTGGTGTTGACGACAGTGGGTTCGCCGCCGAGCAGGGTCGCGGAGGACGGGTCGTGGCCGACGATCGCGGTGGACACCTCGTTCGTGCGCCGCCAGAAGTGCCGGTGTTGCCAACGGGTGGTCGGCAGCTCGACCAGCACGCCTTCGGGATACAGTGCCGCCCAGTCGATCCGGGCCCCGAGGCGATACAGCTCACCGACCGCGGCATGGAAGGCGGCGAGCTGGGGACGTTGTCTGCGCAGGGTCGGAACGACCCGGAAGGTCTCGTCGATCTCGGCGAGGGAGTGGGCGACGACCGGGTGGGCCGAGATCTCGAGGAAGGTGCGGTGCCCGTCGGCCCCGGCAGCGGCGACGGCGTCGGCGAAGCGCACCGGTGCGGCCAGATTCGTCGCCCAATACGCGGCGTCGCGAGGCCGTGGATCGCGTGGATCGGTGAGGGCGGTTGTGTACAGCGGTACCCGGGCCGGGCGAGGCTCGAGATCGGTGAGTTCCTGAGCGAGCCGCTCGGCGATCGGGGTCAGCGAAGGGCTGTGGAAGGCAAGGTCGGAATCGACGCGGCGGATCGGGACTCCGCGTGCGCCCCAGTCGGCTGCCAGTGCGTCGACCGCGCGGCGGGTGCCGGAGACCACCGTGCTGCCGAACGAGGACCGAACGGCCGCGCCCACATCGTCGTAGCCCGCCAGTTCGGCTGCCACTTCGTCGAAAGAGCGCGCAACCATGATCATGGCGCCCCGGCCGGTGGCAGGTTCGAGCAACCGGGACCGCACGCAGATCAGGCGCGCACCGGCCGCCGGATCGAGCACGCCCGCGACGACGGCCGCCGCGATCTCCCCGACCGAATGACCGAGAATCGCCGCCGGTCGCACCCCGTGCGCCCGCCACATCGCCGCAAGCCCCAGCTGGGTCAAAAAGATCGCGCACTGTGCGGTCGGGGTGTGGGCGAGGTCGCCGTGACGCAGCAGATCTTCGGCGCTGCAGCCCCATTCGCTACGGAACACCGGTGACACCTCGGCTACGGCGGCCGCGAAAGCCGGGTCCGCGTCGATCAACTCGGCACCCATTCCCGTCCACTGCGATCCGTGCCCGGAGAACACCCACACCGGATCGTGCGGCGGTGCCGAGCGGTGGTGCTCGGCGGTGACGGCTGCGTCGAGGCCTGCGAGGAGTTCGGCGGTATCTCCGGCGTGCACGACCACCCGGTACGGGAGATGACTGCGATGCCGGGCCCGTGTGAAGCACATGTCGGCCGCATCGATATCGGGATGCGATCGCACGGCGGTGGCAAGCGCCCGCAGTTCATCGCGCAGCCCGTCGGCCGAGGCCGCGCTGACAGCACAGAGGTGTTCGGCGCGAGGAGGAGTCGTCACCGGCGATACAGATGGCGCGGCATCGACGATGAGGTGACACAGCGTGCCGCCGTAGCCGTAACTCGCCACGCCCGCGCGCGCCGTGTGCTCGGTCGACGGCCAGTCGAGCGTGGCGGTGGCCAGGGCGATACCGTTGCGGTGCCAGTCGATGTCGGATCGCGGTCCGCTCGTGGTCCGCGTGGGCGGGATCGTCCGATGATGCAGTGCGAGAACGACTTTGGCTAGACCGGCGATGCCCGCGGCGGCCTCGAGGTGGCCGATGTTCGGTTTGACGGAACCGATGAGGCACGGTTTCCCCGACGGACGCCCGGTGCCGAATACCTCGGCCAGCGCGGCCGCCTCGGCCGGATCGCCGGCCCTGGTTCCCGTCCCGTGCGCCTCGACATAGTCGACCGAGTCCGGTGACACTCCGGCGTCCGCGCACGCGGCCCTGGCCAGATGTCGCTGGGCCGGACCGCTCGGCGTCATGATGCCGCTGGTTCGCCCGTCCTGACGGATCGCGCCGCCGCGCAGTACCGCGAGCACGCGGCGCCGGGCGGCGAGCGCGTCGTCGAGCCGCTCCAGGACGACGAAGGCACACCCCTCACCGCGACCGTATCCGTCCGCGGCGTCGTCGAACGACTTGGACACCCCGTCGTCCGCGAGCACACCGGCCTCGGCGAGCGTGACCGACAGCGCGGCGTCGCCCATCAGCATCACCCCACCGGCGAGCGCGAGCGGAACGGAATCGTCGCGCAGCGCCGACATCGCCTGATGTACCGCGACCAGCGACGACGAACATGCGGTATCCACGGCCACGCTCGGGCCACGCAGGTCGAGCGCGTGCGAGATCCGGTTCGCCGCACCGCACAGCGCGGAGCCGATACCGGTCCAGGCGGTGACGGTCGACGGGTCGCCGAGCAGTCTACGGCCGTAGTCGTCGGAACCGATTCCGGCGTACACTGCGGTGTCTGTCCCCGTCAACGCGGTCGGGTCGATTCCACTGTGCTGCAAGGCGTCCCAAGCGACTTCGAGTGCCAGTCGGTGCTGAGGGTCCATGTGCTCGGCTTCGGCCGCCGGAATACCGAAGAAGGCAGCGTCGAATCCCGCGATATCGTCGAAATAGGCGCCGGGACGCAGCGCCCGCCGAACTGCGGGCACGTCACGATTGTCCGGCAGACGTCCCGGTGGCTGTTCACCGACGACGGTGCCGCCGCCGGTGATGAGCCGCCAATACGCCGACGGGGAGTCGATGCCCCCGGCGAAACGGCAACCGATGCCGATCACCGCCACCGGTGTGTGTCGTGTCATGCGTCCTCCCGAGCCGGGCGCCGACCGGAAGGGTGTCCCGGCCGGCGCGAAAGAGCCTGTGCCGCCGACGATCAGGCCAGCGGGCCGATGTCGCCGTAGAGCCAGTTGCCGGGCGCCTGCGGATCGGAGCTGGTGTAGTACTCGTGCCAGGCATCGAGCAGTTCCTCGACCGACAGCGAGCCGCTGCCGTCGCGGTCGAGCCGCTCGAAAGCCAGACGGCTGTTCTCGGGCGAGGTGCCGAAGGCACGCTGGTACTGGAAGAACTCCTCGGGGGAGACCTTGCCGTTGCCGTCGGCGTCGCACAGCGCGAACAGGGCCTCGGCGAGCGGACGGAAGCCTTCGCGGTACATGTCGCCACTGGCGGCGAACTTGCGCAGGCCTTCGCGCCATTCGGTCTTGCTGATCAGGCCGTCGCCGTTGGTATCGAACTCGGTCGACACGTTCTCCCAGAAGTTCTGGAAGGCGACCAGCAGCGCCTGGGCCTTGGGGGAGTCGAACGGCGCGTCGAGGTAGGCGATGATGCGAGCCGCCAGGGCGATCACGTCCGCCCGTTCCATCACCCCGTCGCCGTTCTGGTCGCCGTGCCCGAAGCACACGTCGAACTTGCGGTCGAGCATGTCGGATACCACTGAAGTCATTGCTGACACCACCTCGTCAGTAAGGGAGGGACACGAACTGTGGAATCCCGCGGCGAAATCGCAAGGGATGCGGGAGATCTCGAAGTTAGACCGCGGCGATCAGTCGGTGCAATGGTCCAGTTAACGCATCGAATGCCGGTCGCGACGTGCTCGTGACACCTAATCGCCAGGCCGCAGCGGGGTTGCCGAACTCGCGACGGCGCTGCCGGGCGATCGGGTTTGGCACGGTTTTCTGGTGAAGATGGCACGGAAAATTGGGCTCGGCCGCTTGCGGTCCGAATGCGCGGAAAGCGGTCCGGCAGAGACGAGTTCCCCTGTTATTCTTGTGTTTTCGCAGCTTGGGAGTTGTCGGCACGGTCGAGCTATCGGGGACAGGCGCGGAGGTGGGGTATGCGGATCTATGCGGGTGTGCGCGAAACCGATGAGCGGCAACACGGTGGGCGAGACGCACCCGGTGGACGCCGGGCGGGCCATCCGTCCGGCCGAACCGGTGATGCGGAGCCTTTTCCGTCTGGTTTGTCTGATTCAGGGCAATTGATGGGCGAACCTCCGCATCGTGAATTCGCGTGCCTGCTCGACACGGCAGGCCGAGGCGGCGGCGGGGGGATCGCCTTGCGCGGGCCGCGGGACCTGAACCGTCTGGCCTTCGGGTGCCGGGTGCGCGCCGACGAGGACTTCGCCGCCACCCTCTGGACCCTGAGCACGGGCTCGGTGCTGGTCGCCCGGCTGCGCACCTCGGGTATCACCGCCGAGCGCGACGGCGGCGCCGCCCGTGATCATTACGGCCAGTACCTGCAGTTGAGCTTGGTGATCGATGGCCGGGTCGCCCTCGAACAAGGGGGCACCCGCTCCGTCGCGGCGTCGGGGCAGGCGTTCGCGGTCTGCCTCGACTCGCCGTTCCGGTCGGTGCTGTCGCGAGGTGAGGCGCGCGCCGTCGACGTGCTGCACCTGTACGTGTCGATGGGTGCGCTGACTGCCTGGGGTCTGGAACCCGCCGCGGCGGGCGGTCAGGTGTGGGCACTGTCCGGCGCCGCGATGTCGGCACTTCTGTTCGCGCGCGACCTCGCCTGTGGCGCAACGAGTCCCGCGCATCTCGGCATCGCCGCCCGGATCGACGAGATCGTCTTCCGGTCGGCCGTGGTCGCGCTGCTGGAACGCGACCTGGCCGGGGCCGCGATCGAGATATCCACCGAGGACATGCTGCGCCGCCGCGCGATCGACGTCATCGACCGCGGTTTCACCGACCCGGCCATGAACCCCGACGCGGTGGCGCGACGACTGCACGTGAGCAGACGGACACTGTTCCGCGCCTTCGAGCTGCAAGGCCTGTCCGTCGCCGGACTCATCCGCGCCCGCAGACTGGTCGCCGCAGCGACCGCGCTCAGCGAAAGTTCACGCAGTATCCGCGAGATCGCCGAGACCTGCGGATTCCGCACGGCCGACCAGCTCTCCCGCGCATTCCGGGCCGAATACGGCGTGGCACCCGCCGCGTACCGCACCGCGCGCCGCGCCGACACACTCACCGCCAGGTGTGCGCGCCAACCTTTCGCGCACACCACCAGAACCGCGTTCTGATGCGGGAATGCGTGCAGATGTCAGACGCTGTAGCGCAGCGCCTGCTCCGAACGGCAGATGTCGTCGATACCCGCGACGATCTCCCGCAGCTGCTCCGAGGGCAGGGCCGACGGACGCAGCCGGCAGGTGAAGGTGATGAGGCCGTAGTCGGCGGGGGTGAGGCCGCGGGCGGCGGCCTCGGCCCGCAGGTACGGCGAGCGCACACCGTAGGTCATCGCGGAGATGACGGTGAAGCAACCGGAGCGTTCGCGGTGCTCGGAGAACAGGTCGTGCAGGCCGTAGAACACCGAACCGTAGTTGGCCAGCGGTGCGAACACGCCCACACGGTAGGCGGGGCCGCGCTCGGAGGAGTTGATGACGGTGTCGGCCAGGTACTCGGCATCACGCATGGTGAGCACCTTCGGCGCGAACATCAGCGCGCCCGCCGCCGCGTTGCGCACCGGCATACCGGCGCGTCCGCCCGCCGCCGAGGCGATGGCGCCCAACGACTTACGGGTGCGGGTGCCGACCTCGCGCCGCGCCCGCAGACCACGGGTGGGAGCGGTGGGGTACAGGCTCGACCACTGGCCGAACCGGACGGCGCCGAGGGTGACCTGTCCGGTGCCGACCGGGCGGGTGACCTTCAGCGGCGCGGTGTCGACCCAGCGTCCCACCTGCAAAGCCGCGCTGCCGGGGTTGGTGATCTCGGCGGTCGCGTGCTCGACGAAGGAATCGAAGTCGAGGAAGCGGTCGGCGTCGGTGGTGAGCCAGGTGTGGTCCTTGTCGACCTCGACCACATCGAGGGTGAGGGCGGTGATGATGCCCGCGCGCCCGCCCGCGCCGAGGATGCGCTGGAACCGTTCGGTGTGGTGGCCACGCCCGCAGGTGCCGATCCGGCCGTCGGGGTCGACGTACTCGAGGTCGACGATCTGATCGATGAACATGCCGTAGCGGTGCGAGGCGGTGCTCACACCACCGACGGAGGCGAAACCGCCCGCGGTGATGTCGCGGTGGTCGCCGACCACGGGCAGGCCGAGGCCGTGCGCGCCGAGGCGCCGGTCGATCTCCGACAGCTTCGCGCCGGCCTGCACCCGCACCGTGCGACGGCCCAGATTGATGTCGAGGACCGAGTTCATCCTGCGCAACGACAGCACGCCGCGCTGATCGGCCAGCCCGAACGAGGACTCTTCGGTCGGTTCGCCGCCACGTACCGTCAGACGTTCGGCTCGATCACGCGAATCACGCACGGTGCGAACGACATCCGCAGTGTCGGTGGGGAGATATTCTTCGGAGGTGACGGTATGCGGCGTGCCCATGACCGCATAGCTAACCACAGCGCGGCGATTCTGGCGACGGGTAGTTCCCACCTATTTCCGCGAGGGCGGAAGTTGCTTGCTGAACAGGACTTTTCCGGTCGCGTCACACAGATCGACCGTCAATTCCCCGGTGCCGCCGTCGATGCGGACCTCGCCGAAATGCTGGTACTCGAGATCGAGCGGCGAGGTGTTCGGCGCCGGGGGCGCGTGCACGAAAACGGCCTCGGGTCCGAAAGTCGGATCGAGCGGGTTGGGACCGAAGGCGCCCGCGTTGAGCGGCCCGGAGACGAACTCCCAGAACTCGTCGAAATCGGTGAAGTTCGCGCGCGCGGGCGAATAATGGTGCGCGGCGGTGTAGTGCACGTCGGCGGTGAGCCAGACGACGTCGCGCACCTTGTTCGCCTTGATCGCCGACAGCACCCGGGCGATCTCCGATTCGCGGCCCGACGGCGCGCCCGGCGCGGCATTGGCGACGCCTTCGAACGCGGTCTTGCCGTCGGGGACCACCACGCCGATCGGCAGATCGGCGGCGACGATCTTCCAGGTCGCCGTGGACTGCTTCAAACCATCGATGAGCCATGCCGTCTGGGCCGCACCGAGCACCTGGCCCTGGGGTCCGGTGTTGGCGGTGTTGGCGTCTTTGTAGGCGCGCATGTCGAGGACGAACACGTCGAGCAGCGGGCCGTAGGAGATCTTGCGATAGAGCCGTCCGTCGACGGCCTCGCGGGGTTCGAGCGGCATCCACTCGTGGAACGCCTGCCAGGATCGGGTGGCGAGGGTGTCCATGTTGCGCTCGGTGTAGCCCTTGTCGGCGGCGACCGTGCCGCCGGGCGACCAGTTGTTGGTGGTCTCGTGGTCGTCCCACTGCACGATCTGGGCGACCGAGGCGTTGAAGCGGCGGTAGTTCTCGTCGGTGAGGTTGTAGGCGTAGTTGCCGCGGAACTGGTCGAGGGTCTCGGCGGGCTGGTTCTTGGCGTCGGCGGTGATATTGCGCCACACCCGGCCGTCGGGCAGCGTCACCGATTCCTTCAGCGCGTTGTCGGCGTAGATGACGTCACCGGAATGCAGGAACAGGTGCGGGTCGCGAGCGGCCATGGTCGCGAAGACCTTCATGCCGCCGACGTCGGGGTTGATACCGAAACCCTGGCCCGCCACGTCGCCGGACCACACCAGCGAGATGTCGGCGGGCGCGGTCGGGGCGGTGCGGAACACGCCGCTCAGCGTTTCCGAGGCGGCGCCGTCCTCGCCTTCGAGCCGTACCCGATAGTGCACGAGTTGGCCGGCGGGCAGGCCGTTCACCCGCACGCGGCCGGTGCCGTCGGAGGCGGGAGTGAGCAGCGGGCCGGTGAAACGTCGTACGTCGCTGAACTTCTCGGTGGCCGCCGTTTCGACGACCAGCGTGGCGGGGCGATCCGAGCGGGCCCAGATCAGCGCGCCGTCGCTGCGCGGGTCGCCGACCGCGATGCCGTGGGTGAGGGTCGGCCTGGCCCGTACCAATCCGGGGCCGTCACCACAGGCGGCCAGCGCGGGGCCGGTGAGCAGACCGAGAGCGGAGGCGCGCAGCAGCGTGCGCCGGGACATCGCGAAGTCGACCATGTCCTGCACCGTGCCCGGACGAGTCGAACGGGCGGTCGTGTGTACGGCAACAGCCGGTGAACGCTGCCGGACGGAAAGACTCACGTCCACCTGGGCGAAAGGAACTGATCAGCGATCAAAGACCCACGGCGGCAGCGGTTTCGGGATACCAGCGGGTGCATTCGGCGCGGAGCGGGACTGCCGTCTGGAGTTGGCACAGGATGGCGACGCCGCCGAGGAACGAACGCAGCAGGGGAGTATCGGCGGGTGGCATGGTGAGCTGGCGCAGGATGTTCGACAGGCTCAGGTCGGTGGCCAGGCGGACCTGCTCGCGCAACCAGTCCGCCGACAGCGGGTAGGTCGGCGACATCAGTGCTTCACGCACGGGACGCAGACGCTCGGCGACGGTGGCGATGTCGAGATCGCCGCCGGGGGCGACATAACCGTGGCGGCGCAGCGCGGCTTCGAGGTCGGCCACGGATTCGGCGACGACGGCGGCGCCCACGTCACCGGCGACGGTGAGGAACGCGGGCGTCCAGGGCGTGCACGCACCGAAGTCGACCACCCCGAGCCGCCCGTCGGGCATGCGCAGGAAGTTGCCGGGGTGCGGGTCGCCGTAGATGAGGGAGGCGCGCGCCGGCGCGGAGAACAGGAAGCGCAGGATGAGGACGCCCAGCCGGTCGAGCTCGGCCGGTTCGGCACGAGCGATCAAGCGCGACAGCGGGATTCCGTCGAGCCACTCGGTGACCAGCACGTCACCGCGCTGCGCGATCACCCGGCCGACCACCACATCCGGGTCGTGGCGCAGGGCGGTGCGGAAGTGCTCGAGGTTGGCGGCTTCGCGGGCGTAGTCGAGTTCGGCGCCGATCTCCTCGCACAGCGCCTCGATCACCGGACGCGTCTCGGCACCTGGCAGCAAGGCGGTGAACAGCGGAGTGGCGCGGCGCAGGACGCTCAGGTCCGCCAGCACCGCTTGCCGCGCACCGGGGTACATGACTTTCACCGCCACCGGTGTGCCGTCGTGCCAGCGGGCCCGGTGCACCTGACCCACCGACGCGGCCGCCGCAGCGCGGTCGTCGAACTCGAGGAACAGCGAACGCCAGCGGGGGCCCAGATGGGTGGCGAGTTCGGTGTGGACGGCGGCGGGCAGCATGGCAGGGGCCGAGTCGTGCAGGCGCGCAAGGGCGCGGCTGTACGGTTCGGCGAGGTCGGGGGCGAGCCCGAGTTCGAGCAGGCCGAGCAGCTGGCCGAGTTTGGCGACGCAGCCTTTGAGTTCGCCGAGCACCTGGAAGAGGTGTTCGGCGGTGCGGTGGCGGATCTCGCGTTCCACAGTGGCCGCGTCGCGTCCGGCCGCCCGTCGGCCGATCCCCGCTACGCGTCTGCCCAGATAGGCGACGGGCACCGCTGCCAGCCTGGTGCCCCGGGCGACCCGGCCGGTGGGCGGTGCCCCGTCGGGCTTGCGGCGGGGAAAACGCACGACACGACCCGCGTCGAATTCATCTGCGGCCATGTCCACCTCGCCCTCCCCGTCGACGGCCACGCTACCCACATCCTCGGCCCGCGTGTGCGGCACACGTTACCAACCGGTCGTGGTGGCGTCCGCACATCAGGACCTGTCGAACAGGCGACGGCCCGAGCAGAGACGCGCCTGCGTGATCCGCTACCGGGTGCCCACGGGCTCAGCCGATCACGCTGCAGGCTGTGGATGCTGCCGAACCTGAACGGCGAGCCGGGCTCTGCCGAACCGGGCGGCGGGGCCGGGCTCTGCCGAATCGAGCGGCAGGGCCAGGCTCAGCCGAACCGGGCGGTGGGGCCGGGCTCTGCCGAATCGAGCGGCAGGGCCGGGCTCTGCCGAACCGGGCGGCGGGGCTGGGCTCTGCCGCCCGGACCGCAGGCGGAGCTGAGCCGAATATCGCGAAGCGGCTTAGCCGAGGGCGCCGAGCCGGTGCAGGCTGCCGTGAATCTCCTGGGTCCAATCCCGGTGGGCCAGTTGGGCGTAGTCGACCCAGAACATCCCGATTCCGTCGCGGGTGCCGCGCAACAGGCCGCCCTGGATGTCGGCCTCGAGGACCACAGCCATGCCCGTTTCGGTCGCGATGAAGGTGACCTCGAGTTGGTTCACCCGGGGAAAATGCGGGGAGCGGCCGAATTCGAGTTCCTGGTAGAACGGCAGCCGCTGCGGTGTGCGGTTGATCCGGCCCGCCTCCACGTCGGTGCGCAGCAGCGGAAAACCCATGCGCCGCACCGCGTCGAGCACCACGTGCTGAGCGGGCAGCGCGCCGATACCGATCGGATCGGTGTCGGTGGAATCGACCGCGCCGTGCAGATCGACCACGGTGCGCAGGGCCACCGCCGCGCCGGGCAGGTGGTGGCCGTCGAAGAAGGTGATCGGGGTTTCCAGCGGAACAGGTGCGGCGAAACGGAATTCGGCGATCCGGCCTGCACCGAGCGTGAACGGCCCGGTGACAGCGACGCGGCCGAACGCCTGATCGGCGACGCGCTCCTCACCGTCGGAGTATTCGCGCTCGACGCGGGTGATGAACTCGACGGCCACCTGCCCGACCGCCTGATCGACACGCCCGCCCCGCAACCGGATGACACCCTCGACGAGACCACCCGGTTGCACACCGGGAGTGAACAATTCGGTGTCGACCTCGGCGCCGCCGACACCGGCCGCGGCCAGCATTTGCTTGAACATGTGACCAGTCTGGCCGACGGCCCTTACGAGATGCTTATCAGGCGCGGCGGTGCCGAGCCGGCCTGCGGCACAGGGGGATCGGCGTCAGCTGGCGGCGCGGTCGGGAATGCGGGTGGCCTCGATCTGGTGATCGGTGGGCTTCACACCCTTCTTGAGGCTGTGGGCGTACACGTCGACGTATTCCTGACCGGTCAGGCGCATCAGCTCGTACATCACCTCGTCGGTGACGGCGCGCTCCACGAAACGGTTGCCGCTCATACCCTCGTACCGCGAGAAGTCCAGCGGCGCACCGAACTTCAGCGTCACCCGGTGACGGCGCCATTTGAACGGTCCGGGCGGGGACACCTTGTCGGTGCCGATCACCGCGACCGGGATCACCGGGACACCGGTCTCGAGCGCGAGGCGGGCCATGCCGGTCTTGCCCTTGTAGAGGCGACCGTCGGGGGAGCGGGTGCCCTCCGGGTACAGGCCGACCAGGCGGCCTTCGTCGAGCAGCTTCTTGGCCGCGTTGAGCGCGTCCTCGGCGGCGGTGGCGCCGCTGCGGTCGATCGGGTACTGGCCGGTGCCCGAGAAGAAGAACTTCTGCAGACGGCCCTTGAAACCGGGGGTGGTGAAGTACTCCGCCTTGGCCAGGTAGTTGATGCGGCGCGGGCTCAGCAGCGGCGCGAACAACCAGTCGGCGAAGGAGAGGTGGTTACCCGCCATGATGGCCGGCCCGTCGGTCGGGATGTTCTCCACACCTTCCACAACGGGTCGGTTGTACAGGTGCATGAACGGTCCCACGAGTACGAACTTGAGCAGCCAGTAGAACATGGCGTCCTTTCCCCGGGGACCGGGATGGTCGTGTGCAGCCTCGTCGGAAAACGACTTTACCGCTGGTCGCAGGTCACAACCAACCAGGACGGTAGCCGACGGGCATGGGTGTGACCCTCATCTCCCGGTAGTACCCGCTAGCGGCGTTCCAATCGCCGCCCGGGCCAATTCGGCGGCGCCGATCATGCCCGCCGCCTCGCCGAGCTGGGTCGTGCGCAACCGCACGAGGGGGCGATGACCCGAGCCGGTGACCGCACTCGCGTAGTGCTCGCGGGCCTCGTCGAGGAACAGCGGCGCCGAACTGCTCACCCCACCGGCGATCACCACGAGATCGGGGTCGAAGATGTCGCTGACGAAGGCGAGGCCGAGGCCGAGCCAGCGCGCGAAGTCCGACATCACCCGCACCGCGAGCGGGTCACCGTCCTGGGCGGCACCGGCCACCCGTCGGCCGGTGAGCGAACCGGGATCGCGGATCACATCGCGCGCGAGCACCGAGCGCACGGGGTCGGTGGCGAGCATTTCGATCGCGGTGTCGGCCAGCGCGGTTCCGCTGCAATAGCGCTCCCAGCAGCCGCGCTTGCCGCACGCGCAGGCGCGGCCGTCCGGGACCACCTGCAGGTGGCCGAGTTCGGGTGCGACGCCGTGGCTGCCGCGGTAGAGCCTGCCGTCGATGAGCAGGGCCGCGCCGATGCCGGTGCCGATCGCCACGAGGACGACGGTGTGCCCGCCTGCCGCCGCGCCGAAGCGGTACTCGGCCCAGCCCGCCGCGTTGGCGTCGTGCTCGAGGATCACCGGCAGTTCCAGCCGGGTGGTGAGCCGCTGAGCCACCGGCGCGTCCTGCCAGGGCAGGTGCGGGGCGAACCGGACGATGGTGCGGTCGGCGGAGATGAACCCGGCCACCGCGAGCCCCACCGCCGCGATGGGATGCCTGCGGGCCAGTTCACGCACGGATCGGTCGATGGCGGCCTCGAGCGCGCGGGCCGAATGCGGTGTCGGCGCCTGCACGGTGTCGAGCACCTCACCGTCGGCGTCGACGACGGAGGCGCGGATATTCGTGCCGCCCACGTCGACTCCGACGGTCAGTGGGTGGGTACTCGCCTGGCTCATCCCCGGATCGTGACCGGAATATCGACATAACGCGAGCGCGGCGCGCGGGCGCCCGCGGGCCGCTCCTCGCCGTGGGCCGGACGTGTGCCGGCACCTGCGGTGAACTGCCCTGTGCCCGACGCGGTTTCGTCCGGCGGTTCCGGGGTGATGTGCGGCGTGCGTGCGCTGAATTCGTCGACCCGGCGTGGGCGGGGGGTCGGCTGTTCACCGAGACCGGTGGCCCGAGGGGAATCCTTGGGCGTAGCGGACCCGTCCGACCGCGGCGAGGCGGGTCGATGGCCACGCGGGCCGCTCGGCGCGTGCGGGTTCCGCTGATCGCCGTGCGTGGCACCGGCACCGCTCGTCGGATGCGCCACGGACGCTTCGTCGGTCGGCTGGTATCGCTGTGCCCCCGCGGCATTCTCGCGCGCGTGCCCGGGGTGGCCCGCGGCGTGATCGGCCCATTCCGGGGGCAGGACCGGCTCCACGGGGACGCCGGCGAGGGCTTCGCGCAGGACCGTCACCATCGAGGTGCCGTGTTCGGCGAGGGCGGCGACGACGTCGTGATGGTCGCCGCGGACCAGGGCCGCGGCCGCGCACACCGGGCACCAGGCGCAGCCGCCGAGGTCGGCCGCGCCGTCGGCGGCGGTGCGGCGCAGCACCGGTTCGACGCGCGCGAGCAGCACCTCGGCGAGCAGGCGCAGTTCCTCGGCGAACTCGGCGAAACCGTCGTGGTTGCGGTCGGACTGCCTGTCACTGCTCATGTGCGCCTGGCCTTCGTGTAGTTCGGATCGGCGGGCCACACCTGCGGGTCGGGCCGGAACCGGACAACGAGATGACCGTCGTCGAGCTCGGCGCCCGCCACCGTGCAGCGGCGAAGCACCGGCGCGAGGCGCACCCTGGTGCGCACCCCGTCAGCTCCCACGATCAGATCGTCCTCCACTCGGCCCAGCCGCAAGGTGCCGGGATCGACCACCGGCAGCCGCATCCGCATCGCGTACACGGAGTCGACGCCGGAGCCCGACTCCCATCGAACCATCGGTTCCCCCGATTCCGCAGCCCCGAGCGACGGGCGGGGCAGCGTGTCGACCGAATAGGAGAACGCGGACAGCGCGCTCAGCCCCACCGGTTCGGCCCCGGCGTGCTTGGCGACGACGATCGGGACATCGGTGAGCTGCTCGTGCAACCGCGCGACCACCTCGAGCTGTTCGGCGCGCCGATTCAGATACCAGTGCACCGCCGGGTGCGCGTTCTCACCGGGCGGCGGTACGGGTGCGAGCACCTTGTTCACCACCACCGCGTCCAACCGCAAGCCGAGCAGTGCCGCGGCTGACCGCACCCGTCGCGCCTCGGCCACCGCGACCTGCTCCGGTCCGGTGACCAGGCGGGCACTGGTGCGGGCGCGGTCGGCGAGCAGGTCACGCACCTGGGTCACCGCGTTCACCACCCGCTCCACGGCCGCGGCGAGTACCGCTTTGCGCAGGTCGGTGCCGATCGCGCTCATCGTGCGAGCGTGCTTGGGCCAGAGCCGTTCCAGGTAGCTGAGCAAGGTGTCGGGGGCGGTGACGATCCGCAGCATGTCGGCCGAGGGCGGACAGTCGACCACGATGACGTCCCAGTCGTTCTCCTCGGCGAACTGCCCGATCTCCACCAGCATCAGCAGTTCCTGCACCCCGGGCAGCCCGGTGAGCTCGGCGGGATCGAGTGCGGCCAGGTCGATGCCGTGATCGTGGCCGCTGCCCTTGTCCAGCATCCGCACCACATCGCGGAACCGGTCCTCGAGCAGGGCGAGGGAATCGATCTCGATCACCTCGAGACCCGGCGCCACCCGCGCCACCCCGGCCACCGTGCCCGGGTCGTGCGGGAAACGGAAACCCAGCGCGTCGCCGAGGGAATGCGCCTGGTCGAGCGAGGCGATGAGCACCCGCTCGCCGGCGCGCGCGTAGGACATGCCCGTCGCGCAGGCCAGCGTCGTCTTCCCGACCCCGCCCTTGCCGACGAACAGTTCGACGCGGGTGATGCCCGGGGCGCTCAGCCCTCGACCCGCTTCTTCAGTTCGTTCAGCGCCGTATCGGTGATCACCTTCTCGGCCTTGCGCTTGAACATGCCGATCATCGGGATGTTCAAGTCGACGGTGAGCTCGTAGGTCACCTCGGTGCTGCCGTCGGGACGGTCGAGCAGTTCGTAGCTGCCGTCCTGGGCTTTCTGCAGGTCCCCCTCGAGCAGGTGCCAGCTCACCGCCTTGCCGTCGGGTCGCCAGGTGTAGCTGAGGGTGTAGGCGTCCTTGACGACGCCCGCGTCGAGCACGAAGCGCGCGGTCGCGGCCCGGCCCGCCGCGTCGGTGCCGAGCACCTCGACCGATTTCGCCGCGGCCACCCATTCCGGGTAGGACTCCAGATCGGCGATAACGGCCATCACCTGCTGCGACGGCGCCTCGATGACGATCGATCTCTTGGTCCGGTCGGGGGCCATGGATTCCTTTCGTTACAGCGCCGAGGCGGGTGCGACGCCCGCGGGGCGGCCCGCTTCCAGCCGTGCCTTCAGTTCGAACGACATGTCCTTGCCCGCGACCCGCCGCGCGCGGTTGGCGGCGGCCAGCGCCCGCGGTGTGAGCGGCTTGCTCGCGGTGGGCTCGGCGTGCAGGAAGTAGTGCAGGATCGCGCCGTCGGCGACGGCCTCGAGCCACACCTCCATGGTGCCGGTCAGCGGGCCCGCGACCGTCCAGCGGATGCCCTTGTCGCCCCGGTCCTCCCGCACGTCGAGGTGCAGGTCGGGCCACCAGCGGCGCCAATTGTTCGGTGCGCCGAGCACCTCGGCGATCGCGGCGGGCGGCGCGGCGAGAAAGGTCTGATCGGCGACCTGGATACTGCTCACCTCGCTGAGAGTAATGGACGCGCCACCGCGACAGTCCGGGGTGTCATCCGAGCAGTTGCCGCAGCCGGGCTCCCTGGCGATCCCAATGCCAGTTCCGCTGCACCCACTCGCGGCCCGCGGCACCCATGCGCGCGGCGTTGTCGCGGTCGGTGAGCAGCTCGACGATGGCATCGCTGATCTGCGGCAGCGAACGACCGTGCACCACCAGACCGGTCTCGCCCTCGCGCACCGTCTCCGGCGCCCCGCCGGAATCGCCTGCCACCACCGGCACCCCGGTCGCGGATGCCTCGAGGAACACGATGCCGAGGCCCTCCACGTCCAGCCCGGCGCCACGGGTGCGGCACGGCATGGCGAACACATCGGCGATGGTGTGGTGGGCGGCGAGCTCACCGGAGGGGACGCGGCCGGTGAACACCACGCTGTCACCGAGGTCGAGGGCCTCGGCCAGGCCGCGCAACCGGTTCTCGTACGGTCCGCCGCCCGCGATGACCAGTACCGCGCCGTCGACCCGTTCCCTGATCTCGTTCATCGCGACGATGAGCATGTCCTGGCCCTTGCGTGGCACCAGTCGCGACAGGCACAGAACGGTCGGCCGGTCGCCGAGGCCGTAGCGGGCGCGCAGCTCGGCGCGGGCGCCCGGGTCGGGGCGGAATTCGGAGGGGTCGACACCCGGGGGTAGATGTTCCAGCGCCGCGCGCGGACCGAACGCCGAGGCGAACCGGCCTCGGGTGTACTTGCTGACGTAGGTGACCACATCGGTGTTCTCGCCGATCGTGCGCAACACCTGGCGCGAACCGGGCAGCATCGACCAGCCGACCTCGTGGCCGTGGGTGCTGGCCAGGATGCGTTCGGCGCCCGCTCGACGCAGTGCGGGCGCCATCGCGGCCAGTGGCGCGGCGGCACCGAACCAGACTGTGTCGCAATCGTTTTCGCGCAACAGCGCACTTGCTCGCTTGATCACGGCTGGGGTGGGAAGCATGAGTGTGGTCGGGTGGCGGACCACGCGGAACTTCTGGGTGGCGTCGAACTTCTCGTGACTGTCACCGCGCCAGCGGGGGGCGTAGACGACGAGGTCCTCCGGGGGCAGCTGCTGGGTCAGTGCCTGCAGATAGGACTGGATTCCACCCGGCCGAGGTGGGAAATCGTTGGTAACCAGGAGAGTTCGGGCCATAGTGAACAACCTAATGTGTCGGTGCCTCGACGAGGGGCGGCGGTCGGGCGAGGTGGCCGGTGGTCAGACAGCGTGGGAGCGCAGCCAGGAGCGCCAGCCGTCGAGCAGCTGGGATCGGGAGGCACCGAGGACGGTGGTGAACGCCGCGTCCTGGGCTGCGGTCGACTGCGGGCCCTGCGCGAGCTGCCGGTACAGCTGGGTGAGCGCGGCCGGACCGTGCCGGTCGGCGATGTAGGCGCACGCGCTCCACGCCGATTCGTAGGCGAAGGCGGCGTCGGTGCCGGTGAACTCGGCGTCGGTGACCAGGTCGGCAGGCAGCGTGCCCGCCCGTAACCGCGTGGTGAGTGTCGGGGCGATCTGCGAGAAGGTCTGACCGCTCGCGCGCTGGGCGACGTACTCGGCGAACCCCTCGAGCAGCCACTGCGGCGCACCGTCGACGGTGACCGCGCGGGTGGCGACGTGGGTGAGTTCGTGGCGCAACAGGGTCGCCATGCCTTCGTCACCGACGCGGCGACGGGCATCGGGGTTGAACACGATGCGCTGCTCGGTGGGTTCGGTACCGGGTACGTAGGAGCCGGTCAACGACACCGCGGCCACGTCGGCGGTGGTCGACGCCCCCGCCCGGCGGGTCAACGCGGTGAACTCGGCGCTGTTGCTCGCGACCACGATGACCGGTGCCCGGTTCCACTCGGTGCCCCACACGGCGCTGACGTCGGCGATCGCGGGCGCGAGCTGGGCCTCGAGCACCTCGAGGTCGGCTTCGTGGCCCGGATGGGCCACCACCAGCGCGGTGTCGGCGCCACCGGCCTCGACCTGACGCACCAGGATCGGGCCGAACGGCTGCACCTCGCGGCGCACCGGGGCAAGGCGCGGATCGTCGATGCCGACGGTCGTGCCGAGCACCTCGGCCTGCTCGGTGGCCAGCTGCAGCGGTCCGGCGTTGCGCGGCACCAGGATCAGGGCGACGCACGCCCCGGTCAGCAGGGTGACCGAGGCGAGCGTGAGACAGAATTCGAGTCGGCCACGCGCCGACAGCCAGGTGCGCACGTTCACGGCCTCAGTATCGCCGGGCCGAGTGATAGGGGGTGGTGTCGATCGGTGCGACGGCGACGGGTACGCCGAAGGTGGAGGCGTGCACCATCATTCCGTTGCCCGCGTAGATCCCGACGTGCGAGATCTCCGGATAGAACAGCACCACGTCACCGGGTTGCAGATCTTCCTTCGCCACGGGCGTGCCGTACCCGGCCTGCGCGGAACTGGTGCGCGGGACGTTCTTGCCGACCTGCTTGAAGGCCCACTGCACGAGACCGGAGCAGTCGAACTGGTCGGGGCCCGTGGCGCCCCACACGTACGGGTCGCCGACCCGGGTGAGGGCGGCGGCCAGCGCGCTCGTTCCGCTACCGGGAACGAGGCCTGCGAGCAGGCTGTCTCGATCGAAGCCGGGCGGGAAGGGTGAGCCGGCGAGAGTGGACTTGTCGCGGGCCGACAGCGCACCCCACGCCTCGACGACCTGGGTGGTCGCGGCCGCGAGGTCGGCACGCTTGCGGTCGACATCGGCGCGCACGGCCTCGGCGGCGGCGGTCGCGGCGCGGGCGGCATCGGCGGCGGTGCGGGCGGTGGTCTCGGCGGCGGTCGCCGCGTCGGCGGCCTTCTTGAATTCGCGGACCGAGTCGGCGGTCTGCTGGGACAGCACGTCGAGGGTCGACATCTTGTCCAGCAGTTGCTGGGGGGAGTTGCTCGACAGCACGGCGAACATGCGGTCGGTGCGCGCGCCGGTGTAGGCGGCCACGGCGGCGCGGTCGATCATCGGCTGGAATTTGCGCACTTCGGCACGGGCCGCGTCGGCGACGGCCGTCGCGGCGGCGAGCTTCGCGTCGACATCGCGCTGGACGGCCAGCTTCGCGTCGAGTTCGGTTTGCGCGGTGAGGGATTCCTGGTTGACCACTTCGGCCTGCCGGGACAGGTCGACCATGCGGGCGATCGCGTCACCGGCGGTGGTAGGGAGGGCGACCGGGTCGGCCGAGGAGGGGCCGGCCACGGCGGCGGTGCAGACCAGGACGGTCGCGCTCAGGGCTCCGGCCAATCCACGCGCTGCGTGAAATCTCCGGTGTTGTGATCTCACAGTGCCCCGTGCCCCGTTCTCTCGATATCCGACGATGCCAGCGCCTTACCTGAACCCGGACTTCCCCGTCCGCCACGAAGGTCTCGATCAGATTACGGAACGGCGAGGGTTCGTGTCCAGTGGGGCACGAAAGGGTCACGGTGCGCCCTTCCCCGAGAACGACGCACCGTGCCGGCTGGATCAGAAGCGGCGCGCACCCGCGAACGGCATCGAGTCGAGCGAGGCGACGTGCACCGGCGAACCCGAGGTGGCGGCGTGGACGACATTGCCGTCACCGGCGTAGAGGCCCGAGTGGCCGCCGCCGTAGAACGACACCAGGTCGCCGGGGCGCAGGTCGCCGAGCGCGACCGGGGTGCCTGCGCCGAGCTGGGCGCCGCTGGTGCGGGGCAGCTCGATGCCCGCCTGGCGGTAGGCCCACTGGACCAGACCCGAGCAGTCGAAGGCGTCCGGGCCCGCGGCACCGTAGACGTAGGGGGAGCCGACCTTGCTCAGTGCGGCATCGAGGGCGATGTCGGCGGCGGTGGCGGTGGGCGCGGTGAACACGTGCGGCGCGGCCGGGGCCTCGATGCCGGGGATGCCCGCAGGGATCGGGATCTCGTTGGGCACCTCGAAGGTGCCGATGCCGGGCACGGTGACGGGCGTCGCCGACGCGGGAGCGGCCGGCAGGAGGAACGCGCCGATGGTGGCAGCGCCGACGGCTCCGGCGGCAACGGCACGCTGCGCCTGACGCTTGACGGTGTTGGTCGCCATGATGCGGTACTTCCAATCTGCCCCACGACGTCCCGTCCGTATGACGGGGCGGACTCCTCGCGCCGAGCCGTTGCGGCCTGGCGGACTCCGTGAGGTCTCGAAAAGGTTACGAACCAATCACGGTGGTTTGTAAAGTCGGACATGTGTCCTGGAAGGGAATTCGTCGATTCGACCGGAACGAACGTGCGACGTGAGTCACACCGAATCACGAAAAGATAACGCCAGGTCGAATTTCTCGAGCGGGCCGACTGCCCTCCGGCGCGGCGTCGGGTCGGTGTGTCTGTGCGACACGCCGTGAATTCTCAGTGAAGTCCCAGGTTGGGCGAGCGTGGCGCCAAGGCGACCCGCCGGTTGACATCCAGTCGACACGCCGGGCGCGCCGCCCGCTGTCGCGGTCGGAATCTGGAAACGTCACTTATCCGATCGTTTCGGCGGCAGTAATGCATAACCGCGATATCTGTGATGCCGGTCTCAATTGGGTTTGCTCGCGGTCATTTTGTTCGCATCGGTGCGAAATATTCGCGGCGAATGATCGGCATCGGGTCGGGCACCCGGCTCGCGGACCTGGTCCCGGTGGGTGGGACCGAACTTCGGTCGATTCAGCGAAACCCGTTGGGGCGGTTACGGTACGGTCGAATGTTCGCGGTGCGAAGGGGGAGAGGTGACCGACGACCAGGTACTCACCGACATGCTGACGATGCTCGACCGCAGTCCGGGGGTGCTCGCGCTGCGCGTGTGCGTCATCGAGCTGCTGATCGAGCGGCAACGGTATGCCGATGCGCTGGCTCACTGTGGTGTCGCACTCGGGAACGAGCCCGGAAACGCGCAGGTCCTGGCCTTGATGACACGGTGTAGTACCGCGTTGAGCGGTGGATCGCCGGAACCGGCGCCCGCCGCCCCGCCCGCTGCCGTGCCGACGGGCTACGACTGGGCGGCCGCCGAGAGTCAGGTCGGCGACATCATCGCCCCCGCCTTCGTCGATGCCCCCGCCGAGTTCGTCACCGACGACGACGCGGCCACTCTCGAGCGCCCTCGCTTCGGCTTGGCCGATGTGGGTGGCATGGACGAGGTGAAGCGTCAGCTCGACCTCACCCTGCTCGGTCCGCTGCGCAATCCCGAGCTCGCCAAGGCGTTCGGCACCTCCGCCCGCGGCGGCCTGCTGCTCTACGGCCCGCCCGGCTGCGGCAAGACCTTCATCGCCTCGGCGGTGGCCGGAGAACTCGGCGCCAACTTCTATCCGATCGAGATCGCCGACATCCTCGACATCTACACCGGGTCGAGTGAGCGCAATGTGCACAGCATCTTCGAGATGGCCCGCCGTAATGCCCCGTGCGTGCTGTTCCTCGACGAAGTGGACGCGCTCGGACACAAGCGCAGCCAGATGCACGGCTCCTCGGCGATGCGCACGGTGGTGAACCAGCTGCTCACCGAAATGGATTCGGCGACCCACAGCAATGAGGGCGTGTTCGTGCTCGGCGCGACGAACCACCCGTGGGACGTGGATGTGGCGCTGCGCAGGCCGGGCCGGTTCGACCGGATGATCTTCGTCGGCCTGCCGGACGCGGCCGCGCGCCGGTCGATCCTGCACTACCACTTGCGTGACCGTCCGATCGCCGGCATCGACCTCACTGCCCTCGCCACGCACACCGAGGGCCTGTCCGGCGCCGACCTCGCCCACATCTGCACCTCGGCCACCCAGCTGGCGATGGCGGACTCGATGCGCACGGGTGAAGTGCGTCCCGTCGGCATGCCCGATGTGCGGGCCGCGCTCGCCCAGGTGCGGCCGAGTACCGGTGCCTGGTTCGAATCCGCCCGCAATGTGGTCGAATTCGCCAACGGCGACGGGAGCTATGACGATCTCGCCCGGTACCTGAAGCGCGTCAAGCGCTGAACCGGCACCGATGAGCGAACCGCGACTCGATCGGGCCGTCGTACTGGTCGAGTTGGACCGACTCGAGGCGGCCCGCGCCGAGCTGGCCGCCCTCCTGGCCGTCGAACCCGACAACGCCGATGCCCACGCACATGTCGCGCACACGTGGCTGAGGTCCGCGGATTTCGCCACCGCGAGCGCGGCGGCACGCACGGCGCTGCGCCACGACCCCGAGCACCTGTTCGGGTGGGTCCTGCTCGCGCTCAGTGAACACGGCTTGTTCGACCGGCTGACCGATACCGATCGGATCGCGGCGCTCGCCCATCAGGACGAGGCGGTGCGCGCGGCGTACACCTGCGCGGACCTGAATCCCTGGTCGGCCGAGTGTCACCGGGTACTCGCGGTCGTGCTGGCGCCCCGGGACCGCGAGGCGGCGCTGGCCGCCGTCGACGTCGGCATCGAACTCGACCCGCAGGAACCTCTGCTCTACATCACGCGTGCCCGCGTGCTGTGGCACGGCGCCGAGGCCGACGCCCAGCGCGCCGTGGCGTTGCGTGCGGCACTCGAGCAGGCGTTGCGGCTGGAACCCGACAATGCCGAGGCCATGTATCTGCTCGGCGCGGACGCCGCGCGGTCGGGCAGGCGGGCGGATGCCGAGCGGTGGCTGTTGCGGGCCGCCGAACTCGAACCGGCCCACGGGCCCGCGGCGCGGGAACTGTTGCGGCAGGTACCCGATCCTTCCGGGTCGTTGCGAGACCCGGCGGTGCGCCGCGAGTACCTCGGCGGTCCGAGCGCAGGCGGTGCCAGGCGATCGAGCACAGGCGCGATCGCCGTACTCGTCTGCTTGTTCGTCGTCGGACTGGCCCGCGCTGTGTCGGGGGTCGACACCGACGACGCCTCGACCCGCCCCACCACAACCCAGCGCCCACCGCTCACCTACTACAAGCCGCAGCCGCTGCCCACCTTCCCCGAGTGGAGCCGCTACTTGACGGCTCGTCCCACCCCACCCCTCCCCGCCTGGCCACAGCACGTGCCCCGCTGAACCCGCCACCCTTCACCGAGGCAACCTCCTGGCAAGGCGGAGGGATCGCCGCGCAGCGTCGGGACCGCAGGGGCCGCCGACTCGAGCGCGCCAGCGCTCCAACCAACACTGTCGGACCCCTTCCTTACTCTGCTGTGCGTGCCCGACCCTGTACTCCCGGCCGCGCGGCAGCTGGCCTTCGACGAGCTCGATACGCCGTTGTATGCCACCACTTTCGTCGTCGTCGACCTGGAGACCACCGGGACCAGCCCCGACGGTGATGCGATCACCGAGATCGGGGCGGTGAAGGTGCGTGGGGGAGAGGTGTTGGGGGAGTTCGCGACCCTGGTGAATCCGGGGTACGAGATTCCACCCGCGATCGTGCAGATCACCGGGATCACCACGGCCATGGTGTATGCCGCGCCGCGGATCGAGGCGGTGCTGCCGGGGTTTCTCGAGTTCGCGGCGGGGGCGGTGCTGGTGGCGCACAATGCCCGGTTCGACACGGCTTTCCTGAAAGCCGCTGCCGCGCGCCAGGACATTCCGTGGCCGAATCCGCAGGTGTTGTGCACGGTGAAGCTGGCGCGGCGGGTGCTCACTCGCGACGAGGCGCCGTCGGCGCGGCTGGGGGTGCTGGCACAGATCCTCGGTGCGTCGACCACGCCGACGCACCGCGCTCTCGACGATGCCCGCGCCACCGTCGACGTGTTGCACGCGCTGATCGCCCGCGTCGGTAACCAGGGTGTGCAGAGCCTGACGGAACTGCTCGACTATCTGCCCGGTGTCACCGGAACACAGCGCGCCAAAAGGACATTCGCCAACGATCTCCCCGCCGCGCCGGGTGTGTATCTGTTCCGCGGTCCGTCCGACGAAGTCCTCTATATAGGGACGGCGGTGAATCTGCGCCGCCGCGTGCGCAACTACTTCACCGGCTCGGAGACTCGCGGCCGCATGAAAGAGATGGTGGCGCTGGCACAACGGGTCGACCACGTGGTCTGCGCGCACGGACTCGAAGCCGGTGTTCGCGAACTGCGACTGCTCGCCGCCCACGCCCCGCCTTACAACCGCCGTTCGAAGTTCCCCAAGCGTGGCTGGTGGCTCACTCTCACCGACGAACCCTTTCCGCGCCTGGTCGCCGTTCGCACGCCGACCCGAACTGCTCTCGGCCCGTTCAACTCTCGCGCCGACGCCGTAGATGTCGGCCTGACCATCGCCGAATTCGCGGGTCTGCGCACCTGTGCCACCCGGCTCACCCGCGCCGCGATACACATGTGCCAACCAGCGATCGTCGGCGGATGCCCGGCCGCCCGTAACGACGGCTCGGATGCCGCCACCTACGCACCCGCCGCCGGTTCGGTTCGCGATCTGCTCACGGGTCGCTCCGACACCCTCCTGCGCGCGATGCTCGAGCGCATCGAAACCTATTCCACGGCAGAGCATTTCGAGGCAGCTGCCCGCCTGCGTGATCGCACCGCCGCCGTGGTCACCAAACTGGCGCGCACGCAACGACTGGCTGCCCTGGCCCGCCTCGCCGAACTGATCATCGCCCTTCCCGACGGCGCGGGCGGCTGGGAATTCTCCGTCATCCGCCACGGCCGCCTCGCCGCCGCGGGCGTCGCCCGGCGCGGCGCGCCACCCATGGCCGTCGTAGACCAGATCGTGGCCGCCGCGGAAACGGTCGTGCCCGATCTCGGCGACGCGGCAACGAGCAAGGAGCGCACACCGTCACGAGCAGCGATGCCGATCCCCGGAATCGCCGCCGCCTCGGCGACAACCGATCCGTCCGAGCCCACTGCCGAGCCTCCCGCGTCGCCCATCACGGCTCCGTCGCTCGCCGAGGCTGCCGGGTCGCGCGCCGAGCGGCCGGCCGTGTTCGCCCACGACGTACCCCCGCTCCTCGGTGCGCCGCCGGAAGAGGTCGGCGTCATCGCGCGTTGGCTCGCCAAACCCGGCGCCAGGATCGTCCGGACCAGCGACGGGTACTGCGAACCCTTGCACGGTGCCGCCCGCTGGGTCGCCTGGGCGCAGCTGGCCCGGGAGGCGGCGCAAGTGCGGTCCGAGCAGGAGCAGTATCTGGCGGAGCGGTGAACGCGACCGGCGCTGTTCCACCGCCCTGACCGCCACACACCTGGCCCGTCCTGGATCATGGTCGGTGGCGTTCACGGTGGAAAGGACTGGTGGCGGTGTTCGTGAAAGTGTGTGGGTTGACCACCGAGGAACAGATCGACTGGGCGGTCGAGCTGGGCTACTCGGCGATCGGCGTCATGGTCACGCCCAAGAGCAAGCGATACCGCACGCCCGAGCAGGCCCGTGCCCTCGCCGACTACGCGCGCGGTCGCATCACCACCTTCGCGGTCGCGCTGGAACACGCCGAAGTCGCCGAGGTGGCCGACGCCTTCGACGTCGTCCAGCTCTACCGGTGGGCCGACCTGCCGAACCTGGCCTTCTGCTCCTCGACCCCGCCCGCACCCGAGCAGACCAGCGAATACTTCTTCTACGACGCCAGCGCGGGCAGCGGCGTCTTCGAGGAGTTCCCCGACTGGGTGCGCGCCCAGCCGGGCCGGGTGGTGCTGGCCGGTGGCCTCGACCCGGACAATGTCGCCGACGTCATCGCCCGCCACCGTCCCTACGGCGTCGACGTATCGAGTTCGCTGGAAACGGCACCGGGTGTGAAGAGCTACGACCTCATGCGACGGTTCAAAGCGGCCACCGAGCGGCCCGAAGTTCTAGGCTGATCCCATGATTACCGCGATCGTGCTGATCCAGGCCGAGAACTCTCGCATCCCCGAGACCGCACAGGCGCTCGCCGATACCACAGGAGTCGCCGAGGTGTACTCCTGCGCCGGCGATGTGGACCTGATCGCGATCGTGCGGGTACGCGATCACGAGCGCATCGCCGAGGTCGTCACCGAGGGCATCGACAAGGTCGACGGGGTGGTGCGCACCACCACCCACATCGCCTTCAAGTCGTATTCCAGTGCCGACGTGGAAGCCGGATTCTCCCTGGGGGAGTAGGGCTTTCAGTTGTCGTCGAGGACCTGGGTGAGTTCGGCCCAGGTCTGCAGCAACTTCGCGGACGCGCCGCTGTCCACCGCGGCGGCGGCGCGTTCCATCGCCGCCGAGAGCGCGGCGTCCAGGTCGAGATCGACATCGCCCACGCCACGTGACAGGTCGTAGGCGACGATCGCCGCGGCCGAATTCAGCAGCACCGCGTCCCGCACCGGACCCGGCGTCCCGGCGAAGACCTCCCGCGCGATCCGCGCGTTCTCGGCCGCATCGCCGCCACGCAACTCGTCGAGATCGACGCGGGGGATGCCGAGCGCGGTCGGATCGAGCACCGTCTGCTCGACGCGCCCACCGCTGACCACCCACACATCGGTCAGATCCGAGGTGGTGATCTCGTCGAGCCCGTCGCGCCCGCGCACTACGAGCGCACTGGCGCTGTACTCGGCGGGGGTCCCCGCGACACCCGGTACCGCGTCGGCGAAGCGGCGTCGCGCGAACACACCCGCGATCACCGGCGCCAGGTCCTCGAACGCGCAGCCGATCAGCCCGGCGCGCGGCTGCGCCGGATTCGTCAGCGGGCCGAGGACATTGAACACGGTCGGAATGCCGATCTCCTTGCGCGCCGCACCCGCGAAACGCAGACCCGAATGGAACAGCGGCGCGAAGCAGAACCCGATCCCGGCCTCGCGCACCGACCGCGCCACCGACTGCGGGCCGAGCGCCAGCTTCACACCGAGCGCCTCGAGCACATCGGCGCCACCGGCCTTCGACGACGCGGCCCTGTTGCCGTGCTTGACCACCGGCACCCCCGCCGACGCGACGACCACCGAGGACATGGTGGAAATGTTCACCGACCCGGAACGATCACCGCCGGTGCCGACGATGTCGACCGCGTCCCCGTCGACGTGCACCAGCCGCGCGTGCCCGAGCATCCCCGACACCATGCCCGCCAGTTCGGCGGGGGTGGGGCCCTTGATCTTCATGGCGACGCCGAAGGCCGCGATCTGGGCAGGGGTGGCGTTGTCGGTGAAGATCTCGTCGATCACCCACGCGGTGTCGTCGGAGCCGAGGTCACCCCCGTCGGCGAGTGTCCCGAG
Source organism: Nocardia sp. NPDC003979 (assembly GCF_053605015.1). Taxonomy (NCBI): domain Bacteria; kingdom Bacillati; phylum Actinomycetota; class Actinomycetes; order Mycobacteriales; family Nocardiaceae; genus Nocardia; species Nocardia sp. NPDC003979. The sequence continues at coordinate 165,410 of NZ_JBSGIJ010000011.1, forward strand.
CACCTGGGGCCAGCTGCGCACGCTCATCTGCTCTGCATCTCCGTTTCGACGACGGGCGCAACGAGGTTGCGCTTGCGCAACCACTGTGCGCTCGATCGGCAAGTTTAGGCGGCCGGACGTGGCGGCTGCAGCGCGTCCCACCCGTCGGCGACCCCGTCGTGGCGTTGCGCCAGGCCCGCCATCCGCGAACGTTCCTGCGAGATCGTCAGCGGGTCGAGCAGCTGTACCCGCTGCAGCAGCACGGGCACGAGCTCGTCGGAGACCCCGCGCACCACCTCCGCGCGCTCGTAGCCGTCGTATCCGGCGATCTCACAGGCCTCGTCGATGCGATCGGCGGGTAGCCGCAGATGGTGCCGCAACACCGCCTGCGCGCCGCGATCGAGATCGACGGCCCGGTCGAGCGCCACCGAGGACGCCTCGGCGTCGTCGAAGCTCGACGCGACGACGACCAGATCCTCGCGCGTGGGATCGAGCCCACCGGGTTGCCCACCGAAGAGCCGCCGCCACATCCGCACTACGACCATCGTCGCCTCCTCGTCTCAGCCTATCCACATCCAACGCTGTCACAATGAGTTGTCACGCGAAGAGTCGCCAACACGCCGACGGGTGCTTCGGACCCCCTCTGTACGTGGGTTTTCCGGTCCGCGCGACAAACTTTCGTACCCGGGTACAGCTGTCGTACTACGAAGAGTCATACTTACCCCGTGACGACCGCAGTAGGCACCCCAGGATCGGCCATTACTCAGCGTGTGCATTCGCTGAACCGGCCCAACATGGTCAGCGTCGGAACCATCATCTGGCTGTCGAGCGAGCTGATGTTCTTCGCCGGCCTCTTCGCCATGTACTTCGTTGCGCGCGCGCAAGCGCACGGCGACTGGCCCCCGGAGCCCACCGAGCTGAACCTCGCGTTGGCTGTTCCGGTGACGGCCGTGCTGATCGCATCGTCGTTCACCTGCCAGATGGGCGTGTTCGCCGCGGAGAAGGGCGACGTGTTCGGCCTGCGCCGCTGGTACACGATCACCCTGCTGATGGGTGCCTTCTTCGTCGCCGGTCAGGCGTACGAGTACTACCACCTGGCGCACGAGGGCACGACCATCGCGGGCAGCTCCTACGGCTCGGTCTTCTACATCACCACCGGCTTCCACGGTCTGCACGTGATCGGCGGTCTGATCGCGTTCGTGTTCCTGCTCATCCGCACCACGCTGAGCAAGTTCACCCCCGCTCAGGCCACCGCCGCCATCGTGGTGTCCTACTACTGGCATTTCGTCGACATCGTCTGGATCGGGCTGTTCGCCACGATCTACTTCGTCAGCTAGCCCGCGGGCACACAAGCTTTTGCACAAGTCGGTTCCGTCTACTCCAAAGGGACTACAGATGAGTTCATCTCCCCCGTCGGCCCCCGAGCCCGCAGGCGCCGGTCAGGCTGCCAAGACGCGCAAGCAGCGTCGTGCCCGCCGTCGTATCGCGGGTGCGCTCGCGCTGATGGTCGGCCTCGTCGGAGCCGGCTTCCTGGCGAGCGCGCTCACCCCCGAGCCGCAGATCGCCACCGCGAACGAGGACCAGTCCGCGCTGATCCGTGAGGGCAAGCAGCTCTACGAGACCTCGTGCATCACCTGCCACGGTGCGAACCTGCAGGGTGTGCCCGATCGCGGTCCGAGCCTGATCGGTGTCGGTGAGGCCGCGGTCTACTTCCAGGTCTCCTCCGGCCGTATGCCGATGGTGCGCAACGAGGCCCAGGCCATGCGCAAGCCCGAGAAGTTCGACGCGCATCAGACCGACGCGCTCGGCGCCTACGTCGCCGCCAACGGCGGTGGCCCCTCGGTGATCCGCGACGCCAACGGCGAAATCGCCCAGGAATCGCTGCGCGGCGACGACATCGGCCGCGGTTCGGAGCTGTTCCGCATGAACTGCGCGTCCTGCCACAACTTCACCGGTCGTGGTGGCGCGCTGTCGGGCGGTAAGTTCGCTCCGCCGCTCGAGCCGGCCAACGAGCAGCAGATCTACGACGCCATGCTCACCGGCCCGCAGAACATGCCCAAGTTCTCCGACCGCCAGCTGACGCCGGAAGAGAAGCGCGACATCGTCGCCTACGTCAAGAACGCCGCGGAGGAGAAGTCGCCCGGCGGCTGGGATCTCGGCGGTTTCGGTCCGGCGACCGAGGGTCTCGCCATCTGGGTCATCGGCATCACCGCCACCGTCGGTGCGGCCATGTGGATCGGTTCCCGGACATGATCGGGCAGGTCGCGCTCGGCGCGTCGGATAGGACACAGTCATGAGTGGACAGGAGCGAAGCGACATGGGTCGCGAACCCACCGAAGACGAACTGGACGCGATGTCGCGTGACGAGCTCGTCGAACTCGGTACCGCGCGAGACGACGTCGAGGTCGTGTACCGCGGCGAGCGCTGGCCGGTGGCCGGCACCCGGGCGGAGAAGCGCGCCGAGCGGGCCGTCACGTTCTGGTTCGCCATCTCCGGCCTCGCGGCCGCCGCGCTGATCGGTGTCTTCCTGTTCTGGCCGTGGGAGTGGAAGGGCAAGGGCGACCGGGGCCACGAGGCCTACTCGCTGTTCACCCCGCTCATCGGTCTGACCTTCGGCATCTCGGTGCTGGTCATCGGTATCGCCGTGGTGCTGATCCGCAAGCGGTTCATCCCCGCCGAGATCTCCATCCAGCAGCGCCACGACGGCCCGTCCGACGAGGTCGAGCGCCGTACCCTGGCCGCCGAGCTGCAGGACGCGCTCGAGACCTCCACCCTCGGTCGCCGCAAGATGATGCTCGGCACCGCCGGTGCCGGTGTCGGTGTGCTCGGCCTCGGTGCCGCGATGGTGTTCATCGGCGGCATGATCAAGAACCCGTGGGCCAAGCGCGACAAGTCGCCGCTGTGGGTCTCGGGCTGGACCCCGGACTACCCGGGCGAGACCGTCTACATCCGCCGCGACACCGGCCGCCCCGACGACATCGTCCTGGTGCGCCCGGAGGATCTCGACGCGGGTGCGATGGAAACCGTCTTCCCCTGGAAAGAGAAGTGGCGCGGCGATTCGCACGCCACCCTGCAGTCGCTGCGCGGCATCCGTAACGCCGTCATGCTGATCCGGCTGCGCACCGAGGACGCCGAGAAGGCGATCAAGCGCAAGGGCCAGGAGAGCTTCAACTACGGCGACTACTTCGCCTACTCGAAGATCTGCACCCACCTCGGCTGCCCGACCTCGCTGTTCGAGCAGCAGACCAACCGGATCCTGTGCCCGTGCCACCAGTCGCAGTTCTCGGCGACCGAGTGGGGTAAGCCGGTCTTCGGTCCGGCCGCCCGTGCGCTGCCTCAGCTGCCGATCACCGTCAACTCCGAGGGCTTCCTGGTCGCCGCGGGCGACTTCATCGAGCCGCTCGGCCCGGCCTTCTGGGAGCGTCGTTCATGAGTGCTGGAACTATCATGGCCAACCAGGCCGATGAGATGGACGAGCGGTATCGCGCCGCCGCGTTCGTGAAGCGGTCGATCAACAAGGTCTTCCCGACCCACTGGTCGTTCCTGCTCGGTGAGATCGCGCTGTACGCGTTCATCATCCTGCTGCTGTCGGGTATCTACCTGACGCTGTACTTCGACCCGTCGATGGCGCACGTCGTCTACGACGGTGCCTACCAGCCGCTGCGCGGTGTCGGCATGTCGCGGGCCTACGAGACGACGCTGAACATCTCCTTCGAGGTGCGCGGCGGTCTGTTCGTCCGGCAGATCCACCACTGGGCGGCCCTGCTGTTCGCGGCGTCGATCATCATCCACCTGTTCCGCATCTTCTTCACCGGCGCGTTCCGCAAGCCGCGTGAGGCGAACTGGGTGATCGGCTCGCTGCTGCTGATCCTGGCGATGTTCGAAGGCTTCTTCGGCTACTCGCTGCCCGACGACCTGCTCTCGGGCACCGGTCTTCGTGCCGCGTTCTCCGGCATCACCATCGGTGTCCCGGTGGTCGGTACCTGGCTGCACTGGCTGATGTTCGGCGGCGACTTCCCCGGCGACATCATCATCCCGCGCCTCTACATCGCGCACGTGCTGCTGCTGCCCGGCATCATCCTGGCGCTGATCGGTGCCCACGTGGCGCTGGTCTGGTACCAGAAGCACACCCAGTTCCCCGGCCCGGCCCGCACGGAGACGAACGTGGTCGGTGCTCGCATCGTCCCGGTGTTCGCCGCCGACCAGGGCGCGTTCTTCGCCTTCACCCTCGGCATCGTCGGCATCATGGGCGGTGTCCTGCAGATCAACCCGGTGTGGAACCTCGGTCCGTACAACCCGTCGCAGGTGTCGGCGGGTTCACAGCCCGACTTCTACATGATGTGGACCGACGGTATGGCGCGTCTGATGCCTGCCTGGGAGCTCTACCTCGGCCGGTACACGATTCCGGCGGCGTTCTGGGTCGCGCTGGTCATGGGCCTGGTGTTCACGCTGCTGATCGCCTACCCGTGGATCGAGAAGCGTCTCACCGGCGACACCAGTGCGCACCACAACCTGCTGCAGCGTCCGCGCGACGTGCCGGTGCGCACGGCGATCGGTGCGATGGCCATCGCGTTCTACGTGGTGCTCACGCTCTCGTGTGTCAACGACATCATCGCGCTGAAGTTCGACATCTCGCTGAACGCGACCACCTGGATCGGCCGCATCGGTCTGCTGCTGCTGCCGCCGCTGGCGTACTTCATCACCTACCGGTTCTGCATCGGCCTGCAGCGCAGCGACCGCGCGGTGCTCGAGCACGGCATCGAGACCGGTGTGATCAAGCGGCTGCCGCACGGTGAGTACATCGAGGTGCACCAGCCGCTGGGCGGGGTCGACGCACACGGCCACGCCATCCCGCTGGAGTACCAGGGTGCCCCGGTGCCCAAGAAGATGAACCGCCTCGGTTCGGCGGGCAAGCCGGGTACGGGCAGCTTCCTTCGCCCCGACCCGCGCGCCGAGGGCCAGGCCTGGGCCGAGATCGAGGAGGCCGAGGAGCACAAGATGCTCGGCGCCCTCGCCGAGCACCAGGCTCGCACTGGCAACGGTGACCACAGCGGTCACTGATTCCGCGAACAACGAAGGCCCCGAGTCGTTTTCGACTCGGGGCCTTCGTCGTTTTCAGAGGCGCGGCGTGCGGCGGTGGGATTCGATGGCCTCGAACTTGGCCAGGTTGTGGCGGGCATCGGCCAGCGCGTCGTGCGCGTCGTCGGGGATGGGCGGCAGTTCGGGGCTGCCGTGGGCCACCCAGTGCTGGCGCAGTTCGTTGGTGTAGCGGGGCATGTTCTTGGGCAGGGCGGTCATGTCACCCCACAGCTGGCACAGCGCCACGTGGTCGTAGGCGCCGACCCAGGCCCACAGCTCCGGATACACACCGGGCCGGGGCAGGAAGAACTTGAACAGGTCGTCGCGGATCTGGGCCCGGGTGCGATACAGCGGCGAACCGGCCGGTGGCAGCTTCGGTAGTACATTGCGGCGCACCCACGGCCCGGCCCGGCCGGCGTCGAATTCGGTGGAGACGGCGTAGTATTCGCGTCCGTCCTCGCAGACGACGCCGATCGAGATCAGATCGATCGTCACGCCGTCCTCGACGAATTCCGAATCGTAGAAATATCGCAGGGAGATCGCCTCTTCGTGCCGGTGGGCGCCCGACCCGTCCGGCGCGACGAGGCAGGCGGACCCACGATGAATTGAGTGAAACCCTATGCGGGCACTTCGCGCGTGGTGCGCAGGGGTCGCCGCCGGGGTCCCGTCGGCCCGTCGCAGGTACGCCGGATATTCGCCCGCTACGTCGAGTCCGTATTCTGATCTGGTGACCTGGACCGTCGACGTACCGATTGACCGCCTGCCGGAACTGCCGCCGCTGCCTGACGATCTGCGCAGGCGACTGGACGCCGCTCTGGCTCGCCCCGCCCTGCAGCAGCCGTCCTGGGACGCCGACGAGGCCACCACGATGCGCACCGTGCTCGAGAGCGTGCCGCCGATCTGCCTGCCCGCCGAGGTCGAGGACCTCAAGGCGCAGCTGGCGCAGGTGGCGCGCGGCGAGGCCTTCCTGATGCAGGGCGGTGACTGCGCGGAAACCTTCGCCGACAACACCGAACCCCACATCAGGGGCAATATCCGCACCCTGCTGCAGATGGCTGTCGTGCTCACCTACGGCGCGAGCATGCCGGTGGTGAAGGTGGCCCGCATCGCCGGTCAGTACGCCAAGCCGCGCTCGGCCGACATCGACGCGCTCGGCCTGAAGTCCTACCGGGGCGACATGGTCAACTCCCTGGTCGCCGACGAGCAGCTGCGCCGCCACGACCCGTCACGCCTGGTCCGGGCCTACGCCAACGCGAGTGCCGCGATGAACCTGGTCCGTGCCCTCACCAGTGCGGGCACGGCCGACCTGCACCGCCTGCACGACTGGAACCGCGACTTCGTCGCCCAGTCGCCCGCGGGTGCGCGCTACGAGACCCTGGCCGAGGAGATCGACAAGGGTCTGCGGTTCATGGCGGCCTGTCAGGTCAACGACCCGAGCCTCAAGACCGCCCGCATCTACGCCTCGCACGAGGCGCTCGTCCTCGACTACGAGCGCGCGATGCTCCGCCTCAGCGAGAGCGAGACGGGCGAACCGCTGCTCTACGACCTGTCCGCGCACTTCCTGTGGATCGGTGAGCGCACCCGTCAGCTCGACGGTGCCCACATCGCCTTCGCCGAGTTGCTGGCCAACCCCATCGGCCTCAAGATCGGCCCGACAACCACCCCCGACCAGGCGGTGGAATACGTCGAGCGGCTCGACCCGAACAACGAACCCGGCCGGCTCACCCTGGTGGCGCGCATGGGCAACGGCAAGGTGCGCGATGTGCTGCCGCCGATCATCGAGAAGGTGCAGGCCACCGGCCACCAGGTGATCTGGCAGTGCGACCCGATGCACGGCAACACCCACGAGTCGTCCACCGGGTTCAAGACCCGTCACTTCGATCGCATCGTCGACGAGGTGCAGGGCTTCTTCGAGGTCCACCACGCGCTCGGCACCCACCCCGGCGGTATGCACATCGAGCTGACCGGCGAGAACGTCACCGAATGCCTCGGTGGTGCGCAGGACATCTCCGATCTGGATCTCGGTGGGCGGTACGAGACTGCCTGCGATCCCCGGCTCAACACTCAGCAGTCGCTGGAACTGTCGTTCCTGGTGGCGGAGATGCTGCGCTGAGCTGGTTCGGTAGAGCCCGGTCAGCGGTTACCGCCGCGGCCGGGCTTTTCCTTGTCGGGCTTGTCGTCCTTTTCCGGGGCGCGATCTCTTCAAGGTAGGGCGGTCAGCGATACGACGCTGCCCGCCTCCACGTTCGTGTTGATGCCGGGGACCTGGCCGATGACCAGGGAGCTGTCGGAGTCGGTGAGGGATTTGACCTCTACGCGCAGGCCTAGTTGCTGGAGTTTGGCGCGGGCGTTGCCGACGTTCTGACCCATCACGTTGGGGACCTTGATCGCGTTGGAGACGAGCAGGGTGACGCTGTCGCCGGACTGCAGGGTGGTGCCGACGGCGGGGTCGGTGCCGATGGCCTTGTCGGCCTCGATGCTCTTGTCGAACTGCACCTTCACCTCGCGGACGGTGAGTCCGGCCTTGGTGAGCGCCTGGGTGGCTTCCTCGGTGGTCTTGCCGCGCACATCGGGCACGTTCACGGGCTGGGAGCCCTTGCTGCGGTACACCTTCACCTGCGCGCCCATCGGCAACACGGTGCCGGGGGCGGGCTCGACCCTGGCCAGTGAGCCCTTCGGGGCGGTGCTGGCCGCTTCGCCGCTGTCGATGGGTTGCAGGCCCATGTCGCGGATGGCGGCGTTCACGGCACTGATCTGGTCGCCGGGCTTGATGTCCTCGGGTACGCGTGGTTTGCCGTTGGAGATCAGCACGGCGATGGTGGAGCTCTTGGTGACCCGCGAACCCGCCGACGGGTCGGTGCCGACCACGCCGCCCACCGGGATCGTGTCGGACGCCTTCTGCCGCAGTACCGTCTCGAATCCGGCCTGTTCCAGCACGGCGACGGCCCGCTCGCTGTCCATGCCCGCGATCGGCGGCACCGCCGTGTAGCGGCCGACACCGAGCCACCAGCCACCGATGCCGACCAGCAGCGTCAGCGCGGTGACGATACCCACCCACACCAGGCCGGTGCGGCGGGTATGGGTCTCGGCCGGGACGAACGGATTGTGCAGGGGCGCGGGCGGATCGGCGTGCTCGTCGAGTCGGGGCCGTTGCGCGGTGACCACCCGGGTGTGCTGCGGCTGAGCGACCGGACGCGGCGGTGCGGGTTCATGCGGCGGTGCGACGGGATTCGCCGCGGCCACGGGTGCGCGAAAGGCCTCGCTGAGATGCTCGGCCGAATCACGGGGTGCCGGAACGCGATACGGCGGCAGGTTCAAGGTCATCGCGACGGCCTGCAGGTTGGCCGCCATCTGGTTGGCGTCGGCGAAGCGCTTCGCGGGGTCGCGGGAGGTGGCCTCGGCGACGAGGGCGTCGAATTCGGCGGGCACACCGTCGATGAACTGACTCGGCGCCGGTACGTCGTTCTCCACGCGCTGGTACGCCACCGACAGCGAATTGTCGCCGGTGAACGGTACGCGGCCGGTGAGCAGTTCGAAGATCAGGATGCCGAAGGAGTACACGTCCGAGCGCGCGTCGGCGGTGCCGGTGGTGACCTGCTCCGGCGACAGGTAGGCGGCGGTGCCGAGGATCACGCTGGCGGAGGTGGTGTTGGCGGCGGCCACGGCGCGGACCAGGCCGAAGTCGGCGATCTTCACCTCGCCCGCGTCGGAGATCAGCACGTTCTCCGGCTTGATGTCGCGGTGCACCAGGCCGGCGTCGTGCGCGGTGCCGATGGCGCGCAGCACCGGTTCGGCGACGGCCCGCACGGCGTGCGGGGGCATCGGGCCGCGTTCGCGCAGCAGCTCACGCAGGGTCCCGCCCTCGACCAATTCCATGATGAGGAAGGGATATTCGCCGTCGACACCCTGGTCGTACACCGCGACGAGCGACGGGTGCTTGAGTTTGGCCACCGCGCGCGCCTCGAACTCGAAGCGGCTCAGGAACTGCGGGTCGCTCGCGAACTTGGGGTCCATCACCTTGATGGCGACGGGACGGTCGAGCCGGGTGTCGGTTCCGCGGAACACCATCGACATTCCGCCGCGCGCGATCGGCGCGTCGATGCGATAGCGCCCTTCCAGCATCTGGCCGATCACAGGTTCCTCCGGCGTACGACAAACTGGCCACGGTGGTGCGGCCCCCACGATCGTAACCGGGTGCGACGGCATGCCCGCCGATGGATGCGCCGCGTCACGTACTACCGTTGTGCGGGTGAGTGCCTTTCCCTGCAGCGACGACGTGCTGCCCGACACCGAAACCCTCGTCTCCCTGCCCGAGGCCGCCGACATACTCGGCGTCCCGGTGACCGCGGTGCACCAGATGCTGCGCGATCACCAGCTCATCGCGGTGCGCCGGGGCGGTGTCGTCGGCATTCCGTCCCGCTTCTTCGACGACAACGACGAGATCGTCCGCATGTTGCCCGGCCTGATCACGGTGATGCGCGACGGCAAGTACAGCGACGAGGACATCCTCCGCTGGATCTACACCGAAGACGACTCCCTTCCCGGCCGCCCGGTCGACGCCCTGCACGGCCCGCTGGCCCGCGAGGTCATCCGCCGCGCCGCCGCCGAACCTTTCTGAGGACCTGCCGAACAGGCTGAGTGGACGCGCCCGGCGGACCGGATGGCCAGTTCGCCCTTGCCGGGCGTCGGCTTCGGGGTGGGTTACCTCGCGCGGGGGTCGAGCCCCGGCCGGTCGCGGCGCTGAGTCGCGAAACCCTTGGCGGCGACCATGATTCGGCGGTGGTTCGGGACCGTCGCGCGGGTGGTGAAGACCTGATAGTCGGCTGCTTCGATCTGGTCGAGGATCTCGGCGTAAAGCACGGCGGCGGTTCGGATCGCCGGACGGACCCGGGGAGCCAGCAGGTCGATGCCGGGGACCGCGCGGCGGTAGATGTCGCGGTTGACGGCGATCAGATGGGCCAGGGCGCGTCGCGTCGGTTGATCGGTTCGCCCGGCCGTCCGGCACGCGCGCAGCCGCGCCTCGTCGACGCCGAACGCGGCCAGTTCGTCGATGGGCAGGTAGATACGGTCGCGATCGAGGTCTTCGGCCACATCACGCAGAAAGTTCGTTATCTGGAACGCCTCGCCCAACGCCGCGGCAGCGGGTTCGGCTTCGGCCACCGGGACCACGGTGCCGAGCACCGGCAGCAACTGCAGACCGATGGCGGCGGCCGACCCACGCATGTACTCGGCCAACTCGGCCATGCTCGCGTACCGCCTGCGGTGCACGGTCGTACCGGGGACGTCCATGCGCATGGCATCGAGGAACGTCCAGAGGTGGTCGTGCGTGATGTCGTAGCGGGCGATGGTGTCGGCCGTCGCGGTGATGATCTGGCGGCGCCGCAGGTCGGCGGTATCGGTGTTGCCCTGCTCGATGGCCAGCCGGAGCTGCTTCTCGACCAGATCGAGGTGCTGGGCGGGGGAGATGCCGTCGCCGGCGTGGGGAAGGCGGCGATCAGGACCGTGTGCGCCCGGGGCCACGCTGGAGGGGCGCGCTTGCGGTCTGTCGGCCGGGTCGAGGATCCACGCGGGGTCGTCGGCGTGATCGACGATGTCGTCCACCATCCGCGCGAACGCGTACAGCGCGTGCACGGCCCGGCGCCGCTCCGGGCTCAGTAAGGCCGTGGCGAGGAAGTAGGTGCGTCCGTGCTCGGCGGCAATGCGGCGACAGGTCGCGTAGGCGTCGTCCAGCGCGGTGGGAACACTCATGCCGTGACGGGCGGTGCGTGTTCCTTGGCTATCGCGCGGGAACTCGCCGAACGCAGGTGCAGCGGGTCGACGTGGCGCAGCGACACGGCGGCCACCACGGCGGCGAACGTCGCCAGCGCCACGTGCCAGAAGTTGTAGAGGCCGATCGAGCCGTCCGGCTGGAACACCAGCATCAGCCAGGTGCAGATACCGACCAGCCACTGCAGGGTCACCGTCGACAGCGCGAAACCGGCGGCCAGCGCCAGCGGCCACGAGTAGTACCAGGGCAGGGCGGCGGGGGAGAGCAGCACGATCGCCACGAACGCGACGATGATGCCCATCACGGCCTCGCGCTCGCTGTGGCGGAACCGCCACCAGGTGGCCACGAGCAGGACCACCAGCGCGACCTTGCACAGTTCGCGGGTGACGGACAGGACCGAATCCAGCGACCACGGCGTCACCCAGGTGACCATGTGCGCGAGGATCGTCGGCAGCGACAGCCAGTTGATGATCTTGTTCGAGCCCTGCAACGCGGTCACCCAGCCGAAGCCGACCCCGGCGATCACCGATGCCGCACCGAAGACCAGTGCGAAGACGCCGATGCCGATGCCGGCGATCTTGGTGAACACGAGCAGTGGATGCGGCATGTCGGCCGAGGGCCGGGCCGCGTCGGGATGCTTCAGTTCCTCGGCGAGACCGGCGTCGGAGTCGGCGTGGGCCCGGCGTTCGGCCGCCCGCCGTTCCTTCTCGTGCAGGATCCAGATCCACACCAGGAACGGCAACGCCACGCCTGCCGTCGCCTTGATCGCGACGCCGATGGCCACCACGACGATGCCCGCCACATGATGACGCTCGAGCACGAGCGCGATCCCCGCGCACATCAGCCCGACCATCAGCATCTCGTTGTGCACGCCGCCGATGAGGTGCACGAGCACCAGCGGATTGAGTACCGCCAGCCACAGCGCCACGGTCGGTTTGCCGCCGAGATGCTTGGTCAGATAGGGCACCGCCCACACCATCAGCGCCAGACCGGGCAGCATGACGAAGCGCAGCGCGATGGTCCCGGCGATCACATTGTCACCGGTGAGCGTGGTGATCGCGCGGCCCATCAGCAGGAACACCGGCCCGTACGGCGCGGTGGTTGTGGTCCACACGGGGCTCACATTGTCCAGCAGCACACCGGGATTGGCGACGGGACCCACCTGGTAGGGGTCGAAACCGTCGCGCAGGAGCGCACCCTGGGCGAGATAGGAGTAGGCGTCGCGGCTGAACATCGGGGCCGCGAAAAGCAGTGGGGTGATCCAGATTCCGACGATCACCCGCAGCTCGTTGAGCGTGACCTTCGGTTCACCGTTGCCGATGAGCGTGCGGCCCAGGCGCACCCACGCGGTGATCATCAGCAGCACACCGGCCCAGATGACGATCATCGACAGGGCGTAGCCGTGGCCGAATCGCAGCCACGACAGGTGCAGCGCCTCGAGCAGCGGATCGCGTTTGCGGACGGCGCCCGCACCGAAACCGCCGAAGGTGATCATGATGGCGCCGAAGAATCCCATGAAGGCCGCATGACCTTCGGGGCTCCGGGCGAAATCGCCGACAGTGCGCAGCCGCGACCGGACGCCGGGATCGGTCCCGGCGGGCAGATGGCGCTGCGGTTCGAGGGTGCGCGTGGTGTCCATGGGGCCTACGGTCGTCTCGGGGGGCGGCATCTTCGGTCGTTCCCCCCGGATGGTCGGCGGTCGCAACCGCGAGCTGATAAGTCGGCCGTCAGTTTACGGCTTCAGTTCCGAACACTAACCCGGTGGTCGCTACCGGTGTGCGCCCGGCTGCCGGTGATTCGCGCCGCCGCCAGTTCGCCCGACAGCAGCGTGGTGGGCACACCGACCCCCGGAGTAGTGCCGCAACCTGCGAGAACGACATTGTCTACGCCCCTTGGCAGGTTGCGTGGACGCAGCGGTCCGGTCTGCCGGAAAAGGTGCGCCACCGAGAACGGTGTGCCCGCGATCATGCCCTGGGCCGCCCAGGTCGCCGGTGTGTCGAGGTGATCGACGCGGAAGTACTCACCGATGCCGGTGTAACCGCGCTGCTCGAGCGTCGCGAGCAGTTCGCGCAGGTAGGCCGGGCCGATGCGGTCCCAGTCCAGCGGCGCCGAGGTCAGGTTGGGGCACGGCGCGAGCAGCGAGAGCGGTTCCCAGCGGCCGTCGGCGCGGTCGACGAACTGGCCCGCGTCGGTGAGCGCGGGGCGGGTGAGCAGCAGCGACGGGTCGCTCATCAGTTTGCCCCGGCCCTTGCCCGCGGCGATCTCGCGGAAGGTCTGCTCCCAGGCGGCCCCGAACTCGATCGTGTGATGGGCCTGCACCGGCCACCGCGCGGCAACCTCGGCGGGCACGGTGCCGTGCGCGACGACGGCCGACGGCGAGGCCCGCAGCCCTCGCCGGTTGCGCAGCCCGAAGCGGCGGATCGAGCCGAGGTCGGCGGTGATGACCACCGCGTCGCAGGCGACGCTTCGCCCGTCGACCGTGCGGACGGCCTCGGCGTGGCGGGCACCCGGTGACGCGGTGCCCTTGCGGGTCGCGTACTCGATGCCGGTGACCTCGGTGCCGAGCTCGAGGCGCCCGCCCGCGGCCGTGAAGGCCTCGGCCAGCGCAGTGGTGACGGCCCGCATTCCACCCTCGGGGAAGTGCACCCCGAGGCAGGTGTCCATGTTCGGGATCGCGCCGTAGACGGCGAGCGCCTGATCCGGCGCCGTCCCCGCATAGAGCGCCTGGAAGGTGAAAAGCCTGGTCAGCCGCTCGTCGCGGAGGTACGAGCGCACCCGCGGCCCGAGTTTGCCGAGCCCACCGAGGCGCACCACCCGGGCCAGCGCCGACCGGGCGGCCGGTGTGCGGACCATGTCGAGAGGCGAATCGAAATCGGCGTTCATGAATTCGTCGAACTCGGCTTCGTACATCCGGCCGAGCCAATCGCGCAGCCGCCTATAGCCACGTGCCTCGCGGGGACCGCACGCGCGGGTCACCTCGGCCGCCATCTGTTCGGCGTCGTCGAAGACCCGGATGTCGCTGCCGTCGGCGAAGCGGGCGTGATAGGCCGGAGTCAGGCGATGGATGCGCAGCCCGACGTCCTCTCGGGTCTGCCCGACCGCCGCGAGGGCGTTGTCGATCGTCTCGGGCAGCGTGAGCACCGTTGCGCCGCTGTCGATCTCGTAGTCGGCGAAGCGGTAACGGCCCACCCGCCCACCGGGGTGATCGGCGCGCTCGAGCACGGTCACCTCGAGCCCGGCACCACGCAGATGCAACGCGGCGCCGAGCCCGGCCAGCCCGGCTCCCACGACGACGACATGATTCGCTTGTCCCACAACAGTTTTCACAACGTCCTCAGGCGGTACGGCGAGTGGCGGCCAACGCCATATCGTGCAACAGATGCTTGGCGGCGGGGGTGGCGGCGCTGTGCGCGATCGCGGCCAGACCCGTTTCGGTGAGCTCGGTGATGCGGCGCTCCACGTCGTCGACGGCGCCCAGGTCGATCAGTACCGCGCGCAAGCGGTCGACGGCCTCGTCGTCGAGGTCGGTGCCGAGCCCGGTGCGGATCAGCGCGGCCGACTCCGGGTCGGCCCGGCGCAGCGCCTCGGCGATGAGCACGGTGCGCTTGCCCTCGCGCAGATCGTCGCCCGACGGTTTGCCGGTGACGGCCGGATCGCCGAACACCCCGAGCAGGTCGTCGCGCAGCTGGAACGCGATACCCACATCGGTTCCATAGGTGCGCAAGGCCGCGACCAGAGCGTCGTCGGCACCGGCCAGTGCGGCACCCAGGTGCAGCGGCCGTTCGATGGTGTAGGCGGCGGTCTTGTAGCGGTTGATGCGCAGCGCGGCCTCGACCGACTCGTCGCCGCCGGCCTCGCCGTTGATGTCGAGCAGTTGCCCGCCGAGCACTTCGGTGCGCATGCGCGCCCATACCGGGGCGAACCGGGCGAAGGACGCGGTGTCGAGTCCGGCCGCGTTCACCAGGTCGTCGGCCCAGGCCAGCGCCAGATCGCCGATCAGAATGGCGACCGCCGACCCGTATGCCTCGCCGTCACCGGACCAACCGGCCGTGCGGTGCCGATCGGTGAAGTCGATGTGCACCGTCGGGAAGCCACGCCGGGTGCGGGAGGAGTCGATGATGTCGTCGTGCACCAGCGCGCAGGCCTGCACCAGTTCCAGTGCGGCACACGCGGTGAGCACCGCGGCCGCCTCGGGGGCGGACGGGTCGCCACCGGCGCCGAGCCAGCCGGTCCAGGCGAAGCCCGGCCTGGTGCGTTTACCGCCGCGCACCACGAACTGTTCCAGCGCCTCGGCCGCGTCGACGAACACCGGACCGAGGGGTTCGACGATCTCGCGGCGGCTCGCGAAGAACTCCGTGAGCACCTGCTCGACCGCCGCGACGAAGGCCGGTGTGCCGGGGGTGAGCGCGACTGGGTCGACCGCGGTCAGCACGTCGGCGGCGGACCGGGAGAGCGGGGTACCGATTCCGGCGGACAGGGCGGCCTCCAAATGGCGAGCGTCAGGATCCGATGACGCACCCTCGCGGTGCGTGCACAGCGTCGTCTCGACGATACGCGGGCCGTGCGGAGCGTCAGCGGGCGCACAGGGCCGCTGCGACCGATCCCACACCCGGCGTTTCCTCGGGTCCGGGGCTCCTCGGTCCGTGTGTCCATCCGGCTTGACATTCTCCGCTCCGAACAGGGGATTTCCCCTCGGCGGGTGCCGCGGCCTGCGGGGTTGTCCCCGGCGGGGACGTGCCGTGACCGGTATCGGAGTTCCCCGGTCGGCGCCGTAGGCCCGGAGCGTCCCACTAGACTGAGCCGGTGACTTTCGACAGTGGACGGGGACGTTCGACCCCCGATCGGCCCGCCAAGCAGCAGTCGATCGTCTCGAACACGCCCTCGGTGGTGCAGAGTCTGCGCACCCATTCGGGCACGGGCGTGCCGTTTTCGGTCGAGTTCAACCCGCCCCGCGACGCGGCCGGTGAGGCCAGGCTGTGGCGCGCGGTGCGCGAGTTCGAACGCATGCACCCCGCCTTCGTGTCGATGACCTACGGCGCGGGCGGCTCAACCCGCGACCGCACGGTCCGCATCACCGGCGCCCTGGCGCAGGAGACCACCCTGTTGCCGGTCGCCCACCTGACCGCCGTCGGCCACAGCATCGCCGAACTGCGCTCGCTGGTCGGTTCCTACGCCGACTCCGGCATCTGCAATGTCCTCGTGCTGCGCGGCGACCCGCCCGGCGACCCGCTGGGTGAGTGGCGCAAGCACCCCGAGGGGGTCGAGTACGCCGAGGAACTCGTGCGCATCGTCCGCGATCTCGGCGACTTCCACGTCGGCGTCGCGTCGTTCCCGCAGGGCCACCACCGCTCACCCGACCTGGACCACGACACCCGCCACCTGTGCGCGAAACTGCGTGCGGGCGCGGAGTATTCGATCACCCAGATGTTCTTCGACGTCGAGCACTACCTGCGCCTGCGCGACCGCGTGATCGCCATGGATCCCGTCGAGGGCGCCAAGCCGATCGTCCCCGAGTTGATGCCTATCACCTCGCTGCGCACCGTCGCGCGCGCCGAGGAGCTGTCCGGCCGCCCGGTGCCCGCCGACATCGTCGCCCGCCTCACCCGGGCCGCGGGCACGGGTCCGGAGGAGGACCGCGCCGCCGTGCGTGCCGAAGGCATCCAGATCGCGACCGAGATGGCCCAGCGCCTCATCGACGAAGACGCGCCCTGCCTGCACTTCATCACTCTCAACTTCGCCAAGGCCACCAGCGAGGTCCTCACCAACCTCGGCTACGGCGTCACCGCCGCCCCTCTCAGCGCCTGACCGGCAGCTGGACGAGCGGCTTTCCGCGCGTTGTCACCGCCTCGCGGCGGCGAGGGTCTGCCAGGTTCGCTCCCAGTTGCGGGTCATGGCCGGGTAGACGACGAGGTAGCGGAAGGGCTTGATCAGGGCCATGTAGAGGCGCCCGAGGCGGCCGTTGGGTTTGACCAGGACGGCCATCTGCAGGTGGTAGCCGGTGTCGTCGGGAACCCAGCCCAGGTGGGCGATGCCGTGCATGGTGCCGTTGGCGATTTCGGCCGCGTACTCGTTGTCGAGGACGTAGAGGCTGGTCAGCGGGCTGTCGCTGTCGTCGGGAGTCGGGGTGTCGCGCAGATCGGCGGGGAGGCGGTCGCGGAGGGAGCCGACGCGGGTGCCGGTGCCCGCCGATTCGTCGTCCCAGCCGAAGATCTCGCCCAGTTTCCAGCGGATCTTGAACAGCACGCCGCTGATGCCCGAGCTCTCGGACGCCTTCTCCGCCTGGAGTGCCGCGAGCAAGGCGGGGAAATCGTCGGGGCCCGCGCCGGGAGTGCGGAATTGCCAAACGTCTTCGGTATCGAAGTCGGGCGCGATCTCGTGGATGCGCCACGGCTGGGCGGAATGTGCGGAGGCGGGAAGTCGCATGACATGACCTCGATCTGTACGGGGGCGTATAACAACTGAGGCTACCGCTGTTATACGCCTCCGTACAGCTGTGCTCGACGTGCCGTCGCCCACTCCGGCTACGCGGCCAGTGACCCCCGCAGACCCCACGCGCCGGCCAGCAACCGATGCGATTCGAGCCGATCGGCGTGCGCGTGGGTGATGGTGGTGACCAGCAGCTCGTCGGCGTCGCTCACCCGGCGCAGGGCGTCGAGCCGTTCGACCACGGTGCCGGGTGAGCCGACGATCTGTGCGGCCAACCGGTCTTCGACCAGGCGGAACTGGTCGTCGGTGAGTGGCGCGGCGGTGGCCGGATCGAGGTACTCGCCCGCGCCCGCTCCGCTGCGCACACTGTGCACCCAGTGCCCGTAGGTGCTCGCGTGCCTGCGGGCGGTGTCGTCGTCGGCGGCCACGACCACGTCGGCCGACACGATGACGTACGGCGCGGCGAGCACCCGCGACGGCCGGAATGCCGCCCGGTACGCCGCCACCGCGTCCAGCGCGGTCCCCGGTGCCACGTGGTAGGCCGCCGCGAACGGCAACCCGAGCCGGCCTGCCAGTTCCGCGCTCTCCCCGTCGGAACTGCCGAAGATCCACAGCTCGGTATGGATGCCCTCGCCCGGAACCGCGTGCAGCGCAACGCCATCGGAGGTGGTGTAGGTGCCGTCGAGCAGGGCTCTGATCTCGGCGACCTGGTCCGCGAAGTCCAGGGATCGTGCGCCGGGCTGCTGCAGCGCCTCGAGTGAGGCGAGGAATTTCGACCGGTCGAGGACCCGTCGCGGGTCGAACGGTGGTGGCACGACCACCCCGTCGCGCACCTGGGTGCGCCCGACGACCGCGTCGAGCACCGGCCGCCCGCCCTTCGCGATGGTGGTCGCGGCGCCGTACTGGGTGCGCCGATGCCCGGACCGGCCGAGGCCGAGATCGAGCCGGCCCGGGTGCAGCGCGTCGACGGTGCCGAACGCCTCGACGATCGAGACCGAGGTGTGCTGACCCACCTGCACCGCGCCCGTGCCGACCCGGATCCGGTCGGTGGCCGCCGCGACCAGACCCAGCAATGTGAGCGAGGCGGAACTGGCCACCGACGCGAAATGGTGCTCCGCCAACCAGAACCGGTGATAACCCCACTGCTCGGCATGCCTGGCCAGATCGATGCTGTTGCGCACCGCCGCCGCGGCGCTCGACCCCTCGCTGATCGGTGCCAGATCCAGGATCGAGAGCGGCACACTCATGATCTCGGATCCTGTTCTCCCGCTTCCACCGCCACCCGCAGCCGGTTCTCCCGCGGGGCCACCGGGCAGGTGGCGTAGTCGGTGAAGGCGCACGGCAGGTTCACCGCCCGATTGAAGTCGAGGGTGACGGTGCCGTCGGCGGCCACCGCGCCGATCGCGAGCGAGCGCGCCGCCGGGTAGGTGGTGATCCCGCTGGTGGCGTCGGTGAACAGCACCTTCAGATCGTCCGGGGTGCCGAAGGCCAGCAACGCCTCATGGCTGTCACCGAGGCGGAACTCGATGATGCCCGCCGCCGGGTGGTGGTGTTCGAGCCCTTCGACCACCGCGCCGGTGGTGACGGTGCGTGGCTGCTCGAACGGGGTGAAGCGCCCGGTCACCACCCAGCGCGGGTCGGCCGGGTAGGCGGGCACGCCGGTGAACGCGACCAGGGTCGGTGCGGCCGGATCGTGCACGCGGACCGCGAATTGCCCGGAGCGCCTGATCACTTCGAGGACGCGCTCCTCGTTGAACACGCTCACCCCGGGCGCGCCCTCGCCGGGTTCGAGGATGCGGACTCCGGCGATCCGGTCGCCCTCCACATCGAGCCGGTCGGCGGGCTGGGCGGTGACGAACACCTTCTCGTCGGTGACCCACCAGGTGCCGGGCACGCCGTCGAGGCGTTCGGGGCGATCGGTGAGCCAGTGCAGTCCGGCGAGGCTGAGCCAGCCGAGCGGGTCGCGCAGCCCGTCCTCGCGGGCGTGGTGCCAGCGGGCCCAGTCGTCGGCGAAAGTGGTTGTGGTGTCGAGGTTGTCGATGGTGACGGTCATGACGCGCGGGCTCCTTCGGTGACGGTGCGGTGACGGGGATGGCGCAGACCGAGGTGGTCGCGCAGGGTCGTGCCGGTGTAGGAGGTGCGGAAACTGCCTCTGTTCTGCAGTTCCGGCACCACGGATTCGACGAACTCGTCGAGTCCGCCGGGGGTCAGGTGGGGGACGAGGATGAATCCGTCGGCCGCGTCGGACTGCACGTAGTGGTCGATCTGCTCGGCCACCTGGGCGGCGGTGCCGACGAACTGCTGCCGGGCGGTGACCTCGATGACGAGTTCGCGGATGCTGAGGTTGTCCGCCTCGGCACGTTCGCGCCAGGCTTTCACCACGGCCAGCGGATCCTTCGCGTGCCTGACCCGGCCACGGGTGATCTCGGTGGCCGGGTCGGGTTCCACGTCGGGTAGCGGGCCGTCCGGGTCGTATTCGGAAAGCTCTCGGCCCCAGACCTGTTCGAGGAAGGCGATGGCGGTGGCCGGGCTCACCTGTTGGTAGCGGATGTGGCGGGCCCGCTCGTGCGCGTCGTCGGCGGTGTCGCCGAGAACGAAGGTCGCGGCGGGGAAGACCAGCAGCTCATCGGGTGTGCGCCCGTATTTCGAGAGCCGCCCCTTGATGTCGGCGTAGAACCGCTGACCCGCCTCGAGGGTGCCGTGCGCGGTGAAGATGGCATCGGCGGTCTTCGCACCGAACTCACGTCCTTCGTCGGAGTCGCCCGCCTGCAGCAACACCGGGTGACCCTGCGGTGCGGGTGGGACGACGAACGGCGCGCGGATGTCGAATTGCGAGCTCCGGTACGAGGTTTCGGGGATCTCGTGAGCGAACACACCCTGCTCACGGTCGACCACCAGGGTGTCGGCGGGCCAGCTGTCCCACAGCGCCCGGGCCGCCGCGACCACTTCGGCGGCGCGCTGGTACCGGGCGCCGTGCTCGAGATACCCACCGCGCCGGAAGTTCTCGCCGGTGAACGCGTCGGAGGAGGTGACCACATTCCAGGCCGCCCGGCCACCGGACAGGTGATCCAGGGCGGCGAACTGCTTGGCCAACTCGAACGGTTCGTTGTAGGTGCTGTTGATGGTGCCTGCCAGCCCGAGCCGTTCGGTGACCGCGGCCACCGCGTTGAGCACGGTGAACGTGTCGGGACGGCCCACCACGTCCAGGTCGTGGATCCGGCCGCGATGCTCACGCAGCCGCAGCCCCTCGGCCAGGAAGAAGAAGTCGAACAGGCCGCGCTCGGCGGTGCGGGCCAGGTGCTCGAACGAGGCGAACTCGACCTGCGATTTCGAGGCCGGGTCGGCCCAGACGGTGGTGTTGTTCACGCCGGGAAAGTGCGCGGCGAGATGGATTTGCTTGCGCGGTTTCGAGGTCACAGCGCTGCTCCTGCGGCGTATCGGCTGACGGGGCGGGGAAGACCGAGGCGGTCGCGAAAGGTGGGATCACGGCGGTGTGCCGAAGATGCGGAGTCCGCGGGGACGGCGTCGGGTGCGTCGGCTGTCGCGGTATCGACCGATCGGGAGCCGTCCGCCTCAGTGCCCGCACCGGTGGGGGGTCGGCGGTGCGCGGTGAGAACCGACAAGGTGGCATGGACTGCCAACGGTTGCAGCACCACACCGTCGGCAGCCCCGGACCGCACGATCTCGGCGAGCAGATCGTCGAGCGTCGCGGCGGTGCCCACGTGCCGTAGCCCACCGCTTCCCGCGGCATCTCGGTCCGAGCGATCCGTTCCGGCGAACGTCCCCCTGCCGAGCGCCCAGCGGTCGAGTTCGTCGATGTCGGCGTGTGCAATCGCGACCGAATCGGCCAGGTGCACAGGCAGATCAAGCAGAACCCGCACCGCATCGGGGTCGCGTCCGGACCCCGCGATCGCGGCGCGCAGGGCGAGGCGGTGTGCGGCGGCGGTGGGGAGATCGGGTGCGGTGATGCGGACGAGGTCGGCGCGGTGGACGGCGATCTCGGTCGAGGACGGGTCGTCGGCGCGCACCGTGACGATCGGCTGACCCTGGGGTGAGCGCGGGGTGATCGCCGGGCCCTTCACCGAGAAGTTGTCACCCGCGAAATCGATGTAGTGCAGGCGGTCGCGGTCGATGAACCGGCCGGTCGGCACATCGCGGATCTCGGCGTCGTCCTCCCAGCTGTCCCACAGCCGCGTCACCACCTCCACCGCTTCGTCGGCCTCGTGCCAGAGCGAGGCCGCGTCCTGAACCTTCTTGCGGCCGAACGCGGCCGCCTCCGTCTCTCCGGTGGACACGGTGACTTCCCAGCCCGCGCGACCGAGGCTCGCGAAGTCGAGCGCGGCGATCGCCTTGGACACGTGGAAGGGCTCGGTGTGGGTCACCGGCACCTGCGGGACCAGTCCGACGCGGCGGGTCAGCGGGGCGGTACGGGCGGCGACGGCCACCGCGTCGAGCCTGCCGCGGGTCACGGCGGGCCCGCCTTGCTGCAGGGCGAACGAGTCCGGCAGGAACACGGCGTCGAACCCGAGCGCCTCCGCTGAGGTGATCACCTCGGTCCAGTAGTCGGCCGTGAACAGGTCTTCGGCGCGGGAATCGGGACGCCGCCAGGACGCGGGGTGGGCTCCGGTGCCCGGTGTCTCGATGCCGAGGAACAGCGCGCTCATCGGGTCTCCTTTCCGTCGATGTCGAAGGCCGGTGCGGGGATGGCCGCGAGCAGTTCCCTCGTGTAGGGGTGCTGTGGGGCGGTGAACAGCGACGCGGTCGGGCCGGTTTCGACGATGCGCCCGTGCCGCATCACCGCCACCCGGTCGCTGATGCGCCGCACCACGGCCAGGTCGTGGGAGATGAACAGGTAGCCGAGGTCCAGTTCGGATTGCAGGCCGTCGAGCAGGTCGAGGATCTGGGCCTGCACCGAGGCGTCGAGCGCGGAGACCGGTTCGTCGAGGACGAGCAGGTCGGGTCGCAGGGCCAGCGCGCGGGCGATCGCGACCCGTTGCCGTTGTCCGCCGGACAGTTCGGCCGGTTTGCGCCGGGTGAAATCGGTGGGCAGCGCCACCTGGTCGAGCAACTCGGGCACCCGCTGGGAGCGGTCGCCGATGCCGAAGGCGCGCAACGGCTCGGCGATGATGTCGCCCACGTTCCAGCGCGGGTCGAGGGAGGAATACGGGTTCTGGTACACCACCTGGAACCGTCTGCGCAATGCGCGCAGGCGTTTCCGGCGAGCGCCGGTGAGATCGTGACCGTCGAAGGTCACCGTTCCGCTGTCGGCGTCGGTGAGCCGCAGGGCGATGCGCGCGGTGGTCGACTTGCCGGAACCGGATTCCCCGACCAGGGCAAGGGTTTCGCCCCGGTCCAGGGAGAACTCGACATTGTCGACCGCGGTGATACCCGCCTCGTGAAAGCGTTTGTGCAGCGCGTGTACCGACAGCAACGGTGTGGCCGCCCTGGCACGGGCCGGCCGGAAAGGGGTGGGGGCCAGCGCGGGTGAGGCCAGCGAGCAGACGCCGGGTGTAGGGGTGCGCCGGGTGGGCGAGAACCTGCGAGATCGGCCCCGACTCGACTACCTCACCACCTTCCAGCACCACCAGCCGGTCGGCCCGTTCGGCGGCCACGGCCAGATCGTGGGTGATGAGCAGCACCGCGGTCCCACGCGCGGCGATTCGTTCCGCCAACCGGTCGAGGACCTGGCGGGCCACGGTGGCGTCCAGGGCGCTGGTCGGTTCGTCGGCGATCATCAGTTCCGGACCGCAGGCCAGCGCGATCGCGATCAGCACGCGCTGTCGCTGCCCGCCGGACAATTCGTGCGGGTACTGGCGCGCTCGTTGTCCGGGCCGGTCCAGCCCCACTTCCTCGAGCAGATCCAGGGTCCGCAGCCGTGCGGTGCGCTTGTCGGCGAGGTGGTGCACGAGCAGGGCCTCCGCCACCTGGTCGCCCACGCGCAGAACGGGATTCAAGGACAATCCGGGATCCTGTGGAACGAAGCCCACACGTCGCCCGCGTAACCGCCGCAGCGACTTCTCGTCGGCGGGATCCACCTGCTCGCCCTCGAATTCGATACGACCGGAATCGATGCGGGCGCTGTCACCGAGCAGGCCGATCACCGCATGGGCCAATGTCGACTTCCCCGAACCGGATTCGCCGACGAGCGCGACGACCTCACCCGCACCCACCTCGATGGACGCACCGCGCAGCGCGGCCACGGGACCTGCTCCCGAGCGGTAGGAGACGCGCAGATCCTCGACCCGCAGCAGCGTTGCCCGGTCGTCGGAGATGGGCACTGTCGACGGCGAGATGTCCGCCGAACCCGGCGTAGTGGGAGTCAAGGCCGGCTCGTTCATCGCTGATCGCTCCTTCCGGCGAATCGGCCCACCCGCTGGGCGGCCAGCACCACGGCGACGATGACGAGGCCGGGCAGGGTGGTGAGCCACCAGGCGGCGGCGAGGAAGTTGCGGCCTTCCGAGATCAGCGAACCCCATTCGGGCGTAGGCGGTTTCGTGCCGTAACCGAGGAAACTCAGTGACGAGACCGCGAGCACCGCCATCCCGAATTCGACGGCGGCCAAGGCCAGCACCGGCTGGAACGAGTTGGGCAGCACATGTCGTAGCAGGACCGCGTACCAGCGCACCCCCGACGCGTGTGCCGCCTCGACGTAGGGCGCGTGCCGCACCCGCAGCACCTCCGAACGCATCACCCTGGCGAAGTTCGCGATCAGCGAGATACCCACGGCGAGCGCGACATTGCGCGTGCCGAAGCCCAGCGCGGTCACCAGCGCCAGGGCCATCAGCAGCGACGGGATCGACAGCAGCACGTCGACCACCCGCATGATCGCGGTATCGACGATCCCGCCCGCCGCCCCCGACAGCAGCCCGAGCAGCGAGCCGACCACCAGCGCGATCCCGACCGCGGTGAGGGTGGCGGTGAGGGACAACCCCGCACCATGCACCATGCGCGTGTACAGATCGCGCCCGAGATTGTCGGTGCCGAACCAGTGCGCCGCGCTCGGCGCCTGAAACTTCTCGCCGGGCACCCCGGTCAACGGATCACCCGGCGCGAACACCGACGGCACCACCGCCCACCCGACCGCGATCACCAGCACGACAGCGGAGAGCACGAGCCCGAGGTGCCCGCGAATCCAGCCGCCGATCCGCGCCCCACGACGGTCGGTCTGCGCCCCACGGCGACCGATCTCGGCGCCACGGTTGGTGTTGTCATCCCCACGGCGGACCTCGCCGTCCCCATCGCGGGCGATGCCGGCATTCCCCGCGGGCGGCCGGGTGACCGGCTGTGCCGGTGGATCGGCGGTTGGCCCGTCACCCTGTCGATCGGCGCGCTGCAGTATCGACATCGTCACTCCCTTCGCCCGCCGTGCGGGACAGATCGCGGCGAACCGCTCGAGCTTTCAGCTGCCGCTACGAAGCCGCAGGTGCGCCGCGCGGCACCGTGACGGCCGTGTCCGCGGAGGTCAGACATCGCGCGCCACCTTCGTGTCGGTGACGTTCGGAAGGGCGCGAGCGGCAGGCGCGGATACCGGCTCATCGATGGGTGGCGCGTCCGCCGCCTTCGCGACCCGGCCCGCGCCGGTGATCCGGGGATCGAGCAGCGGGTACAGCAGGTCGACGGCCAGGTTCACGACGACGAAGATCAGCGCCGACAACAGCACCACCCCCTGCACGACGGGGATGTCCTGATTGAGCACCGAGGTCTGGGTGAGCCGCCCGACGCCCGCCCGGGCGAACACCGACTCCACCACCACCGAACCGGCCAGCATGGTGCCAACCAGCACTCCGGCGATGGTGAAGGCGGGCACGCTCGCCAACCGCGCCACGTGCCTGCGCTGCACCCACCAGCGCGAAGCGCCCTTGGCCAGCGCCACCTCGGTGAACGGCTGGCGCCACGTCTGGGTGAGCCCGGCGGCGAGCACCTGCGCGATCACCGCGCCGATCGGGAGGGCGAGGGTCAGCGCGGGCAGGATCGTGCCGCGCAACCCCGTGCCGCCGAAGGCCGGGAACCAGCGCAGCTGAAACGAGAACAGCTGCAGCAACAACAGCCCGGTCCAGAAGGTCGGCACCGAAACACCCAGCGGCGGAAGCGCACTCAAGGTGTTGCGCAACCACGGCCGACGCGTGTAGGTGGCGGCGAACGCCAGGGCCGTTCCACCGAGCACGGCGAAAAACAATGCGAGCGAAGCCAAGCCGAGCGTGGCGGGCAGTGCGTCACCGAGCGCATCGGTGACCGGCTGTCCGGTGTTGACCGAACGGCCGAGATCACCGGTGACGGCATTACCGAGCGCGGTGACGTACTGCTCCCACAGCGGCTTGTCCAACCCGTAGCGGGCCTGCAGCTCCGCGATCGCCGCCTGGTCGACGGGGGTGCCGGAACCGGAACTGTCGGCCGCCATCGAGACCGGGTCGGCGGGCAGCAGGTACAGCACGACGAACGACACCGTGAACGCCGCCCACAGCACCCAGATCGCCTGCAGTACTCGCGAACCCACGTACCGCACGATGGGTCGCCGGATGAACTCAGTCATCGCCGTGACCGCTCAGCCAGGTGTCGAAGAACTGCAGTCGCGCCGATGCCTCGAACTTCAGGTCCTGGGTGTGGGCGGCGGCACCGATCGCCTGCGACAACTCGATCGTCGGCACGTAGAGCCCGTTGTCGAGGATCTCCCGCTGCGCGGTCGCGATGAGTGCCGCCCGTGCCGCCGGATCGTTGGTGGCCAGCTGCTGATCGAGGGCGGTGTCGAGAGCCGGAACCGGCCCGCGCACCGACAGATTGCGGCCGGTGAGGGCGAACGAGGTGCGCAGGATGTCACCGTCGGCACGGGTGGAGTTGCCGTAGACGGCGTCGTAGTCCTTGCTGTTCTGCCGGGCCGTCTGCTCCGAGAACGACACCAGGTCGAGTCGCAAATCCACGCCGACCTGCCGCAACTGCTGCTGCACCAGTTCCAGAATCGCCTGGTTGCCCGCGAACACCTGACTGAAGGTCACCCCGAAGCTCAGGCGCTCACCGCCCTTCACCCGGATACCGTCGGCGCCGGGCAGCCAGCCCGCCTGATCCAGAATCGTCTTCGCCTTCGCGGGGTCGTAGCCGAGCCGGGCCGAGAGGTCGGTATAGGCCGGGGTCGACGCGGCCAGCACTGAGGTGGCTGGTCGGAACTGTGGGCTCAGGACGGTGTCGATCAGCTGACGCCGATCCAGCGCGGGCAACAATGCCTGCCGCACCGCCGGATCACGCAGCGGCCCCCGCGTCACATTGGGGTGGAAACCGAAGACCAGGCCCGGGTTCGATGTCGAGAGCACCCGTCCGCCGACCGCCTCGATCTGCGGCGCGTCCTGCGGCAGGGCATCGCTGATCGCGTCGAGCTGGCCGGAAGCCAGACTGCCCGTGCGCACCCCCGACTCGGGCACGACGGTGAACTCGATCCGGTCGAGATAGGCCTCACCCTCGTGGGCGAAAACCTGCGAGCCCCAGTGGTATCCGGCGCGTTTGGCCAACGTCACCGAGACGTCCTGCTTGTACTCGGCATAGGTGAACGGTCCGCTGCCGATGTTGTCGCCCGCGCAGCGCGCCTCCGCCGGCTTCGCGTTGGTCGACGGGGCGAGGATACCCAGCTGCGAGGTCGAGGACGCCTGCAGGAACTGCGCGTTCGGCGCGCTGAATTCGACCCGGGCCGTGAGCTTGTCGACCACGGTGGTGCCGACGTAGTTGGCCAGGTAGCTCACACCGAGCGGCGCTTTGGCCCCACCGAGCCGGACGACGGCGTCGAAGGTGTCGCGCACCGATTCGGCGGTGAGCGGCGTGCCGTCGCTGAAGGTGACCCCGTCGGTGAGGGTGAAGGTGAAGACCTTCGCATCGGGGCTGACCTCCCAGCTGCGTGCCAGCCACGGGGTGATCGCCCCGGTCGCCGGATCCTGATCGGTGAGCGAGTCGACGATCTGCCGGGTCACGTAGATGGTCTGATTGCTCCCGGCCTGGGCGGGATCCGAGCACGACGGTGCCTGCGAGAGCCCGTAGCGCAGGGTGCCACCGGGTTGTGGGGGACCGGCTTGTCCGCCGCCGACGGTGTCACCGCCGCCGCAGGCGACCACCGTCGCGGTGGCGGCGAGAACACCGGCGAACGCGGCGATGCGATGTCGAATCACGAAACAACTCCAGCGAATTCACGGCCTGCGGCCAGGGGACGGCTCGGGATGCGGCGGCGCAACTCCGGCGCCACCTCGGCCTGGAACAGTTCGAGACTGTCCAGATAGTCGGACTCGGCTCGGCCCTCACGATCGGCGGACAGGTGGATCACCTCGTGCCCGAACTGCTCGTGGTAGCGGCCGACCTTGTCGATCACCTGCTCCGGACTGCCGACCAGGGCGGAGGAACGGGCGAGGAAATCCTCGAGGGTCTCGAAGACCACCGGGTTGCCCACCTGCCGCTGCAACGCGGTGCGGGCTTCGTAGAGCGGGCGATACACCTCGACGGCCTCCTGGGAGGTCCGCGCCACGTGCAGACCGGCCGTGCCCGCACCGACCAGGGCGTCGGCGGGGTCGCGCCCGTAGTCCACCCAGCGCTGCCGGTAGTGGCGGATCAGCTCGGCGTACGGCTCGATCGGGTGTGTGACGTTCGCCGAGAACACCGGATCACCGTGGCGCGCGGCCAGTTCCACCGATTCCCGGCTCGTCGCGCTGCCGTGCCAGATCCGCAGCTTCGGCTGCAACGGGCGCGGCAATGCTCGTGCGTCGGTGAGCGGCGGCCGGAACCGGCCCGACCACGTCACCTCGTCGCGGTCCCACAGCGCGCGCAGCAGTTCGTAACCTTCGCGGTTACGGTCCCACTGATCCTCGGTCGTCACGTGGTAGAGCTGCGCCTGGGCGGTGCCGTTGCCCTTGCCGATGATCAGCTCGAGCCGCCCGTCGGACAGGTTGTCGAGCGTGGCGTAGTCCTCGAAGGCGCGCACGGGGTCGAGCAGACTCAAGGTGGTGACCGCGGTGAACAGGGTGATCCCCGAGGTGACCGCCGCCAGGTGGCCGAGCACCACCGGGGGAGCGGCGGACAGGAACGGGTCTTCGTGCCGTTCGCCCACCGCGAACCCGTCGAAGCCCAATTCCTCGGCGCGCCTGGCCTGTTCGACGACCTCACGGAAACGGTCACGGGTGCTCGGCACGACACCGGTCACCGGATCGGGAACCCGGGTGATCAGTGTCATGAGCAGGAATTTCATCGATCTCCTCCATCGAACCCGGCAGAAGCACCCACACCCGGACAGACCGGGCGGGTTGCTGCGACGTCGTAGAGCCAGGTCTCTCAGTCGCTCTGGATGGTGCGCCCGCTACCGAAGCGTCGAGCCGGATCAGCATGTGGCACAGCTGTGATGGCGCACAACGGTAGAAATCAGCGTGAGCGCAGCGGTTGGAATCGGGTGCGGGTGCGGGCACAATCGCCGACGTCGGGCCCGGTCTACCCGCTCCGGGCCCCCGCTGTGGCGGTACGCGACGCGCCGAATACTCGGTCACTTCACCTGCGCGGATTCATCGGCTCGCCGGAGTAATCTCGGCCTTCTCAGCGTCGATGAGGAGCTCGCCGTGACTGTTGCGCGTCGTCTGACCACACTGACCTCGCTGACGGCCTGCGCCGCCGCCGTGCTGCTGGCCGCCCCCGTCGCCGCCGATCCACCGGTGCGGCCCGCTGTCACCCGCGACGCCCCGACCACACCCGCCGCGGGCCCCGGCGATCTCCTCGCCGCCTATCAGACGGTCGTCGAAACCCTCGAGACCCTCGGCATCCAGCCCTTCCTGTACCCGACGGTCGCCGCGAACTGTTCCGGTGACGGTCTCGGCCTGGTCCCGGCCGTCGCGGGTGCGGTTCCCGGCCCGTGGCCGACGAAGACCCTCCCGATTCCGGGACTCGATCTCACGGCCGTGAAATCAGGCCAGACGCTGTTCACCTTCCTCCCGTACGGCCTCGAACCGGACACGGCCGCCACCAAGACTTCCGGTATGCAGGTCGCCTGGCTCAACCTCAGCACCGGCCGGGGCGGGATGGCCTCGATGGGGACGATCGCCGACATCGTCCGGGCGATGGTGCCGCCCGAGGTTCCCGCCGAACTCCGGCCGCTCGCCGAGAACGTCATCCGCGATTTCCTGCGCACCGCGATCCCGGTCGGCGGTGTGCGCGCGGTCCCCGTCGACACCGGGAAGGGCACCGTCCTCGCCGCCGTCTTCGGTACCACCGACAACGCGGGTCGCTCGTGCTTCTTCTTCCCGACCGTCGGCATCACCGAGGTCGCCTGATCCGGTTTCCGCGAGGGCGGACAGCGCACGTTCTCCGGTGGACGCACCGGGCGGTGTGGAATTCCTGACCGCGTGGGTCAGCCGTGACGAGCGAGCGGCGTTTCCGGTGCGACGAGGGGACGCTGCTTCCAGCGCAGCCGCCCGGTGCGATGCAGGCGGTGCGAGCGGGCCCACAGGGTGAGGTAGTAGCCGATGGACACCGGATGGGCCAGTGCCGAGCCGAGGTCGGCGCCGGTGGGTGGGCGCCGGGTTTCGACGGTTCGGCCCGCGAGCCGACCGGTGACGGCGGCGAGGTAGCCGAGCATGCCCGCCCGGCGCACCCGGCCACGACCAGTGAGAACCGCCAGCGGCGGAACCCAATAGGCAAGGGCGGCAAGGACACCGATGGCCGCACCGGTGTCGACTCGGCCGCCGTAGGCCGACCACAACCAGCGGGTGTAGCCGCCGGCGAGGTCGTCGGCGCCGGAGTACATGCGGGTGCGGGCGGCGGGCCCGGCGGTGACGAGCGCGGTCCGATGACCCGCCCGGCGCAGCGCCCGCGCGAGATCGAGGTCCTCGGTGGCACTGGCCGCCACACCGGCGTGACCCCCACCCGCCCGGTACGCCGCGGCGTCGACGGCGAGGAACTGCCCGCACGCCACCGCCGTCGACGGCCGCAAGCTGTGATTGGCCGGACCAACCGGGAGCGTCGACGCCCACGACCAGGCCAGCAGCGGCTGAACCAGGTGCTCGGCGACCGAACCCGCATCCTGCGTCGGCCACGCCGACACCAAACCCGCGCCGCGCTTGCGCAATTCGGTCACCGCGGCGGCGATCGCCTGTGGTTGCAGGCGCACATCGGCGTCGACGAAGACCAGAGCCGCAGCATCGGTCCTGGCGGCCAGTCGCGCACAGGCGGCGGCCTTCCCGGTCCATCCCGGCGCCGGGTGGGCGGCCGAGCGGAGCACAGTGAATCGTTCGTCGCCGCCGATCGCGGCGAGCGCGGCCTCGTAGGTGCCGTCGGTGGAGGCGTCGTCGAGGATGAGCACCCGCAGCCGCGGCACCCCGGTCTGGGCGCGCAGGTCGGCGATGAGGTCGGGCAGCCGCTGGGCTTCGTCACGGGCGGGCACGCACACGGTGACCGGTTCGATCACTCCCGACACCTGCCGGGGCAGGGTGCGCAGGGTGGCGAGGTTGTAGGCGGCGGTGCCGGCGCCGATCGCGGCGAGACCGGTGCCCGCCCAGGTCAGGTAGCGTCCCGCCGCGCCCATGTCAGCGGCCTAGCCTGCGCTGGGTGATCTCGCGCCACATCTCCGACGGCGAGAAGTTGGGACGCGGCGCGTTCGGCGGGCGCGGGTTGCGATCGCGGTAGGCGAGACCGGCGATCATCGCGGCCACGGCCAGGGTGATGCCGCCCATGATGCCCGCCCAGCCGGCGAACGAACGGGTGTTGGGGTCGGCGTATTTGACCTCGGCACGCAGGGTCGAGGACTCGCCGGCGGGCAGCTTCCACGACACGGTGTTGTCGCCCTCGCGGGTGCCGTTGGTCTTGGCGACACGCGACGGGAACGCGATGGAGAACTGCACGTCCGACCCGTGCGGCGGCACCGACTCGAGGTCGACGCGGCCGGTGAGGCTCACCAGGTCGCCGTTGCGTTTGAACTCGAGGGTGAACATGCCCTGGGTCTGATCCGACAGACTGCCGAGCTGGCTGACCTCACCGAAGGTCAGGTCGTCGAAGAACACCTGGGTGCCGACGTAACCGTCCTGGTTGTACGGGTCGACGCGCACCTTCGCGGCCAGTGATTCGGGCGCCTTCAGCTGCGGGCCCTTGTCGTCGGGGCCTTGCGGGGCCACGGCGGCGACGATCCGTCCCGATACCCGGTCGTTGGACGACACCCCCATCGACACCTGCACCCGCAGGCATCCGGTCAGCGCGGGCACCAGCAGGGCCAGCAGAACGGCGACCGCCGCGACGCGCCGGGCGGGCCCGGAACGGCGCGAGGGGGAAGGCATGTCGGCGACGAGACTCGGCTGCACGGTTGACATCGTGCCAGGCTCGGGCCGCAGAACCCACACGACGGGCCCAACCGCCTCCCGCCACCCGCCGCGATCAGGGATTTCGCCACCGTGCGGCAGCCTGGCGAGCCAACGGGATTCCGAGTAGTCCCATCCCGGCGAAACCCCAGGCCGCCGATGCGGGAAGGCCGAGGAACACCGCGTGCGCGAGGGCCGAGCCGAGCCAGGTCCACGCGAACACCGCGACCGGCACCGCCACCGACGGATCGTGGGCGCGGGGGAGCAGCCGGTCGAGTGCGGTGAGCAGCGCCGCCATCAGCGACGCGACGAGCATCCAGCCCAGATAGTTGGTGTAGGGGATCTGTGCCAGCCCCGGCAGACCGGCGTCGGTGACCGACCACGTCCACTGCCCGTCGGCGACCATCTGCGGATCGAGAAACAGATCCCATCCCACCGCCCCGACAACGAGCAGTGCGGCACGTATGACGCCGGGCCGCCCGCCGACCCTGTGCACCCAGGCGGCGCCTCCCGCGCCATGGCCACCGGTTCTTGCCGCATCGATCCCAGCGAGCAGACCCGCGACGACCCAGATCGGATACAGGCCACCGGTCCACGCCAGCGGCACCACCAGCGGCACATCGGCAAGTGCCGGCCCGAGCCGATCCGTCGCATAGGCATAGGCGCCGTAGGGCACCCCGGTCGCCGTTCCCACGATCTCGGAGGCGAGCCCGATCCCGGAGACGATGACGAAAAAACCTGTTGCCCAACGCCACCCGCGAGTCGTCACCGCATGCAGCAGGGCCGTCGTCACCGACAACACCACCACGGCCACCGTGATCCGATCGCGCGGCGTCCCCGCGCTGAGCGGATAGGTGATCTGCGCGAGCACGAGCACCATCGCGGCGCCCGCCGGGATCGTCCGCGGACGCTGCGCACCGACCCAGCTGCGGGCGGTGTCGGCGATGCTGACCGCGCGGCCGGTATTCACGACGTCAGCCGACCGGTCGCCGCACCACACGACATGTGCGAGCATCCGGCCGGCGCACCCGGTGCCGAATCGAGCGCGGTCATCGCTTGCGCGGGAAGGGGAATCGGCGGGTGCGCCGGTCGCCGAGCACGAGGTGGGCCGCACTGCGTCCGCTGGCGCCGGACACTCCGCCGCCGGGGTGGGTCGACGCGCCCGTGAGGTACAGGCCGGGCGCGCCGGGTACCCGCTGACCCGACAGCTCCGGCAGCGGTCGCCACAGCATCATCTGGTCGAGGGACATCTCCACGTGCATGACATTGCCGCCGCGCAGGCCCATCTCCCGTTCCAGGTCCACCGGAGTCTGGACGAACCGCTGCACCACCGAATCGGCGAAACCCGGTGCGTACCTGTCGACTTCGGCGATGATCCGGTCGGCCTCCGGCCCGGCGTGCGACGACCAGTCGCTGCCGTCGGCGAGTTCGTAGGGATGCCACTGCGCCCACAGCGAGAGCTGGTGCTCGCCGGGCGGGGCGATGGTCGGGTCCAGCGCGCTGAAACTCATCGCCAGCACCACCGGGCGCGGCGGCAGCTCACCGGCCGAGGCCGCGCCGTGTGCCGCCCGCAACTGCCTGCGATCGGAAACCAAGAACTGAAGACCGTGCGCGGACTCCGCGGCCGATGCGCCGGGATAGGTGGGCAACCGGTCGGTGGCCAGGCGCACCACCATGCCGATGCCGGGACCGACCCGGATGCGGCGCTGCCAGTCGTCGAGCACCGTCTCGTCGAAACCGCCCGCGCGCAACAGGTCGAGGGTGGCGAGGATGTGCGAGCCCGCGATCACGGTGTCGGCGCGCAGCTCACGGCCCGATTCCGTGCGCACCTGCCACCCGCGCCCCGACCGCCGCAGCTCCGTGACGGCATCACCGGTGTGGACTTCACCGCCGTCGGCGCGCAGCCGCGCGATCAGCGCCGCGCTGAGCGCCCCACTTCCCCCCACGGCCCGCCCGGGCGGCAAGGTGTGCATGAGCGCGGCGAAACCGGCCATCGGCGCGGTCCCCGGTTCCGACATCGGTGGACCCGACTGCGCACCGAACCACGCCAGCGACGCCTTGAGCCGTTCTTCGTCGAACCAGTAGTCCAGCAGGGCGTCGCCGGTCTGCAGAAACTCCCGCGACAGCGCCGACCCGCCGTCGCGCGCGTCCAGCCCCCAGAACGCGCGAACCAGCCTCCCCGGCGTCGGCGGACCACCGAACGCCCGCATCACCCGCGCGCTTCGCTCACCCCACACCGCGACGAAACGCCGGTAGGCCTCGGCGTCTTTCGCCCCGCACGCCGCCGCGATCGACGCGCAGGTGGCGTCGAGATCGCGATGGAAGACGATCGGTGGGCGCACACCGTCGGACGGCGTGAACCCCCACGGATCACAGTCGAGGTAGCGCAACCCGAACCGCTCGAGCTCGAGTTCCTCGATGATCCCGGTGTGCCGGACCATGATGTGCGCCGAGGAACCGCGATCCACAAGATGGCCGGGGAACCGTTCGACCGTCGACACCGCCCCGCCGGGCACCGTGTCTCGTTCGAGCACCTGGACCCGCTGCCCGGCCCGCGCCAGATAGCAGGCGGCGACCAGCGCGTTGTGCCCCGATCCGACGACGACCGTTGTCTCGCTCCGGCTCACGCCCGTTCGCCCGCCGGTGGCATCGGCAGCCTGCGGCCGAGGATCGCGAACGGCCGGGTATCACCCGCGAAGACGAAATTGCGGATCACATCGGTGAATCCCGCGCGCCGGTACAACCGCCAGGCCCGGTTGTCCTCCTCGGGAACCTCCGGCGTCGACAGCAGCACCGCCGCCTCGGGGCGGTCGGCGAGCAACCGCTCGAGCAGCGTCGCCCCGATCCCGCGACCCTGTGCGGCCGGGTGCACATGCAGCTCGGTGAGCTCGAAGTAGTCGGCGAGCAGCTCGCGCGCGGCCGCCTCCGGCCAGCCACACCGGCGCATGCCGGTGTGTACCTGCTGATGCCACCACTGCCGCGGCGCGCCGCTGTATCCGTAGGCGATGGCGAGCAGCGGGGCGGTGCGCAGGTCGACCGCGCCCGCGTCGTCGGGCAGCACGGCGGCCACCGCCCGCCAGCCCGCCCGGGTGGTGTGCTCGTTCCACATCGGGGCACGGTGATGTTCGGTGCCGCGCGGATAGTCCATCGCGGCCACATACACCGAGAGGGCGTCGTGCAGGCGGGCCCGCAGGGCGGCGACGCTCAGGTCGACGACCACAGGTGCTGGAGTGTGGTGGTTGGGCTTGACGGCTGTCATCGCTCTCGTCGGAACTTGTCGGTGGGTGTCCCTATATTCAATCTCAATTCAAACGTTCGAATGGTTGTTCGATCTGTGCGAGGGGCGAAAGGGGGCAGCAGATGCCTGGTCACAACGATGGTCGAGCGCACGCGGGCCACGACGGCCGCGCCGGCGGGCTGCTACGACAGGCCGATGCGCTGCTCACCGACTCGGCCTGGGAGCACGAGCCGGGGGAGCGGTTCCGCACCGCCTATCTGGCCGCGCTGCGTGGCGCCGGGGCGATGATCGCGCTCACCGGCGCCGATCGCGCGCCGCGGGCTCGTTCGCGCAGCGCCTGGGTATTACTGAGACGCGCCACGCCGGAGTTCGCGATGTGGGCCGACTACTTCGAGGCGCACTCGCCGCTGCGGGCCGCCCTGGAGGCCGGATTGGACCGCACGATCACCGACACACAAGCCGACGAGTTCTGTTCGCGGGTGGGCGCGTTCCTCTACGACGTCGACGATGCGCTGGTCGCCGCCGCCAAGACACGCCCGCAGCCGAGTCGCGACCGGGACATGACCGCTTAGTTATCACCGAGTAGGTGGTACGGCCTCGATCGAACTCGTATCATGGGGAGCAGATAGCCGCCAAGGTCGGCTACCCGTCGCCTACCCGGAGGCGACCAGCCACGCCTAGTGCCGGGGGAGGTACCGTGCCACTCTCCGAGCACGAGCAGCGCATGCTCGAACAGATCGAGAGCGCTCTCTATGCTGAGGACCCGAAGTTCGCCTCGTCCGTCCGCGGCGGACGACTTCGCTCCACGTCGAGTCGACGCAGGCTCCAAGCTGCGGCGTTGTTCGCCGTCGGCCTGTTCCTGCTCGTCGCCGGCATCGCCGCTCCGTTCAAGCCGGGCGGGTTCCCGATCATCAGTCTCGTGGGCTTCATCGCCATGTTCGGCGCCGGTGTCCTCCTGATGATCGGCAGCTCGCGTCGGCCCGGTGCGGCCGACCCCCCCGGTGAACCGTCGACGGGCGCGAGCCCGTCGGGCGGGCGCGGCGGCCAGCGGCCGCGCAAGTCGGGCGGCTTCTCGGAGCGGATGGAAGACCGATTCCGCCGCAGATTCGAGCAGGAGTAGCCCTGCTCCGACCGTGAGGTCGAGCACAACGGCATAGCAAGCGGTGTCGCACCCGGTCGCGGGTGCGGCACCGCTTTCGCATGCCTTCGTCCGGGTCGGCCCGGATCGCACGCGCAGGGTGGTTCCCCCACCTTCCCCACCATCCCCCACCAGGGCAGTCTCGTACGCCGTCGAACGACAGGTCCGCCGGTGGCACCTGGGAAGTTTGCTGAACGTTGTCGGAACCGGGGATTGCCGACCCGCGCGGGTTGTCCTAACACGCGATAATCCCGAATCTCATTGATAGCTGACATGACCTGCGGAATTGTGTTGGCGGGGAGCAGGATCACCCAGGGTTTCGATTGAAAGTGGGGGAAAGTGGGGTAATGTGGGTCGCGCACTACAGGAGAGGCCGTACGGCCAGGTGATCCAGTAGGGAGGTGGCCGGGAATGTTTCTCGGTACCTACACCCCCCGATTGGACGACAAAGGGCGACTGACGTTGCCTGCGAAGTTCCGAGACGATCTGGCGGGAGGGTTGATGGTCACGAAGGGTCAAGACCACAGCCTTGCCGTGTATCCGAAAGAAGAGTTCACCGCGCTCGCCCGGCGGGCCGCGGCGGCGTCTCGAAGCAACCCGCAGGCAAGGGCTTTCGTCCGGGCACTGGCGGCCGGAACCGACGAGCAGCGTCCGGACGCACAGGGCCGGATCACGTTGTCGCCGGACCACAAACGCTATGCCGGACTCACCCGGGATTGCGTGGTGATCGGTTCGGTCGACTTCCTCGAGATATGGGACAAGCAGGCGTGGGAGTCCTACCTCGCCGAGCACGAGGAGGACTACGCGCAAGCCAGAGACGAGTCGCTGGGCGGGATCTTCTGACCCCGCAGCACGCGAGTGCTGCGAGGCCTCTGCCCGGGCGTGGACCCTGACGTACTTCCCCGACGCCAGGTGCCGCGCCCCGGTCAGAGACCTCGACGCATTCGCACTCATCCGAGTAAGCAACTCATTCCAAAAGCACTGTGTGGCAAGGCGACCCGTCTGCGACGCGAGGCAGTATCCCGGGAGGTCGAGGTGAACCATGACACCGAGAACCCCCGTCATGTGCCGGTGCTGCTCGAGCGTGCCGACGACCTGCTCGGTCCGGCACTCGACGAGCCGGGCGCGGTCTACCTCGACGCGACCCTCGGCCTCGGCGGGCACGCCGAACACTTCCTGCGCACCTACCCGAACGCGCGGCTGGTCGGACTCGACCGCGACACCAACGCGCTGAAACTGGCCGGCGAGCGCCTGGCGCCCTACGCCGACCGGATCACGCTGGTGCACACCCGCTACGACGGCATCCCCGAGGCGCTCGCCGAGGCGGGACTGGCCGAAACCGGTTCGGTGTCAGCGATTCTCATGGATCTCGGCGTGTCATCGATGCAGCTGGACGAGGCCGACCGCGGCTTCGCCTACTCCGTCGACGCGCCGCTGGACATGCGGATGGACCCCACCACCGGCATCACCGCCGCCGACGTACTCAACACCTACAGCCACGGCGATCTGGCCCGGGTGCTGAAAACCTATGGCGACGAACGGTTCGCGGGCAAGATCGCCTCGGAGGTGTTGCGCCGCCGCGCCGTCAAGCCGTTCAGCACCAGCGCCGAACTGGTCGAGGTGCTGTACGCCACCATCCCGGCCGCCGCGCGGCGCACCGGTGGGCATCCCGCCAAGCGCACGTTCCAGGCGCTGCGGGTGGAGGTCAACGGAGAACTCGATTCGCTGCGGGCCGCGCTGCCCGCGGCGCTCGACGCGTTGCGCGTGGGTGGGCGGATCTGCGTGATGTCGTACCAATCGCTCGAAGACCGGCTGGTGAAGCAGGAATTCGCGCCACGGATCGTGTCCCGGTCCCCGATGGACCTGCCGGTCGAACTGCCCGGCATGGGACCGGAGTTCAGGATGCTCACCCGCGGCGCGGAAAAGGCGACCGAGTCCGAGATCGAGGCCAACCCGAGGTCCGCTCCGGTGCGGATGCGTGCGGCCGAACGGATCACGGAGAGGTCAGGGAGGACACAGGAGGGGACACGATGAGCGTGCGGACGAGCACCGTTGCCGTGCCGGGGCGTACCGCCCGGCGCGTGCAGGCGGCCGAACGAGTGAAGTCCGGTGCCGCGCAGCGGGCCTACGCGCGCAAACGCACCCGCCAGCAGCTGCTCGACGGGATATCGCTGCCCGATCGGTCCTCGACCATGGCCGGGCGCATCCCGTTCGTCACCGCGATCATCGGCCTGCTCGGCTGCGGTCTCGCGCTCACCCTGCTGCTCACCACCCGTGCCGCCGAGGACAGCTACCTGCTCGGCGACATGCGCGCGGACAACCGAACGCTCGCCGACGAGCGGGCCGCCCTGCAGCGCGAGGTCGCGGCCGCCGACTCGGCTCCCGAACTGGCCGCGCGCGCACGGGAACTCGGCATGATCCCGGCCAAGGATCCGGCGCGTCTGGTGATCGGTCCCGGCGGGGAAGTGACCGTGATCGGCACACCGACGCCCGCCCAGGGGGCACCCGCGCCGCCGTTGAACGGGCCGTCGACGACCACACAGAACCCGGCGCCGGGTCACCAGGCGCAGGGCGAACGGGTGGTCCCGGTGCAGCCGGGCACCCCGGCCACCGACCCCGCCGCTCCGAACAACACTCCGCCCGCCGTGCTCGCGGCACCGGGTGGCCAGGCCGGAGCGTCGAACGCGCCCGTGGCACCGTCGGAGTCGCCGGTACAGGCACCGGCACCCCAACTGGTCCCCGATCGGGTGGAGGTGGCCGCGGCCCCGGCCGACACGCCGCCTCCGGCACCGGATGTCGCGCCGTTACCGGACGCGGGCCCGCCGAGCGAGACGCCGCAGATCGTCGCTCCCGAGGCAGGCCGATGAGGCAGAGCGGGCCCGCGTCGCGACAGCGACGCGGGCCGGTCTCGTCGAGGGCCCGGCGCAGCGGGTCGCTCTCGCCGGACCGGCCGATCCGGCTGCGCCTCGGCGTCGGCCGGGTCACCATGCTGGCCACCCTCGCCGTTGTCGCGCTGCAACTGCTCTACATCCAGAGCATCGCCGCACCGGGACTCTCCGCGCAGGCCGCCTCGCAGCGCACGACCAAGGAGACCGAGGCCGCCGTGCGCGGCCCGATCACCGACCGCTACGGCAACCCGTTGGCCTTCACCATCACCGCGAAAGCGCTGACGTTCCAACCGGTCCGGGTACGCCAGCAGCTCGCCGACGCGAAGAAGACCAAGGAGAACGCGCCCGACCCCGAGCAGCGCCTGAAGGACATCGCGAAGTTCGTGCACGACAAGCTCGGCGCGAGCGGCCCGAAAGAGGAAGAGCTGCTCGACAAATTGCGCAGCGACAAGCCCTTCCACTATCTGGCCCGCAATGTCGATCCCCGGATCGCCACCGAGATCACCACCAAGTACCCGGAGGTCGGTTCCGAACGCCAGGACCTGCGCGAATACCCCGGCGGTGCGCTGGCTGCCAATGTGGTCGGTGCCACCGGCTGGGACGGGCACGGCCAGATCGGCCTCGAATCGGCACTCGACTCGGTACTCGCGGGCACCGACGGTTCCCGCACCTACGACCGCGGCTCCGACGGTGCGGTGATCCCCGGCAGCTACCGCGACCAGCAGCCCGCGGTGAACGGGCACGGCGTGGAGCTCACCCTCGACGAGGACATGCAGTACTTCGTGCAGCAGCAGGTGCAGCAGGCCAAACAGCTCTCCGGCGCGGCCTCGGCCTCGGCGGTCGTGCTCGACGCCAAGACCGGCCAGGTGCTGGCCATGGCCAACGACAACACCTTCAATCCCGCACTGGGACCCCAGCACTGGGCCTCGGCGAACATGAGCAACCCGTCGGTGTCGGAGCCCTTCGAACCCGGTTCGGTGAACAAGATCGTCACCGCCGCCGCCGCGCTCGAATACGGGCTGACCAACCCCGACGAAGTACTGCAGGTGCCCGGTTCGATCCGGATGTCGGGCGTCACCGTCAACGACGCCTGGCAGCACGACGTGGCGCCCTACACCACCACGGGCATCTTCGGGAAGTCGTCCAATGTCGGCACCCTCATGCTCGCCCAACGGGTGGGGGAGGACCGCTTCGCCGACATGATCGACCGCTTCGGTCTCGGCAAGCGCACCGGCATCGGCCTGCCGGGCGAGAGCCCGGGGCAGGTACCCGCCCGCGACCAGTGGTCCGGCGGCACCTTCGCCAATCTGCCCATCGGCCAGGGCCTTTCGATGACGACGTTGCAGATGACCGGCATGTACCAGGCCATCGCCAACGACGGCTTGCGCATCCCGCCACGCATCGTGAAGGCCAGGATCGCCCCCGACAACACCCGGACCGAGGAACTGCAACCCGAGCCCGTGCGAGTGGTCAGCCCGCAGACCGCCGCCACGTTGCGCACGGTTTTCCAGGCGACCGTGCAGAAGGACCCGATGGGTGTGCAGATGGGCACCGGGCCTCAGGCCGCCGTGGAGGGCTACCAGGTGGCGGGCAAGACCGGCACCGCGCAGAAGGTCGACCCGGCCTGCCGCTGCTATTCGACCTCGTCGTTCTACATCACCTTCGCCGGGATGGCGCCCGCCGACAACCCGCGCTACGTGATCGGCATGATGCTCGACGCGCCGGTACGCAGCTCCGACGGCTCCGGTGGCGGGTCGGCCGCGCCGCTGTTCCACACCATCGCTTCCTGGGCGTTGCAGCGCGACCGGGTGCCGCCGTCGCCGGAGCCTAGGCCGCTGGTGCTGGAGGCCGGGCTCTGACGGTAACCTGACTCGTCGTCTTGCCCACGCGCTCGATCACTCTCAGAGAGGAGCCTTGTGCCCGCGCAGTCCAGCCCGCACGCGCTCCGGCCGAACACCCCGCCGTCGACGCCGCTGCAGGCCCTGCTGGAGCTCACCGGCGCCACCACACTCACCCCGGTACCGGCCGAGGTGACCGTCACCGGCATCGAGCAACGATCCAACGCCGTCCGCCCCGGTGACCTGTTCGCCGGCCTGCCCGGCGCCACCTCGCACGGTGCCCGTTTCGCCGCCGACGCCGTCGCGCGCGGCGCGGTCGCGGTGTTCACCGATGCCGCGGGCGCCGAACTGATCGGCGAGGTGGCGGTGCCCGTGCTGGTGCGGGATGACCCGCGTGCCGTGCTGGGCGAGCTGTCCGCCGAGATCTACGGTCACCCCAGCGATCGCCTGCGCATCGTCGGCATCACCGGCACCTCCGGCAAGACCACCACGTCGTACCTGGTGGAGGCGGGTCTGGTCGCGGCGGGCCTGTCGACCGGCCTGATCGGCACCATCGAAACCCGCATCGGCGGGCAGCGGGTGCCGAGCGCGCTCACCACCCCCGAGGCGCCGCAGCTGCACGCGATGTTCGCGGCCATGGTCGAGCAGGGTGTGCAGGCGGTGGTCATGGAGGTGTCGAGCCACGCGCTGGCCCTCGGCCGGGTCGACGGTGTGCGCTTCGCCGTCGGCGCGTTCACCAACCTCTCCCAGGACCACCTCGACTTCCACAAGGACTTCGAGGACTACTTCGCCGCGAAACGCCGCCTGTTCGAACCGGACTCGCCCATCGCCGCGCGCACCTCGGTGATCTGCGTGGACGACGAGTGGGGCCGCCGTCTGGCCGCTGACCTGGTCGACCCGGTCACGGTGTCGACCACCGATGCCGCGAACGATCGGCCGAACCGCGGCAGCGGCGATCACCCGGGTGCTTCCGTGGCCCCTACCGCAGGCCCCGCCTCCGGCGCGATCGATCGGACATCCGGTTCCGCAACCGAGCCCGGCCCAGCCGCCTGGCGAGTTGTCGGCGAGGTGAAGGCCGCCGGTGGTGAACAGGAGTTCACCGCTGTGGGATTCACCGGCGAGCTGACGGTTCGCTTGCGCCTGCCGGGCCGCTACAACGTCGCCAACGCCCTGCTCGCCGTCGCCACCTGCGCGGCCGCCGGGGTCGATCCGGCGATCGCCGCGCCCGCGCTGGCCACCGTCGACGTGCCCGGCCGCATGCAGCGCGTCGAACGCGGACAGGACTTCCTCGCCGTCGTCGACTACGCGCACAAGCCCGCCGCGATCGAATCGGTGGTCGCCACCCTGCGCGCGCACCTCGCCGACGCGGGTCGCGGCAGGCTCGCGGTGGTCGTCGGCGCGGGCGGCGACCGGGACGCGGCCAAGCGCCCGCTCATGGGCGCGGCGGCGGCACGCGGTGCCGATCTGGTGATCGTCACCGACGACAATCCACGCACCGAAGATCCGGCGGCCATCCGCGCCGCCGTGGTCGCCGGTGCGCACGAACTCCCGGCCACCGACCGCGGCGAGATCCGCGAGATCGGTGACCGCGCGGCGGCCATCGCCGCCGCACTCGCCTGGGCGCGTTCCGGCGACGTGGTGCTCATCGCGGGCAAGGGCCACGAGGCGGGTCAGGAGATCCAGGGCGTCAAGCATCCCTTCGACGACCGTGAGGTCCTCGCCGCGGAGCTGGATTCTCTACTGGCACAACACAGTCCGCACACGGACTCGGAGGACTTGACGGTTTCATGATCGAGATGACACTGCGGGAGATCGCGGACGTCGTCGGCGGCGAGCTGCACGACGTACCCGACCCCCAGGCACTGGTGACCGGGTCGGTCGAATTCGATTCGCGCCGAATCGGTCCCGGTGATCTGTTCCTCGCACTACCCGGTGCCAACTCCGACGGACACGACTACGCGGCGAACGCGGTCGAGGCCGGAGCTGTCGCCGTGCTGGCGGCACGCCCGGTCGGCGTGCCCGCCATCGTCGTCGCGCCGGACGCGGGCACCGTGCCCGCCACCTCGGTGGCCCTGAGCCACGACGGCGACGGGTCCGGTGCCGCCGTGCTCGCGGCCCTGGCCGAACTGGCACGCGTGAGCACGGAACGGCTGGCCGAGCGCACCGGTCTCACCGTCGTCGGTGTCACCGGGTCGTCGGGCAAGACCTCGACCAAGGATTTGCTGGCCGCCGTGCTCGCACCGCTGGGTCCCGTTGTCGCTCCGCCCGGTTCGTTCAACAACGAACTCGGCCACCCGTGGACGGCCCTGCGCGCCGACGCCGACACCAAGTTCCTCGCCCTCGAGATGTCGGCGCGCGGCGTCGGCCACATCGCCGCTCTGGCCCGCATCGCGCCGCCGCGCATCGGTGTGGTGCTCAATGTCGGCACCGCCCACCTCGGTGAGTTCGGCAGCCGCGAGGCCATCGCACAGGCCAAGGGTGAACTGGTCGAAGCACTCCCGGCCGAGGGCCTGGCCGTGCTCAACGCCGACGACCCGAACGTCGCCGCCATGGCCTCGCGCACGAAGGCCCGCGTGGTGATGGTCGGCCTGTCCGGCGACGCCGACATCCGTGCCACCGACGTGACCACCGACGACCAGGCCCGCGCCCGCTTCACCCTGCACGCGGGTGGCGAATCGGTGCCGGTGCAGCTGGCCGTGCACGGTGAGCACCAGGTCGGCAACGCGCTCTCGGCCGCCGCCGTCGCCCTGGAATGCGGCGCCGACCTGGCGACCGTCGCCCAGGCGCTGTCCGGGGCGACGGCCGCGTCGGTGCGCCGGATGGACGTGCGGACCACGCCCGACGGCATCACCGTCATCAACGACTCCTACAACGCCAACCCCGACTCGGTGCGGGCCGCGCTCAAGGCGCTGGTCACCCTCGCCAAGTCGGGCCCCGAACCGCGCCGCAGCTGGGCCGTGCTCGGGGAGATGGGCGAACTCGGCGACACCTCGGTCATCGAACACGACGCGATCGGACGGCTCGCCGTGCGCCTCGACGTCGACCGATTGATCGTGGTCGGCACCGGACGACCCTCCCGGGGAATGCACCAGGGAGCGGTGATGGAAGGCTCTTGGGGCGAGGAGTCGATCCTCGTACCCGATATCTCGGCGGCCATCGCGCTGCTCGACGACGAAATCGCCGCCGGCGATGTGGTACTGGTCAAGGCGTCGAAAGCGGTCGGTCTCTGGGCCGTCGCCGAACACCTGACCAGGGCAGGGGAAGGTAGCTCGGAGGCAGCTCGATGAGGCAGATTTTGTTCGCGGCGGGGATCGCGCTCGCGGTGTCGATCCTGTTGACGCCGTTCCTGATCCGGGTCTTCGCCAAACAGGGCTTCGGCCAGGAGATCCGGGTCGACGGCCCGGCCAGCCATCAGGCCAAACGCGGGACCCCGACGATGGGTGGCGTGGCCATCCTGATCGGTATGTGGGCCGGATACCTCGGTTCGCACCTGATCGGCCTCGGCTACGACGCCGAGGGCCCGACGGCCTCGGGCCTGCTCGTACTCGGGCTCACCACCGCACTCGGTGTGGTCGGCTTCCTCGACGACTTCATCAAGCTGCGCAAGCAGCGCAACCTCGGGTTGTCGGCGGCCGGTAAGTACATCGGCCAGATCAGTGCCGCGGTGATCTTCGCGGTGCT
This sequence comes from Nocardia sp. NPDC003979, assembly GCF_053605015.1. Lineage (NCBI taxonomy): Bacteria > Bacillati > Actinomycetota > Actinomycetes > Mycobacteriales > Nocardiaceae > Nocardia > Nocardia sp. NPDC003979. Next base: position 209,741 of record NZ_JBSGIJ010000011.1, read on the forward strand.
GGTGCTGCAGTTCCGGGCCGACAACGGGCTCACCCCCGGCAGCAAGCACATCTCGTACGTGCGTGACTGGTCGACGGTGTCGATGGGCGCGCTGGTGTTCGTGATCATGGTGTGTCTGCTGGTCGTGGCCTGGTCCAACGCGGTCAACCTGACCGACGGTCTCGACGGTCTCGCCGCCGGATCGATGAGCCTGGTGCTCGGCGCCTACGTCATCATCACCTTCTGGCAGTACCGCAACGCCTGCGCCACCAGTCCCGGACCCGGGTGCTACAACGTGCGCGACCCCCTCGACCTCGCGCTGGTCTGCGCGGCGGCCGCCGCCGCCTGCATCGGCTTCCTGTGGTGGAACGCCGCGCCCGCCAAGATCTTCATGGGCGACACCGGATCGCTGGCCCTCGGCGGCATGCTGGCCGGTCTGTCCATCACCACCCGCACCGAGCTGCTGATGGTCGTCATCGGCGCGCTGTTCGTCGCCGAGGCGGCGTCTGTGGTGCTGCAGGTGGCGGTGTACCGCACCACCCGCAACCGATTGTTCAAGATGGCGCCGTTCCACCACCACTTCGAATTGAGCAAGTGGGCGGAGACTACGGTGATCATCCGGTTCTGGATCCTGGCAGGCATCGCGGCCGCCGTGGGTCTCGGACTGTTCTACAGCGAATACCTGTCCCAGGTCGGGTGAGAGCGGAAATGGTAGAACACTCGCCCCGTGCCCTGCGTTCCCCGGGCCCCATGCTCGAATTCCTGCGTGGCCGTGACGTTCTCGTCGCCGGCTGGGGCGTCTCCGGACGCTCCCTGATCGAACCGCTGCGTGATATCGGCGCGCACCCCGTCGTCACCGACGGCGGCGCCAAGGCCCTGGCCGAGGCCGCCGAACTCGGGCTCGAGATCGCCACCACCGTGGAGCTCGAGCACGCCGATCTCACCCGGTTCGCCCTCGTCATCACCAGCCCCGGCTGGCGGCCCGATTCGCCGGTGCTCGTCTCGGCGGTCACCGAGGGCATCCCGGTCTGGGGTGACGTCGAATTCGCCTGGTGGGTCGATCAGGCTCGCATCTACGGCCCGGTCCGCAAGTGGCTGGTGGTCACCGGAACCAACGGCAAGACCACGACCACCCAGATGACGCACTCGATCCTGCGCGCCGCGGGCATCGCCAGCGTGGCCTGCGGCAATATCGGCCTGCCCATCCTCGACGCCCTGCGCCGCAATCCCGGACCACAGGTGCTCGCGGTCGAGTTGTCGTCGTTCCAGCTGCACTGGGCGCCGTCGGTGCGGCCCGAGGCCGGTGTGGTGCTCAATGTCGCCGAGGACCACCTCGACTGGCACGGCGGGCTCGACGCCTACGCCGCCGCGAAGGCGCGTGCCCTCACCGGCCGCATCGGCGTGGTCGGCCTCGACGACCCGGTCGCCGGTGCGCTGGCGCGCAAGTCCAAGGCGCGGCGCACGGTCGGGTTCCGCGTGGGCGTGCCCGCCGACGGCGAACTCGGCGTGGTCGACGGCAAACTCCTCGACCGCGCCTTCACCAAGGCCGCGATCCTCGCCGAGACCTCCGACATCAGCCCGCAGGGGCCGGCGGGCATCGCCGACGCGCTGGCCGCCTCGGCGCTGACCAGGGCCATCGACGTGGCACCGCAGTTCGTGAAAGAGGGCCTGGCCGAACACAAGGTCGGCCCGCACCGCACCGCGTTCGTGCGGGAACTGGGCGGCGTCGATTTCATCGACGACTCCAAGGCGACCAACCCGCACGCCGCGCGCGCATCGATCCTCGCGCACCCGCACGTGGTGTGGGTCGCGGGCGGCCTGCTCAAGGGCGCGACCATCGACGACCTCATCGAGGAGGTCGCCGACCGGCTCGTGGGCGCGGTCCTGTTCGGGGCCGACGCGCCGGTGATCGCCGCCGCATTGGCGCGACACGCGCCCGAAGTCCCGGTCATCGCACTGGACGCGGGAGACGATGCAGACATGGAGTCGTCGAGATCCCAGCGTGCCGAAGCGGTGATGGGCCGCGCCGTGCGCGCCGCGGCGGGCATGGCGCGGGCGGGAGACACCGTGCTGCTGGCACCCGCGGCCGCGTCCCTCGACATGTACGACGACTACACCCACCGCGGACGCTGCTTCGTCGACGCGGTCACGGCACTGGAAGACGGTGACATCGGGCGGGCGCTATGACATCGACGGGCCAGACCACCCCGACAGGGGGGCGCCGGAAACGGATCGCCCCGCAGCCGGGATGGGCGGGGGAGCGTTTCGGCGCATGGCTGGCCCGTCCGCTCGCCTCGTTCCACCTCGTCGTCACCATCGCGACCCTGCTGACGGTGCTCGGCCTGGTGATGGTGCTCTCGGCGTCGAGCGTCGAGGCCTATGCCGGTGGCGGGTCGGCGTATTCGCTGTTCATCCAGCAGGCCATGTTCGCCGGGCTGGGCGCCGTCGCGTTCTACATCGCGTTGCGGTTGCCGCTGCGGGTCCTGCGGCAGTGGTCGTTCCCGGCGTTCAGCATCTCGGTGATCGCGCTGGTGCTCGTGCTCATTCCGGGCATCGGCGCGGTGCACGGTGGCGCGCGACGCTGGTTCGACATCGGGCCCATCTCGATCCAGCCGTCCGAGGTCGTCAAGGTGACCCTGGTGGTGTGGGGCGCGCACCTGCTCGCGTCGCGGCGCGGGGCACACCTCAAGGACATCCTGGTGCCGCTGGTGCCCGCCGGCCTGCTGGTGTGTCTGCTCGTGGTGCTCGAGCCGAACCTGTCGACCACGATCGCGCTCGGCATCGTGCTGATGGCGCTGCTGTGGTTCGGTGGGCTGCCGGTGCGGTTGTTCGTGGGGATCATGGTCAGCGGCTTGGTCGTCGCGTCGGTGCTGGCGCTGTCGGCCGGGTACCGGTCCGACCGGGTGCGCGCGTTCTTCAATCCCGGTGACGATCCCCAGGGCGCCAATTATCAGGCACGCCAGGCCAAGTACTCGCTGGCCGACGGCGGCATCCTCGGTCGCGGGCTCGGGCAGAGCCGCGCCAAGTGGAGCTACCTGCCCAACTCGCACAACGACTTCATCTTCGCCATCATCGGCGAGGAACTCGGCTTCCTCGGCTGCATGGCGGTGCTCGCCCTGCTGGCGATGTTCGTCTACACCGGCATCCGCATCGCGCTGCGCTCGGTCGACCCGTTCCTTCGCCTGCTCACCGCCACCGCGACCACCTGGATCACCGCGCAGGCCCTGATCAATATCGGCTACGTCGTCGGCCTGCTGCCGGTGACCGGTCTGCAGTTGCCGCTGGTGTCGGCCGGTGGTTCGTCGCTGGCGATCACGCTGTTCATGTTCGGCATCATCGCCAGCGCGGCCAGGCACGAGCCCGAGGCGGTCTCGGCGCTCAAAGCGGGCCAGGACGGCAGGCTCAGCAGGCTGTTGCGGCTTCCGGTGCCCGAGGTGTACACCCCGGCGCCGCGCAAGCCCGCGCCGCGCGCGAAAACCGAACGCCCACGTCAGGCCCCACGCCGCCAACCCGATGCCCCGCGCAGACGACGCGCGCCGGAAAGCCGCGGCACCAGTTCGCTACGGTCGACCAGAGCATGGGAACCGACCTATCCGATGCCACACGCTAGAGAACGAGGTAGATCCAAGTGAGTAGCCCGCGATCCGGGTTGTCGGTGATCGTCGCAGGCGGGGGAACCGCAGGCCACATCGAACCCGCGCTGGCGGTGGCCGACGCCTTGCGCAGACTCGACGATTCGATCCGGGTGACAGCACTCGGCACCGAGCGCGGACTCGAGACGAAACTGGTGCCCGACCGTGGGTATCCGCTCGAGCTGATCCCGCCGGTCCCGTTGCCCCGCAAGCCGTCGGCCGACCTGCTTCGCCTGCCCGGACGGGTGTTCTCCTCGGTGCGCGCCACCCGCGCGGTGATCGACCGGGTGCAGGCCGATGTCGTCGTCGGCTTCGGCGGTTACGTCGCCCTGCCCGCCTACCTCGCCGCGCGCGGCATCGGCAGGCAGCGCCGGATTCCGGTCGTCGTGCACGAGGCCAACGCCAAGGCGGGCATCGCCAACAAGGTCGGCGCCAAGCTGGCCACGAAAGTGCTTGCCGCCGTTCCCGACTCCGGCCTGGCCGGGGCCGAGGTCGTCGGCATCCCGGTGCGTGCCGCCATCACCGAACTCGACCGTCCCGCGCTGCGCGCGCAGGCCCGCGAGCACTTCGGCCTGCCCGCCGAGGGCCCTGTTCTGCTGGTGTTCGGCGGCTCACAGGGCGCGCGCAGCCTCAACGAGGCGATCTCCGGCGCCGCACCGCAATTGGCCGCCGCCGGGATCTCGGTGCTGCACGCGCACGGCCCCAAGAACAGCGTCGAGGTGAGTACCGCCGACGCGCCGGCACCGTACGTGGCGGTGCCGTACCTGTCGCGGATGGATCTGGCCTACGCCGCCGCCGACGCGGTGGTCTGCCGCTCCGGCGCCATGACCGTCGCCGAGGTGTCGGCGGTCGGGCTGCCCGCGTTCTACGTGCCCCTGCCGCACGGCAACGGCGAACAGGAGTTCAACGCGCGCCCCGTGGTGGCCGAGGGGGGTGGCAGAATTGTCCCCGACGCCGAGCTGACCCCGAAATTCGTGATGGACGAGGTGATTCCGCTGCTGCTCGACCCCGCCCGACTCGCCGAGATGAGCCGCGCCGCCGCAGGCGCCGGTCACCGCGACGCCGCCGACACGGTGGCACGCATCGTCGCGGGGCTCGCCCGATGAGCGGTGAGCGGCCGGAAGCGGAGCGTGACCAGCCGGGCGGTCCGAGCACGGGCACCGCGGTGAACGCCGCGGGCGAGCCCGTGGGTTCGGCGTTGCCCGCCGAACTCGCGCGGGTGCACATGGTCGGAATCGGCGGTGCCGGCATGTCCGGTATCGCACGAATCCTGTTGGCGCGTGGCGGTGCGGTGTCGGGATCCGACGCCAGGGAGAGCCGTGGCGTGCTGTCGCTGCGGGCCCGCGGCGCGCAGGTGCGCATCGGGCACGACGCCGACGCGCTCGACCTGCTGCCCGGCGGCCCGACCGTCGTCGTCACCACCTACGCCGCCATCCCGAAGACCAACCCCGAACTGGTCGAAGCCAATCGGCGCAGCATTCCCGTGCTGATGCGTCCCACCGTGCTCGCCGCCCTGATGCGCGGGCACAAGACCCTGCTCGTCTCGGGCACCCACGGCAAGACCTCGACCACCTCGATGCTGATCGTGTCGCTGCAGCACTGCGGCGCCGACCCCTCGTTCGCGGTCGGTGGCGAACTCAACGAGGCGGGCACCAACGCACACCACGGCAGCGGTGACATCTTCGTCGCCGAGGCCGACGAATCCGACGGTTCGCTGCTGCAATACGACCCCGACGTCGCCGTGGTCACCAATATCGAATCCGACCACCTCGACTACTTCGGCACCGACGAGGCCTACATCCAGGTCTTCGACGACTTCGCCGACCGGCTCGCCCCCGGCGGACTGCTGGTGGTCTGCCTCGACGATCCCGGCTCGCTCGCCCTGGCCGAACGGGTCGCGCCCCGGCTCACCGAACGCGGTGTGCAGGTGCTCGGCTACGGCTCCGGCGACCTGACGAACGCGCCCGTGCCCGTCGGTGCCCGGCTGCTCGACTGGCAGCCGCGCGATGTCGGCGGCATCGTCGAATTCCAGCTGGGCGGCGAGACGACGCCGCGCACGGTCCGCCTGTCGGTGCCCGGCAGGCACATGGCCCTCAATGCGCTCGCCGCGCTGCTCGCGGCCCGGGCGACCGGTGCCGACATCGACGAGATCGTGCAGGGCCTGGAGGGTTTCGGTGGCGTGCACCGCCGGTTCCAGTTCACCGGTCGCGAGAACGGCGTGCGCGTCTTCGACGACTACGCCCACCATCCCACCGAGGTGCGGGCCGTGCTCGAGGCCGCCGCGCAGCTCGTCGCGCAGGAGGCGCGCGACGGGGCGCGCATCGAACGCGGCCGGGTGATCGTGGTCTTCCAGCCGCATCTCTACAGCCGCACCGCCACTTTCGCGGCCGAGTTCGGCACCGCGCTGAGCTTGGCCGACGAGGTGGTCGTGCTCGACGTCTACGGCGCGCGCGAGGAACCGCTGCCCGGCGTGAACGGTGCGCTGGTGGCCCAGTCGGTGACCAAACCCGTGCACTATCAGCCCGATATGTCGAAGGTCGGCCGTCAGGTCGCGGCGCTCGCGCAGCCCGGTGATGTCGTGATCACCATGGGTGCGGGCGATGTCACCATGCTCGGCAACCAGATCCTCGACGGCTTGCGGGCCCGTCCGCAGCAGGGCGGCCGGTGAGGTTGCCGATGCCCGCGGCGCGCGGGTGGCACGGCTACCGGCTCTGGACGGCGGTCGGGCTGGTCGTCGTCACCGTGCTCGCGGTGCTCGCGTGGTTCACCCCGGCATTGTCGGTACGGACCGTGCGGATCGACGGCCTGACGGCCGTGCCCGAGGAACAGGTGCGCGAGCGGCTCGAAATCCCGGACGGGCGTTCGATGTTACGCATCGACACCACCGAGATCGCCCGCCGCGTGGCCGCGATTCCCACGGTGCGCTCGGTCCGGGTGCAGCGGAAGTTCCCGTCGACGGTGCTGGTGACGGTCGTGGAGCGAACTCCGGTGGTGTACATCGACGCTCCCGACGGCGCCCACCTGATCGACGCCGAGAGTGTGGAATTCGCGATCGAGCCGGCACCGCCGATCGGTGTGCCGAAATTGGTCACCGAGGGCTCGATGCCGGGACCGGATGCGGCCCGCGCCGCCGTCGCCGTGCTGGTCACGTTGCCGCCCGCGCTGTCGGTGCAGGTGGGTGAGGTTGTCGCACGGTCGGTTTCGGATGTCTCGCTCAACCTGCGCGACGGAAGAAAGGTAGTGTGGGGCGGCACGGGCGACGGGGAGCGCAAAGCTGCCGTCGTAATGCCGCTGCTCACCCGGGAAGGCACCGTGTTCGACGTTTCGAGTCCGAATCTGGTCACGGTAAAGTGAGCGAAACTTCGGCGCGCCTGCGCCGGGATCGCGGTGGCTGCGAATAGCGTTCCGCAGCAGTCGGATACTTGACATAACGCCAACCCTATGGTTGAGGTTGAGGGTTTTAGATCGAAGGAAGGCGAGAGCCCATGACGCCCCCGCACAACTACCTTGCCGTGATCAAGGTCGTCGGTATCGGCGGCGGCGGCGTGAACGCCGTCAACCGGATGATCGAACAGGGACTCAAGGGAGTCGAGTTCATCGCGGTCAATACCGACGCACAGGCCCTGCTGATGAGCGACGCCGATGTGAAGCTCGATGTCGGTCGTGAACTCACCCGAGGACTTGGCGCCGGAGCCGATCCGGAAGTCGGTCGCAAAGCGGCCGAAGACCACAAGGACGAGATCGAAGAGGTGCTCAAGGGCGCCGACATGGTCTTCGTCACCGCGGGCGAAGGCGGTGGTACCGGAACCGGTGGCGCCCCTGTCGTCGCCAGCATCGCCCGCAAGCTGGGCGCGCTGACCATAGGTGTCGTGACCCGGCCGTTCTCCTTCGAGGGAAAACGGCGTGGGAACCAGGCCGAAGTGGGCATCAACCTGCTTCGCGAGTCGTGCGACACCCTCATCGTCATTCCGAACGACCGGCTGCTGCAGCTGGGCGACGCGGCGGTGAGTCTGATGGATGCCTTCCGGTCGGCAGACGAAGTGCTGCTCAACGGTGTTCAAGGTATTACCGACCTGATCACCACCCCCGGCCTGATCAACGTCGACTTCGCCGACGTCAAGAGCGTGATGTCGGGTGCCGGTTCGGCCCTCATGGGCATCGGTTCGGCGCGCGGTGAGGGCCGCTCGGTGAAAGCCGCCGAGACGGCGATCAACTCGCCGCTGCTCGAGGCATCGATGGACGGTGCGCACGGCGTGCTGCTCTCGATCGCGGGTGGTTCCGATCTCGGTCTGTTCGAGATCAACGAGGCCGCCTCGCTGGTGCAGGAGGCCGCCCACATCGAGGCCAACATCATCTTCGGTACGGTCATCGACGATTCGCTCGGCGACGAAGTGCGCGTCACCGTGATCGCCGCCGGCTTCGACGGCGGCGGCCCCTCGCGGCGCGCGGTCGAGAACACCATGCAGACCGGCCGGTCCTCGTCGAACCCGATCGGCTCCGGTCGTGCGGGCGAGGTCGGGCAGAGCCGAAGCACGGAGGCACCGGCCCGGCCCACCGAGCCCGCCACCGCGGGCATGTCGAGCGGACGGGCGGCGGCGCCCAACTACCGCGACACCGAGCGGTACCGGGAGTCGGAGCGGCAGCGGGTCACCGAGCAGGCGCTCAACCGCGTCAACAACCCCGAACCGCGCGACGACGGCGACGATGACGACGACATCGAGGTGCCGATCTTCATGCGCCGCTAGGCACGGACAACAGCGCCCGAACTCCCCGGTGAGTTCGGGCGCTTTCGCGTCTCCGGCTCAGCCCCGGGGCCGCCGCGGCCAGCGGCCGGGTTGACCGATGTCACCCCGCACGCGCACCGATCGACCCGCCGACCGCACTACCCTCGAACCATGACTTCCGCACCCCCCACCGTGACCGTTCGCCGGGTGACCACCACCCGCGCCGGTGGCTTCTCCGTCGCCCCGTACGACTCGTTCAACCTGGGCGATCACGTCGGCGACGATCCGGAGGCCGTGCGCCGCAACAGGATCCGCCTGGCCGAGGGCATCGGGCTCACCCCGGACCGGCTGGTGTGGATGGAGCAGGTACACGGCCGCAATGTCGAGATCGTCGACGGTCCGCGCGCCGAACCGGTCCCGGTGACCGACGCGCTCGTCACCACCGTGCCCGGCCTCGCCCTGGTCGTCCTCACCGCCGACTGCGTGCCGATCCTGCTGTCCGACGACGAGGCAGGGGTGATCGCGGCAGTGCACGCGGGCCGCATCGGCGCCCGGATCGGCATCGTGCCACGGGTACTCGAGGCGATGGTCTCGGTCGGCGCCCGGGTGGAGCGCATCGGCGCGTTCCTCGGGCCCGCCGCATCGGGTCGTCAGTACGAGGTGCCCGCCGCCATGCGCGCCGACGTGGAGGCCCATCTGCCCGGTAGCGCAACCACCACGGTCCGCAAGACGCCGGGCCTGGATCTGCGCGCGGGCATCAGCAGGCAGCTCACCGAGGCGGGCGTCGGCGGCATCGCCCTCGACCCGCGCTGCACGATCGAGGACAAAACCCTGTTCAGCCACCGCCGCGGCGCCCCGACCGGCCGCATCGCCGGTGTGATCTGGATGGACCCGACGGCATGAGCCCACAGCACACCGCCCGGCGAGGGGAGGCCGCATGACCCAGGAGACCTCGACCGGCACCGATCGCGCGAGCGAACTCTCGACCCGCCTGGACGGGCTGCTCGCGCGGCTCGACGCCGCCGTGGCCGCGGCGGGCCGCCCCGCGGGCTCCGTCCGACTGCTGCCGGTGACCAAATTCTTCCCGGCCGCCGATGTCGACATCCTCTATCGCCTCGGCAGGCGCGAGTTCGGCGAGTCGCGTGAGCAGGAGGCCTCGGCCAAGGTCGCCGAACTGGCCTACGACGACGTCGAGTGGCACATGATCGGCCGCTTGCAGCGCAACAAGGCACGCGCCGTGGCCCGATGGGCACACACCGTGCACTCGGTCGACAGCGAACGGCTGGCAAACGCACTGGACCGGGCGGTGACCGACGCACAGGCAGCCGGCGAGCGTACCGCGCCCCTGCGTGTGCTGCTGCAGGTGAGCCTGGACGCCGACCCCGGACGCGGGGGTGTCCAACCGGCCGATCTGCCCGCCCTGGCCGACCTGGTAGCGAAGGCCCCCGGACTGCATCTGGCCGGTCTGATGGCGATTCCACCCCTTGACGCCGACATTCATGCGTCCTTTGCGAAGCTTGCGACTTTGCACACTTCGCTGCTCTCGCAACACGCCGATGCCACCGAACTTTCTGCAGGTATGTCGGGTGATTTGGAGATCGCGGTCGAACACGGTTCGACGTGTGTGCGTGTCGGTACCGCCTTGATGGGCGCCCGACCGATAACCTCGGCGTAGCAAAGAAACCTCATCAGTCACATTCGACACATACGATTGGCCGACGAGGCGCTGAGCAAGAACTTCAACACCCGGCCGCCACCGGGGCCGAAGGAAGGTCGTCCAGGATGAGCACGCTGCACAAGTTCAAGGCGTACTTCGGCATGGTTCCGCTCGATGAGTACGAAGACGACTACGTCGACGATCACGCCTCGCGCGGCCCCGAGGAGCGCGCCGGCCGTACTCGCCCGCGCAGCTACGACCGCTACGCCGAAGATCGTTACGGCTCCGAACGTTTCGGCGACGAAGCCGACGACTTCCCCCAGCCTGCCTACAAGCCGGCTTATCAGGCGCGTCGCGACGACTACGTCGACGACGCCTACGCCGAGGATCGCTACGATCCGCCGCGGCGCCCGACCAGGATCGAGACGGCGCCCTCGTCGGGCCGTGCGTTCCGGGCGGGCGGGGTCGCGCCGGGGATGCGCGGCTCGACCCGTGGCGCGCTCGCGGTCGATCCCGACGCCGAGGAGCGCAGGTTGGAGGAGCGCTTGCGCCCCGAGCCCGCGCCCGTGCGGCGGCCCGGGATCTTCGAGGACGGAGGTCCCTTGTCCAAGATCACCACGCTGCGTCCGCGCGATTACAGCGAGGCCAGGATCATCGGTGAGCGTTTCCGCGAAGGAAACCCGGTCATCATGGACCTGGTCGACCTGAGCAACGCCGATGCCAAGCGGCTGGTCGATTTCGCGGCCGGGCTCGCGTTCGCGCTGCGTGGCTCGTTCGACAAGGTGGCCACGAAGGTGTTCCTGCTCTCACCGGCCGATGTCGACGTATCGGCCGAAGAGCGTCGTCGGATCGCCGAAAACGGCTTCTACAACCAGAAATAGTGACAATTCACGAACTGCCATGATGGCCGCCCGCGCACTGCGCGGCGCGGCCATTTTGCACGTCGCCGATTTTGCGGCAGAGTGAACCCGTGGCCCTGTTCGCGGTTCTGTACCTCGTGCTTTTCATCTTCTGGCTGTTGTTGATCAGCCGGGTGATCGTGGAGTTCATCCGCAGTTTCGCGCGTGACTGGCGCCCGAGGGGCGTGGTGGTGATCGTGTTGGAGTTCATCTTCACCGTCACCGACCCGCCGGTGAAACTGTTGAGACGCTTGATACCTCCCGTGAATCTGGGCGGTATTCGGCTCGATCTGTCGATTATGGTTCTGCTCTTCGTCGTGTTCATCCTGATGTCCATCGTGGGTAGGCTCGGGCAGCCCGTGACCTCCGTGTGACACAATGAGTCGAGAAGACCGCTTGCTAGTTCTCCAAAGACCGCGTGAAGGGATCCTTCGATGCCGCTGACTCCCGCCGATGTGCACAACGTCGCGTTCAGCAAACCGCCGATCGGTAAGCGCGGCTACAACGAGGACGAGGTCGATGCCTTCCTGGATCTCGTCGAGCAGGAGCTTTCGCGCCTGATCGAGGAGAACGCCGACCTGCGTCAGCGGGTCGCCGAGCTCGACACCGAGCTAGCCGACGCGAAGAAGAATCGTGGGTCGGCCCCGGTCGCCGCCGTGAAGGCCCCGGTCCAACAGGCACCGCCGCCCGCACCGGAACCTATTCCGGCGCCGGTCCCGGCGGCGCCGCCCGCGCCGATGCCGGTGGCCGCGCCCGTCCGCGACAACTCGGGCCCCGACGCCAACATGCAGGCCGCGAAGGTCCTCACCCTGGCGCAGGAGATGGCGGATCGCCTCACCACCGACGCCAAGACCGAGGCCGAGAGCCTGCTGTCGAACGCGCGGGCAAACTCCGAGCGTCTGGTGGGCGACGCCCGCACCCGCTCCGAGGCGATGATCGCCGACGCGCGGCAGAAGTCCGACGCGATGCTCGCCGACGCGCAGAACCGCTCCGAGACCCAGATCCGCCAGGCCAAGGACAAGGCCGAGGCCCTCACCGCCGACGCCGAGCGTCAGCACGCCGAGATCATGGCGACCATCACCCAGCAGCGCACGGTGCTGGAAAGCCGGATCGAGCAGCTCAAGACCTTCGAGCGCGAGTACCGCGTGCGCCTGAAGTCCTACCTGGAGTCGCAGCTCGAGGAACTGGAGAACCGTGGCTCGGCCGTTCCGGTCGACGGCGGCGAGTTCGCGGGTGACACCAACGGATCGTCCAACAGTTTGGCTCCGGCCTCCTCCTTCGCCAAGGGCGCCAAGTAAACTGGAACCCGGGTCGCGCGGCGCAGCGCGTCGCGTGATTCGCCGAACGCACAGTTCGTCGGGCTGCTCGGTTGCTTGGGAGTCAGCATGCTCGTCTTGACGCTCGTTCTGGCCGCGATCGGATTCGCACTGCTCGTGGCGGCACTCGCCACCGGTTCGGTGGCGTGGGCGTGGGGCTGCATCCTGATCTGCGTCATCGGCGCCGGCACCCTCCTGGTGAGCGCGCTCGCCGGTGGGCGACCCGAGAACGACCCGGTCCCGCCGGGACGGCATGCCCGCAGGGACTGACCGCGCGGAAATGGGCTGGACGAGCCCGGTTAGAATCGATTGACACACGGCGTTGATCCGGCCATCACCGGGGAGTCTTCGGAAGAACGGCGCACTCGCGCTCAGTAGAACCGAACGGGTGAGCCCGTCACAGCTCGCAACGAGAGGCTCGCGTGCTTTCCCGGCGCGGGCAAACGGGGTGGTACCGCGGTTTCGGCGCACCTGCGCCGGCATCGTCCCCGTGCCACGGATCCGCGCCGGCGGCGCGGCGGCACGAGGAGCATTCCGCAATGGCGGACGAGACAACCACCGGTGGCGCGTACCCCCGGGTCGATTTCGGTGCCGGTTCCGGCGCGACGTTCCCGGAACTCGAAACCACGGTGCTCGACTACTGGGCCCGCGACGACACCTTCCGCGCCAGCATCGACAACCGTGACGGGAATCCCGAGTTCGTCTTCTACGACGGCCCGCCCTTCGCCAACGGCCTGCCCCACTACGGCCACCTGCTCACCGGCTACGTCAAGGACCTGATCCCGCGCTTCCAGACGATGCGCGGCAAGAAGGTCGACCGGCGCTTCGGCTGGGACACCCACGGTCTGCCCGCCGAGATCGAGGCCGAGAAGCAGCTCGGCATCACCGACAAGTCGCAGATCGATGCGATGGGGCTGGCCGAGTTCAACGCCGCCTGTAAGTCCTCGGTGCTGCGCTACACCAACGAGTGGCGCGAGTACGTCACCCGCCAGGCGCGCTGGGTCGACTTCGACAACGACTACAAGACCCTCGATCTCGACTTCATGGAGTCGGTGATGTGGGCGTTCAAGTCGCTCTACGACAAGGGGCTCATCTACCAGGGCTTCCGGGTGCTGCCCTACAGCTGGTACGAGCAGACGCCGCTGTCGAACCAGGAGACCCGCCTCGACGACGCGTACAAGATGCGCCAGGACCCGGCGGTCACCGTCGACATGGTGCTGTCGGTCCCCGCCGAGCACCCCCTGGCCGCGCTCGACGGTGCCAACGCGCTGATCTGGACGACCACCCCGTGGACCCTGCCGTCCAACCTCGCGATCGCCGTGCACCCCGACGTGCGCTACGTGCATCTGCAGGCCGCCGACGGCAAGCGTTATCTGCTTGCCGCCGAACGGGTTTCGCACTACGCCCGCGAATTCGGCGAGGAACCCGCTGTGCTCGGCGAGTACGACGGTGCCGCCCTGGCCGGGCTGTCCTACCAGCCGCCGTTCGACTTCTTCCTCGGACATCCGAACGCGCACCGGGTACTCACCGCCGACTACGTGACCACCGACTCCGGCACCGGAATCGTCCACCTCGCACCGGCTTTCGGTGAGGAGGACATGGACGTTGCCTCGGCCAACGGCATCGAGATCGTGCAGCCGCTCGACCCGGCCGGCAAGTTCACCTCGATGGTGCCGCCGTACGAGGGCCTGATGGTCTTCGACGCCAACCCGGTCATCATCAAGGACCTCAAGACCGCCGGAAAACTGCTGCGCCACGAGACGATCGAGCACTCCTACCCGCACAGCTGGCGTTCGGGGCAGCCGCTGATCTACATGGCGGTGCCGTCCTGGTTCGTCGCGGTCACCAAGTTCCGCGACCGGATGGTCGAGCTGAACAAGCACATCACCTGGGTGCCCGAACACATCCGCGACGGACAGTTCGGCAAGTGGCTCGAGGGCGCGCGCGACTGGAACATCAGCCGTAATCGCTACTGGGGCAGCCCGATCCCGGTGTGGGTGTCCGACGACCCGGCCCACCCGCGCGTGGACGTCTACGGTTCGCTCGACGAACTCGAGCGCGACTTCGGCGTGCGCCTGGAAGACCTGCACCGTCCCGGCATCGACGATCTCACCCGGCCCAACCCCGACGACCCGACCGGGAAGTCGACCATGCGCCGGGTTCCCGAGGTGCTCGACTGCTGGTTCGAGTCGGGTTCGATGCCGTTCGCCCAGGTGCACTACCCGTTCGAGAACAAGGAGTGGTTCGACAGCCACTTCCCCGGCGACTTCATCGTCGAGTACAACGGGCAGACCCGTGGCTGGTTCTACACCCTGCACGTACTCGCGACTGCGCTCTTCGACTCGCCCGCGTTCAAAACCGTTGCCGCGCACGGCATCGTGCTCGGTGACGACGGCTTGAAGATGTCGAAGTCGAAGGGCAACTACCCCGACGTCAACGAGGTCTTCGACCGCGACGGTTCCGACGCGATGCGCTGGTTCCTGATGAGCTCGCCGATCCTGCGCGGCGGCAACCTCATCGTCACCGAGCGCGGCATCCGCGAAGGCGTCAGCCACGCGCTGCGCCCGCTGTGGAACGCGTGGACCTTCCTGCAGCTCTACGCCTCGAAGCCCGGTGTGTGGCGCACGGACTCACCGAACGTGCTCGACCGCTACATCCTGGCCAAGCTCGCGGTGACCCGCGACGTGATGACCGAGGCGCTCGAGACCTACGACATCGCCGGTGCCTGCGACGAACTGCGCTCGTTCGCCGACGCGCTCACCAATTGGTATGTGCGCCGGTCACGTTCGCGCTTCTGGTCCGAGGACCGCGACGCGGTGGACACCCTGCACACCGTGCTCGAGGTGGCCACCCGGCTGGCCGCGCCGCTGCTGCCATTGATCAGCGAGGTGATCTGGCGTGGGCTCACCGGCGAACGCTCGGTGCACCTGGCCGACTGGCCCGCCGAATCCGAACTGCCGCACGATCCGGAGCTGGTCGCGGCCATGGACGAGGTGCGCACCGTGTGTTCCACGGTGCTGAGCCTGCGCAAGGCCAAGAACCTGCGGGTGCGGTTGCCGCTGGCCGAGGTGACCATCGCGGCGGCCGACGCCGAACGACTCGCCCCGTTCACCGCGCTGATCGCCGACGAGGTCAACGTCAAGAAGGTCGACCTGACCACCGATGTCGCCGCGCACGGCCGTTTCGAGTTGGCCGTCAACGCGCGCGCGGCCGGTCCGCGCCTGGGCAAGCAGGTGCAGACGGTGATCAAGGCCGTGAAGGCGGGGGAGTGGTCGGAATCGGCCGACGGTGTCGTCACCGCCGCCGGGATCATGCTGCTGCCCGAGGAATACACCCAGCGCCTGGTCGCCGCCGAACCCGAATCCACCGCCGCCCTGCCCGGCAATGCCGGTCTGGTTGTGCTGAATTCGGTGGTCACCGAGGAGCTGGAAGCCGAGGGCTGGGCCCGCGACCTCATCCGCGACCTGCAGGAGACCCGTAAGTCGCAGGGTCTCGACGTGTCGGACCGCATCAGCGTGGTGCTCGAAGTGCCCGCCGAGCGGGCCGAGTGGGCCGAAACCCACCGCGACCTGATCGCCGGTGAAATCCTCGCGACCACACTCACATTCGGTGCGGTCGACGCGGACGCCCCGGAAATCACCGGTGGTGTGAAGGTGGCCCTCAGCAAGGCCTGAATCACCCGTCCGGGGTCGGCCTCGCCCGGCCCCGGACACATTTTCCGGCCGAAAATCGCAGGCTGACGGGGCAGTTCGCGGGAAGGTTGCTGAAATGGCGACTTTCTCGGGCCACTTCGGGCACAATGGGTCGAGTTGCTGCACATGCGCATGGAACACGCTGAGGTGACAGCGACGGTTCGTGATGAGTGTCCTGTGGAAACGGGGCCGCGGCGGAAGTGAGCACACCTCCGTCGCGGCGCCGGATCGACGGGCGGCGTGCCGCGATCGGTGTGATGCCGCCCGGTAACCGACCAGTCGGCGACCCGTCGCCGGGACGAGGGGAGTCCATCTGTGCGGCGAAAAGTTCTGCGGCGCCTGCTGTTCGGATTCGTGGCGACGATCGCGACGAACCTCGTTCTCGCGGACAAACGGTGTTGACCGCTCGCCTGCGCCGCGCGGGAGCGGCGCAGGCGAACCGCTAGTCCACCAGCTGACGCAGCAGCGGCCCGTACTCGGGATGGGCCAGCGCCGAGGCGAATTGGGCGACCAGGTAGTCGGCCGGGTTACCGGTGTCGTACCAGCGGCCCTGGATCACCTGCCCGTACACCGCGTGTTCGGCGGCGTACTTGTTGATCGCGTCGGTCAGGTACACCTCGCCGGTGCGGTGGGTGTACCAGTTGTCGGTCTGCAGCTGCAGCTCGTCGATGATGCCCGGCGTCACCACGTACCCGCCGATGGCCGCGTACGCCGACGGCGCATCCTCCGGCTTGGGCTTCTCCATCAGCCCGGAGATGCGCAGCAAACCGTCGTCGAGGTCCTCGCGCACCACCGGCACGCCGTAGCGCTGCGACTCGCCCGGTTCCATCGGCATCAGGGCGAGCACCGGGCAGCCGGTGGACTCGTAGGCCTTGATGAGCTGCTGTGCACGCGGTACCTCGGCGACGAACACGTCGTCGGGCCAGAGCACCAGCATCGGTTCGTCGCCCAGGTGGCGGGCGGCGTTGAGCACCGGGGTGCCGTTGCCGTACGGGCCGTGCTGGTCGAGGTAGGTGATGTGGCCCTCGCGCGATAGCTCACCCACCTCCTCCACCGCGTCGGCGTAGGCGGACTTGCCGTCGGCACGCAATTGGGCGACCAGCGCCGGGTTCGGCCGGAAATGGTCCTGGATCAGCGACTTGCCACTGGTCACCACGATGGTGATGTCGGTGATACCGGAGGCGACCAGCTCGCGCACCGTGTGCTCGATGACGGGTTTGTCGCCGACCGGCAGCATCTCCTTCGGCGTCGCCTTGGTCAGGGGCAGCAGCCGGGAGCCGATTCCCGCGGCCGGGATAACAGCCTTACGGATCTTCATCACCCGATCATCACACATTTCGAGGTGTCTGTGCGGTGCCTCGGTGGCGGCCGGGTGTCGAGGATCTGTCGGTGGGGCCGCGTACATTGCGCTCGTGAGTACCCACGTCCCGGTCGCGGCCAGGCCCGATGCTGCGGTCACCGCACGTCGGTGGGTGCTGCACATCGATATGGACGCCTTCTTCGCCTCGGCCGAACAGCTCACCCGGCCGACCCTGCGCGGTAGGCCGGTGCTCGTGGGTGGCGTCGGTCAGCGTGGGGTGGTGGCAGGCGCGAGCTATGAGGCGCGGGTGTTCGGCGCGCGGTCGGCCATGCCCATGCATCAGGCGCGGCGGCTGGTCGGCGTCTCGGCGGTGGTCGTGCCGCCGCGCGGGGCTGTGTACTCGGTGCTGAGCGGACGGGTGTTCGACGCGCTGCGCAGCCGGGTGCCGGTGCTCGAGACGTTGTCGTTCGACGAGGCGTTCGCCGAGCCTGCCGAGCTCGCCGGGGCGAGCGTGGCCCAGGTCGAGGAGTACTGCGCGATGCTGCGCGCGCTGGTCCGTGCGCGGACGGGTCTCACCGCCTCCATCGGGGCGGGCACCGGGAAACAGCTGGCCAAGATCGGCTCCGGACTCGCGAAACCCGATGGGATGCGGGTGATCTCGCCGGCCGAACAGGGCGCGCTACTCGCCGGGTTGCCGGTGCGCAAACTGTGGGGCATCGGTCCGGTCGCCGAATCACGATTACGCAGCCTCGGTATCGAGACCGTCGGCGCGTTCGCCGCGCTGCCGGAGTCCGAGGCCGCCTCCCTCCTCGGCGGCAGTGTCGGGGCCGCGCTGCACCGGCTGGCGCGCGGAATCGACGACCGGCCGGTCAGCGAGCGTGCCGAGGCCAAACAGATCAGCGCCGAGAACACCTACGAACGCGACATCGTCACCCTCGCCGACTTGCGCACCGCGATCACCGCCATGGCCGCCTCGGCGCACCGCCGACTCGAACGTGACGGTCGCGCCGCCCGCACCGTCGTCCTCAAACTCAAGAAGTCCGACATGAGCATCGTGACCCGCTCGTTCACGCTGCCCTACGCCACCACCGAACTTGGCACGCTGGCCGCGGCCGCACAACGTTCGGCCATCGACCCCGCCGAACTCGGGCCGATCCGGCTGGTCGGGGTCGGTTACGGCGGGCTCACCATGGTTCGCCAGGAATCGCTGTTCCCCGAACTCGACCAGGCGCTGCCCGCCGATATCGACACCGATTCAGTCGAGGCGCCCGAGCCGGTGGCCGAGCAACCGGAAATGCCGGTGGGGCAATGGTTTCAGGGTATGGACGTGCGACATCCGGAGTTCGGGCACGGGTGGGTGCAGGGGGCGGGCTACGGCGTGGTGACAGTGCGCTTCGAGACCAGTTCGACAGGCCCCGGCCCGGCGCGTACCTTTCCTGCCGACGAATCGGGACTGTCGCCCGCCGACCCACTCGCCAGTCTCGACTGAGCGGCCACGCCCGGCAACCCGCCCCTCGAACCGAAGGACGAGCAGTTGACCCACCGCAGGATCGGCCGTGTCGCGATCGCAGGTTTGGCCGTGATCACCGCACTCGGGCTGAGCGCGTGCACCGAAGACAAGCCCGCCGCCAAGACCACCACCAGTGCCAAGGCGACCACGACGACCGCCGCCGCCGCCGACGCGCTGCCACCGGTGCCGTCGGTGGAGGAGCTCAACGCCCAGCTCAACACCGCGCTGGACCCGTCGGTGCCCAACGAGCAGAAGCTGGACTTCGTGCAGGGCGGCGAGGCCGATCCCGAGCTGCCGAACCGCCTGGCCGTCGCCGCCCGCGACGCCGGTGCGCAGGTGCAGGTCACCGAGGTGACGTCGTTCGGTGACAGCGTGAACGCCAAGGCGAACTTCACGGTGAACGGGCAGACGAATGTGGTGGATGTGCCGTTCGTCGCCGACGCCGGTAAGTGGAAGGTACAGAAGGCGTGGGCCTGCACCATGCTGACGAATCTGGGCCAGCAGTCGGCCGCGTGCTCCTGACATTCCGCTGTGCCGACGGCTCCACGCCGGGGCGGCTGGGGCGCGGGCGGGGGCGCGGTTAGGATCAGGCCCCGTGGTTGAGACGATCGTGCGGCAGGGGCATCCGCCCAAGGGTGCTTCGGAGCCGGTGCGACCGGGTTCGCCCGGCTGGGCGCGGGCCGTGGCGATCGTCGCCGGGCTGATCGCGGTCCTCAGCGCCGCGGCCATCCCCTTCCTTCCGGTCCGCGTCGACGCCGCGAGCGTGTCCTGGCCGCAGCAGGGCTCGCCCGCGTCGGTCGAGGCGCCGCTCGTGGCCTACGCCCCGGCCGAGCTGACGGCGACGGTGCCGTGCGCGGCATTGAGTTCGGTCGCGGCGAACGGCGGGGTGGTCGTGTCCACCGTGCCGAGGCAATCGGCCGACATGGAGAAGTACGGCTTCGTCGTCAAGGTCGTCGCCGATACCCCCGAGCGCGCCGGCCGGGTCGACGTGGTATCGCGGTCGATGCTGGTGTGGACGGCGCCGCTGGCCGAGGTGCTCGACCGGTCGTGCGCGCTCACCGTCACCCTGTCGCCGACCGGATCGACGGTCACCACAACAGGACTCGGCGAGGGCGCCACCCTCGCCGGCGATCTCCGCCCGCAGGTGGTGGGAGTGTTCAGCGAGCTCACCGGCGCCGCACCCGCCGACCTGGCGGTGCGTGTCGACGTCGATTCGCGCTACATCACCTCGCCCACCTGGCCCAAGCTCGCGGTGAACGCGCTGTGCGTGCTCGCGACGCTCGTCGCCCTGTTCGCGCTGCACCGGCTCGACGCCGCCGACGGCCGGTCGGCGCGCCGGTTCCTGCCGCAGCGCTGGTGGCGGCTGCGCCCGGTCGACTGGCTGGTGTTCGCGGTACTCGGCGTCTGGCACTTCATCGGCGCCAACACCTCCGACGACGGCTACATCCTCGGGATGGCAAGGGGCGCACGCAGTTCGGGCAACATGTCGAACTACTACCGCTGGTTCAGCGTGGACGAGGGCCCGTTCTACACCCCCTACACCGACATCATCGGCTGGCTCACCCACATCTCCACCGTCAGCCCGCTCGTCCGCTTGCCCGCGCTGCTCGCCGGTGTGCTCACCTGGTGGTTGATCAGCCGTGAAGTGCTGCCGCGCCTTGGTATCGCGTTGCGGCACAGCAAGCTCGTCACCTGGACCGCGGCGCTGGTGTTCCTCGCGTTCTGGCTGCCCTACAACAATGGCTTGCGCGCGGAATTCGTTGTCGCCCTCGGTGTTCTGGTCACCTGGGTATCCGTGGAGCGGGCCATCGCCACGCGACGGTTGCTGCCGTACGCGGTGGCGGTGATCGTGGCCGCGTTCACCCTCACCGGTGCGCCGTCGGGGCTGATCTGCCTCGGCGCGCTGGTAGCCGGTGCGCGCACCATGACGGCGGTGATCGTGCGCCGGGCCAAGACGGTCGGCTACCTGTCACAGCTGCTGCCGATCCTCGCGGCGGGCGTTGTCGTGCTCACCGTCGTCTTCGCCGACCGCACCCTGGCCGGTGTGCGCGAGATGTTCGCGGTACACGAGAAGATCGGGCCGGGGGAGTCCTGGTTCTTCGAGTTCCTGCGCTACCAGTTCCTGTTGCAGATCAACGCCGACGGCTGGCTCACCCGCCGCTTCGGAGTGTTCGTCATGCTGCTCGGCCTCGTCGTGTGCGCGGCGACCATGCTGCGGCGCGGTGGTCACATCCCCGGCACCGCCGTGGGCCCCACCCGGCGCCTGCTCGGCATCACCCTCGCCGCCATGGTGCTGATGATGTTCTCGCCGACCAAGTGGACGCATCAGTTCGGTGTGTTCGCGGGCCTCGCCACCTGCGTCGCCGCCGTGACCGCGGTCGCCGTGAGCCCGAACGTGCTGCGGCCCTTGCGTAATCGGGCGCTGTTCGCCGCCGCGGTGTTCTTCGCGCTCGCGGTGACCTTCGTCGGCGCCAACGGCTACTGGTACGTGTCGGCGTGGGGTGTGCCGTGGTGGGACAAGCCGCCGTCGGTCGCCGGATTCGGCGTGTCCACGGTGTTCGCCGGGCTGACCGGTCTCGCGCTGCTGATCGCCGCCTGGTTCCACATCCATCCGAGTCCGTCGGCCAAGCCGACGCGGCTGAGCGGTGTGCCCGTGCTCGCGGTGGCCGCCGCGATGATGGTGTTGTTCGAGGTGGCGTCGTTCGCCAAGGCCGCCGTCGCCCAGTACCCGGCGTACTCGGTGGCGAGCTCGAATCTGAACGCGGCGTTCGGCGGTGGCTGTGGGATGGCCGACGAGGTGCTCGTCGAAACCGACGCCAACGCCTCGATGCTCGCCCCGCTCGCCGGTGACATGACCACGACCATGACGGGCGAATCGACCGGTTTCCGCCCCGACGGCGTGGCGCCCGTGCTCACCTCCGACGAGGTGGAATCCACCACCGGCCAAGCGAATTCGGTCTCCGACGACCCCGACGAACTGCGCGACGCGACCACGTCGGCCGGTTCGGAATCACGCCAGGGTTCGCTGCAGCTCCCGTTCGGTCTCGACCCGGCCACCACCCCGGTGCTCGGCAGCTACCGGGCGGGCACGCAGGAACCCGCCGCCCTGACCACCGGCTGGTTCCGCCTGCCCGAAGGGCCGCGCGGTCCGCTGCTCGCGGTGTCGGTGGCCGGCCGGATCCGTTCGGTCGACGCCGACGGCATCGTGCACCCCGGCCAGGACCTGACGGTCGAATACGGCACCGCCGCGCCCGACGGCACGGTGCGGGTCACCGGTCAGGTCGTGCCGATCGACATCGGCCCCGCGCCCGTCTGGCGCAATCTGCGCGTCCCGCTCGACCAGCTCCCCGCCGACGCCACGGCGGTCCGCCTGGTCGCCGCCGACAAGGATCTGGGCCCCGACCAGTGGCTCGCCGTGACCCCGCCGCGCATGCCCCAGACCACCACCCTGAACGCCTTGCTCGGCCGCGACACCCCCGTGCTGCTGGATTGGGCCGTCGGCCTGCACTTCCCGTGCCAGAACCACCTACCCACCCACAACGGCGTAGCCGCCCACCCCGAATACCGCATCCTCCCCGACCGCAACGGCGCCACCATCACCAACCTGTGGCAGGGCCACGACGGCGGCGGCCCACTCGGCTGGACCCAACTCCTCTTCACCGCCCGCACCCTCCCCACGTACCTGAACAACGACTGGGACAAGGACTGGGGCTCCCTTGAGCAATACCTCCCCCGAGACACGACAGCCACCCCCGCCGAGGTCTCGGTGAACCCCCGCACCGAGTGGGGCACCTGGACTCCCGGCCCCGTTATCACCGCCTGGTAACCCTGGACACTTGCGCGGTTGCCGCCGACGTCCAGGGCACCTGTGCGAACGTGCGTGACTGGCCGGGGTTGCGTCTGCGCGGGTGTCAGGTGGTGGTGATGCGGTGGGCGAGGGTGGGGAGGTCGGTGCCGGTGAGGCCGGGGTAGCCGTGGAGGATGTCGCGCCAGCGGGTGGGGACGGCGGAGGCGCCCCAGCGGGCGCCGAGGAGGCCGCCTGCGATGGCGGCGGTGGTGTCGGTGTCGTTGCCCGCGCGGACGCATGCCTCGAGGGCGAGGGCGAGATGGGTAGGTGACGAACTGTCGGTGGTGGTGATGGCCCACCAGGCAGTCTGCAGCGCATGGACGACCCAGCCGTTGTTGGGGAAGTCGGCGGGGGAGCCGTGTTCGGCCTCGTCGAGGCGGGCGGTCCAGTATTCGGAATACGCTGAGCCGCAGACGTATTCGCGCACGCCGTCGAAGTTCGCGTGCAGTACGGCGTGCCGGATGGCGTACGTCCAGATCTTGCAGGCTTCGACCGCCTGCTCGTCGTAGTGGGTGAGCATGCCGACGCGCCCGGCCGCCGCCACGCAGTCGGCCGCGTCGTCGAGGTAGGCGAGCGCCACCGGCGCCGTGCGCATCAGCGACCCGTTCCCGCCGGTCCGCCCGGTGAGCGACATCGCCGCCGCCTGCATGTCCAGCGCCGAGCTCGGTTTCATCGACAGCACCGCCCTGGTCTGATTGCCGATATCCGGGGGATCGGTGTCATACCAGCGAACGAACCCCTCGGCCACCGCGTCCAGGTCGATCCCCGGCCCCCGCGACGCGGCCTGGGCGACCACCAATGCCATCGACGTGTCGTCGGTCCACTCACCCGGCGCCCAGTTGAACGGCCCACCGCCGATCATGTCGATCACCACATCGTCCCCGGGCTTGGTGAACTCGTACCCCGCCCCCAGCGCGTCCCCGGCAGCCGTCCCCACCAGCACCCCGGCCACCCGATCCGCGAAGCCCGAATCCCGCACAGCATCCACCCCTTTCATCACAACAAGTCGACCCGACCGTACCGCCACACTCCGCTCGATCGGCTCTGACAGTCCAACATCGCCGGCACCGCCGTCGCTGCCGCTGCTGCCGCCGCTGCTGACTCACCGCCTCCGCCGTCGAACCGCGATGATGGCGTGAGGCCTGAGCCGTGCCGCTGCCGCTGCCGCCACCGCTGCCACCACCGCCACCGCTGCCTCTGCTGCCGCCGCCGCTGCCGCCACCGCTAGCCGCTGCCGTTGCTGCCGTTGCTGCCGCCGACGCCGCTGCCGCCGCCGACATCGGGCTGAAATCGCGCCACAAAAGTGTGGTGGTCAGGCATCCAGGCTTTCGGCGGGCTGGGGAGCGGGGTGGCGGTTGCGGTGGGCTCGGCGGAGGGCGTCGGTGGTGAAGACGGCCAGCGCGGTCCAGATGAGGGCGAAACCGATCCAGCGGGAGGGCGGCATCGGTTCGTGCATCACCGCGACGCCCCAGGCCATCTGGAGGGCGGGGGTGAGGTACTGGAGGATGCCCATGGTCGACAGGGGCACCCGCTGGGCGGCGACGGCGAACAGCAGCAGCGGGATCAGGGTGACCGGCCCGGTGGCCATCATCAGCCCGAAATGGGCGGGGCTGGAGGTGAACTCACTGCGCCCGGTGGCCAGCAAGACGATCACGAACGCCAGCGCGAACGGGGCGGCGACCATCCCCTCGGCGGCGATCCCGCGCAGCGCGTCGAGCCGGATCACCTTCTTCACCAGGCCATAGGTGGCGAACGAACACGCCAGCACCAGGGCGATCACCGGTGGTCGGCCGTAGTCGACGGTGAGCACGACCACCGCCAGCGCACCGAGCGAGAGCGCGGCCCACTGCGCACGGGAGAGCCGTTCCCGGAAGAACACCACCCCGAACGCCACGGTCACCAGCGGATTGATGAAGTACCCGAGAGCGCACTCCACCACGTTCCCGGAGATCACCCCGAACACGTAGACGCCCCAGTTGATCGAGATCGCCGCCGACGCGACCGCCGCCAGCCGCCAGGTCCGCGCGTCGATTGCCCGCATCTCCCGCAGCCGCCCGCTGAGCAGCAACACCAGCACCACCACGACCAGGGTCCAGATGATCCGCTGCGCCACCACCTCCACGGCCGACGCGAACGCGAGCAGCCCGAAGAACGCCGGAAACAGGCCCCAGATCAGATAAGCCCCCGTCCCGAAGACGACACCGGGCGGGGACGTTCTTGGCTGCATTCATCCCATGTTACGACTGACGTAGCCTGTCGAGCATGTCCATATCCGTGCGGGAGCCCGCCACCGGGCTCAGCGCAACAGAGGTCGAACAGCGGCGCCGTGACGGTCAGACCAACGACGTGCCCGCGCGGGCGAGCCGGTCGGTCGGCGAGATCGTTCGCGCGAACGTGTTCACCCGCATCAACGCCATCCTCGGTGTGCTCTTCCTGCTCGTGCTGTCGACCGGTTCGATCATCGACGGCATGTTCGGGCTGCTCATCGTGGCCAACAGCGCGATCGGCATCATCCAGGAGGTGCGCGCCAAACGCACTCTCGACCAGCTGGCCATCGTCGGCCAGGCCATGCCGACCGTGCGTCGCGACGGCGTCGCCAAGGAGATCGCCCCGGGTGAGGTGGTGCTCGACGACCTGATCGAGCTGGGCCCCGGCGACCAGATCGTGGTCGACGGCGAGGTGACCGAGGCCGCCGCCCTCGAGGTGGACGAGTCGCTGCTCACCGGCGAGGCCGATCCGATCGACAAGGGTGTCGGCGCCCCCGTGATGTCGGGCAGCTTCGTGGTGTCGGGTTCGGGCGCCTACCGCGCGACGAAGGTCGGCAAGGACGCCTACGCCGCCAAGCTGGCCGAAGAGGCCAGCAAGTTCACCCTGGTGCACTCGGAACTGCGCTCGGGTATCGACAAGATCCTGAAATTCATCACCTACCTGCTGATTCCGGCAGGCCTGCTCAGCATCTACAACCAGCTCGTCTCCAGCGGCGAGTCGTGGCGCCCGGCGGTGACCGGCATGGTCGCGGCCCTGGTGCCGATGGTTCCCGAGGGTCTGGTGCTGATGACCTCCATCGCCTTCGCGGTCGGTGTGGTCCGGCTCGGCAAACGCAACTGCCTGGTGCAGGAACTTCCCGCCATCGAGGGCCTGGCCCGCGTCGACGTGGTGTGCGCGGACAAGACCGGCACGCTCACCGAGAACGGCATGCGCCTGGCCCGGGTCGAACCGCTCGGTTCCTTCGACGAGGCGAGCGTGCGTCAGGTACTCGCCGCGTTGGCGGCAGACGATCCACGCCCCAATGCGAGTGTGCAGGCCATCGGCGAGGCGCTGCCCGACCGCCCGGACTGGACCGGGACGGCCGTCGCCCCGTTCTCCTCGGCCAAGAAGTGGAGCGGCATTTCCTATGGCGCCCACGGTGATTGGCTCCTCGGCGCACCCGACGTGCTGCTCGATCGCACCTCCGAGACCGCCGCGCACGCCGAGCAGGTGGGTGCCCAAGGTCTGCGGGTGCTGTTGCTCGCGCGCGGTGACCGCCCGGTCGACGCTCCCGACGCGCCGGGCCGGGTGGAGCCCGCGGCCCTCGTCGTGCTCGAACAGAAGGTGCGTCCCGACGCCAAGGACACCCTCGAATACTTCGCGAGCCAGCATGTCTCCATCAAGGTGATCTCCGGCGACAACGCCGTCTCGGTGGGCGCGGTCGCCGCCTCGCTCGACCTGCCCGGTGGAGCCGACCCCGTCGACGCGCGCACGCTGCCTGAGGACCGCGAAGAACTCGCCGACGTACTCGACGGGAAGTCCACCTTCGGCCGCGTGCGCCCCGACCAGAAACGGGCCATGGTCGGCGCCCTGCAGTCACGCGGCCACACCGTCGCCATGACCGGTGACGGCGTCAACGACGTGCTCGCCCTCAAGGACGCCGACATCGGTGTCGCCATGGGCGCGGGCAGCCCGGCCACCCGCGCGGTGGCCCAGATCGTGTTGCTGGACAACAAGTTCGCGACCCTGCCGTACGTGGTGGGGGAGGGGCGGCGCGTCATCGGCAATATCGAGCGGGTCTCGAATCTGTTCCTCACCAAGACCGTGTACTCGGTGCTGCTGGCGTTCCTGGTGGGCCTGGCGGGTGTGGGTTCGCAGATCTTCGGCTACGACCCCATCGGTTATCCGTTCCTGCCGCGCCACGTGACCATCGCGGCCTGGTTCACCATCGGTATTCCGGCGTTCGTGCTGTCACTCGCGCCCAACAACGAGCGCGCTCGCACCGGGTTCGTGGGCCGGGTGATGCGGCTGGCGGTGCCCTCGGGTGTGGTGATCGGTGTCGCCACGTTCGTGGCCTACCTGATCGCGTACGCGGGCCCCGAGGCCTCGGAGACGCAGCGGGTGCAGGCCGGGACCACCGCGCTGATCACGCTCATCATGATCGCGGTGTGGGTGCTCGCGCTGGTCGCGCGCCCGTATGTGTGGTGGAAGGTGGTGCTGATCGCGGTGTCGGTGCTGGCCTATGTCGCGCTGTTCACGATTCCGTTCACCCGCGAGTTCTTCAAGCTCGACCCGTCGAATCCGCGGCTCACCCTGGCTGCGGTGGTGTGCGGTGTGATCGGCATCGTGCTGGTGGAACTGGCCTGGTGGGTGCAGGCGCGACTGACCGGCAACGCGGGCAAGCTCGTCCCGCCGGTCGGCGCGCAGGGGGCGTAACCGGAGCCGGGCGTGCCTCGAGAACCCTTGTGCCGGGCGAAGTTTCGGTGTTGGAGTACCTTTGCCGGTTATGGAGGTATTGCTGCACCAGATCGACGCTTTCGCCGACGCGCCGTTCTCGGGCAACCCGGCCGCGGTCATGCCGTTGCCCACCTGGCTGCCGGACACATTGCTGCAACAGCTCGCCGAGGAGAACAACCTCGCCGAGACGGCGTTCTATACCTCCCAATTACCCCCGGAGGCGGGCGGTCCGCCCGGTGAGTGGCCCGCGTTCCACCTGCGCTGGTTCACCCCGGCGGTCGAGGTGGACATGTGCGGGCACGCCACCCTCGCCTCGGCCGCTCAGATCATCTCCGACATCCACCCCGAACACGACCGCGTCAGCTTCTACACCCGTTCCGGCTGGTTGCACGTCGACCGCACCGACGACGACGAATACGTCCTGAACCTGCCCGCCCTCGCCTCGGTCCAGGTCGACCCCGATCCCGCCCTGGTCGCCGCGCTCGGCGTCACCCCGGTGCGCGCCTACACCGGCCAGGACGAGATCGTCGTGGTCGCCGACGAAGACGAAGTGCGTTCGGCCACACCCGATTTCGGTGCCTTCCCGCAGCTGCCGCGCGGTGCGGTCCTCACAGCTCCCGGTCGTTCGAGCGACTTCGTCTCCCGCTTCTTCGGCCCCGGCGTCGGCGTTCCGGAGGACCCGGTCACCGGCTCGGCCCACGCACAGCTGGTTCCCCTGTGGGCCCGCGAACTCGGGCGCTCCACCCTCACCGCCCGCCAGCTGTCCCGCCGTGGCGGGACCTTGCGCGGCGAACTGGCCGACAACCGGGTCCTGCTCCTTGGGCGATGCAGACGGTATCTCGACGGAGTCGTCACTCTGCCGGACTGAAGCCGAGCACAAGCCACCGGCCCGTCGGCGATCGCGGGCGCCTGTCGGGAGGGGCGACTGTGTGCCGGTCCGATCGGTGACGTGCTGGGCGGCACACTGTGTGCGCCCTACTCGGCGGGAACGGGACCGTCGTCGGGGGTAGGGGTGATCGTCCCGGTGTTCTCCGGCAGCAGCGGGCTCACCGCGAAGCGCCCGGCGACGGCGTCGGCCGGAAGTGCTTGCACCGCACGCACTCCCAGTGCGGCGGCGAGATCGCGGAGTCGGGGCAGAGTCCCACGGACGACGATCCCGGCCGTGCACGCGCAGCCGCCGCGCAGCCGGGAAGCGCTCACGCGCACCACCTCGGCGCTACGGCCGTCGCGCACTTGCTGCGATTCGAGCAGTCCAGCCGCCGCTTCGCCCGAACGCACGGCGGGTTCGTCACCGGCCGGCGTGGCGATGGTGACGACCGGGGTCTGCACCCGATCGATCGGCACATGCTGGATCACCCCGGAAATCCGCAACCCGTCGGCAATACCCGGAAGCCGTTGTGGCGTCTGGTATTCGGTGAACGACACCAGCGCCCAGCGCGGATCGGCATCGGTGCCGTCGAGGGAGGCTCGAGCATCGGCGAGATAGTCGTCGACCTGTTCGCCCTGCGCGGGCCCCAGGCGATCGGTCGCCACGTGACCCGCCGCGTGCGGACGGGTGAACGCCACGATCAGCAGCACCACGGCCAGCGCCGCCGCCGCACCGAGCACCACCTTCGACCGTCCCGACAGACCGGTCGAATCGTCCACGCCCGCTACTTCGTCGGGCGGGACAGTCGGCGCGACGAGATCCCCGCGGTCGTCCGGCGCCGTCGTCGACGCCGGTTCGGACGACCACGGGTCGTCAGGCATTGCGTAATACGTCCAGGGCGCCCGCCAGGTCGGCGGGATACTCACTGGTGATCTCGAGCCAGCGCCCGTCGGCCGGGTGATGGAAACCCAGCTGACGCGCGTGCAACCACTGCCGTTCCAGCCCGAGCCGCTTGGCCAGCGTCGGATCGGCACCGTAGGTGAGATCACCCGCGCAGGGGTGGCGGATCGCGGAGAAGTGCACGCGGATCTGATGGGTGCGCCCGGTCTCGAGATGCACGTCGAGCAGGCTCGCCGCCTGGAACGCCTCGATGGTGTCGTAGTGGGTGATGCTCGGCCTGCCGTCGCCGGTGACGGCGAACTTCCAGTCGTTGCCGCGCGCACGCCCGATCGGCGCGTCGATGGTGCCGCTGCTCGGATCGGGGTGTCCCTGCACGAGAGCATGGTATTGCTTGTCGACCGTGCGTTCCTTGAAGGCGCGCTTGAGCATCGTGTAGGCGTGTTCGGATTGAGCAACGACCATCACGCCGGAGGTGCCCACATCGAGGCGGTGCACGATGCCCTGCCGTTCGTGCGCGCCGGAGGTCGAGATGCGGTACCCCATCGCGGCCAGTCCGCCGACCACGGTCGGGCCCGTCCAGCCGACACCCGAGTGCGCGGCGACACCGATCGGCTTGTCCACCGCGACGATGTCGTCGTCGGCGTAGAGGATCTTCATCCCCTCCACCGGGGCCGCTTCCACGGTCAGTTCACGTTTGGGTTCGGGGAAGATCACTTCCAGCCACGCGCCCGCGGTGAGCCGGTCGGACTTGCCCGCGGCGACACCGTCGAGCTGCACCGACCCTTCCTCGGCGAGCGCGGCCACCGCCGTGCGCGAGAGACCGAGCAGCCGCGAAAGCCCCGCGTCCACCCGCATCCCGTCCAACCCGTCGGGAACGGGCATGGTTCGTGTTTCTCTCACGCTGCGTTCTCCTTCGCATGCCCGAGGGGCCCTCCGTGGTTACGCAGGCTGCCGCCTCCTGGCCCTGACTCGGTCATGCGGTCTCCTCCGTGTGTTTGCGACCGCTGCGGGTGCCGTCCGGTTCGAAGCCGAAGATCGTCAGCGCGACCAGCAGAATCGCCCCGCACACGATTGCCGAGTCGGCCACGTTGAACACCGGCCACCAGCCGATCGCGACGAAGTCGACGACATGGCCCTGCAGCGGGCCGGGGGAGCGGAAGATCCGGTCCACCAGGTTGCCCATCGCCCCGCCGAGCACCATGCCCAGGCCGATCGCCCACCACAGTGACCGCAAGGTGCGCCCGATGCGGATGACGCCGACCACCACGGCGGCCGCGATCAAGGTGAGCAGCCAGGTCATGCCGGTCGCCATCGAGAACGCCGCGCCCGGATTGCGCACGAGGTCCAGACGCGCGAAGTCGCCGATGATCGGCACCGGGTCGTCGGGATCGATGTAGGCGACCGCGAGGCACTTGGTCAGCAGGTCGAGGCCGAACAGCACGGCGGCGATGATCAGCAGCGTTGTCAACCGGCGGCGACCTGGGGTTTCGGTCTCGGTCGCCGCGATGGTTTCCGGTGCGTCGGCGGCGTCGCCGGTCGCGGGGACTGCGGCGTTGTCGGTTGACCGGTCTTCACTCACGTGTCCATCATTCCTTAGTCGTTCGCGGAGCCGCGTCGCGGACCGGCCGGAGTCCCAGCAGTTCCTCAGGAAGCGGTCGTACCCTGATCGCTGTGACGGTGTTGTCTAGTTCTCGCTTACCCCGCATCGCGCGCCCCGGGGTGTTTCTGGTGGCGCTCGTGCTCGGGTTCGCGACCTTCGGTGCCGGGTGCGCCGATCGGTCGCCGTCGACCGCCGATTCCGAGGGCCTCGAGCCGCTCGGTATCGGTAAGGAAGTGACCGTGCCGATCACGGCCGCGGTCGCCACCGTCGTCTCCCCGGGCGACGAGCCGCGCAGCCGGCTGCGCCCCCTCTACAGCATCGGCGCCACCCAGGAGGTGACGTTGCGCACCGACTACCGCATCCAGCAGCAGGTCAACGATCAGCCGGTGCGCGACTTCTCGCCCGCCGCGCTCACCATCCCGATGACCGCACGCGCCGATGTCGACGGCGTGGATCTGACGGTCGGCACCGTCACCACCCCCGACCCGGCGCTGAACAAGGCGTTCACCAATGCCGACGGTTCCCAGGCCGGGCTCGCGATGAGCGACCTCGGTGCCATCACCGAACTGCGGATGGCGCCCTCGCCCGAGACGCCCAATTCGGCGCGGGCCGCCCTCGAGCAGGCGTTCTACCAGGCGGTGTACCAGTCCGTTGCGTTCCCCGACGAGCCCGTCGGAGTCGGCGCGGTGTGGACCGTTCATCAGCAGATCACCGGCGGCGTCACCCTCGATCAGGTCACCACCGCGACCCTGGTGAGCCGCGACGGCGACCGGCTCACCATCGACCTGCAGGTGAACCAGACCCCCACCGGAAACGTGTGGACGCTGCCCAACAACGCGGGCGCCCTGGACATCCAGAACTACGTGATGCAGGGCGCGGGCACGATCACCGTCGATCTCGGTCTGCCGCTGCCCGTTTCGGGTGCCATCGAGGTGGGCGGTCAGCAGACCTATCACGATCCGCGCAGCGTCAGCACGCTCGTGCAGACGCAATCGACCCGCATTTCCTGGACCGAATGATGCGATCGGCCCTGGCCCGCGCGGGCGCGGTCGCTTCGGCCTGCGCCGCGCTGGCAGCGTGCTCGTCGACGTCCGACGACTGCGGCGCGTCCTGTGCGGCGACCTGGCCCTCGCCCGCCGCGGCGGCTCCCGGATCCGGACCTGTCGTGCGCGATCAGGCGCAGCTGACCGCGGGTCTGCTCGCGGCCACTGACCTGCCCGGCGACTTCACGGCGGTCCCGCCCCGCAGCGCGGGCGACGACACCGCGGTGCCCACCGACGCGCCGACCGACCCCGCCGACTGTGGCAGGCTGCTCACACCGATCGCCCAGCAGTGGCCCGGCTCGGCCGCCGCCGCCTCGATCCAATTCGCCGGACCGAGCTTCGCCACCATCGACATCGACGCCGCGAGCTATCCCGACACCGCGCTCGCCGCCGCGTTCGAGTCGCTGCAATCGAGACCACGCCGCTGCACCAGCTACACCGGTGACGACGGGGGCGTGCGCATCGACTATCGGACCGCCCCGCTGGATCAGCCACCGGTCGGCGATGCGGGTTCGGCGTTCACCCTGACCGCCACGAGCGAGGGCCTGACCCTGACTTCGGCCACCTCACTCGTTCAGGTGGGCGACACTCTGGTCCAGGTGGTCGTGACCGCTCCGGAAGAAGTCGATCCCGGCGTACTGGCCGACCTCACGGCGGCTCAGGTGCGCAAGCTGCGCGGCTGAGTGGCGACCGTCGGCCGGGTCTGCAGGCGCATTTGAAAGCCGGTCGGTGTGGCAGGTGTGACCGGGGCAGCGGTCGGCCGCAGGTATAACTGGCGGGCCCGAGCGGGCCGCAGGCTACTAGCAGGGCCGCAGGTGTGACAGACGCGGACGGAGTGGGCCCGCTCGTCAGCCGAGCAGGCCGAGCTTTCCGCCGAGATGCGCGATGTAGCCGGTCACCTCGGCAGCGTCCCGGTCCGGCAGTCCGAAGACAACCTCCGTGACACCGAGATCGGCCCACCGGGCGAGCTGTTCGGCATTGTGCTTGCCCGCGAGCGCGATCACGCGCGGGCTGCCCTCGCGCTCTGCTTCCTTCCAGACACGTTGCAGCAGTTCGATCTTCGCGCCGAGGTCGTCTTCGGTGGGCGTGGTGATCCAGCCGTCGGCGTGCGCGGCGAGCCAGGCGAAGGTCTTCTCGGTGCCGCCCGCGCCGAGCAGCACCGGAACTCCCGCGCGCACCGGCTTGGGCCACGACCAGCTCGGCCCGAACTTCACGAAGTCGCCGTCGAACTCGGCCTCCTCGTTGGACCACAGCGTCCGCATGGCGTCGAGGTGTTCGCGCAGCACCGTCCGGCGCTTGTTGGCGGGCACGCCGTGGTGGGCGAGTTCGTCGGTGTTCCAGCCGAAGCCGACACCGAGTTCCACTCGGCCGCCGCTGAGGTGATCGAGCGAGGCGATGGACTTGGCCAGGGTGATCGGGTGATGCTCGGCGGGCAGCGCCACCGCCGTCGACAGCGTGATCCGGCTGGTGACCGCGGCGGCGGTGGCCAGGGCGACCCACGGGTCGAGGGTGCGAAGGTAGCGGTCGTCGGGGAGGGAGGAGTCGCCGGTCTGCGGATGCGCCGCGGCCCGGACCACCGGGATATGGGTGTGCTCGGGCACGTAGAAGGCGTCGAATCCCGCCTGTTCGGCGGCCGAGGCCGCGTCGGCGGGCGTAATGCCCCGGTCACTGGTGAACAACACGATCCCGTACCGCACGCCCCGGCCCTCCTGGATAGTCAAAACTGAAACAAGTTCTACCAGGGTTCCGGTGTGGGCGACAGAGGAATAGGCTCGACGGCATCCGAGCAACACCGTCGACCCGGAGGTTTCCGATGTCCGATGTGTCACCCATTCCCGCTGGTTATCCGGCAATCTGTCCCGGTATCGCCTGTGCGGGAGCCGCGGAAGCGCTCGCTTTCTACATTTCCGTCCTCGGCGCCACCGAACGTATGCGCATGCCAGGTCCCGACGGCACGATCGTGCACAGCGAACTGCTGATCGGCGATTCCGTCCTGATGGTCGGCGACCCTGTTCCCGACATCGGCTTCGTCGACCCGAAGTCCATCGGCGGCTCGCCGGTGAACCTGATGGTCTACGTCCCCGACTCCGATGCCGTCTTCGCCGCCGCCCTCGAAGCGGGCGCCTCGGAGATCACTCCGATGGCCGACCAGTTCTACGGTGACCGCACCGGTTCCTTCGAGGACCCGTGGGGTCACCGCTGGACCGTGGCCACCCACATCGAGGACGTGTCGCCGGAGGAAATGGACCGGCGCATGGCCGAAATGATGAACGCGAGCTGAGCGCACCGCCGGGGCTCCGGACCGGGGCCCCGGCGCAACCGCTACGCGGAAACGATCGAATCCCCCTCGACCCGAACCGGTTTCGTAGGCAACGGGCTGCGCGCGGGCCCACCACGCACGGCCCCGTCCAGCTCGAACCGGCTGCCGTGACACGGGCACACGATCACCCCGTCCTTCACCGACGTCACCTTGCACCCCGCATGCGTGCAGGTCGCCGAAAGCCCGACGAATGCCCCCGCCGTCGGCTGCGTGATCACGGTGTCGCCGACGATCACCCCACCGCCGACCGGCACGTCCCCGGTCTTGGCCAACGCCGTCCCCGGCGCGGCAGGCGCCCCCGTCGACCCCGACCCGCCACCACCCCCACAAGCAGGCACCACCGCTACCGCGGCCAGCACCCCGGCCCCCACCACCACACTCCGTCGCCCCACCACAACATCACCGCTCATCGCCGCCTCCTCGAATACCGAGCGGCCGATTCCGCTCTTCCCTCAGACAACGGCACGAATGCCCTCCCGGTTCGAAACGACACTCGGGCCAGATTTGGTCGAGGCGGGCGTTCTCCGTCAGCTCACGGTCGGGCGCCGCAATTGCGCCTTCGAGGCACCCAGGTGTTCGAGGTCTTCGGTGCGCTCGAACGGTGCCTGGCGTATCCCGAGGGGTCAACCAGTTCGCCGCACCGCCCGGTGCCGCGCAACGCTATTGGAGGCGGAACTCGACCATGGCGATGGCGTCGTCGAGGGCCGTCGACAGGTGGGTGAGGCGGGTGTGGGGGTCGGGGGCGGTCAGGGCGGTTTGGCGGTCGGTCAGGGAGATGGGGAGGGCGGCGGTGAGGGTGTAGGAGCGGGTGGTCGGGTCGGTGGGAAGCTGGTCGAGGGTGGCCGACGGTGGTGGGTGGCGGATGCCGCTGCGCAGGGCGAGGCGGGTGGTGAGGTCGTGGAGGCGGGTAGCGCGTTCGCGCAGGTCGTCCAGCAGGGCGGTGTCGTCGGCGCCGGGTTCGTCCGGCCAGACCGAGGTCTCGGCGCGGGGGTACGGGTCGTCGGGGAGCCATTGCTGAACCCGCAGGCGTTCGGTGCCCAGGCAGCGCAGCCGGAACCGGTCGCCGGGCAGTTCGGTCACATCGGTGATCTGGGCGAGCACACCCACGTCGGTGCGCACCTCGCCACCGCCGACCTCACTGCCACGTTCGATCAGCACCACGCCGAACTCCGGTTCGCGACTGCCGTCGAGGCAGTCGCGAACCAGCGCCACATACCGTGGCTCGAAGATCTGCAGGGACAACGGCTCACCGGGCAGCAGCACGGTACCCAGGGGGAACATCGGAATCTCCACGGTCACAGCATGCCCGTTTCGATCACGTTGTCCGTGTTCGGACTCGCCGGGGAGCCCCAAAGCCCTGGTCCCGGGCGTTCATGCCTTGGCGATCGCCTCGAAGACGGCGGGGTCGACGAGGGTGGAGGTGTCGCCGAGTTCGCGTCCTTCGGCGACGTCGCGCAGGAGTCGGCGCATGATTTTGCCGCTGCGGGTTTTGGGGAGTTCGGGGACGATGTGGATTTCGCGGGGTTTGGCGATGGGGCTGATCTGTTTGGATACTTCGGCTTTGAGGGTGTCGACGAGGGT
>NZ_JBSGIJ010000012.1:0-183621 GCF_053605015.1 Nocardia sp. NPDC003979
CGGCGATCAGGCACCGTTGCTTGCTCCTTCGTCGCCTACGCAACGGCGCCTGATCGCCGGGACGGCCGCCGACCGCCGCTGCGCGGCGATCCCTCCTCGAGGTCGGGATGTGGTGGCTGGGGGGTGTGGTCATGGCTGACTGCGTGGCTCGGTTATTCCGCGGGACAGTGTGGGATATTGCGCGGGTGTGGGAGCCCCATTCCCTGGGTTCTCGTCCTAGTGTCGAGGTATGGCTGACGACGACGCGCAGTACCGCATCGAGCACGACACCATGGGGGAGGTTCGCGTCCCCGTCGACGCCCTGTGGCGGGCGCAGACGCAGCGGGCGGTGGAGAACTTCCCGATCAGTGGGCGCGGGCTCGAGCGGGCACAGATTCGGGCGCTCGGGCTGCTGAAAGCCGCGTGCGCCCAGGTGAACAAGGATCTCGGGCTGCTGGATCCGGTGAAGGCCGAGGCGATCATCGCGGCGGCGAACGAGATCGCCGACGGCCGTCACGACGACCAGTTCCCGATCGATGTGTTCCAGACCGGTTCGGGTACCAGTTCGAACATGAACGCCAACGAGGTGATCGCCTCGATCGCGGCCCGTAACGGCGTCACCGTGCACCCCAACGACGACGTGAACATGTCGCAGTCGTCCAACGACACCTTCCCCACCGCCACCCATCTGGCCGCCACCGAGGCCGTGATCGCGGAACTTGTTCCCGCACTGGAACATCTGCGTCTCGCACTGCTGGACAAGTCGCAGCAGTGGCACACGGTGGTGAAGTCCGGCCGCACCCACCTGATGGACGCGGTGCCGGTGACGCTCGGCCAGGAGTTCGGCGGGTACACCCGCCAGATCCAGGCGGGCATCGAGCGCATCATGGCCACGCTTCCGCGCCTGGGTGAGCTGCCCATCGGTGGCACCGCGGTCGGCACCGGCCTCAACGCGCCCGCCGGATTCGGGGCGAAGGTCGTCGCGGAACTGGTGCGCGCCACCGAGATCGACGCCCTGCGCGAGGCGCGCGATCACTTCGAGGCCCAGGCCGCCCGCGACGGACTCGTCGAGGCCTCGGGTGCGCTGCGCACCATCGCGGTGAGTCTCACCAAGATCGCCAACGACATCCGCTGGATGGGTTCGGGCCCGCTCACCGGCCTCGGCGAACTGCAGCTCCCCGACCTGCAGCCGGGCAGTTCGATCATGCCCGGCAAGGTGAATCCCGTACTGCCCGAAGCGGTTACGCAGGTGGCGGTACAGGTGGTCGGCAACGACGCGGCGATCGCCTTCGGTGGCGCGAGCGGTGCGTTCGAGCTCAATGTCTACATCCCGGTGAT
Organism: Nocardia sp. NPDC003979; assembly: GCF_053605015.1. Taxonomy (NCBI): domain Bacteria; kingdom Bacillati; phylum Actinomycetota; class Actinomycetes; order Mycobacteriales; family Nocardiaceae; genus Nocardia; species Nocardia sp. NPDC003979. Next base: position 1,318 of record NZ_JBSGIJ010000012.1, read on the forward strand.
GGCGCGCAACCTGCTCGAGTCGATTCGCTTGCTGGCCAACGTCTCCCGGCTGTTCGCCGACAAGTGCGTGGCAGGCCTGGTCGCCAACGAGGAGCATCTGCGCACGCTCGCCGAATCGTCGCCGTCGATCGTCACGCCGCTGAACTCGGCCATCGGCTACGAGGAAGCGGCCGCGGTCGCCAAACAGGCGCTGCGGGAGAAGAAGACGATCCGCCAGACCGTGATCGACCGTGGCCTCACCCCGGACAAGCTCAGCGTCGAGGAACTCGATCAGAAGCTCGACGTGCTCGCGATGACCAACGTCGACCGGAAGTCCTGAGACAGCACGACGGCCGCCACCTCGGAAGGTGGCGGCCGTCGTGTGAACAGATCAGGCGAGGTGCGCCAATTCGGCGCGGGCTTTCTCGCCTTCTTCGCCGAGGTCGGTGCGGGTGAAGATGTTCCAGCGCTGCAGCAGCGGCTTGAACACCAGCTCACCTTCCTTGGCGGGGTCGTAGATGCCCGCTGCGGCCAGGGCTTCGTCGCTGGAACCGCCGCCGGGCAGGTCGACCTGCGGCACCCGGAAGGCCGCCACCTGGTCGGCGATCGCGCGCGCACCCTGATCGGGGACCAGATCCAGCGCGGCGGAGACGAGCTCGGCGAAGAACTCGGCCTGCAGTTCGTCGTCGACGGCCAGCTTCTCGGCCATCGCGGTGACGATCGGGTTCTCACCGAGGGCGGCGGTGTTGCGGTGCCGGATGGCGGCCGCGGCCTCTTCGAAGGCGCAGGTGGCGAGCACGTCGATGAGGTGCAGCGGCGGCCGGTTGAAGCCGGCGGTCATGTGCGCCATCCGCGCCCGCTCCAGCGCGACGGGGTCGACCGCGCGGGTGAGCATCAGGTAGTTGCGGAGCATGATCTCGTGGCGGTTCTCCTCGGCGGTCCACCGGCCGACCCAGCGCCACCACGGCCCGGTGCGCAGGTATTTGCCCAGCTCCCGGTGGTAAGAGGGCAGATTGTCGGCGACGAGCACGCTCACCGTGAGCGCCAGCTTGGCGGTCTCACTGAGATCGGACTGGTCCGGCGCCCAATCGGTGCCGCCGAGGAAGGCGAAGTTGCGCCCGTCCGACCACGGCACGAGGTCGTGCGGTTGCCAACCCTCGGCCGCTTCGATGTGCCGGTTCAGGTTCGTTTCCACCACATCGGCGAGCGCGTCCAGCAGTTCGCGGTCGGTCAAAGTTTTCTGCACGCAGCCAACCTAGTACTTCGCCGTCGGGCGCGGGGACCTAAGGGGTGAACCGGCCCCCGCGCCGCGGCGCGATTACTTCGGGGTGACGGTGGTCTGGCCGCCGACCCAGGTGATGGTTCCGCCGGTGAAGTCGCTCTGCTTGCCGCCGGGGATGTCCTTCTCGTCGCTGGTCGGGTAGCCGAGGGTGCCGTTGGCGCCGCCGTTCTCCTCCCAGGCCTCACGGATCTCGCCCCACACGATGTGGGCGCCGGTCTCGGGGCTCCAGTAGACGGTTCCGCCCTCGAAGTCCTGGTACTGGCCGCCGTTGGGGCCCGATTCCTGCGCTTCCTCCGGTGCGCCGAGCGGGCTGGCGGCGCCGCCCGCCGCGACGTACTTCTTGTAGACCTCGCCGGAGACGGTGATGTCGCCGTTGGGGCCGGAGATGGTGGTCGATTCACCCGCGGCGGTCGCGGTGGAGGTGGCGCTTCCGGTGCCCTCCCCGGCCCCGGTGGTGGCCGTCGCCGAGCCGTCGGTGTGATCGGCGTGGTCGGTGGTGGTCTCCGAACCCGCCCCGCCGGGCAGGGTGGTGATCACGCTGGAGACGGCCGAATCGACCTTGTCCTTGTCGTCGTCGCCGCAACCCGCGGCGAGCAGCAGTCCGGTCGCGGCGACCAAGGCGGCGCCTCCGGCGGCGGTACGTCGAGCGAAGTGGTTCATATCCATCCTCTCGCGAGTGGCCCCCCGGGGGCACCGCCCCGGACATGGAGCCTGGCCGACATCCGCAACGGCCCGGCAGAACAGTGTTCGCCGAGCCGTTGCTGGAAAGGTGTCGCCGCGGATAATACCCACAGTTCGCCGATATCAAACGGATTCGGACCGGTGACGCGGCCCGATTGCCCGATTACGCGTTGGGACCGTACTCCTCGAGCATTTCGGTGACGAGCGCCGCGATCGGCGACCGTTCACTGCGGGTCAGCGTGATGTGCGCGAAAAGCGGGTGCCCCTTGAGCTTTTCGATCACCGCGGCCACACCGTCGTGCCTGCCGACGCGCAGATTGTCACGCTGGGCCACATCATGGGTGAGCACCACCCGCGATCCGGTCCCGAGCCGGCTCAACACGGTGAGCAGCACATTGCGTTCCAGCGACTGCGCCTCGTCGACGATCACGAACGAATCGTGCAGCGACCGGCCACGGATGTGGGTCAGCGGCAGCACCTCGAGCATGTCGCGGCTGAGCACCTCGTCCATCACCTCGCGGCTGGCCAGCCCGTCGAGCGTGTCGAAAACCGCCTGGGCCCATGGGCCCATCTTCTCGCTCTCCGAACCGGGCAGGTAGCCGAGTTCCTGCCCGCCCACCGCGTACAGCGGGCGGAACACCACCACCTTGCGCTGGGTGCGCCGCTCGAGCACCGCCTCGAGCCCGGCGGTCAGCGCGAGCGCCGACTTACCCGTGCCGGCACGGCCACCCATCGACACGATGCCGATGCTCTCGTCGAGCAGCAGGTCGAGCGCGATGCGCTGTTCGGCCGAGCGACCGTGCAACCCGAAGGCCTCGCGTTCGCGCACCAGCTGCACCCGCTTGTCGGCGGTGACCCGTCCGAGCGCGCTGGAGCTGCTGCCGAGCAACCGGATTCCGGTGTGGCAGGGCAGTTCCCGTGCCTCGTCGAGGTCGATCACCGACTCGCTGTAGAGCTGGTCGATCTGGGAGCCCGCGACATCGAGTTCCACCATGCCGCTCCAGCCGGAGGTGACCACGTCCTGGGCGTGGTATTCGTCGGCCGCCAAGCCGACCGCGCTGGCCTTCACCCGCAACGGGATGTCCTTGGACACCAGCACCACGTCCTCGCCCTCGGCGGAGAAGTTCAGCGCGCAGGCCAGGATGCGGGAATCGTTGGTCTCGGAGCGGAATCCGGCGGGCAGGACCGAAGCATCGGTGTGATTGAGCTCCACCTGCAGGGTGCCGCCATCGGTGCCGATGGGCAGCGGCTGATCGAGCCTGCCGTGCTGCATGCGCAGGTCGTCGAGCATGCGCAGAGCTTCCCTGGCGAACCAGCCGAGCTCGTGGTGGTGCCGTTTGGCCTCCAGCTCGCTGATCACGACCAGCGGCAGGACCACCCGATGTTCCCCGAAGCGGGTCACCGCCCAGGGGTCGGACAGCAGGACAGAGGTGTCTACGACGAAAGTTTTCAGACCGGAACGCGCGGGGCGAGCCCCTTTCTTCGAGGCCGAGGCCGTGTGCATCGCGTGAGCGGAAACGGAGCGTGCAGCAGTCACGGTGGGCTCCTTATGTGTTCGCACGGCACCCGCACGAACGATCTCGCTGGACCGGTCCGTCCTTGTAGGTGGTTTGTCAACCACCACGAGGGCCGGGTGCCGGCCCCCTCGTACTGAGCAGCTCAGTCACGGTCAGGACCTCCCGTACGAATCACACCGACGCGATCCGCATCTTCGACGCTACCGCCGAACCCGCTACGGCGCTGCCGGTCCGGCCCACGTGTCCGTGAATTCGAGGTTAACCAGCATGGTCGCCGCCGTTCGGCGCGTCGAGCGCTACAGTCGTTGCATGGCCGATGACCAGGATCTGGAAAAGCTGTCGTCGAAGGAACTGCACGATCGCGCGGTGAAAACGGCCGTGCGGCGCGGCGATGTGAAGTTCCTGTGGGACCTGCTCAAGGCGATTCCCGCGGCCCAGGCCGAGGCGGGCGATCTGGGTGAGAGCGAGGCCGACATCAAGTACGTGCTGCCGATGCTCGACGACTACATCCACGCGGGCGACGGCAAGATCGCCGAAGTCCTGCGCCCCACCTACCTGGACTATCTACGCAAACACCAGTAGGTCAGCGGCTGGTGAGCGCCTTGGCCACCCCGACGACCGTGCCGCGCAGCACGTTGCCCTTGCTGAAGTGGTCGTCCCACAACACGATCCGGCCCGCGCGGATCTCGAAGGTGCCGGTGACCCAGAACCCGATGCGCACCGGCCCGAAACGCAGATAATCGGTGCGGTCGGTGAGCACGATGTCGCCGTCGGCGGCGATGTGGTGCATCTCGGCCCAGAACCCGAGCGAGGGCCGGTCCAGCCCGCGCAACACCTGGGCGACCCGCTTCTTACCCCGGATCGTCGGCAGCGAGGTGTTCTTCCAGACGATCTCCGGATCGAGGAGTTCCAGCGCCTCGTCGACCGCGTCGATCTCGAGCGCGGCGAAGAATTCGCGCACCACGGTGACGGCGGGTTCGGGGAGTTCCTCGGTCATGGTGTGAGCCTAGGACTTCGGCGGCTCGTGGACCAGAGCGGCGCGACGATCGATCAGGGCGGCGATGCCGTCGAGGATGCGGTCGATGCCGAATTCGAGGGTGTTGTCGCGGCCGTCGGCGGCCGCTTCCTCGGCGAACGCGGCGCGGGCCCGCGGGTAGCGCTCGGCGGCAGCTGCCATCATCTTGGTGAACTGGTCGGCGAAGTGGTCCGCCTGCTCGCCTGCCGGGACCTGCTGGGCAAGGCCGCGAGCGTGGCTGTTGAGCAGGACGATGGTGTCGAGCTGCTCCGGGCCGCTGAGCCCGGTGTTCGCCAGTGCGGTCAGCGCCGATTCGGTCCAGGCCATTTCGTTCGGGCCGAAGGGGCGAAGACCACGGGCGAGGTCGATGGTCCAGGGGTGGGCGCGGTAGCTGTCATGGATGGCATTGGCCCAGCTTCTCAGCGCTGCTCGCCAATCCTGCTGCACAGCTGAGATTTTCGGGGGTTCGCCGATGGCTTCGTCGAGCATGAGCGCCGTCAGTTGCTCCTTGCCGGGGACGTACCGGTAGAGCGACATCTTGGTGAAGCCGAGGCGCTGCGCCAGGCGCTGCATCGAGAGCGCGGCGAGCCCTTCGGCGTCGGCCAGCTCGATCGCCTCGCCGACGATCCGGTCGAGGGTGAGCGCGGGTTTGGGCCCCCGGGTCGGACGCTGGGCGGTGCCCCACAGCAGCTCGACGGTGGTCGGTGACGGCATCGGCCCTCCTTTCGCGCCCAGGATACCGGCGATTTGCGTCCACCGGAAACAGATCTTGACGAATAAACAGTGTCCTCCGTACTCTATTCTGTGTCCGACGGAAACAGATTACGCCGGAAACTGAACCCGAGGAGGCTTCATGCCCGACCAGACCGTCCTCATCTCCGGCGCGAGCATCGCCGGGCCTGCCCTCGCCTACTGGCTGAATGGGTACGGCTTCGCCGTCACCGTTGTCGAGCGCGCCGCCGCGTTGCGGCCCGGCGGTCAGGCCGTCGACTTCAAGGACGGCGTCCACTTGGACGTGCTGAAGCGAATGGGCATCCTCGACGCGGTGCGTGCGCGCCGCACCGGCACCACCGACCTGGTCTTCGTCGACGCCGACGACCATGAATTGGCTGTCTTGTCAGGCGATTTCACCGGCGGCGCACTCGAGATACTGCGCGGTGACCTGGCCGCTGTCTTGTACGAACAGACGAGGGACACAGTGGAATACGTTTTCGGCGATACCGTCACCGCGCTGCGTGAGACCGATTCCGGCGTGCATGTCGAGTTCGAGAGCGCTGCGGCTCGCACGTTCGATCTCGTGGTCGGCGCGGATGGAATTCATTCGCGGGTACGACGTTTGGCCTTCGGTCCGGAATCGGACTTCGTCACCCACCTCGGCTACTACTACTGCGTGGCAGGGGCGAGCCGCTGGGCCGACAAGTCGGCGCCGCGCGAGCGGGCCGAGGGATACGCCCACAACGTGCCAGGGAAACTGGCCGTCGACGGTGGCGCGAAAGCACAGCAGCTGTACATGTTCGCCTCCCCTGAACTCGACTACTCGCGCACCGACACATCGGCCCGACGTCGCATCGTCCGTATGGCTTTCGCCGACGTGGGCTGGCACGTCCCACGCATGCTGGCCGAACTCGACGAGCTGGACGAGGTCTACCTCGACTCGATCAGCCAGGTCCGGATGAACGGCACCTACACCCGTGGCCGCGTCGCCCTGCTCGGTGACGCCGCCTACGGCAATACCCTGGCCGGCTTCGGCACCGGCCTCGCACTCGTCGGCGCCTACGTCCTCGCCGGTGAACTCGCCTCGGCCGCAGGTGATCACGAGGCGGCGTACCGTGCCTACAACCGGATCATGAAGCGCTACGCCAAAATCGCGGGGAACTCCAACACCGGCCCATTTCTGGCCCCGAAAACCGCGGTCGGCATCAAGGCCCGCAACTGGTTCCTCGGCTCCCGCCTTTTCGGCCTGATGCTGAAGTACGGCGACAAGGCAGCCAACGACGTCGACCTCGTCGACTACTCGCGATCGGCCCGGAACAGGGCTTGACCTGGAGTGCACTCCAGGCCATAGGCTCGGCGCATGAGCATTCGTCTCGGTTACCAGATGCCCAATTTCAGCAACACCGCCTCGATCGGCGAGCTGTTCCCGACGGTCGTCGCGCAGGCGAGGGAAGCGGAAGCGGCCGGCTTCGACGCCGCCTTCGTGATGGACCACTTCTATCAGCTGCCGTTGATCGGCCCGCCCGACGCACCGATGCTCGAGGCGTACTCCGCGCTCTCGGCGCTGGCCACGGCTACCGACCGAATCCAATTGTCCGCCTTGGTAACCGGCAACACCTATCGCAACCCGGCACTGCTCGCCAAGACGGTGACCACCCTCGACGTGGTCAGCGGTGGACGCGCGGTGCTCGGCATCGGGGCAGGCTGGTTCGAGCTCGAACACCAGCAGTACGGCTTCGAATTCGGCACGTTCACCGAACGTTTCGAGCGTCTCGACGAGGCGTTGCAGATCATCACGCCCATGCTGCGCGGACAGCGGCCCACCTTCGACGGCAAGTGGTACCGCACCGAGAACGCGATCAACGAGCCGCGCCTGCGCGACGACCTGCCGATCCTGCTCGGCGGCGGCGGGGAGAAGAAAACCTTCGGCCTGGCCGCGCGTTTCGGCGATCACCTCAACATCATCTGCAACGCCTCGGAGCTGCCGCGCAAGGTGGCCGCGTTGCGACAGCGATGCGCGGAAGTCGATCGTGACCCCGCCACCCTCGAGACCAGTTTCCTCGCGTTCGTCATCGCCGACGAGGACGGCGACCGGGCCCGCAAGATCCAGGCCGACATGATGTCGCAGGTCGGGATCGACGTGGCAGCGATGAGCGAGGCGGAGCGCCGCGAGAGCGTCGTCGACCGCCAGTTCGTCGGCACGCCGGACGATGTCGCCGAGCAGATCAAGGACCGGGTGCTCGATCAGGGCATCGACGGAGTCATCGTGAACATGGTCGCCAACGGCCACGAGCCGGGCATGGTCGAGGCGGTCGGTCGCGCCCTGCTTCCGCTCGTGAAATGAGCCGTCACCAGGCGGCGAACTCGCCTTCGCCGCGCTGCCGGATCTGCTGACGTCGACGGAAGAAGACCTCTTCGGCGCTCGACTCGGTCAAGGCGTTCGTGATGGTGCCGAGGCGGGTGTCGTAGCGGTTGGTGCGGATGTGGCGGTCGATGCCCGCCTGCCATTCCGGTGGCAGGCGGGACCAGATACCGGCCACCCGCGCCTGGGCCGCGGGCTCGGACTCGGCGAGCAGTTGCAGCAGGGCGGGCCAGTAGGTGGCGTCGGTGGCGTGGGCGGGCAGCGCCGCGATGGAGGCGGGGCTGAGCTCGGCCAGCGTGGCGGCGATCCGGCGGCGGGCCGGTTCGCTCAGCCGGGCCGACAGCGCGAACAGTCCACGCCACGGGTCGGCTTCGGTCCGGCCGTCGAGGGCTCGTACCAAGCGGGTCAGCACGCCGGGGTCGGCCAGTTGGGGATTGGTCGACAATGCCCACAGCGCAACGGGATTGAGGCGCCCGATCAAGGTGAGCAATGCGATCGAGGCGCTGCGGTCGACCGCGGTCAGCAGGAAGCGGCCGATCTCGTGCGCGGCGCCGCGCCCGAAGAAGATGTCACCCAGCTTGGCCGCGACCTCGGGCTCGACCTTGCAGAACAGCGCGAGCATCGCATGGTGCAGCGGGGGCGGACCGGCCAACACCGTCTGGAGCATGCCGGGCACCCGGCCGCGTGGGCCCGCGAGCAGTTGCCGGACGATCCGGCTGAGCGTGTGCGCGGGGTAGGCGTAGGCGGCGGTGTAGACCAGGCCCGCGTCGTCGAGGACGGTCTCTTCCAGCGCCGCGATCAACGGCTCGTTCACCACGGACAGGAACCGGGCGGCGGTCACATAGTCACGGCGGCGCAGCAATTCGTTGATGATGAAGGTGATCGGCTCCGGCCTGCCGTACCGCATCAACTGCTCGAAGACGTTCGGATCCAGATACGGCGCACCGTCGGCCGCGTACACGGCGTCGACCATGCACAGCGCCTGCGCGCACTTCTCCGGGTAGTGGATGCCGACCGCACCGAGAAACCTGGCCGCGAGCACCGGCGGCACCACCCGCTCGAACAACGCCACCCCGAGACCGACCGGGAAAATCGGCACCACCGGGGTGACCCGGCGAAAGGTGTCCGCGTGCTCGGCGTGCAAGGCGGACAACATCTGCTGGTGGATCGCGGAAAGATGCGCCGCGCCGAGCCGGGTGAGCGGCGCCAGATGCTGCGGCGAAACCCCCAAAGTGCGTGCCAGCACCACCAACTGGGTCTGCGCCTCGAGTTCGGTCTCGATCATCGCTCACCGAAGATGATCCGCCGCGAAGCCCCACGCAACGGCGCGGGCATCGCCGACAACGCGGCATCGATAGCCCGATGCAACGCCCGATGCTCGTTCTCCCGAGCCCCCCGGAACAGCCGCAACAACTCCCCGGCCTCGGCCTCGGTGAGCAACTCGAAGGCAGGCACCGCCCCACCCACCTCGCGCGCCAACTCAGCTCGACAGTCCATACAACTCGACGATGCCCCATCCCCACCCCGATGTGTACCGTTCGGAACTTTTTCTGTGAGTGGTGACAACAGAACCGACAACCGGTTGTCCGATCAGCGCACCCGGCGGTAGCCCGGCCTAGGCCATGATCAAGACCTTGCCCGTTCTGCCAGCCGTTGAGATCCACGGCCGGTTGCTGGTCACGGTCGCGGTCGCGGTGAGACAGCAGTCAGGCAGATACGTCGTCCACAAACGTCGACCAACGATCCAGCGAGGTGGGTGTACCGAGCTCGGTTCGTGACTTCGGGTTCTCGGCATAGAACTGCAGGTATCTATAGAGCGAGGACTTCTCCAACGCAAACCGGGGACACTCGAGCACAATCCAACCTGTGTGCGGGGGTCGATCCAGGTTCCAGGCCGGATTCGACCGCCCCATAATGGTCGAATAGGGAATTCTGTACTTGTGCAGCCATCGCGCGCCGACCATCCCGGCGATATCTATAATGGGCAACCTCTCAAAAGATGTGCGAACTCTGTTGACGTCGTCCCAAAGCAACTGCGTCCGTGAATTCCAACCCTCGTGAATAATCACCTCGGGGGACAGCCATAGATCATCAGGTCGCATCGCACCGATGAGGGACAACACGACAGGAATCGTGGCAAACGCGCCGATTCCGCCGAAAATTACGACCAGATGCCAGTATTGCCCGAATCCGGCATCCGCCACCTGGTAAGCAGCAGGAAGAAAGAGCAGCGCAAAGCACAGCCAAGTCGCCTGGAATGCCCAGAAGTATATCTTCGACCCGGGCAGCACAGTTGCCACCACGCCACCACTCTGCCGCAGGTGTGGCTTGTTCCGGAACACAATGGACAGGTAAGGGGCTGATGCCATAATCAGCAGACAGAACATGGCAGCGGCGAAAATCACCACATATTTCGCCACGGACACCGCTGTCGGATCACCGCTACGCCACATCACCACACCGAGCACTGCGGGACCCACCACGAGAACGACCATCCCCATGATCGAAACGATCGAACGACGAGCTTGCGCAGCCGACAAGACCCATGGATCCGGTTTTTTACGATAGTTAGAAGATCGCATTCCACGCCTTCGAAACTCCGCTGCCAATGGCGTCTCCAGTTGCCTCTAGTGCATCGATGCCGCCGTTTACCGCACCACCCACGCTGAGTCCATCGGTATACAGAGAATCCACTGCACCGGAAGTGAAGATACCGGCGCCGGCACCCACGACCGCGCCGGCCAGTGCTCCGACGGCGGTACCAGGCCCCGGCACAATCGATCCGACAGCCGCTCCGACCGCGACGGAGGCCGCGAATCCCGCTGTCCCGGATACGACGGCCTGCTCGACTGGCTTCCCGTTATGGATGTCGTAGGCTATGCCCGCGACCGCCAGTGCCCCGCCGACCTTGAGGCCGATCGTCTTGCCGTTCGCTTTCGCCTTCTCAGCATCGTCCAGCGCCTTGCCCGCGTTCTGCATCTGCTCCCGCGACCAGTCCATATCGCGGTAGATCGTCTCGCGCGGCGTTCCAGCTGGCGCGTTTTTGGCTTCGATCAAGGCCTTCAGGGCGTCACTCGAGGCCTGGGCGGCAGTCGATCGCAGCATCGACGAATTCAAGACCGCTCGAGCAGCGGCGCCACCGCCCACGAGGTCACCGACTACAAGGAACCATTTATCCTTGATATCATTTTGCATGTTCTTCCAGGTGTTTCCCCAGAACGTTTCTCGTTCCCGAACAACGTCAGCAGCCAGAGCAGCAGTGTTGTATGCGGCGATCATATCGGGATCATCGTCGCTGGGCTTCTCAACGACCCGTTCTCGGACCGTGAGCCCCGCGGCCGCAGCATCACGACGAATATTATCCATATCGGTCTGCGCAGTTTGAATATCGCCCGCCAAGCTGTCGAAGTGGGCAGCGTAGGTTCGCACCTCGTCGGCAAGACCATCAGTTTTAGTGAAAGCGCCGCGGGCTTTGACCGTGAAAGCATCGCCCGCTTCTCCATCCCAGCCCGACTCTGCCAACATTCGGACACTGTTGAGATCGGTAGCTGACATGTCCAATTGGTTCGCGAGTGTATCGCGCAGCCAACCTGCCACGGCGCGGAGGCTTGCCGGATCTCCATCGATCTTGGTATTCACCGTCATGCTTACACGACTTTCCAGTTCTCCCGGAGGATGGCGTCAGCAGTTGTGTCATCCTGCTCCTTGTATTTCGTCGCAGCCTCAGTCACCGCAGTAGCACTGGCGCCCATTCCGAGAACGAGGTTTCCCGCACTCTCCAGCAGTACGGAGAGAATAGCCAACGCAGACGGAGTGACTGTACCGGCATCAAACGAAGCAGGGACCTTATCGCTCGTACCATCGAGTTCCACACTCGAATTTGCGAGCGTCCGGGAAATCGTTTCCAACGCATTCTGGTCGACGTACAGCTCCGCCATGTCTACGCTGCCCCCCGATTCTCTTCCGGGATATGGAGATCCAGGATCAACAGCTCGAAAGGTTGTTCCTGCTGGAGACCGTCCAATGCTATCGTGGGCACCCACATCCAGGGTTGAGCCGACCCGCAGCACTCATACAGCCGGTCCAGGGCCGAATAGGCCAAACAAGCAATCCGGCCGTCTCGTGTCTTGCGCAACAAGATTTGTGCATCCTCGACTCGGTGGACAACCGACAAGACCGGAAGATAGACGACGGGCGGAAACTCTTTCGGTAGCGCCATCGCTCTCGGTTTCGCCGACCTTTCTGTCTCGGCGACGGGGGCCCCACCCAGGCTCGCATGTGCCGAGCGAACGCCGGTTTCGGAAGTAGATACAGCTTCGCCGCGAACGCGGTACTCGTCCCAGTGGGTGCCGATAGCGTTCGATGCGCGGTCCAAGTGGTGCTGCGCGAGACTGAGCGCGTCCAGGATCGCATTCTCGCGGTCGGCGGTGTAACCGCGCCCTACCTCGAGGCTTTCCGGGGCACGCAGACTGTCCAGTAGAGCGAGAGAATCTGTGACGCTATCGATGGCTGCCTCGATCTTGGCGCGCAAGGCCCCTGAGGCTTCGGTGTCTCGCGGGGCCGGGTCGAAGCGGGGGTTTCGATATCGGGTCACTGCAATCCTTCCATCTGACGGAGTCCTGAAGCGCTCATACAGTTGGACGCACACCCGGTCGCAACGGTTCCATGCCGGCCATATCGTTTCGTGGTGAAAGACGAACGCCCTCGCAGACCGGGGGTCTGCGAGGGCGTTTCGGCTGGTCGGAGGATCAGCCGAGGAGGCGCCAGTCTTCCAGGCCCTGGTAGAGCGGGACGCTCTGGGCGAGCTTGGAGACGCGACCACGCAGGGTCTCGGTGTCGGAGGTGCCGGCGAGGGCGGCGGCGATGATGTCGGCGACCTCGGTGAATTCGGTGTCGCCGAAGCCGCGGGTGGCCAGGGCGGCGGTGCCGATGCGCAGGCCGGAGGTGACCATCGGGGGGCGCGGGTCGAAGGGGACCGCGTTGCGGTTGACGGTGATGCCGACCTCGTGCAGGAGGTCCTCGCCCTGCTGGCCGTCGATCTCGGAGTTGCGCAGGTCGACCAGGACCAGGTGCACGTCGGTGCCGCCGGTGAGGACCGAGACGCCCTTGTCCTTGACGTCGGCGCCGGTCAAACGCTCGGCGAGGATGCGCGAACCCGAGAGGGTGCGGACCTGACGGTCGGCGAACTCCTCGGTCGCGGCGATCTTGAACGCGGCGGCCTTGGCGGCGATCACGTGCATGAGCGGGCCGCCCTGCTGACCGGGGAACACCGCGGAGTTGAGCTTCTTGGCGAATTCCTGCTTGGCCAGGATCAGACCGGAGCGGGGGCCGCCGAGGGTCTTGTGCACGGTGGAGGACACCACGTCGGCATACGGCACCGGTGAGGGGTGCAGACCGGCGGCGACCAAGCCGGCGAAGTGCGCCATGTCGACCCACAGGTAGGCGCCCACCTCGTCGGCGATCTCGCGGAAGCGAGCGAAGTCCTGGTGGCGCGGGTAGGCCGACCAGCCCGCGACGATCACCTTCGGCTTGGCCTTCAGCGCGATGTCACGCACCTCGTCCATGTCGATGCGGTGGTCTTCCTTCGACACACCGTAGGAGTGGACGTCGTAGAGCTTGCCCGAGAAGTTCAGGCGCATGCCGTGGGTGAGGTGACCGCCGTGCGCGAGGTCCAGGCCGAGCAGGGTCTCGCCCGGGTTCATCAGCGCCATCAGCACCGCGGCGTTGGCCTGCGCGCCGGAATGCGGCTGCACATTGGCGAACTCGGCGCCGAAGAGTTCCTTGGCGCGGTCGCGAGCCAGGGTCTCCACCACGTCGACAGCCTCGCAGCCACCGTAGTAGCGGCGGCCCGGGTAGCCCTCGGCGTACTTGTTGGTGAGCACGGAACCCTGCGCCTGCAGGACCGCGCGCGGCACGAAGTTCTCCGAAGCGATCATCTCGAGGGTGTCGCGCTCGCGGGCGAGCTCGCCCGCCATCGCGGCGGCCAACTCGGGATCGAGCTCACCGAGAGACTGGGTATTCACCGAAGCGGTCGTCTGCGTCACGACCCTCAGTCTATGGCCCGGGCGCGGGCGTCCCGGCACGGGGATAGCGCAACGGCGCCGCGCCCGCCACCCGGGAGACGCGGCTCACACCGTCCTGACCAGGTTCGATAGCCGTCGAACAGGCTTTTCACCGGTAACACGCGGCTCGCGGGTGACCGATGACACAGGTATGAACACGCTGCCCGTCACCCCGGCCGTCGCTCCGTCCAACCCGATCGAGGCGCTACTTCTGCACCTGGGCTACCTCATCTGCTCACTGATGAATCCCGGCGGTTGCGCCGTCATCCAGTAGGCGCCGGATCGCCCCCGGCGTGAGCGGTTCGTCCAGCAGGCGCCCGAACCGTTCGATGCGGTCCTGGGCATCGACCGCGCCGTCGAGCCAGCCGCCGAGCAGGCGGTAGCCCTCCACATAGGTGCTGATGTAGGCGCGCCACAGCGGTGAGGACAGGAACCGCAGCGACTGACGGGCCCGCTCCGGCGTCGCAAGACTCCACCGCTGCAGGAACTGCGCCACCTCGTCGTGACTGCGGTGCTTGTCGTGCAGCAGCAGCGCCGCGTCCTGGCGCACGCTGAGCAGTTTCGCCGACGCGGCCGAGAACCGTTCGGCGCGTTCGCCGTCGAAACGCAACCCCAGGTCGGCGTAGATCTCCTGCGCCCACACACCCCAGCCGGACCCGACGATCGACTGCAGCGCGAGGTCGGCCAGGCCCTCGGCCATCAGGCACTGCGGGGTGTTGACCAGGAACAGCGTCTGCTCGTCCTCCCCCTCCGCGACCAGCCCGGCCTCCTTGCGGCAGTGCTCGGTGTGATGCCCGGGGTAGGACTCGTGGGCGATGAGCGCGGGCAGGTGCGCCATGTGCTGTTTGAGGTCGGAGTTGATGGCCACCGTCGAGCGGTAGTTGCCGAGGTAGTAGTTGAAACCGGACCACGGTTTGTCGCCGACCACCTCGTAGGTGACGTGTTCGTGGTCGGGCAATGGGTACCGCGCGCGGACCCGTTCGCGCAGCGCGCTGGAGAACGCTTCGACGCATTCGGGCAGCCGCTCGGGCGGGATCTCGTCACCGCGCCGGTAAGCTGCGACCCGCTCGGCCAGCGGTCCGTCGCCGCCGAGCACCTCGTCCATCTGCCGGTGCGCCTCGCGATAGTCGTCGGGGTCGCCCGGTGTGATGTCGACGTCGAAGTACGCGCGAACCTCGTCGACGAAACCGATCTCCTCACCCGCGAACTTGCGCGCCGAACACTCCATCGCCACCAGGTGGGCGTCGAGGAACTCGGTGCGCTGGGGCGCGAGCCCGGCATCGGGCAGGGCCGCGCGCAGGTCGACGGCGCGCCGGACCAGGTCGGCGGGTACGGGCGCGGCGGCGTTGTCGATCTCGCGGCGCAGCGCCGGATCGCCGGTGTAGGCGTCGACGAAGCCGGATTCGAGCCGATCGAAAGCCAGTCCGAGCCGCAGGTATTCGGTGACGAACGGATGAGACCCCATGCGCCCGACCTTACGTGGTGAATTCGAAAAGCGGGCCCTACCTCGCGGTTGTTACTAGTTACCGACGGGTAGCCAAACCCCCCGTTGCGCACGGACGACCGACACGGAGCACAATCGCCGCATGCGGTCAGAGTTATCCCGGATCTCACCGAACGGGCAGCCCAGCTGTGCGTGTTTGCCCGAACGGAGCGTCGGGTAAGTGGCACGGATGAGCGAGCCGAGCCCGTACGTGGAGTTCGACCGGAAGCAGTGGCGCACCCTGCGCAAGTCGACTCCCCTGGTCTTGACCGAGGAGGAATTGACCGGACTACGCGGACTCGGCGAGCAGATCGACCTCGAGGAAGTCGCCGAGGTGTACCTGCCGCTCGCCCGCCTGATCCACCTGCAGGTCGCCGCACGTCAGCGACTGTTCGCCGCCACCGCCACGTTCCTCGGCGAGAAGCACCCCGACAAGCAGGTGCCGTTCGTGATCGGGGTCGCCGGCAGCGTGGCGGTCGGTAAGTCGACCACCGCGCGCGTGCTGCAGGCGCTGCTGTCGCGCTGGGATCACCACCCGCGCGTCGACCTGGTGACCACCGACGGATTCCTCTATCCCACAGCCGAACTCACCCGCCGCGGCATCATGCACCGCAAGGGTTTCCCGGAGAGCTACGACCGGCGTAAGTTGCTGCGCTTCGTCACCGAGGTGAAATCGGGCGCCGAAGAGGTATGCGCGCCGGTGTACTCGCACATCTCCTACGACATCGTGCCCGACGAGAAGCACTGCGTGCGCCAGCCCGACATCCTCATCGTCGAGGGCCTCAACGTGCTGCAGACCGGCCCGCGCCTGATGGTGTCGGACCTGTTCGACTTCTCCATCTACGTCGACGCGCGCATCGAGGACATCGAGAACTGGTACGTGCAGCGCTTTCTGGCGCTGCGCAAGACCGGCTTCGCCGACCCGAACGCCCACTTCCACCACTACGCGGGCTTCAGCGACGAGCAGGCCACCGCGGCCGCGCGCGACATCTGGAACTCCACCAACCGGCCCAACCTGGTCGACAACATCCTGCCGACCCGCCCGCGCGCGACCCTGGTATTGCGCAAGGACTCCGACCACACCATCAACCGGCTGCGCCTGCGCAAGCTCTAGATCGGCGACCCCAGCGACACCACGTCGGTCGCCAGTTCCGAACGCGCACCGCCCTTTTCGACGACGAGCACGCCCTGCGGGGTGTCCCGCGCCGCGAGCGGCTCACCACCGACCACCTGGATGACGGTCTGCTCGGAGCGGGCGAGCATGTCGATCACCGGTTGCTCGGCGACCGGCGCCCAGCCCTGGGCTGCCGAACGCAAGCGGTCGACCGTGCTGGTCGCACCGGCCACATCAGCCCACTTGCGCACCGCGACGCTGATGACGTTGTCGCCGTTCCAGCGCGGGTTGTAGACCGTCGAGCACTCGCCGGGGACCGAGGGCAGGTCCGAGACGGCGTTGCTGCGCACGTCGATGGTCGCGACGAAACCGATGCCGCAGGAGGAACTGCGCGCGGTGGTGCCCGCGAGCACGAAGGTGTGCCCATCGGGTCCGGCGGCGGCCGAGAGCTCGGAGTCGATGCCGGGGACCCGGCCCAGCGGCAGGATGGCATCCGAGCCGATCGCGTAGAGGTGGTTCTTCTCCCACCACAGCCCGCGGGACTCCGACCGTGCCAGCAGCACGTACTCGTCGGTGGCCGCGACCAGGCGGGCGCCGTCCCAGTTGCCACCCGAGAGCGGGCTCGGCGAATCCGGGAGCACGATGTCGCGTTCGGGCTCGGCGGGGGTGGTGCCCGCGAGGTCCTGGCTCATGATCTGGCCGGGCTCACGCCACCAGCCGACCACCGCGTCACGCAGGGCGACCGCGTCGGTGCAGTCGCATTCGGTGCGCGTCACGGAACCGTTGTCCACGCTCAGCGCGACGAGCGTCTTGGACGCCGTCTCCACCGCGAACGCGAACGCACCGTCGCGGGTGAAGTTCACCGGTGCCGCCGAATAACCGAAATTGCCCGACGCACGCAGTGTTTCGGCGCCGCGAACGACAACCAGCTCACCTTCGGTTCGATACGCGAACACCCCGGAACGATCCGGCTGCTGGTTCGGGGTGATCACCGGCGCCGGCGTGCCCTCGACCCCACACCCGGCTACCAGACCGACCGCACCGAGCGCCGCGATCCACGCACCTGCACGCGCAACTCCCACCGCTGTCCCCTACCTGTGTCGACGGGTCCGTTCCGGGCAGCAGCCTAGCCCGCGCACCACCGGAACCGGGGCGACTCGTCACAACTTCCAGGCCGCGTCCAACCTGGTCGCCACATCGATATTGCGCACCGCGGCGATCTCGGGCTTGCGGATCTCCTCGGACATGTACCGGGCCACGAACCGGCGGATCTCGTGATCGACACTGGCGAGCACCCGCAGCAATTGCCCGCGCTTGGTGGAACTGGCCACGTTCACCCGCACATCACCCGGACGCGGCTCGGCGATGTCGATGACCACCCGCAGCGGGTCGGCCGTGCGTGCCGTCAGATGCAGGTGCACGGTGCCGTCCACCCGGAACCGCGACCGGTCGACCGCGAGATCGACCACCAGATCCACATGCAACGGGATCGTCAGCTCGAAGGAGATGAAGGCGTCGACGAAACGCAGAATGCGCGGCTGACCGAGCTCCACCTGCGCGGTGACCTTCGCCAACCGGCCCGGCCCCACCCCGATCGGCCCGAAATCGAAAGCGGCACCGGTGAGCTCACCGAACGCGTCCGCGATGCGCTGCTCGGACACGGCGTACTCGAGAAAACGCCTGCCGAACTCCTCATAGCTGATGTAAGACGCCTCATCAGGTTCCACGAACGCGACAGTACGCGAGGACTACGACTCACACCCCGAAGCGACGGTGCCGTGCCGCGTAATCCCGCAGCGCGCGAAGAAAATCGACCCGCCGGAACTCCGGCCAGTACGCCTCGGTGAACCAGATCTCCGAATACGCGCTCTGCCACAACAGGAAACCCGAAAGCCGCTGCTCCCCAGAGGTTCTGATCACCAGATCCGGGTCGGGCTGACCCGAGGTGTACAGATGCTGGCCGATCGCGTCGACCGTGATCGACTGCACCAGATCCTCACCCGACTCCCCCGCCGCGATCTCCTGACGCACCAGCGAGCGCACTGCGTCGGTGATCTCCTGCCGACCCCCGTACCCCACAGCCACATTCACGTGCACGCCGTCGCGCCCGCTCGTGCGCTCGGCCGCCACCCGCAGCCGCTTGGCGATCAACTCGGGGAAACCGGCGAGCGAACCAACGATCCGCACACTCCAGTTCTGCTCCGGCGCCGACAACTCCTCGACCACATCGGTGATCACCTCGAACAGCGTCTCGAGCTCCTCGGGATCACGGCGCAGGTTCTCCGTCGACAGCAGGTAGACGGTCACCATCTCGATGCCCTCGGCGGCACACCAGCCGACCAGCTCGGCGATCTTCAGCGCACCGACCCGATGACCGTGGCTGACATCGGTGAACCCGTTCTCACGCGCCCAGCGTCGATTCCCGTCGCACATCACCGCCACGTGGCGGGGGTGCTGCTTGTCGGCCAGCTGCTTGGACAGCCTGGCTTCATAGACGCGGTACGGCAACCCTCGCACCCGACCGAAAAACTCCACGCCCGCACCCTACGCCTGGGCCGCCTCCCCGTGACTTTTGCCGGTCGTGGGTGCGGGGTGAGAGGCGTGCCGGGCCGGCGGTGAGGAGGTGCTCCGCTTTTGGGGTGGCTGGGGAGTTACCCATGTTCTTGCGAGATCAGGGGGCGGCTTTTTCGGGGTCTGTGAGGTAGGCGCGCAGGAAGGTGTCGGTCGCGGCTTCGGCGACGGTGCGTAGTTCGGTGGCCGGGATCTTGCGTGCGCCCATGTGTGAGCGTGCCTCGAGGGGGCCGGTGAGCAGGGCCAGGTACTGCTCGGCGGCTGTGTCCGGGTCGCAGGCACGCAATCGACCTGCCAGCGCCAGGCGGGCCAGTCGGTCGGCCAGTGCTTCGCGCAATCGGACCGAGGTGCGCTGCTGCACCTGCAGGGCCAGGTCGGCGAAGTCCTCGGCCTGCGCGTAGGCCAGCCGGTGCAGGGATCGGCCGCGCTCGCTCGCGCAGACCTGCAGCAGCCGGTACGCCGAGTCGAGGAACGCCTGCCGCGGATCGTCGCCGACGTCGCGCAGGGTGTCCACGGCCGCAAGGGTTTCCGCGCTCACCACATCGGCGGCCGTCAGCAGCGCTTCCCGGAACAGGGTGCCCTTGTCGGTGAGGTGGTTGTACACGGTCGGTTTCGCGACACCGGCCTCGTCGGCGATCTCCTGTACGCAGGTCTGGGCGTACCCGCGCCGCGCGAAGACCGCGAACGCGGCCGCCAGAATCTGCTGCCGCTTGTCGATACGACCCCGCGCCGGTGCTGCCACTCGGCAAGCCTACCGCCACCGATTGACTCACCGGTTCAGCCTTGCGGCCTAACTGATAAGTCCTTTAAATTGAACCCGCTAGTTCAACTGAGGAGGATTCATGCTTGTCCACATGCTTCGATTCCGGTTCCGCGACGAGACCACCGAGGAGCAACGCGCCGAAGTGCTCGCCACCATGCGCCGCACCGCTGCCGTCGATTCGGTGAGCTTCGCGACCGTCGGCCAGAACCTCGGCAATCCCGCCGAAGGCCTCACCCACGGCTATTGCGTCGGCATCGAGGACCTCGACGCCCTGGAGCGCTATATGCACGATCCGGTCCACCTGGCGGGCGATCCGCTCATCGCGCCGCACTTCGCCGAGCTCGTCATCGGCCCCGACCTGTCCGACGACATGAACCCCGAAATCGGCGCCGAGATCATGGCCATGCACGAGCGCAAGGCCGCCATGTACCCCGAGTGGGCCGAATTGATGGCCACCATCCCCGAGGTCCGCTTCGCCTGATCACACCCCTTCGCGGACCAACCGACCGCCTCACCGCTGGGCCCGGCGCACGGATTTGTTTGTGTGGTTGTCGGCACCTTCGGCGGTGGCAGGCGGGGGTCTCCCGTACCGTTGGGGGCGTAACTTACGGTTCCGTAGGTTTGACTGGGAGGTTGTCGTGGAGGCGGTCGGTAGCGATTCGGGTGTGCCTGTCGCGCTGGTGAAGCCGCGGTTTCGCGGGTGGATTCATACGTGGGCGTTCGGTGTGGCCGTGGTCGCGGTGGCGGCGCTCGCGGTGGCCGGGTTCGCGCGCTCGACCACGGCCGGGTGGGCGACGGTGGTCTACGGGGTGGCGGTGTGCGGGCTGTTCGGCGTGAGCGCGGTGTACCACCGGGTGACCTGGGCGAGCGTGCGGACCCGGGTGCGGATGAAGCGGCTGGACCACTCGATGATCTTCGTGTTCATCGCGGGCAGTTACACCCCGTTCGCGGTGCTCGGCCTCCCCGACAGCACCGGGCGGACCTTGCTGATCGTGGTGTGGGTGGGGGCGCTCGCGGGAGTCGCACTCAAGGTGCTGTGGCCGACCGCGCCCAGGTGGGTCGGCGTGCCGTTGTATCTGCTGCTCGGGTGGGCCGTGGTGCCGGTCGCGCCGACCCTCCTGCACAACGTGGGGGTGTGGCCGCTGGTGCTGCTCGCCATCGGCGGGGTGATCTACAGCGTGGGGGCCGTGCTGTACGCGACGAAGTGGCCCAATCCGTGGCCGGACTTCGGGCACCACGAGTTCTTCCACGCGGCGACCGTCGTCGCGGCGCTGTGCCACTACATCGCGATCTGGCTCGTGGTGCTCGGCTGAGCGGCGTGCGTGCGCGGTGTCCTCGGCCGCGCCTTCTATGCTGGACAGTTGTGTCGATCATTCGCGCGGCTCGTCCCGCCCCGGCCCCGTCACGGGGTGCGGTAGACGGGTGTGCGCGGTGAACCGGCTGGTCCGCTGGCTGCTGCGGTCGCACTGGGGGCTCGCCCTCGTCGTCATCACCGCCAACTTCGTCGGCGTCGGCGCCATCTTCCTCATCTCCTGGGCCGGTGGCGTGTTCAGCCGGGTCGGCGACGACTGGCACGACGCGGCCTGGCTCATCGCCATCTACCCGGCCTTCGGCTTCACCCTCGGCATCGGCCTCGCGATCTACGACCGCCGAAAACACCTGCGCTGGCTGGACGAGGGACGCAAACCGACACCGGACGAAGCTCGCCAGCTGATCCGGCTGCCTGCCGCGATCACCGTGCGCGCCGTGCTGATCTGGCTGCCCGGCATCATCCTCACCGTGTGGCTGGTCGACCGGTTCACCGACTACCACAACACCGTCGTGATCGGGGCGGGGTTCATTCTCGGCGCCCTCGAATCGGCGGGCGTGATCTACCTGATCCTGGACCGGCTGATCCGCCCGACCGTACCCATCGTCGCCGCCGTCCTCGGACCGACCGTGCATCCGAGTGCCACGGTGCTGGTGCGCGTGCTCGTCACCTGGGCGGTGTCCGGTGCGCTGCCTGGGCTCATCGTCATCGTCGTGCTCAGCGACCGCACCACGCCCGCGAGCGACCGGGTGCGCGCGGCCTGGATGTTCTCGATCGTCGCCCTCGCCGTCGGGATGCTGGCCACCGCGCTGCTCGCGCGCTCGGTCGCGACCCCGATGCGGGCCATGTACCGGGCGCTGGACCGGATCACCCGCGGGGAACTCGATGTGCGGGTGCCCGTCGGCAGCGCGAGTGAGATCGGGCGGCTCGAACACTCCGTCAACGAACTGGCCACCACCCTGCGCGAACAGGCGCACATGGAGGACATGTTCGGTAAACACGTCGGCTCGACCGTCGCCGAGCGCGCGCTGGCGGGCAGCGCCGACCTCACCGGTGATGTGCGCACGGTGTCGGCACTGTTCATCGACGTCACCGGTTCGGTGCGGCTGTCGGCCGAGATGGAGCCGGTGGAGTTCGTGCACAAGCTCAACCGGCTGCTGGCCACCGTGGTCGCGGCCACCGAGGACAACGGCGGGCTGGTCAACAAATTCCAGGGCGACGCCGCCCTGTGCATCTTCGGTGCACCCTCGGCACTGCGCGACAACGCCACCCCGGCTCTGCGCGCCGCGCGCCGCATCCGCGACGAAGTGGTGGCCACCGGGGAACTCGACATCGGTATCGGCGTGGCACGGGGCAAGGTGTTCGCAGGCGACGTCGGCTCCGATACCCGCCTGGAGTTCACTGTCATCGGCGACGCCGTCAACGAGGCTGCCCGGCTCACCACCGTCGCCAAGGAAGTGACGCGGCGGGTGCTGGTCAGCGATGATGTCGTGCAGGCGTCCGCACCCGCTGAACGCGCCAAATGGAAGCGGCACAAGGACCTTCGCCTGCGCGGCATCCCCGGGCGCACCCGGACCTGGACCGATATCCCACCGACCCGCTGATCGGCGGTACCTGCCGATCGGCCGAATCGAATCCGCTTGCCTCACAAGGGCGTAGGTCCCGCCTATTGCCGACAAGACCAGGCCGCGCTCTCTGTCAGGTGCGCAGAGCCAGAGTCAGGTCCGCGGGGTCGGTGACCGGGAGGTCGCAGATCGAGCCTCGGCAGACGTAGGCGGCGGGGTGGCCGTCGACGAGGGGGCGGTCGGTGAGCAGTGGGGCGGCGTCCGGGGGTGCGGCGAGCACGATCGAGCCGCCCGGTGCGGCCGTGCGGGCAGCGGCGAGGAGTTCCATTGTGGCCGAGGTCTTTTCGGTTGCGGCGATGGCCACCTGGAACGGGCCGCGGACGGCGGCTTCGGCGACGGCGAGCCAATGGCCCGCGGTGCGTGGTGCGCGGTCGAGCAGGAGAGCGCCTCGTGCGAGGGTGTGGTCGGCCAGTTCGCGGTAATGGACGGCGCGGTCGGGGTCGGCGACGGCCGAGGCGGTGAGCAGGGCCTCGGCGAGAGCGGAGGTGCCCGAGGGGGTGGCGCCGTCGATGGGGTCGCGGGGGCGGGTCACCAGGGTTTCGGCGTCGTCGGCGGTGTCGAACCAGCTGCCGGGACGGTCGGGGTCGGCGAAATGCTCGATCGCCGAGTCGAGGATCACCTGGGCGGCGGCGAGCCAATCGGGTTCGCCGGTGGCCTGGTACAGGGCGAGCAGGCCGGTGGTGAGCCAGGCGTAGTCCTCGAGCACAGCGGGTGGGGCGCCGGCGACACCGTCGAGGGAGGCGCGACGCAGGCGCCCGTCGACGAGGTGCACGTCGAGCAGGAAACGCGCGCACCGCACGGCCGCCGCCACCCAGGACGGTTCCTCCAGCGCCGCACCGGCTTCCGCGAGCGCGGTGATGGCCATCCCGTTCCACGCGGTGACCACTTTGTCGTCGCGCGCCGGTTGTGGACGCTCGGTGCGGACCTGGAACAGCTCGGCGCGCAGCCGATCGAAACGGGCCGACTGTTCGGCATCGACCGGGTCGCTGTGGCGGGTGAGCACGGAGGTGCCCTGTTCGAAGTTGCCCGCCGTGGTGACACCGAACGCGTCGGCGGCCCACATACCGTCGAGCGGGCCGAGTTCGCCGACCAGCTCGGCGGGCGTCCACACATAGGTGGCGCCCTCCACACCCGGACCGCCCGGCTCGAGCTGGGTGTCGGCGTCGAGCGCGGAGGCGAATCCGCCCTCGGCGGTACCGAGGTCGGCCAGCAGGAATTCGACCGTTTCGCGAGAAACCCTGTGCGGCAACGATTCCAAGGGTGTCGCCGGTGTACGTCTGGCCAGGTGAGCGTAGGCGCGCAACAGCAGGGCGTTGTCGTAGAGCATCTTCTCGAAGTGCGGCACAAGCCAATTCGCGTCGACCGCGTATCTGGCGAACCCGCCGCGCAACTGGTCGTAGATACCGCCGCGCGCCATCGCCTCGGCCGCGCGCTCCACCAGCTCGAACGCGGCCTGGTCGCCGGTGCGCTCCCAGTGCCGCAGCAGACCCTCGAGCATCGCCGACGGCGGGAACTTCGGTGCCCCACCGAATCCGCCGTGTACCCGGTCCTCGTCGGCGGCCACGGCGAGGACCGCTTTGTCGAGAAGCTCGGTGGTGAGGGCGATCTCGCCGTCGGGCAGGCCGGTCGCCTGTGCGCGCAAGGCCTCGGTGACCTGGTCGGCGGCCTTGTCCACCTCGTCGCGGCGATTGCGCCACGTCTCGGTGATGGCTGTGAGCAATTGGGTGAACGAGGGCATCCCGCCGCGCGGTTGCTTGGGGTAGTAGGTGCCGCAGTAGAACGGCGCACCGTCGGGGGTGAGGAAGCAGGTCATCGGCCACCCGCCCTGTCCGGTCATGGCGACGGTCGCGGTCATGTACACCGCGTCCAGGTCGGGGCGTTCTTCCCGGTCGACCTTCACGCACACGAAGTCGGCGTTCATCTGCTCGGCCGTCGCCGCGTCCTCGAACGACTCGTGCGCCATCACATGGCACCAGTGACACGACGCGTACCCGACCGAGAGCAGGATCGGCACATCCCGCTCGGCCGCCTCGGCCAGTGCATCGGCATCCCACTCCCGCCAATGCACCGGGTTGTCGGCGTGCTGACGCAGATACGGCGAAGTCGCGCTACCCAACCGGTTCACGCTGCCAGCGTGCCACACGTGCCGAGACAGTGCCGACAACCATCAGCGGCGGGTTTCCACCGCGCGAACCGTCATGGTGGCCACGGCGACCAGCACGGCGGCCACCGCGGCGAAAACGATCTGCGGCCGGTCCGTCGTCGCGTCTCCGGCCAGTAGATATCCCGCGATATTGATCAGCCAATGCCCGATCGAGGCGACCAGCACACGCTGACCGAAACTCCCCGTGCCCAGATAGCCGAGCACCATCGCGAACGCCATCGTCGCCACGAAGAAGCACCCCGCGACCACCGGCCCGGCCGTGAAGGCCTGGACATGCCACAGCGCCCACACCGCCCCGGTCACCGCCACCGCCCCGAACCTGGCCGTCCGCGTTTCGAGCATCGGCTGCATCAATCCCCGCCACCCGATCTCCTCCCCGCCGGCCCCGACCAGTTGCACCACGAGAAACACCACGAAGGGCACGCTCCCGATCGCGGCAGGCCCCACGGTGGCCGTCCCCGACACAACAGCCGCCCCCATGAGCAGCAACCAGTACCCGACACACACCGCGACGATCGCCGCGACATTCCTCGCCACCCGCCGACCGGAAACCGCAGCGGGGAGCACCGCAGCGACGGTCTTGCGGAACACCAGCCATGTGACCAACGCACCGACCGCCGGGGCGAACTGAACCAGCGAAAGCACGGCCGGATTTATCCCCGAAAGTGGTTGCACCGCAAGGAAGAACACCGAAGCGGCAAGGGTGGTCGCGACGTAGACACCGATCGCACCCCAAACCTTCACCCCACCTGCCATTCGCTCCATGTCGGCGGGTCTCGGGGAGATGTCGGCGATACGCACGTGACCACCTTGACTTTCCCCACCCAGCCACACATCACTCCGCAGTCCGATTCAGTTCTTGTACCGCAGCGGTATCGACAACTTCCCGCACGTGTCGAGAACGAGCGGGCAGCGAACTTTTCCGGAGCACCTGTGCGCAGCTCAGCGGAACCACCACCGAAACGGCTGTTGGGCGGGGCATAGGTGGGGCATTATTGGGGACGAAGGCCCTGATAGCGACCGGATAGGAACCCCCATGGCACCGCAGCTGACGCTCTCCGCGCAGCGGGCTGCGTTGGAGCGGGAGTGGGCGCAGTGGGTGCCTGCGGGGGAATCGGCGCTCGGGCGGAGTTCCGGGGTGCGGGCCGAGGTGGCGCAGTCGTGGTTGCGGTCGTTGCGGACGGTGGATCCTGGGCGCGATTGTGCGCCCGAGAGCGAGACCGATATCGGGCCGAAGTGGGCCGAGTCACCGCTGCGTGGACCGGTGAGCGAGTTGAAGGACCAGTTGCACAGCGTGGCCGACGACGCGGGGTATGTGGCGGCGGTGACCGATGCTTCGGGGACGATTCTGTGGACCTACGGCGGGCCGGTCATGCGGCGGCGGGCCGAGCAGGTGAACTTCGCGCCGGGTGGGCGGTGGGACGAGGCGCACATGGGGACGAACGCGCTGTCGCTGGCGTTGCGCACCGATCGACCGCACACCGTGTTCTCGGCCGAACATCTCGTCGCCGCCCTGCACGGCTGGGTCTGCTACTGCGCGCCGATCCGCGCCGCCGACGGCACACTGCTCGGTGTGCTCGACCTGTCGACCACCTGGAAACGCTCCCACCCGCTGGCCATGGCCACCGTGCGCACCATGACCAGTGCCATCGAAGCCAAACTGCACGCGGCCACACCCGCACCGGCGGGCATGCGGCTGACCTGCCTCGGCACGGGCCGGTTGATGCGCGACGGCACTCCGATCCGGTTGCGCCCACGTCAGCTCGAGATCCTCACCCTGCTCGCGCTCAGCGACGACGGCTACAGCCACGAACGCCTGCACTACGCCGTCTACGGTGACCGCGCGGTCGGCGCGAGCACCCTGAAATCGGAGATGTCGTACCTGCGCCGCGCCACCGGCGGCGACATCACCAACCGCGTCTACCGCTTCACCACTCCCCTGTCCTGCGACGCGCTCGACGTCCTGCGCGCCCTGGAATCCGGCGACCTCGACACCGCCGTCCGGCTGTATCACGGTCCGCTGCTTCCGGATTCGGAAACACCCGGCATCACCGAATGGCGCGACTACCTCGCCGTCGCCATGCGCAACGCGGTCCTGGCCAGCCCCGACCCCCACCACGCCCTCACCTACGGCGAGGCCGCCCCCGACGACATCGCCGTGCACGAACACGCCCTCATGCTGCTCCCCGCCCGCGACCCCCGCCGAGCCGTAGCCACCGCCCGCCTGCACAGCGCGCAGAGGGCATAGGACGCCGCAGCGCAAGAGCCGTTTTCCGGGCCGTGATCACCGGCATCGGGCGCCACGAGATCCGCTCTCAACGTTTCATCAACCCTCGGGGTGAATAGTGATGGGCGTCACGCATTACCGGAACCAGCGAGGAGTTTCCGCACATGATCTACGCCAAGCCGGGCGCCGAGGGCAGCATCGTCAGCTACGCCCCCAGGTATGACAACTTCATCGACGGCAAGTGGGTTCCGCCGGTCGAAGGCCGGTACTTCGAGAACACCTCGCCGGTGGACGGTCAGCCGTTCTGCGAGATCGCCCGTTCCACCGCCGCCGACATCGAGCTGGCCCTCGATGCCGCGCACCGCGCCGCCGACGCGTGGGGTACCACCTCCGCCGCCGAGCGCGCCAATATCCTCAACAAGATCGCCGACCGCATCGAGTCGAATCTCGAGGCCCTCGCTGTCGCCGAGACCTGGGACAACGGCAAACCGGTTCGCGAAACCCTCGCCGCCGACCTGCCGTTGGCGGTGGACCACTTCCGTTACTTCGCCGGTGTGCTGCGCGCGCAGGAGGGCGGGATCAGCGAGGTCGACGGCGACACCATCGCCTACCACTTCCACGAGCCGCTCGGCGTTGTCGCCCAGATCATTCCGTGGAACTTCCCGATCCTGATGGCCACCTGGAAGCTGGCGCCCGCGCTGGCCGCCGGTAACGCGGTGGTGCTCAAGCCCGCCGAGCAGACACCGGCCTCGATCATGAAGGTCGTGGAGCTGATCGCGGATCTGCTGCCGCCGGGAGTTCTCAACGTGGTCAACGGTTTCGGGGTGGAGGCGGGCAAGCCGCTCGCGTCCAGCCCGCGCGTGGCCAAGGTCGCCTTCACCGGTGAGACCACCACCGGCCGGCTCATCATGCAGTACGCCAGCGAGAACATCATCCCGGTCACCCTCGAGCTGGGCGGCAAGAGCCCCAACATCTTCCTGCCCGATGTGATGGCCGCCGACGACGACTACCTCGACAAGGCCGTCGAAGGTTTCGTGATGTTCGCGCTGAACCAGGGCGAGGTGTGCACCTGTCCGTCGCGTGCGCTGATCGCGTCGTCGATCTACGACGAGTTCATGGAGCGCTGCGTGCAGCGCACCAAGGCCATCGTCAGCGGCAACCCGCTCGACGAGGCGACCATGATCGGCGCGCAGGCCAGCAACGACCAGTTCGAGAAGATCCTGTCCTACATCGACATCGGCAAGAAGGAAGGTGCCGAGGTACTCACCGGTGGCGCGGTCCGCGCTGTCGACGGCCTGGACGGCGGCTTCTACATCGAGCCGACGATCTTCAAGGGCAGCAACGACATGCGCGTGTTCCAGGAGGAGATCTTCGGCCCGGTCGTCGCGGTGACCACCTTCGACTCCACCGACGAGGCACTGAAGATCGCCAACGACACCCTCTACGGTCTCGGCGCGGGCGTGTGGACGCGGGACATGAACACCGCCTACCGCCTCGGCCGCGGCATCAAGGCGGGCCGGGTGTGGACCAACTGCTACCACGCCTACCCGGCGCACGCGGCGTTCGGCGGCTACAAGAAGTCCGGCATCGGCCGCGAGAACCACAAGATGATGCTCGAGCACTACCAGCAGACCAAGAACCTGCTGGTCAGCTACTCGCCGCAGAAGCTCGGCTTCTTCTGATGGTGCGCCGCTGATGGTCCGACGAGTAGACCTCACCGACAAGGCGGCGACGCTGCTCCGGGACCTGACCGGGCTGCACGGCCCGGTCATGTTCCACCAGTCCGGCGGCTGCTGCGACGGCAGCTCCCCCATGTGCTACCCACGCGGTGAATTCCGCGTGGGCCGCTCGGACGTGCTGCTGGGATATCTGCCCGGCGACATCCCGTTCTGGATGAGTGCGGACCAGTTCGAATACTGGAAACACACCCATCTCACCGTCGACGTGGTGCCGGGCCGGGGCAGCGGTTTCTCGCTGGAAGCCCCCGAGGGCGTGCGGTTCCTGATCCGTTCACGCCTGCTCACCGACGAGGAGGCGGCCGAGCTGGATTCCCAGCCGCCGCCACCCACCGGTGACACCGTTTCACCGTGATGTGAAACACCACCTATCACACTGTTTCCGCAGGTCGGCGGCGCTTGATACGCGCCGCTGATCTGTGGGATCCACGGCCGTAACAGTCGTCAACCATTCTTCAACCCTCGACGATCATCGTTGCCGTCGCTACGCGCTTGTTTGTTGATGAGGAGCTTTACCTGTGAGTACCGACGCCGTTCCCGCGCCCACCGCCGACCCACCCGCCGGCGGTCACCTCGCCAAACGCACCGCCCAACCACCCGCCGACGACTATCTCGCCAAACGCACTCTCCGGTCCGGCACCGCCGGCTGGGTGCTGCTGGCCGGTCTCGGCGTGAGCTACGTGATCTCCGGCGACTATTCCGGCTGGAATTTCGGCCTGGCCGAAGGCGGATTCGGTGGTCTGCTGATCGCCTCGGTGATCATCGCCGGCATGTATCTGGCCATGGTCCTCGGCATGGCCGAACTGTCCTCGGCGCTGCCCGCCGCGGGCGGTGGCTACACCTTCGCCCGGCGCGCTCTCGGGCCGTGGGGTGGGTTCGCCACGGGCACAGCGGTTCTCATCGAGTACGCGATCGCGCCCGCCGCCATCGCCACCTTCATCGGCGCCTATGTGGAATCGCTGAACCTGTTCGGGATCACCGACGGCTGGTGGGTGTACCTGGCGGTGTACGCGCTGTTCATCGGCATCCATCTCGGTGGCGCGGGTGAGGCGCTCAAGGCGATGTTCGTGATCACCGCGATCGCGCTGGTCGGCCTGGTCGTGTTCGCGATCGCGGCGCTCGGCCGGTTCGATGCCGCGAACCTGACGAACATCGCGCCCGACGCGGCGGCCACCGGCTCCTCGTCGTTCCTCCCGTTCGGGTACCTGGGAATCTGGGCGGCGATCCCGTTCGCCATCTGGTTCTTCCTCGCCGTCGAAGGCGTGCCGCTGGCCGCCGAGGAGGCACGCGAACCGGAGAAGAACGTGCCGAAGGGCATCATCGTGGCGATGCTGATGCTGATGGTCACCGGCGCGGTGGTGCTGTTCCTGGTGACCGGTGCGCTCGGCGCCCAGGACGCCTCCGCCTCGGGCAACCCGCTGGTCGAGGCGCTCGGCGACAGCCCGGCGGCCAAGGTCGTCAACTACATCGGCCTGGCCGGACTCGTCGCCAGCTTCTTCTCCATCGTCTACGCCTATTCGCGCCAGACCTTCGCGCTCTCCCGCGCCGGGTACCTGCCGACCAGCCTGTCGGTGACCAACTCCCGCAAGGCACCGGTGCTCGCGCTCGTCGTGCCCGGCATCATCGGCTTCGCCCTCTCGCTCACCGGCGAGGGAGCGATGCTGCTCAACATGGCCGTGTTCGGCGCGGCCGTGAGCTACGTGCTGATGATGGTGAGCCACATCGTGCTTCGGGTCCGTGAGCCGAACATGCCCCGGCCCTACCGGACCCCCGGCGGCATCGCCACCACCTCGTTCGCGCTGGTGATCGCGGCCGCCTCGGTGGCGGCGACCTTCCTGGTCGACCCGAAGGCGGCGCTGTTCACCCTCGGCGTGTTCTGCGCCTTCATGGCGTACTTCGGGCTCTACAGTCGCCACCACCTGGTCGCCAAGTCGCCCGACGAGGAATTCGCCGCGCTGGCGAAAGCCGAAGAGGAACTCGAGTGATCCGCTGACCGTTGTCCCCCGCTCGGCCGTGTCTGCCGAGCGTCAACCACGCACTCGCGAGAGGAGGACGGCGCCGACCGGCGCCGCACTTCGATGACGAAGTACCGCAGCACCATCGACGTCACCACCTACACCTTCGACGGACTGGTCGACCTGCTGGCCAAGGCCACCCCGCTGCGCAGCGGTGACCAGCTCGCCGGCTGTGCGGCCGACACGGACGCCGAGCGGGCGGCCGCGCAGTGGGCGCTGGCGGAAGTGCCGCTGCGGACCTTCCTCACCGAGGTGGTCGTGCCCTACGAGTCCGACGAGGTCACCCGGCTGATCATCGACAGCCACGATCGCGCGGCCTTCGCGCCGATCGCGCACCTCACCGTCGGTGGGCTGCGTGACTGGCTGCTCGCGGTCGCCGCGACCGACGACGCGGCGGCGACCCTGACCGCCGTCTCGCCCGGTCTCACCCCGGAAATGGTTGCCGCGGTCAGCAAGATCATGCGCAACCAGGACCTGATCGCGGTGGCCAGGGCCGCCACGGTGACGTCGGCGTTCCGCACGACCATCGGCCTGCCCGGCCGGTTGAGCACCCGCCTGCAACCCAACCACCCCACCGACGACCCGCGCGGGATCGCCGCCGCCACCCTCGACGGCCTGCTGCTCGGTTGCGGCGACGCGGTGATCGGCATCAACCCGGCCACCGATTCCCCGCAGGCCACCGCCGACCTGCTGCACCTGCTCGACGAGGTGCGCCTGCGATTCGACATCCCCACCCAGTCGTGCGTGCTCTCCCACGTGACGACGACCATCGGCCTGGTCGAGGCGGGTGCGCCGGTAGACCTGGTCTTCCAGTCGATCGCGGGCACCGAGGGCGCCAATTCCGGTTTCGGCGTGAACATCTCGCTGCTGCGCGAGGGGAACGAGGCGGGTCGATCCCTGCGGCGCGGCACGGTCGGCGACAACGTGATGTACCTGGAGACCGGGCAGGGTTCGGCGCTGAGCGCGAATGCTCATCTGGGCGTGGGGAATCGGCCGGTCGACCAGCAGACGCTGGAAGCCCGCGCCTACGCCGTGGCCCGCGATCTCGAGCCGCTGCTGGTCAACACGGTGGTCGGCTTCATCGGGCCCGAGTACCTCTACGACGGCAAGCAGATCATCCGCGCGGGGCTCGAGGACCACTTCTGCGGGAAGCTGCTGGGCCTGCCGATGGGCGTCGATGTCTGCTACACCAACCACGCCGAAGCCGACGCCGACGACATGGACACCCTGCTCACCCTGCTCGGCGCGGCGGGCTGCGCGTTCGTCATCGCG
Organism: Nocardia sp. NPDC003979; assembly: GCF_053605015.1. Taxonomy (NCBI): domain Bacteria; kingdom Bacillati; phylum Actinomycetota; class Actinomycetes; order Mycobacteriales; family Nocardiaceae; genus Nocardia; species Nocardia sp. NPDC003979. The sequence continues at coordinate 33,209 of NZ_JBSGIJ010000012.1, forward strand.
GTGCCCGGTGCCGACGACGTGATGCTCGGCTACCAGAGTCTGAGCTTCCACGACGCCCTCTATGCCCGCAAGGTCCTGGACCTGCGCCCCGCACCGGAATTCGAGGCATGGTTGTCGGGGCTCGGCATGCTCGACGCGAAAGGCGGACTGCGCCGAGTGGAACCGCTGTCCTCTCCCCTGCGCGCGCTGGCGGGTACTCGATGAGCGGCTCGCACTCGCCGCGCGAAGCCGAGATCGTGCGGGATACGGCGGCCGTGCCGGAGACGAGCAATGGTTCCGAAACTGATGCTTCGCAAGACTTCTGGGCTCAGTTGCGCAGCACCACCCAGTCCAGGATCGGACTCGGCCGCACCGGCAACGCCCTGCCGACCAGCGAGGTGCTCGCCCTACGCGCCGCCCATGCCGCCGCCCGGGACGCCGTGCACGAACCGCTGGCTGTCGACGAATTCGCCATCCGCATAGCCGAACTCGGGCTCGGCGAGCCGGTGACGGTGACGAGTAAGGCCGCCTCCCGCTCGGAGTACCTGCGCCGCCCCGATCTCGGCAGGCTCCCCGCCGACCTGTCACCGATCACCCACGGCGACTTCGATATCGGCATCGTCCTCGCCGACGGCCTGTCGCCCCGCGCACTCACCGACCACGGCGCGGGCCTGCTGTCCGCGCTGGCAGGCGAACTCGGCGGTTACACCATCGCCCCACCCGTGATCGCCACCCAGGCCCGGGTGGCGTTAGGCGACCACATCGCCGAGGCCATGGGCGTGCGGACCCTGCTGGTGATCATCGGCGAACGCCCCGGCCTGTCGGTAGCCGACAGCCTTGGCATCTATCTCACACACGCACCGCGCCCCGGCCGCACCGACGCCGAACGCAACTGCGTCTCCAATATCCACCCACCCGACGGCCTCACCTACACCGATGCCGCCCGGGTGGTGGCGGGGCTGGTCGCGGGCGCACGCGCGCTCGGTCGATCGGGTGTCGACCTCAAAGACACCTCCCGTGCCGACACGCTCGGCACCACCGATATCCCGGCTGTCGCCACGACGGATCAATAAAGGACCACCCTGATGAAGAAGATCTCCGCCCTCGCGGCGGTGGCGATGACCGCTGCCCTCATGGGCTCGGCCGCCTGCGGTTCCGAGAACACCGACGCCGCGCCGGCGACCTGTTCGACCCTCGACCCGGCCGAGAACTGGTACGGCGACAACAAGGAGCGCATCGCGCGGTTCATCAGCGAGAACGGCCGATGTGGTGCCGCCGCATCCGGACCAGCACCGCTGGCGCTGTTCGACTGGGACAACACGGTGGTGAAGAACGATGTCGGTGTCGCGACGTTCTACTGGATGTTGGCCAACGACAAGGTCTTACAACCTGTCGGCCGCGACTGGGCCACCGTCGGTGCGCACCTCACTCCGGCGGCCACTGCCGCGCTCGCGGCGGCCTGCGGCGATGCCGCGCCCGACACGCCACTGCGCACCTCGACCGACGCGGCCTGCGCCGACGAACTGATCTCGGTCGCCGACAACGCCGAGACCACCACAGGCGAGGCCGCTTTCGCGAACTACGACCACCGTCTCATCTCACCCGGCTACGCCCTCGTCGTGCAACTGATGCGCGGCTACACCGAGGCACAGATCATCGAGTTCGCGCGCAGCGCCCGGCAGCAGAACCTGGCCGCCGCCGAGGGCACCGAACAGGTGGTCGGCACCACGGAGGTCGACGGCTACGTGCGGTACTACTCCCAGATCGAGGACCTGATCGAGGTGTTGCGGGACAACGGCTTCGACGTGCGTATCGTGTCCGCGTCGGCCGAGCCGGTGGTGCGGGTATGGGCCGAGGAGCTCGGCATCACCGGCGACAAGGTGATGGGCGTCCCGCTGCTGGCCGACAACGGGGTCTACACCGGACACCTCCCCGGCTGCGGGGACAAGGGCATCGACCAGGTGATCACCTACATCGACGGCAAGCGGTGCCGAATCAACGAGCAGGTCTTCGGCGTCCGGGGCGCGGCCGCCTTCCGGCAACTACCCGCCGACCGACGCGCGGCCTTCGCCGCCGGTGACTCCGACACCGATGTGGTCTTCGTCGGCGACGCGACCGGGCTGCGGCTCGTCATCAACCGCAACAAGACCGAACTGATGTGCAACGCCTACGGGGCCGACGACGGGAAATGGGTCGTGAATCCGATGTTCATCGCGCCGAAGTCGCGCAAGTCCGAACCGTATCCGTGCGCATCGGCCGGATTCACCGCCTCCGACGGCACGGGCCGGCCGCTTCGCCGACCGGACGGGACCGTCGTCCCCGACCAACAGGACCGCGTGTTCAGGTGATCGTCCCGTGGCCCCCTCAGGGGGCCACAAGTCGTTCATCTGTCCGCTTCGTTCGCTTCACCATGCCTGCCTAACGTCTCGGACCCATCGCATACGTGCGACATCCTGTCCTACACACCAGCGTTATGACACCAGAAGGCCCGGTATGGACCGTCGAAAGTTTCTGAGCTCCGCAGCCGCTGTCGGTGGCGCGGCCGCCGCGTTCTCCTTGCTTCCCCCGAGCATCATGCGCGCCTTGGCCGCACCCGCTCCGACCGGCGGCTTGGAGGTGGTGCAGCACGTGGTGATCCTCATGCAGGAGAACCGTTCCTTCGATCACTACTTCGGCTCGGCGAAAGGCGTGCGCGGGTTCGCCGACCCGAACGCGATCCAGTTGCAGGTCAACCGGAAGTCGGTGTTCCACCAGCCGGACGGTTCCGGTGGCTTCGTGCTGCCCTACAAGACCGACAGCCACAAACTGGCTGGTACACCGCACTATTGGAACGACGGACATCAGGCGTGGAACAAGGGCAGATGGGACAACTGGGTGCCGGCCAAAGGCGCCCACACCATGTGCCACTACAACCGCAACGACATCCCCTTCTACTACCAACTGGCCGACGCCTTCACCGTCTGCGACGCCTACCACAGCTCGGTGATCGGCTCGACGTCCCCGAACCGCAGCTATCACATCAGCGGAATGATCGGCAACGAGCCGGACGGAACACGAGCGATCGGCAACGCCGCGTACTCCGAGGACACCCATGCCGGTTACACCTGGAAGACCTATCCGGAACGATTACAGGCGGCGGGCGTCTCCTGGCGCGTGTTCCAGGAGTGGGACAACTTCCAGAACAACAACGTCGAATTCTTCGCGACATTCAAAGCCGTGGCGCGCAAAGTCGTCGGACCGCTCGGCTTCCAGAACATGAATTCGTTCTACGGGAAGGTCCGCGGCGCCGCGAGCGCGGAGCGGACCAGCTTGCTCACCGCGATGCGGGCGGAAGCGGCCAAGCTCACCCCGGCTGACCGCGCGCTGTTCGACCGTGGCCTCGACCGGGTGGACGCCGGACAGGTCGCGGCCAGTTTCCGAACCGCGGTCGACACGGGCACGCTGCCGAAGGTCTCCTGGATCCTGGCACCGACCATCCAGTGCGAGCACCCGGCCTCGGACGGCCCGAGCACCGGCTCGGAACTGGTGTGGCAGGTACTCGACGCCCTCGCCGCCAACGAATCCGTCTGGAACAAAACGGTATTCCTGCTCAACTACGACGAGAACGACGGCTACTTCGACCACGTCCCGCCGCCGATTCCGCCCGCCTCGGAAGCGAGCGAGTTCGTCAACGGCGTGCCGATCGGCCTCGGCGCGCGGGTACCGATGACCGTCGTCTCGCCGTGGAGCCGGGGTGGCAACGTGTGCTCGCAACTGTTCGACCACACCTCGGTCCTGCAGTTCCTCGAGCGGGTCACGGGCGTCGCGGAGTCGAATATCAGCAACTGGCGCCGATCGGTCTGCGGTGACCTCACCGCCACGCTCGACACCACCACCTCGAACGCCTACCCGGCCTTCACGCGGCCGACGCCGACGGCGGGCAGTGGGCCGACGAAACCCGCACCGCCGCAGCCGCAATCGCTACCGACCCAGGAATCCGGCACCAAAACCGCACGACCGCTGCCCTATCAGCCCGGCGCGGACGCCACCCAGCACAAAGACATCGGAAAAGTCCGATTCACGATGCGCAACGGCGGCACGAAAACGACCCACTACTCGGTGTTCGTCAACGCCGAGCGCACCGACGGGCCATGGCACTTCGATGTCGCACCGGGACAGTCGGTCACCGACGACTTCGACGTGATCACCTACGGCGCCGGACGCTACGACCTCACCTGCTACGGCCCCAACGGTTTCGCTCGCCGCGCCGCGGGCCATCTCGGCGGGCCCGCGGCCACCGTCGACGTCACCTCCCAGGTAGCGGCGGACGAAGACGGAGTCCTCTGGCTGACGTTCAGCAACAAGGGCACCACCGCGGTCACTTTCACCGTGAAAGCCAACCGCTACCGCACCGACGGTCCGTGGACGTACAAGGTCGACCCGGGCGCGCAGACCCGCGACATCTTCCATGCCGGTTGGTACGGGAAACGCTGGTACGACCTCACCGCCACGGTGAGCAGCGATCCCGCGTTCGTCCGGGAATTCCGGGGTCACATCGAAACCGGGAAACCCGGCGTCACCGGGTGACGGGCACCGTCGCACCCGCCTGCCCCGGCGGGTGCGACGCTCCTCACCGACGGTTCGCTGTGAACCGGGGGCGATCGCTCCATAGAGTGAACCCATGATCCGCACCGCCGCCCTCGCCCATGTTCGCGACCGCAGGCTGATCCAGACGCGCCCGGAAGGCAAGGATGTCTTCTACATGGCGGGCGGCAAGATCGATCCCGGCGAGACCCCTTTACAGGCTCTGCATCGCGAGATCGAGGAGGAGCTGGGCGTCGGTCTGGACGGGGTGTCCGAGCTCGGTATCTTCGAGGCCGAGGCGTTCGGCCACGGCCGCAATACCCCGCTGCACATGACGTGTTTCCTCGCCGACCTCACCGGCGAACCGCAGGCCACCGGGGAAATCGCCGAATTCCGGTACTTCACGGTCAGCGAATACGCCGGCATGACCCAGGTGGCGCCCGGTTCGATGATGGTGTTCCGCCGCCTGCACGAACTCGACCTCATCGACTGGTGATCGCGGCGGCAACGATTGCGTCTCGGGCGAAACGAACCCGCCGGCTGCGGCGATCCCTCAGCTGTGACGATGACCCAGCCGACGGCTTCCGACATGACACCGTCCGAGCGCCGGGCTGCTCTGCGGCAGCTGATCATCGCGTTCGGCTTGATCAACAAGACCATCGAGCTCAGTGCCAGCGGCGCGCCACGGCAGATCGCCGAGCATGCCGAGGCCGCTCGCGATCTGATCGGTGAACTGGTGGCCGATCTGGCCCGTTAAGTCGCCGCCGGTTTCGGCGGTTCGGTGCCCTCGCCGGTGTCCGGGATCGCGCCCGGGTCGGTGCCTTCGTCGGCCTTCTGGTCCGGTTCGGGATGTTCGGGTTCGAATGTCTCCGGCAGGCCCTTGAGGTGTTTGTTCATCGAACGAACCAGCAGGACGGTGCCGGCCAGCAGGATCAACACGATCAGCAGGCCGAGCGGGGAGGCCTTGCCGAACTCCGGGCCGGTCGGGGTGCCGGGGTCTTGTGCGAGGAGAGCCAGAATCACCGGTCGGCGTCCTCGATACCGGCGAACAGGTCGGTCTCCGGGATGGCGGTGGATACTCTGGTCTTGGCCAATTCGAACTCCTCGGTCGGCCACAGCCGCTGCTGCATCTCCAACGGGATCGCGAAGAACGCGCCGTTGGGATCGATCTGGGTCGCGTGCGCGCGCAGGGCGTCGTCACGCTGGGGGAAGTATTTCGAGCACTCGATCTGCGTGGTGACCCGGGCCATGATGTCGCCGCGCGCCGCCGCGTACTGACGCATCCGGTCCAGCCATTCCTGCAGCGGGAACGGCTTGCCCTCACGCTCGAACTCGGCGGCGAAGGTTTCCAGGCGCTTCTGGCTGAAGCCGTGGTCGTAGTACAGCTTGAGCGGGGTCCACGGTTCGCCCGCGTCGGGGAACGCCTCCGGGTCGCCCGCCGCGTCGAACGCGGCCACCGACACTTCGTGGCAGCGGATGTGGTCGGGGTGCGGGTAGCCGCCGGTCTCGTCGTAGGTGGTGATCACGTGCGGTTTGAACTCGCGCACCACCTTGACCAATGCCTCGGTGGCCTCCTCGAGCGGGACCAGCGCGAAGCAACCCTCGGGCAGCGGCGGCAGCGGGTCGCCCTCGGGCAGACCGGAGTCGACGAAACCGAGCCACTGCTGGCGGACACCGAGCGCATGGGCGGCCGCGGCCATCTCCTCGCGCCGGATCTCCTGGATCCGGTCGAGGACACCCGGGGTGTCCATGGCGGGGTTCAGGATGCTGCCGCGTTCGCCACCGGTCAGGGTGACGACAAGGACGTCGACGCCCTCGGCCGCGTACCTGGCCGTGGTCGCGGCGCCCTTGCTCGATTCGTCGTCGGGGTGGGCGTGCACCGCCATGAGGCGAAGGCCACTCACGTCTCGTTCACCATCGCTCTCGCTCGCGGGTGTCAGAACTACAGTCCCTATAGTTCCATCCGACCCCACTTTTGTTCCGACCACCCCCGGGAGCGAGAACCGATGACCGAGCCCGCACTGCACTCCGCCGCGAGCTCGGCCGCCTCAGCAGCGCGACACGCCGAACGGTACGGCACAAAACCACCGGTGCGTCGCCCTTGGGTGCTCGCTTTGCTCGGTGTCGGCGTGGTGGTCGCCGGCCTCGTGGTCGCCTATCTCGGTTTCCAGAAATACGGCCCGAAGGCGATCGAGACCGAACAGCTCGGTTACGTGGTCGTCGACGACTCGACGCTGGAGATGCGGGTGAAGGTGACCCGCGACGAGCCGCGCAACGCCGTGGTGTGCTTCGTGCGGGCGATGGACCGTGACGGCGCCGAAGTGGGCAGGCGCGAGATCCTCGTGCCCGGCTCGGAGGCGACCAGCGTGCAGGTGAGCACCATGGTCAAGGCATCGAGCCGCCCCTCGGCGGGCGACATCTACGGCTGCACCGAGGACGTGCCCAGCTATCTGCGGCTGCGCTGACACCGCGCGATCGGCCCTGACCTGCATCTTTGTGAGACATGCTAAAATAGCTGGATACACGGTTCCGGGGCTCGGAGCCGTGTTTGCTGCATTGGCGGCCAGCGATGCTGTTTCCGGGTTACGGGTTCACCCCCAGGATCGCTCCAGCCGTCGGGCTGGTGCATGCCCTCCTACCGGGGGCGTGGCGCCGGTTTCAGGGAATCCCGGTGCGCCGGGAACAACTACTAGGGAGTGATCGAGATGACCGAGAATGTGACCTGGCTTACCCAGGAGTCGCACGACAGGCTCAAGAGTGAGCTGGACTCGCTCATTGCCAATCGTCCGGTCATTGCCGCCGAGATCAACGAGCGTCGCGAAGAAGGCGACCTCAAGGAGAACGGTGGCTACCACGCCGCGCGTGAGGAGCAGGGCCAGCAGGAGGCGCGTATCCGCCAGCTGCAGGAGCTGCTCAACAACGCCAAGGTCGGCGTGGCACCCACCAAGTCCGGTGTGGCACTGCCCGGTTCGGTCGTCACCGTCTACTACGACGGCGACGAGAGCGACAAAGAGACCTTCCTCATCGCCACCCGCGAAGAGGGCCTCGGCGCCACCGATCTCGAGACCTACTCGCCGAACTCCCCGCTCGGCGGCGCGCTGATCGACGCCAAGGTGGGCGAGACCCGCGAATACACGCTGCCCAACGGCAACACCATGAAGGTGACCCTGGTCAGCGCGGAGCCCTACCACGGCTGAACACGGCCACCTCGAGCCCCGTGACATAGAACCCGAACGCAAGCGGCCGCACCCGGATACCGGATGCGGCCGCTTCGTCATTCTCTGGTTCCCCGCTCAGCTCAGCGCTTGTTCGATGTCGGCGAGCAGGTCGCTGATGTCCTCGATGCCCACCGAGAGCCGGACCAGGTCGGCGGGCACCTCCAGCGCCGAGCCCTCGGTGCTGGCGTGGGTCATGGCGCCCGGGTGCTCGATGAGCGACTCGATGCCGCCCAGCGATTCGGCGAGGGTGAAGATCGTGGTGCGCGAGCAGAACTTGAGCGCCGCCTCCCGGCCACCGGCCAGGCGAACCGAGATCATGCCGCCGCTGCGGCGCATCTGCTTCTGCGCGATCTCGTAGCCGGGATGCGTCGGCATGCCCGGGTAGATCACCTTCGAGATGGCCGGGTGGTTCGAGAGGAACTCCGCGATCACCTCGGCGTTGTCGCAGTGCTTCTCCATCCGCACGGCAAGGGTCTTGATGCCGCGCAGGGTGAGGAAGGCGTCGAACGGGCCGGGCACCGCGCCCGCGCCGTTCTGCAGGAACGCGAAGGCCTTGTCGAGTTCCTCGTCGTCGGTGATGAGCGCGCCGCCGACGACATCGGAGTGACCGCCGAGGTACTTGGTGGTCGAGTGCACGACGATGTCGGCGCCGAGCAGCAGCGGCTGCTGCAGGTACGGGGTGGCGAAGGTGTTGTCGACGACGAGCTTGGCGCCCGCCGCGTGCGCGATGTCGGCCAGGGCGGGGATGTCACCGATGCTCAGCAACGGGTTGGTCGGCGTCTCGATCCACACCAGTTTGGTGTTGGGGCGGATAGCCGCGCGGACCTCGTCGAGGTCGGCGATGTGGGCGGGCGAGTGCTCGATGCCCCACTGGCTGAACACCTTGTCGATGAGCCGGAAGGTGCCGCCGTAGGCGTCGTCGGGGATGACGATGTGGTCGCCGGGGCGCAGCACCGCGCGCAGCGCACAGTCGGTCGCGGCCATACCCGAGGCGAAGGCGCGACCGTAGCTGCCCGATTCGAGGGCGGCGAGGTTGGCTTCCAGTGCCGTGCGGGTCGGGTTGCCGGTGCGCGCGTACTCGTAACCTCCACGCATGCCGCCGACGCCGTCCTGGGCGAAGGTGGAGCTCGCGTAGATGGGGACGTTCACCGCACCGGTCTGAGGATCGGGTTCATATCCGGCGTGCACGGCCCTGGTCGAGAATCCCAGCTCACTCATGGACTCAGACTAGATGCCCGGATCCGGCCGTTCGCGCACGGGTATCACGCCTGCACGAAGTGCCCGATTCGGTGACGGCGCCACGGTTAAGCTGACGCCATGGTGACCGTGGAAGAGTTGTTCGCGATCGATGCGTTGCTGTCCCCGGAGGAGCGTGAGATCCGGGATACCGTCGCCCGATTCGGCGAGAAACGACTTCGTCCGCACATCGCGGAGTGGTTCGAGGCGGGCACCTTCCCCGCCCGCGAGATCGCGCCCGAACTCGGCAGGCTCGGACTGCTCGGCATGCACCTCGAGGGGTACGGCTGCGCTGGCGCGTCGGCCACCGCGTACGGCCTGGCCTGTCAGGAACTCGAGGCCGTGGACTCCGGTGTGCGCAGCATGGTGTCGGTGCAGGGCTCACTCGCCATGACGGCCATCCACTTCTTCGGGTCCGAGGAGCAGAAGCAGCAGTACCTGCCCGCCATGGCGGCCGGTGAGCTGATCGGCTGCTTCGGGCTCACCGAACCGGACTACGGCTCCAACCCCGGTGGCATGCGCACCCGCGCGCGACGCGACGGTGACGACTGGGTGCTCAACGGGTCGAAGATGTGGATCACCAACGGCTCGGTCGCCGATATCGCCGTGGTGTGGGCCTATGCCGAGGAGCCCGGCGACGACAAGCCACGGGTGCGCGGATTCCTCGTACCGGCGGGCACCCCCGGATTCACCGCCCGGGAGATCCACCGGAAATTGTCGCTGCGCGCCTCCCTCACCGCCGCACTGGATTTCGATGACGTGCGCCTGCCCGCCGACGCGGTACTTCCCGAGTCACGCGGGTTGAGTTCGCCGCTGGCGTGCTTGAGCGAGGCGCGGTTCGGCATCGTCTTCGGTGCGCTGGGCGCCGCCCGCGACTGCCTGGCCGCCGCCGTCGACTACGCCCGCACCCGCGAGGTGTTCGACAAGCCGCTGGCCGGCTACCAGCTCACCCAGGCCAAGCTGGCCGACATGGCGCTCGAGCTCGGCAAGGGTCAACTGTTGGCCCTGCATCTCGGCCGGTTGAAGGATCGGCACGAGATCACGAGTGAGCAGATCAGCGCGGGCAAACTCAACAGCACGCGTGAGGCGATCCGCATCGCCCGCGAATGCCGCACGATTCTGGGTGCCAACGGGATCACCCTCGATTACCCGGTGCTGCGGCACGCGAACAATCTGGAGTCGGTGCTGACCTACGAGGGCACGGCCGAGGTGCATCAGCTCGTGCTGGGCAAGGCGCTCACCGACGCGAACGCTTTCCGCTAGGCCGGTCGACTCGACGCCGGATCAGTCCGTCGACTCGGCGGGCGCGGGGCGGATCATTCCGCCGGCGAAGACGAGGGTGAGTGTGAGGGCGACCACGGTGAGCACCGTGAGAGCGACCGGGAGGGTGAGGCCGAGGGGGACCCCGAGGGCGGTGAGCGCGGCGACTCCGCCGCTACCCCAGATGAAAGCCGCGACGAATCGGCCGAGCACCCGCGCGTAAGGCCGGTGCCGCAGCAGTCCCGTGACACCGGAGCGCGCCGTGTAACCGGCGCCCGCGGCGACGACAGGATTCGCCCACAGCAGCTGAACCGCCGAATCGGTGACGTGCACCGTAGATCCTTTCGCTCGCCGAGCTGGTTTGCCGAAAGTTCTCCCGAATCGGTTATACCTGCCCAGAATCCATCGGGGCGGCACTTCACGCAAGTCTGTGCACAGGATCGTAAAGTTGCGCCGCGTTCGCCGCTCTATGACGGATTCGCTACCATCTGGTGGTGTTTTCGCTCGGCCCCGCACTGCTCGAAATTTCGGCACGGCGACATCTGCGACAGTTGAACATCGAATACGGCGCCCCCGCGGCCGCCGCCGCGGCGCAACACCCCGGGGTGCTGGCGCAGCTGGACCAGCACGCCGCCGCCGTCCGCGACATTCTCGAGTACGGGGTCGAGGAGGCGGCGCGGCTTCCGCTCGCCATCCTGCTGGCCGGATACGTGCGCGGCCTGCTCGATCAGGTCGTCGCCGAGCGAGCGGGTGTGTTCGCCGGGGTGGCGCCGCAGACCTGGCACGACGCCGACTGGCTGCAGTACCGGCTCGCCGCCGTCTGCCACCACGCCGACGCCTGAAACCGGAATCGGCGCTCCGCCACCGAAGCGGTGACGGAACGCCGGCGCCGGTTGGTTCCTACCTCGCGGTTTCCCCGCCCCAGCCGGGCTGCTGGCCCGTCTGCGGGTAGCCACCGGCCTGCGGGCTGCCGCCCGCACCGGGAGTCGCCCATTCCTGCTGGGTCTGCTGGGTGTGCGAACCCGGCACCCGCTGGCCCTCGCGCGTCACGTCCTCACGACCGCGCTGGTAGGCCTGCGCCTCACCCTTGAGCGCTGGCATCTCCGATTCCAGGTTGCCGAGCCAGCTGCTCCAGCGCTGCTCCATGGGCCGGACCAGGCCACCGCCCACACCGACGACGAGGATGCCGCCGATCGTGGCGAGCACCGCGATCAGGATCGGGGTGGTCACCGTGGTGGCGACGCCGATCTGGTTCAGGGCAGCGATGATGCCGATCGCCCAGATGAAGACCGAGGCGATCTTGCCGAGCAGCGAACCGTAGGACAGGCCGCCGAGCGCGTTGGTGACCAGTTCGCTCACCGCGTGCGCGACCGCACCCGCGATCACCACGATCACGATCGCCACCGCCGCCTTCGGCAGCCAGGCCACGATGCCGGTGAGCAGGTCACTGACCGGGTTGGGGCCGAACACACCGAAACCGATCTGCAGCGCGATCAGCAGGATCGCGTAGTAGGCCAGCTTGGCCAGCAGATCAGAGGCGTCGTACTTGCTCTTGGCCATCATCTTCTTGATCTGGCCGCGCTCGACCAGCCGGTCGAAACCGACCCGCTCGAGCACCGCGTTCACCACCTTCGCCACTACTTTCGCGATGATCCAGCCGATCAGCAGGATGGCGATGAAGGCAACCAATTTCGGCACGAATTGCGCTACCGAACTCCAAGCGTCATTGAAGCCTTGCTGGAAGTCGATCGCGACGACGGAGTTGTCCACAGCACTTCCTTTCGCTCTTCCCGCCCGATTTGCCGAGAGTGTCATCGGAGGCTTACCCCCATGAATCGGTCCGAACCAGCCGGTTGCGAGAAAGTTGCCTACTTTCTCGCACGTGGGATGAGCCACACGATCCGGCTCTTGCGCGCGGAGTGATCGCGGCCCACTCTGTAAGTAAGTGGTTACTTACAGCAGGAGGTGCCGGTGACCCCGTCGACGCGCGAACGGATCATGACCGAGGCGCTGCGGTTGTTCGGCGAGCAAGGGTTCGCCAAGACCTCGGTGGCTCAGATCGAGCGGGCCGCGGGGTTGTCCAGCGGAGCAGGCGGGCTGTACCGGCACTTCCGGTCCAAGGACGAACTGCTGGTCGAGGCGGTGTCGTCGCGGCTGTCCGAACGCGGCGCGTTGGAGCTGTTCCTGGCGCCGGACTTCTCGATCACCGCCGGGCTCGCCCCCGCCGGTTCACTGGTCGACAAGCTGACGGCGCTGTGCCGGATCGGCCTGGACCGGATCGACCACGATCGCGATGTGAACCGGATTCTGATGCGCGACAACTCGATTCCCGCCGACATGCTCGAGGTCTTCCGCCAGCAGGAGTACGCCGTTGTCATGCCGGTGCTCACCCGAGGACTCGCCGAGCTGGCCGGAACGCCTGGGCGCGACAAGGACTGGGAGCCAACCGCCGCCGTACTCGTCGGTGCTGTCGCGCACTTCTGGCTGATCCGCGACATCTTCGACGGCGACCATCCAGCGAATGTCGAAGCCGAAAGCTATCTGAGAGCAACTGCGGAAATTATCGCCGCCCGACTCGAATGGGCGGGCAACGAGGAGGAACAACCATGAACACACCTGTCACAGTGATCGGGGGCGGCCTGGCCGGACTCACAGCGGCCATCGCGGTCGCCGAAACCGGTGCGGCGGCCGTGCGTCTTCACGACGCGCACAGCACCCTCGGCGGTCGGGGCCGCGCCACCGAGCCACCACATGTGGTGCACGAGGGCGCGCATGTGTTCTACGCCGACGGACCGCACTACACCTGGCTGAAGAAGCGCGGCTTCGTCGACGGACTCGGCTGGCCCTCCCCCGTCGACGCGGCGAAGGTCGCGTTCCGGTGTGAGGGCACGCTGCGCCGGATGCCGCCGATCGCCATGCTCCGCGCACAAGCCCGAACTCGCCTGACAGCTCCGGTGGACATCGATTTCCACACCTGGGCGTCCGAGCGCTGGGGCGAGCGGACCGCGACCCGGATGGCCAACGCGATCAGCGTGGTCACCTATGAAGCGGAAACCGGTCGACTCTCTGCCGCGTTCGTCTGGGACCTCTTCCAGCGTGTCCTCGGGGCGAAGGTTCCGGCGGTGCGCTGGGTGCGCGGCGGGTGGCAACGCACGGTGGATCGTATGGTCACGCGGGCAACAGAACTCGGCGTCGCGATCGAAACCGGTTCGCGCCTGGACAGCCTACCGACCGACGGCCCGGTGATCGTGGCGACCGACCTGGATTCGGCGCGCCGCCTGCTCGGTGACGAAATACCGCGCGGCACATCCGGGTTCGCCGCTCTGCTCGACATCGCCGTCACCAAGGACCGTCACGACCGCAGCCTGGTGTTCGACCTGGACGAAGGCGGCTTCCACGAGTCCTACACCATGCAGGACGACTCCATCGCTCCCGCGGGCGAATCCCTCTACCAGCTCCAGATGCCCGTTCGCCCGGCCGAATCCCGCGATGCCGCCCACCAACGCCTCGAAGCCTTCGCCGACGCCACCATCCCGGACTGGCGCTCCCGCAAGACCTTCCACCGCAAAGCCACCGCGAAGAACCGCACCGGCGCCCTCGACCTTCCGGGCACCACCTGGCGCGACCGTCCGGCCGTCGACCGGGGCAACGGGATATACCTGGCCGGCGACATGGTCGCCGCGCCCGGCATGCGCGGGGAGATCTCCATCAACAGCGCATTGATCGCCGCCGAGTCGGCGGTGGCCGCCTTGCGCACACGAACGGTCAGCGGGGCGTGAAATTCGGTTGCGAACCGAACAGACCGAGTTCTAGCGTGATTCGCATGTCGTGCCCCGTGTTCATCCGCATCCGCCACGCCCGGGCTCTGGCCCGCTAGCGGACGCGGATCTCCTCTCTCGCGTCCACCGGCGCGCCCAGGGCCCATCGAGACTCTTCCGACTCGATGACCCGAAGGGGCAACTGCCGTGGCGCAGGACCATTCACACAAGAACTATTCACACACCCAGCGCAAGGTCACCGCGCGTGGGGGCCACCGTACGTCGCGTGACTCGAACAGAAGGACGCTGTCACAGAACTTCCTGGTAGATCCACATGCGGTCGAACTACTGATGACCGTCGCCGATCCAGCCGGTACCGTGCTCGAACCCGGTGCGGGCGAAGGCGTGCTCACCCGGGCACTCGCCCGGCGCGGGGCCGAGGTCACCACGTACGAAATCGATCCGCTGCTCGCGGCCAAGCTCTCGGCCCAGACCAGAGGCGAGCACGGAATCCAGGTGATCCGAGGCGATTTCACCAAGGCCAAGGCCCCACGCACCGAGTTCGCGGTGGTCGGCAACATCCCGTTCTCGGCCACCGCACGGATCGTGGACTGGTGCCTGAGCGCACCGGCCCTCACCTCGGCGACCCTGCTCACCCAACGCGAGTACGCCCGCAAACACACCGGCGACTACGGAAGATGGAGCCTCACAACCGCCCTGACCTGGCCGTGGTTCGACTGGCAACTACGCGGCCACATCCACCGCACGAGTTTCCGCCCGATCCCGGCAGTCGACGCCGCCGTCCTGCGACTCGACCGCCGCCCGACACCCCTTGTCCCCCACCGCGACTCCTACACCGAACTGGTGCGCACCGCATACTCCGGAATCGGCGGCTCGGTCGGTACCGCACTGCGAACGCGCTACCACGGAGTGGACACGGCCCTGCACAGCGCGGGCATCGCCCACGACACGGTGGTCGCCTATGTCCACCCGGAGCAGTGGGTGAAACTACACTCCGCGTTGGCCTGACCGATATCCCGCAGGGCTGTCCACAGCGACCGCCCTGCGGGACTTCATCGTCACTCTGATCGCGCCGCCGTTCGCTGCCTGCTCACCCCAGACGATGTAGCGCAGCACGACGCCGACCGTGCTCGGCGTCAGCTCCTCAGCTCACCGCCGCTGTCCGGGCGGCCTTCGCGTTCGGTCTGATCTCAGATCGAGCCGGTGCTGAGGAAGCCGAGCAGGTCGTGGCGGGTGATGACGCCGACGGGCTTGCCGTCTTCGACGACCATCAGCGCGTCGGTGTCGGACAGGGCCTTGGTGGCGGTCGAGAGAGGTTCGCCCGAGCCGATCAGAGGGAAGGACGGGCTCATGTGCTGGGCCACCGAGTCGGTGAGCTGGGCGCGGCCCTCGAAGACGGCCGAGAGCAGGTCGCGTTCGGTGACGCTGCCTGCCACCTCGCCCGCCATCACCGGCGGTTCCGCGCCGACGACCGGCATCTGCGAGACACCGTATTCGCGCAGGATCTCGATGGCGTCGCGCAGGGTCTCCGAGGGGTGGGTGTGCACCAGGTCGGGCAGCTCGCCCGACTTGCCGCGCAGCACGTCACCGACCAGCGGTTCCGGGCCCGCCTCGAGCGGGGTGGTGAGGAAGCCGTAGGAGCTCATCCACTTGTCGTTGAAGATCTTCGACAGGTAGCCGCGGCCGCCGTCGGGCAGCAGCACCACGACGACGGCGTCGGGGTCGCGCCGGGCCACCTCGATCGCGGCGACCACGGCCATGCCGCACGAGCCGCCGACGAGCAGGCCCTCTTCCCGGGCCAGGCGACGGGTCATCTCGAAGGAGTCGGCGTCGGAGACGGCGATGATCTCGTCGGGCACGGCCGGGTCGTAGGCGGTGGGCCAGAAATCCTCACCGACGCCCTCGACGAGGTAGGGGCGGCCGGTGCCGCCGGAGTACACCGAGCCCTCGGGGTCGGCGCCGATGATCTTCACCTTCCCGCCCGAGACCTCCTTGAGGTAGCGGCCGGTGCCGGTGATGGTGCCGCCGGTGCCCACACCCGCGACGAAGTGGGTGACCTTGCCTTCGGTGTCGGCCCAGATCTCGGGGCCGGTGGTCTCGTAGTGGCTTTCCGGGCCGCCCGGGTTGGAGTACTGGTTGGGCTTCCAGGCGCCGTCGATCTCGCGGACCAGGCGATCGGAGACGTTGTAGTAGCTGTCGGGGTGCTCCGGCGGCACGGCGGTCGGGCAGACCACGACCTCGGCGCCGTAGGCACGCAGCACGTTGCGCTTGTCCTCGCTCACCTTGTCGGGGCAGACGAACACGCACTTGTATCCGCGCTGCTGGGCGACCAGCGCCAGGCCGACACCGGTGTTGCCCGAGGTGGGTTCCACGATCGTGCCACCCGGCTTCAGCAGGCCCTCTTCCTCGGCGGCGTCGATCATCTTGACCGCGATGCGGTCCTTGGAGCTGCCGCCCGGGTTGAGGTATTCGATCTTCGCGGCGACCAGGCCCGCGTTCGGGCCGACCACCGAGTTCAGCCGAACCAGTGGGGTGTTGCCGATGAGGTCGACGACATGATCCGCGATGCGCATGAGCTCCATAGTTGCAGAACCTCGCGCGCAGGTCGCGACCTGGTCCGACAGTGTGTGCCAGCACACCGGTCCATCACCCGGCGGCGCGACGCCCCGACAGGCCGACAGCGGTGACCACTGCCCCGGCGAGCACCAAGCCCACGCACCACCACAGCGCGCCGCGATAGGCCGCGGTGACGGCGTCGGCGTCGGCATAGGCGTGCCCGGATAGCCCGACCAGCAGCGGCAACGCGGCGACGGCGAGCAACCCGGCCGTGCGCGAGACCGCGTTGTTGATGCCGCTGGCGACCCCCGCCCGACCCGCCGGTGCGGCGGCGAGGACGGTGCCGGTCAGCGGGGCGACGAGCATCGAGAGGCCGAGGCCCATGGCGAGCATCCCGGGCAGGATGTCGGTCACGAAGCCGGGGTCGCGCGGCGCACCAGCCAGCAGCGCCAGCCCACCGGCCAGGACCAACGCGCCGATCACCATCGGCCTGCGTGGCCCGAACCGGGTGGCGACGGCGCCGAAGCGCGCCGCGAGCAGGAACATCAGCACACTGATCGGCACGCTCGCCGCCCCGGCCGCCAACGGCGACCAGCCTGCGCCGATCTGGAGGAACAGGGCGATGAACACCATCGACCCGGACAGCGCGGCGTAGACGAGCAGCGTCACCACGTTGATGAGGGTGAAGACCCGGTCGGCGAACATTTCGGGCGGCACCATCGGATACCGCGCCCGCCGTTCGACGACGACGAACGCCACGGCGGCAACCACACCCGTCACCGCGGCGCCGACCGTCGCGGGTGTGGCGCCGGTGTCGGGCCATTCGGTCAGCGCCCAGGTGACCCCGGCCAGCGCCACCGGCGCGAGCACGATGCCGGGGAGGTCGAAGTGCTTGCCGTCCGCGCGTTCGTCGCGTGACTCGGGCGCGCCGCGCAACAGCAGCAGGGTGAGCACGGCCAGCGGCAGATTGATCGCGAACGCCCACCGCCACGACAGCCCGACCAGCCAGCCACCGAGCACCGGACCACCCGCGGTGGCGACGCCGAGCATGCCGGTCCAGGCGCCGATGGCCCGCATCCGGTCGTGATGAACGAAGGACGACTCGACCAGCGCCAGACTGCCGGGAGTCAGCAGGGCGGCGGCGACGCCCTGCAACAGCCGTGCCGCGATCAAGGTTTCGATCGTCGGCGCGAGCGCGCACAGCGCGGAGGTGACGGCGAACGCGGCGACACCCCAGGCGAACATCCGTTTGCGGCCGAACCGGTCACCGAGCGCGCCACCGACGAGGATCAGCGAGGCGAGTGCGAGGGTGTAGCCGTTGATCACCCATTGCAGGGCGGCCAGATCGGCGTGCAGTTCGGACCCGATCCGGGGAAGCGCGACGTTGACGATGGTGCCGTCGAGAAACCCCATCCCCGAGCCGAGCACGGTGGCGGCGAGCAGCCGTCGCCCGGCCGGTTCGCCGAGTCGCAACAGCTCGGGCGCCTTCCCCACTCCCGAACCATAGTCCAGCGCCACGCGGTCAGCGCATCCGCGAGCGGGTTCGACGCGCAACAACTGATCTCGTCAGGACATGGGTAACTCGCCGGGAACCGGCTAACTCACCCCTCTCACAAAAGCTTGCCGCGCCCCGAACTCGCCCCGCACCCGAGTCTGGCCAAAAGACGCGGGGAGGCGGATGAGCCGTAGAATTTTCGGATGTGAGCGCACCTCGAATCAGCTGGCGCACGGCCGCGGTCACCGGCGCCACGACCGTCCTCGCCGGGTCGGGCGCGGGCACCGTCTCCTGGGCGACCTACCGGTTGCTGATGACCCAGGCAGGCGCCGCACGCGCGGTGATCGGTCGCGACACCTCCAAGCCGCCCGAGGCCGACGGCGTGTACGCCCCCGGTGCGAACCTGCCCGAGCCGTGGCGCAAGAACGTCCCGTTCGACCTGCACCTGATGATCTTCGGCGACTCCACCGCGGCCGGTCTCGGCTGCCTCGGCGCCGCCGACGTGCCGGGTGTGCGCCTGGCCCGTGGCCTGGCCGAGGCCACCGGCATGCGGATCCGGTTGAGTACCAAGGCGATTTCCGGCGCCACCTCCAAGGGCCTGGCCGGGCAGGTCGACGCGATGTTCATCGCGGGCCCGCCGCCGGACGCGGCGGTGATCCTGGTCGGCGCCAACGACATCACCAAGAAGCATTCGATCCGTGCCTCGGCCCGCAGGCTCGCGCAGGCCGTATCGCGGTTGCGCGAGGCCGACGCACTGGTCGTCGTCGGCACGTGTCCCGATCTCGGCACCGTCACCGCCATCCCGCAGCCGCTGCGCACGGTGGTGGCGAATTGGAGTGTGCGGCTCGGCAAGGCGCAGACGGTGGCGACCACGCTGGCCGGGGGAATCGCGGTGCCGATGGGCTCGCCGCTGGTGGCCTCGGAGTTCCGGGCGGCTCCCGAGATCCTCTTCGCGACCGACGGCTTCCATCCTTCGGCAGCCGGTTACGAACTCGCGGCCGCCCAGTTGTTGCCGGTGCTGGTCTCCGCGGTGCGTGGCCGCCCTGGTCTTCCTGTCGCGCAGAGCGAGACGTACATTCACGAATGAGCGGTATGTACAACAGCCGTTCGCGCCAGCCTTCCGAAAAGGAGTCCTCATGCCCGAGGCCGTCATCGTTTCCATCGCCCGCTCCCCGATCGGCCGTGCCGTCAAGGGGTCCCTGGCCGGGATGCGCCCGGACGACCTGACCGCGCAGATGGTCCAGGCCGCGCTGGCCAAGGTCCCTGCCCTCGACCCCACCCAGGTCGACGACATCATCCTCGGCACCGGCTCCCCCGCCGGTGAGGGTGGCTTCAACCAGGGGCGCATCGTCGCGGTGAAGCTCGGCCTCGACGTGGTCCCCGGCACCACCGTGCACCGCTACTGCGCCTCGTCGCTGCAGACCACCCGGATGGCCTTCCACGCCATCAAGGCAGGCGAGGGCGACGTGTTCATCTCCGCCGGTGTGGAGACCGTTTCCCGCTACGCCAAGGGTTCGGCCGACAGCTCGCCCGACACCAAGAACCCGGAGTTCGCCGAGGCCGAGGCCCGCACCGCCAAGACCGCCGAAGGCGGCGCGGGCGCGTGGCACGACCCGCGCGAGGACGGCCTGCTGCCCGACGCCTACATCGCGATGGGGCAGACCGCCGAGAACGTCGCCTCTCTCACCGGCATCAGCCGCGAGGACCAGGACCACTGGGGCGTGCGCTCGCAGAACCGGGCCGAGGAAGCCATCAAGAACGGCTTCTTCGAGCGTGAGATCACCCCGGTGACCCTGCCCGACGGCACCGTCGTCAGCAAGGACGACGGCCCGCGCGCCGGCGTCACCTACGAGGCCGTCAGCCAGCTCAAGCCGGTGTTCCGCCCCGACGGCACCGTCACCGCGGGCAACTGTTGTCCGCTCAACGACGGCGCCGCGGCGCTGGTGATCATGAGCGACACCAAGGCCAAGGAACTCGGTCTCACCCCGCTGGCGCGCATCGTGTCCACCGGTGTCTCGGGCCTGTCCCCGGAGATCATGGGCCTCGGCCCGATCGAGGCCGTCAAGAAGGCGCTCGCCCTGGCGGGCAAGTCGGTCGCCGACATCGACCTGTTCGAGATCAACGAGGCCTTCGCCGTGCAGGTGCTCGGCTCGGCGCGTGAGCTGAAGATCGACGAGGACAAGCTCAACGTCTCCGGCGGCGCCATCGCCCTCGGCCACCCGTTCGGCATGACCGGTGCCCGCATCACCGCCACCCTGCTGAACAACCTGCAGACCTACGACAAGCAGTTCGGCGTGGAAACCATGTGCGTCGGCGGCGGTCAGGGCATGGCCCTGGTCATCGAGCGCCTCAGCTGAGCACGGACCAGAAATAGCAAAGCGGCTCCCCACCGAATCGGTGGGGAGCCGCTCTTTGGGTCTATCGCTTATCTCAGTCGCGCTGGAAGTAGCTCAGCAGACGCAGGATCTCGACGTAGAGCCAGACCAGGGTGACGGTCAGGCCGAGGGCGACGCCCCAGGCGGCCTTCTCGGGGGCCTGGGCGCGGATCAGCTGGTCGGCGGAGTCGAAGTCCAGCAGGAAGCTGAACGCGGCGATGGCGATGCAGACCAGGCTGAACACGATGGCCAGCGGGCCACCGTCGCGCAGGCCGAAGCCGCCGTCGGTGAAGAAGCTGGCGATCAGGTTGCCGAGCATCAGGACCAGCACACCGACCATGGCGCCGAGCAGCATGCGGGTGAATCGCGGGGTGACCCGGATCGCGCCGGTCTTGTAGACCACGAGCATGCCGAAGAACACGCCGAACGTGCCGAGCACCGCCTGGCCGATCAGGGCGCTACCGCCCACACCGCCGAAGGTGACATCGGTGAACATCAGCGACAGCGCGCCGAGGAACAGACCCTCGAACGCCGCGTACGACAGTACGAGCGCGGGGTTGTCCATCTTGTTGCCGAAGCTGGCGATCATGACCAGCACGAAGCCGATCAGGCCGCCGCCGATGACGAACAGCGGCGCCAGCGACGGGTTCGCCGACGACAGCGCGAAGGAGATGATCGCCGAGACGGTGAGCACCGCGAGGGTGATGCCGGTCTTGGTGACCACGTCGTCGATCGTCATGGCGCGGGTGGCAGGCGCCTGCTGGTACTGCTGCCCGTACTGCTGACCGTATTCGCCGTACTGGTTACCCAGCTGGCCTGCGCCGGTCACGCCCGAACCGAAGTTCGCGTAACCGCCGACTCCCTCTTGGCGAGGTAAGTTCTTGAACACCGGATTCGATGAGGTACGCACCGTGCGCCTTTCCTGGAGTGATGAAACGTCGTACAGCTCCAACTGCCCTGTTCAACGTGTCGCGAACGAACAAAGTTCCCGGCGGCGCGATCATTGATCGCAGCACCGTCCGTTCGGACAAATCGGACTCTACCCCGTCGGAGCGCCCCTATCGTTGTACGTCGCGCAGGCCACGGACAGACCGCGTCACCGTGAATTTCTGGTTCCGGTCGATCACGTCGGTCCGCCCGACCATCCGTTCCACCACACCCCGATAGTTCAGGTGCGAGTTGTACACCGTCCACAGTTCGCCGCCGGGGCGGAGCACCCGGCCGGTCTCGGCGAACATCTTGATGGCCGAACCGGTGTGCACGGCCGCGCCCACATGGAACGGCGGATTGCACAGCACCAGGTCGGCGCTGTTGTCCGCGGCCGAGGACATGGCGTCGTCGCGCACCACCGTGACCCGGTCGTCGACACCGTTGGCGGCGGCGGTCGCCCGAGCCGAGGCGACGGCGGCACAGGACTGATCGGTGCCGACCACCCGGATACGCGGACGCGATTTGGCCAGGGCCACCGCGAGAATGCCGGTGCCGCAACCGAGGTCGATGGCCTCGCGGGCGTCGGGCTTCATCCGGTCCAGATGTTCGAGCAGGAATCGGGTGCCGATGTCGAGGCGTGGGCCGGAGAACGCGGCACCGTAGGCCACCACGTCACCGTCGATCTCGATGATGTTCTCGCGCACCGGGAATCGTGGTTCGCCGACGGGTAGCGGTTCACTGACGACGAGCACCCGCGACTTCTGCCTGCCCCGGCCCGCTCGCACCTGGCGGAACGTTTCGGCGAACACCTCGTTCATGGTCGGGGTGAGGTATTTGTCGCGGCCACCGGCGTAGACGACCACGTCGTCGGCGGCGTAACGGGCGATGGCCTCGGCGATCTCGGCAAGCCCGGCGAGCATTTTCGGCAACCGCATCACGACCACGCGGGCGCCGGTGAGCAGGTCCGCGTCGAGCCCGTGCACGGTGAAGCGGTCGCCGAGACCGAGGTTCTTGGCGTTGCCCGCCAGGGCGAGTTCGCCGGTGAGCAGGTCCTGGTGCACCCGGATGCCGCTGTGTCCGTGCCGTACCGCGATCCCGAGGGTCAGCGCGCCGTAGGCGTCGCCGATCACCGCCACCTCGCCACTGCCCGCGCCCGCGAGCGCGTCGGCGGCGGTATCGAGAATCAACCGATCCGCGGCGTCGACGGCATAGAGGTTCGGCGCCTCCACGTCCGGATACCGGCGCAGCCGGGTGAATACGTCCTCGACACTGTCCACGCGACAAGTGTGCTAGATCGTTGCCCCATCGTCACATCCGCCCCTGCCGCACATCGGAACCGACGCCCACATATGCACACCGAGCATGGAAAAGACTGACGGCGAACGGGTTACAGCGATGTGCGCCGACCGCGCTGATCCCGCGGTGCACGCGCCCAGCAAACTCACAGCCTGGACACGCGCCCGGCTGATTCCCGCAACCCTCGAGTTCACCTGAGTACCATCGGTCACATGCGCAACGCCCCCGTGTTCGTGCTGATCGCCGCCGCGGCTCTGGTCCTGCCGAGCTGCGGTCCCGACGACGCGCCCGCCGCGACTCCCTCGACGACGACAACGAGCACCGCGAGCACGTTCGCCGACGCCACCGGTCCGCGCGACAACGCCGCGAAGTCGGGCGAGGCGAGCGTCGGCGCCGCCCTCACCGTCACCGATGTCCGCCTCGGCCACCATCCCGGCTACGACCGGGTCGTCTACACCCTCGGCGGCACCGGCACCCCCGGCTGGCAGGTGGCCTACACCGACAACGCCGTGCAGGACGCCAGCGGCAAGGCCGTGAACGTGGCGGGCAGCTCGATCCTGGAGGTGCGCATCCTCGGTTCGGCCTACCCGTTCGACTCCCCCGTTCCCCCGTTCGCCGGGCCCGATCCGGTCACCGATCCCAGTACGCCGCGCATCACCGGCGTCTACAAGTCGGTGGTCTACGAAGGCGTCACCCAGTCGTTCATCGGGCTCGACGCCGACCGTCCCGGCTTCACCGTGAGCACCCTCGCCGACCCACCGCGCCTCGTCGTCGACATCGCGAACGACTAGTTCTACCCGTACCACGTGCGGGTATTGCGGAGAGCCCCTGAGCACTGGTTAGACTCGTCGCCGTGACCGTCCAGCCGTCGTACGCGCGCCTCGTGAGGGCCTTCGCCGTCGTGCTGCTGCTGGCCGGAATCGTCGCCATGCACTCGGCGGTATTCGTCACCTCCGCACACGACACCTCCGCGCACGCGCACGGAAACGCCGCCCACACAGCCGTCGGTCCGGCTGTCGAAGCGGTACCGGCGCAGAACGACTCGACGAAGGACCACGGCTGCGGCAGCGGCGGATGCACCGAACACGCGGCCGTCCACGGTTGCGTGTTCATCCTCGTCGCCTTGGCCATCGTGCTCGGCTGGATGCTGCTGACCAGGCTCACCGAAGACGCCGACGCCATCCGCCGGGCAGGCAGAACTTGGCGTGGCAGACGCGAACGACCACCGCCGTGGACCGTCCTCTCCCTTTCCCAACTGGCGATTCTGCGGATCTGACAGGTCGGCCCACGCGGCCCCTGTCCGACACCCCACACCCGAATCCCCAGGAGGATCACCCATGTCCATCACCCGTACCGTTCTCGCCCTCGCCGCTGTCGCCGTGGTCGCCGCCGGGTGCGGCGACGACTCGACCACGCACACCACCGAGCACCCCTCGACGACGACGGCGAGCACGACGAGCGCCACGGCCCGCACCGACTTCGACGATGCCGACGTGACCTTCCTGCAGATGATGTACCCGCATCACGCGCAGGCGGTCGAGATGTCGAAGATGGTGCCGAGCCGGACCCAGAACCAGCAGCTCATCGCGCTGGCCGCCCAGATCGAGCAGGCGCAGGCACCGGAGATGCGCCAGATCACCGACCTGCTGACCAGCTTCGGCAAGCCCGCACCGAGCGCCGAGGGCCACGGCGGCCACGGCATGCC
This sequence comes from Nocardia sp. NPDC003979, assembly GCF_053605015.1. Lineage (NCBI taxonomy): Bacteria > Bacillati > Actinomycetota > Actinomycetes > Mycobacteriales > Nocardiaceae > Nocardia > Nocardia sp. NPDC003979. Next base: position 57,601 of record NZ_JBSGIJ010000012.1, read on the forward strand.
CGGGATGATGACCGAGGAACAGATGAGCGCGCTGGCAGCGGCGAACGGCGCCGAGTTCGACCGGCAGTGGCTGCAGATGATGATCGAGCACCACCAGGGCGCGGTCGCCATGGCCCAGACCGAGCTGGCGGAGGGAACCAACCCGGAGGCGAAGCAGCTCGCCTCCAAGATCGTCGCCGATCAGGAGGGTGAGATCGCGACCATGCGCGGCATGCTCGGCCAGAGCTGACCCGGGGTGGCGCCGCGCCGGACCGGCGTGGCGCCACCTGATCGTCCCGAAGCCAGTACGGTCGATGTGTTCGGCCACCGCGACGGTGACCGACGCTCCGGCGAGGGAGGAGAGACAGATGCTGGTACGGGAACGAATGGGGCTCGGCACCGCGCTGGTTGTCGTAGCGGGTGCGCTCACGCTGGCCGCCTGCACCAATCAGGTACCCGGTACCGCCGAGGCCAACCTCACCGATCTCGCCTCCTACACCTCCGAAGTCGCGGCCTCCTCGACCGCGAAGGTGAAGGCGGCCAACGACTCGGCCTGCGACGGACTGCGCGCGGCCAACAAGAGCTCGGTCGCCTCGTTCAACGCCTATATCGAGGCGAGCAACAACCGGGCCCCCGACACCGACACCAAGGCCAACGAGGCGGTTCCGGTGCTGCGCAACAATGCCAAGGACGTCGATCGCAAGGTCACCACGGATGTCATCGCCGAGCTGGCCGACCCGCTGCGCACCTACCGTGACAAGACCAACCTGCTCGCCGACACCCTCGAGCGCCGTGCGCCCACCGACGAACTCAACGGTGTGATCGATCAGTTCAACGCGTCCAAGGACGCGGCGATCGAGGTCTGCAAGCCCTACGGCCGCTAGGCACGTAACAGGAACATCACCGTTCGCGATTGCCACTCCGAGACAAGTCATCGGAGGGGTTGCGTGCGCGGGTTCCTGAAATATGGTGCGGCGATTGCGGTTACCGCATTGTCGCTGACCTCGGCGGCGCTGCTGCCCGTCGCGGCGGCCGACCCGCCGATCGCGCGGCGCTGCGAGGTCAGCTCCGGACGCACACCGCAGGCGGCCTCTCCCGCCGACGTCGCCCTCGACCCCGATCGGGTCGCCGGGGCCATGCGCTTGGCCGTCGACCCCACCCGCTTCAACATCCAGCTCTACCGCAACAACTGCCTGGTGGCGGCCAGCCCACGCAACGCCGAATCCGGTGGGGTGCCGTGGAATCTGTGGAGCGGGACCAAGAGTGTCGTCGCGCTGGTCGCGGGCGCGGCGGTCGACGAGGGCCGCCTCGACGTCGACGCGCCCATCGGCCGCTACCTGCCCGAGGGGCTCGGCGACGAAGGGCACCGCGCGATCACCGTGCGCAACCTGCTCACCGAATCCTCCGGGATGGAGGTGGCCATCGCCGCCGAGGGCGCGACGGGGCTGGCCCAGCTGGACCCGAATGTCGTCGCGCAGGCGCTCGCGATGCCGATCGAACGCCCGCAGGGCACCCTGTTCCGCTACAGCCAGCGCGCGGTCGACCTGCTCGTCTACGTCATCGCGCAGGCAGTCGGCGAGGACTTCCAGGACTTCGCCCAGCGAAAGTTGTTCGACCCGTTGGGCATCGAACGCACCGATTACTACTGGGCCCGCGATCGCGCCGGAAACACCTACGGCCACGCGCATCTGCTGCTCCCACCGGACGACTTCGCGAAACTCGGTCTGCTCGTGGGCAACCGGGGCCGATGGAACGAGCAGCAGGTGATCTCGGACGCCTATCTGCGCGAGGCGCTGTCGCCGTCGCGGGCCATGCCCTGTTACGGCTTCCTGTTCGTCGTCAACGGCGCGCCCTGCCGCCTCGAATTCCCCGGCCTGCCCGACGATGCCGTGAAGATGTCCGGAATGCTGCGCAACGACAGCTACATCGTGCCCAGCCTCGGGCTGGTGCTGAACTGGACCGGCGTCGCCACCCCCGGGATCTCGACGACCTACACCCATGACGTGATGCGCAAGCTGGTCTCGTCGTTCCGCGATGTGGCGGTACCGGATCCGGGACCGTATCGGGAGAAGCCGGACGTGAGCGTCACCGATCCGATGATCGCCCGGCCCGACCCGGTGTTCGGCACCTTCGGCCTCGGCCCCTACGCCTATCCGGGCTGCGGTTTCGTCGAATGTCTCGGCGAGACACCGAAAGCCCCGTTCGCCGACACCCCACCCGGCTGCGTGGTGCTCGGCTGTATCGGCCCCGACCCGCGCACCCCCGGCATCCGCTGACGGCTGGCGTATCCTCGACAACGACCGGACAGGACCAGTAGGGACCGGTTCGTCGAGAGGAGCCAGCCCCATGCCAGCACCGCTGCGAGACAGCGCAGTGCCCAAGCATGAACAGTTGCGCGCGATCCTGCTGCAGAAATGCACGCGCGAACTCCAACCCGGCGATCTGCTCACCAGCGAGCGAAACCTGATGCAGGACTACGGCGTCAGCCGGATCACCGTGCGCGAGGCGGTCGGTCAGCTGGTGAACGAAGGCTACCTGGTCCGGGTGCGCGGTAAGGGCACGTTCGTCGCCCACCGGCCGGTGCAGTCGCGGTTGCATCTGGCCTCCTTCACCGAGGAGATGCGTGCCCTCGGCCATCAGCCGAGCACCCTGGTGCTGGTCGCCGAGGAGGCCACCGCGCCCGAGCCGACGGCCCGCGCACTGCGGCTGCCACAGGGCGCGCGCGCCTATCACGTGCGCCGCTTGCGCCTGGCCGACGACGACGCGGTGAGCGTCGACGACGCGTGGTTCAACCCCGAACTCGTTCCCGACCTCATCGCCCACGACCTCACCGGCTCGCTGTATCGCCTCGCCGCCGACCGCTACGGCAGGCCGATCGAACGCGCCGAGCAGACGGTCGACGCCCAAGCCGCCGACACGGGGATCGCCGCACTGCTCGGCGTCCGCAAGGGCGCCCCCGTTCTGCATTTCGACCGGGTGTCGTTCAGCGCCGACGTGCCGATCGAGCACACCCACAGTTGGTACCGCTCCGATCGGTACCGCGTGCAGATGGAAGTCGGAAGAAGCTCCTGAAACACTCGTATTTCAGATACCGTATGGGCGCCATCACAGTGAAGTGCTCGGAGGTATCACCGTGTCCCTGTCCCCCACCCTCACCCGCGCGGGCGTTCTGACCGCGCTGGCCGCCACCGCCTTGCTCACCGCGGGCGGCACCGCCAACGCCGTCGGCAGCGCCGATTGGGATCTGCTCCCGTCCGGCTCGGTGGTGATCGGCCCGCCGACCGGCAGCGCGGGCTCGGTCGACATCGGTCTGCCGACCGGTTCGGTCGACGCCGACTTCGGCTCGAGCGCCCCCACCCCGCCCCCGCCCTCGGGCTCGGCCGTAATGCCGGGCTCCGCAGGCTGATTCGCGTGGCGCGTCATCTCGAAAAGGTGACGCGCCGCACTCGGAACGGCACCGATCGGGCCGCGAATCCGTTCCGGCGCAATCGAAGCTGTTTCCTCTTCACCGAACCGGGCATACGCCCCACGAGACGCGCCACCCGGTGCGTCTGATCGTTACCCGAACAGGTGAGCTTCACATGATTCTTCTCGGTGCAATTCTTCTCATCGCCGGCCTCGTCTTCGGCATCCCGATTCTCAACACCGTTGGTGTGATCGTGCTCGTCATCGGCCTCGCGCTACTCATCGCGGGCAGCATCGGGCGTCCGGTCGCCGGTCGCAGGCACTACTACTGAGCTGGGCCTGCCATCGGAAAGGACACATCATGACGAATACGCCGCGCATCGTTTCGATCGTTGTGCTGGTCTGGTTACTGATCGGTGTCCTTGCCGCAGGTCAACGCGGCTACTACACCGAGCGCGACCAGAACTGCGCTTCGTTGGGCACCATCGCGGTCACCATGATCGCGGGCCCGCTCAACTACATGGGCGTCAACCCGAAGGTCGACGACTGCGAACTCCCGCAACCCAGCTAGCCGGAATCCGCGCGCGAGCTATCTGGCTCGCGCGCGGATCAGGGCTGCCAACCGTTCCAGAGATTCCTGATTGCGCGCGGCGAAGGCCACATCCTGGGCGAGTCCCGGGATCAGGCTGGCCGGCCCGCGCGCGGCACGTTCGGTCATCCGGATCGTCGTGCGCCCCGGCTCGGCCTCGGCGAGGGTGATCCGGATCCAGGCCGACCCGATCGACCACAGCCGCGCCTCCAATTCCAGCCGGTGCGGCGGTTCGACCGTGCGCACCTCGGTGGTGTCACCGATCAGCACCGGCCACAGCCCGAAGCGGTAGTGGATACGGCTGCCGACGGCGGGCCACTCGGGGTCGACTTCGCGGATGTGCGAGGCACCGACTACCCAGCTGGCGTAGAGCCAGCCGTCGGACAGCGTCGCGAACGCGACCTCGCACGCCACCGGCACGGTCACCTCGGCAGTCAGCACGAGACCAGCGTAATTCCCGCCCGCCCGGTCGGCGCGGCGACGCGGGCCCCGCCCCGCGGCACGCCGAAGGATGACAGATGCGGGAAAATTGCTGTACATCGTTTCGACGTGGGATCGTTCCCTTATGTCCACGCAACACACCCGGCTCGGCGACCAGCCAGGGCCCGCCGATCCGGCGCTCGAACGCACCCTGTTCGGGCATCCGATCGGGCTGACGAATCTGTTCGGCGTCGAGCTGTGGGAGCGTTTCTCCTTCTACGGCATGCTGACGATCCTCGGCTACTACCTGTACTACACCGCCGCGGACGGCGGACTCGGGATCGCGCAGAGCACGGCGCTCGGCATCGTCGGCGCCTACGGCGGATTGGTATACCTCTCCACGGTCCTCGGCGGGTGGATTGCCGACCGGGTGCTGGGCATGGAACGCACCGTGTTCTACGGCGGTGTCGTGGTGATGGCGGGCCATCTCGCGCTGGCCGTGTTGCCCGGATTAGCCGGTGTCGGTGTGGGTTTGGTGCTCGTGGCACTCGGCAGCGGCGCGTTGAAGGCCAACGCCTCCTCGCTGCTCGGCACCCTCTACGCGCCCTCGGACGCGCGCGTGGACGGCGGCTTCACCCTCTTCTATCTCGGCATCAATATCGGTGCCTTCACCGGTCCACTGCTCACGGGTCTGCTGCAGCGCGAATGGGGATTCCACGTCGGCTTCGGCGCGGCCGCGGTCGGCATGGCGCTCGGCCTGACCCAGTACGTGGTCTTCCGGCGCAACCTCGGCACGCACGGGCGTGAGGTCCCCAACCCGGTGACCCGCGCCGAACTGCGGCCGGTGCTGACCGGCGTGGCCGTCGCCGCCGTGGTAGCGGGCCTGGCGATCTGGGCCGGGTGGATCACCCTCGACAATCTCTCCGATGTCACCACCGGCGTCATCGTCGTCGCGTCCATCGCCTATTTCACGGTGATGCTCACGAGCGCGAAGGTGGAGCCGGTCGAACGCACCCGGGTGGTGGCGTTCATCCCGCTGTTCCTGGCCAACGCGGTGTTCTGGTCGCTGTTCCAGCAGATGTTCACCATGCTCGCGGTGTACTCCGACGAGCGCGTCGACTGGCGCATCTTCGGCTGGGAGGCACCCGCCAGCTGGATCGGCTCGGTGGAACCGGTGTGGATCATCGCGCTCTCGCCGCTGTTCGCGCTGCTGTGGACCAAACTCGGCAACCGGGCGCCGAGCACACCGATCAAGTTCGCGCTCGGTGTCATCGGCATGGGTATCGCGTTCTGGTTGTTCGCGCTGCTGTCTGGCTTCGAGGGCAAAACCGTTCCGGTGCTCGCCGTGTTCGCCATCCTCGGCGGTTTCGCGGTCTCGGAACTGCTGCTGTCCCCGATCGGCCTCGCGGTGACAACGCACCTCGCGCCCGCCGCGTTCCGCTCCCAGATGATGGCGCTGTACTTCTTCTCGGTCGGCATCGGCACGTCGATGGCGGGCACGCTGGCCCGCTACTACAGCCCCGACAGCGAAGGCGTGTACTTCGGCGTCAGCGGTACGGCCGCCATCGCGGCCGGACTCGTCGTCGCGGCCTGCGCACCGTGGATCAAACGGCACATGCAGGGTGTGCACTGACCCGCCGGGGTAACTCTTCTCACAACGTTCGCATGCAGAAGGAGAACAACGTGCCGACACCGGCAGAAACACCGAGCCGATGGGGCGGCATGTTCCGCACCAAATCGGTCGAGCAGTCGATCCTCGACACCGATGAACCCGACTCCAAGCTCCGCAAAGACCTGACGGCCTGGGATCTCACGATCTTCGGTGTCGCCGTCGTCGTCGGCGCGGGCATCTTCACCCTCACCGCCCGCACCGCGGGCAATGTCGCCGGGCCGTCGGTGTCGCTGGCGTTCGTGTTCGCCGCCATCGCCTGCGGTCTCACCGCGGTCTGCTACGCCGAGTTCGCCTCGACCGTTCCGGTGGCGGGCAGCGCCTACACCTACTCCTATGCCACCTTCGGCGAGCTGGTCGCCTGGATCATCGGCTGGGACCTGATCCTGGAATTCGCGCTCGCCGCCTCGGTGGTGGCCAAGGGTTGGTCGCAATACCTCGGCACCGTCTTCGGATTCGAGTCGGCCACAGTGAAATTGGGGTCGATCACCTTCGACTGGGGCGCGGTGACGCTGCTGATCGTGCTCGGCGTGCTGCTCGCGGTGGGCACCAAGGTGTCCTCGCGGGTGTCGGCGATCGCGGTGGCCATCAAGCTCGGTGTGATCGCCCTGGTGCTCGTCCTCGGCATCACCTACTTCAAGGCCTCGAACCTGAGCCCCTACATCCCGCCGTCACAGCCCGCCGACGACGGCGCGAGCGGCCTGCACCAGTCGCTGTTCTCGTTCGTCACCGGCGCCGGTGACAGCAGCTTCGGCTGGTACGGCCTGCTCGCCGCGGCCAGCCTGGTGTTCTTCGCGTTCATCGGTTTCGACGTCGTCGCCACCGCCGCCGAGGAGACCAAGAACCCGCAGAAGGCGGTGCCGCGCGGCATCCTCGGTTCGCTGCTCATCGTGACCGTGCTCTATGTGGCCGTCACCCTCGTGCTCACCGGCATGGTGCCCTACACCGAGCTCGCGGGTGAGAACGCCACGCTGGCAACGGCATTCGCCATCCACGGGGTCGACTGGGCCAAGACCGTCATCTCCATCGGCGCCCTGGCCGGCCTCACCACCGTGGTGATGGTGCTGTTCCTCGGCCAGACCCGCGTGCTGTTCGCCATGGCCCGCGACGGCCTGCTGCCCCGCTGGCTGGCCCACACCGGCAAGCGCGGCACCCCCGTGCGCCTGACCGTCATCGTCGGCATCGTCTGCTGTGTGCTCGCCGGTTTCGTCGAATTCGGCACCCTCGAGGAAATGGTCAACATCGGCACCCTGTTCGCCTTCGTGCTGGTGTCGGTCGGCGTCCTCATCCTGCGCCGCACCCGCCCCGACCTGCCCCGCGGCTTCCGCGTCCCGCTCGTCCCCCTCATCCCGATCCTCGCCGTCGCGGCCTGCCTGTGGCTGATGGTGAACCTGTCGGTGGAAACCTGGCTGCGCTTCCTGGTCTGGATGGTGCTCGGCTTCGTGATCTACTTCGCCTACAGCCGGCACCACTCCCTGCTCGGCAAGAAGGAGGCGTTGGCCAAAGACTGACCAGCGACGATAGCTCCCCGGCCCGGATCGGCGCGCTCCCCCGCGACACGCCGATCCGACCGGGTCTACCGCCAAAATTCCGGTACACCCGTACGAGTCGCTAGGCTGTCGGCGGACGCCCCTATAGCCCAATTGGCAGAGGCAGCGGACTTAAAATCCGTCGAGTCTGGGTTCGAGTCCCAGTGGGGGCACTTCGGTGCCGCAGGTAGGCGCCCTGTCGTGGCAGTTTTCACGGTCAACTCGCCTGCTCAGTCCGCAGTGAGTCCGCAGCAGCTCGCGCACCCTTGTCCATCGCTGCCGCCACCGGGTCGAGATCTTCATCGAACAAGTGGCCGTAGAGATCCAGCGTCAGCGTCGCCGTCTTGTGCCCCAACATCCGCTGCACGACCTTGATGTTGCCTCCCGCACTGATCGCCAGCGAGGCAGCCGTATGGCGCAGGCTGTGAGGCACCAGACCGGGCAGCTTGACCGCAGTCGCGGCAGGATCGAATACCCACCGGAACTCCCCCAGCCCGAGCACCTCACCCTCACGCGAGGGAAACACGTAGTCGGTCGGCTCCATGCCGTCGACCTGGTTCGCGAGGTAGTCGGCCAGGTACTCAGGGAACGGCACCGATCGGCGTGTGTGATTCTTGGTGTCGCCTTCCACGATGCCGAGGCCAGTGACCGCAGTTGCTGAACGGGAAATCGTGATCCGTCGACGCTGAAAGTCGATGTCACACACCCGCAGCGCGGCAGCCTCACCGAACCGAATCCCGGTGTAGGCCAGCGTCAGCACGAGCGTCCGGAAGCGTCCCGATGCCACCGACAGTTCGAGCACCTGGCGGTGAGTGAGGTACTGCCGTTCTGCTGGCGACTTGCTCGGGAGGTCGACCTCAGCCGCCGGGTTGACCGCCAGACGCTTGGACCGGATAGCGAAGCGGAGCACCTGGTCGAGCACCTGATACGCCTGGATCACCCGCGACGCCGACAAGCCCTGCCCCTTGAACCGATGCCCGCCGGACACCGACAGCTCGACAACCCACGCCTGTACGTCCTCGAATTCGATGTCATGCAGCGGTACCGATCCCCAACGAGGAATCACGAGCGTATCGAGCAGCGAGCGATAGCCCGCCACCGTCTTCGGTTTTCTCAATTGCTTTGTGGTGAACCATTTTTCAGCCACCACCGAGAACAGAACCCCGCTCCGGTCGGGATCGACCCACGTACCCGTAACCACCTTCGTCGTGACGTCACCGTCGAGGAAGGCTTGCGCGTCCGCTTTGACCGAGAAGGCACGCGACCGCTCGACGCCGTTCGGGTCCACATAGCGAGCACGCCACCGCTTGCCCTTGCCGTGACGCTCCTCCGACTTGACCTTCTTCTTGGTCACCTTGCCCGTCACCGGGTCGACCACTTCGACCGTGGGGAACCAACGATCCTCGATACCGGTTCGCGGATTCCGTCGCGTGGCAGACATCAGGCAGCCTCACGGGTTCCGGTCATGCTCTCCTGTTCAGCGATCCACGCCAGGATCACCGACTTACGCCAGACCCGACGACGAGCGCCGAGCTTGAAACTCGCCGGACCTTTGCCGACGTGCGCCCACCACCGCCAGGTCGCTTCGGGGATGCCGGTCAGAGCTTCGCAATCCTTGGCCCTCAGGTACGTGTCTTCGGTGTTCATCTCGGGGTTCCTCCCTATGCTGCCGTGAACTGCTGAACGGACGAAAGTTGCTGCGGAACAACGGTTTCATGTGAATCACCCGGCGGTCCTTCGTCTATCGCGAGGCGGGCCGTTGTGTACTCGGCGCGTTCGTTGATCCGTCGCGTGATCAGGTTCATCACCAGATGTGAGCGCGGGGGCGCGTCCTTGTCGCCGGGGCGTACCGGGGTGATCCGCAGGTGCGAGGTGTCCGGCTTGACGATGCCGACGCGGGCGAGTTCGGCGCGGACGAAGTCGAGGCGATCGGCCTTGTGATCCGGGATCGTTTTGCCCGACCACTTGCCCGAGTTCAGGCAGCGGCGACCGGGCAGGCCGAGGGTTTCGCGGCGGTGCGCGTTGCCCTTGCACCGGCCGGGCTGGGTCTTCTCGTTGGCGCCCTTGGGGACGATGCCGTAGCGCAACCAGACCCCGCAGCGCGGCGAGCACGGGGTGTCTTGCAACTCGGCGTGCAATCGGTCGTAGTGCACGGCGACGCGGGTCGAGTCCGGTTCGAGGACTTCGCCGATCGACTTCGTGAGGTACTTGGTCAGGTACCGGACCTTGGTGTCCATCTCCTCCGAGCCGCCGAGGATCGGCACCGGCTTGGCCTGCCCACCGAACCGCATCGTGTGCGCCGGTTCCAGGTCGTCTACCTCGTCCATGACCGCCAGGGCGTCGTCCCAGTAGGTGAGTGGCTTGTGGGTGCGGGGGTCGACGAAAGTGCCAGCGGAATAGTCCCAGACCGGCATGTTGGAGTCGGTGTAGACGGGGCGATCGAAGTGCGGCCACCACACATTGACGTAGGTCGCGGCCGTCACCTGGTACAGCAGTTTGGTCGGGATGGAACCACGGATCGCGATGTGCAGGTGCGGGGCACCGCGTTTCTGAGGTTCGACCGAGGCCCAGTACTGCACGTTCCAGCCGACCGCGCGGCGAAGGTTCTGCACCCACCGGTCGAACAGCTTCGCGAGGTGGATCGTGTCGCGGGCTTGGCGGGTGTAGTCGTAGGTCTCCGGTTCGCGCGGGGATCCATCGGAGACCCACGCACCTCGCTTGTCCTTGCCGCCTGTCGGGTCCCAGACGCGGTTGATCGCCCCGTACGACGGCAACGTGAGCGTGAAGAACGTCGAGGGCCGGTACTTGCCACCCGCGTACGCCTGTCCGATCGTGACGTTCTTGTCCACCTTCTTACGCGGCAGGTCCGGCACATCATCCCGGCGACGAGTCGACTTCGCTTTCCGGCGCGGCTTCTCATCCAGGGCGGGGAGTCGGCCACGCACGCCGAGTTCGCGGAGCTCGGTGTCGAGGTCGGCCACCAGAGCCTTGATCGCTTCGGCGAGTTCGTGATCCCCGGCGCGGCGAGCATCGTGGTAGTCGGTGAAAAGCAGTGCGCGAGCGCCGAATACGTCCTGCTGCGCTTGCGTGACGACCGGCTCAGGGTCGGCGGGTTCGTGTTCGGCGCACCACCCTTCGCGGAGCTGGGTCATGCGCAGATACCGGTTCGCCTTGGCGCACGCGGGGCAGACCGAGGCCACGGTCGATTTGCACGGCGCACCCACGTACGAGGTGCGGGAGGTGATCGGGTCGAAGGCTCGCATGGGCACCACCCGAGCGCACACACCTTCCTTCTCGGCCAGGTGTTCGGCGATATCGGTGATGTCGGGCATCGCGCGACGATCGGCAGCGGTTTCCCGGTTCGGTGCCACACCGACGACCGGCGCCGTGGAATAGCCGAGGGAGGCCGTAACGGTCGTGTTGGACATGGTGCGGCCTCCCTCAGTCGTGGTGGGTGTGCTCATGCGGCTTCGGTGCCGGGAACGGTCTTGAATCCGGCGATGGATGGGATCGGGGCGAGGACCGGTTCGGCCAGGGCATCTGATCGGCGGAAGGTGATTTCGAGCAGGCCTGGGCCGACGAAGCGGATTCGGGCGTGGCCGGTGCCGAAGGCGTGGGCCAGGTGCACGACCCGGTTTTCCCAGTCGGCGGGGCTGTGACCGTGCAGCATCTTCGTGCGAACCGTGTCCGACGTTTCCCCGATCCGCACACTCACCAGTCGCGGGACCTGCACCCCACCCGGGGCACCGGAGCGAGACAACCCGCACGCGGTGATCACCGTGGCCCAGTGACGCCGGTACCGGAACCACGACAACCAGCGGGAACGGATGCGACCGGACAGCCAGCGCTCGAAGGTCTGCGGACTCCTGTGTCGCCACAGCACCATCCCCGCGACAGTCACTCCGGCCACCCCGACCGCGAACGGCCACCCGAACAACCACCCGGCCACCACCGCCAGGGCGAGGGGCACCGACAGCATCGGGAACAGCAGCGCCCACCACACCAACCGGAACACCCCCGCGACAGCGGCGATCATCCCTCGCCCGATCAAATCCATGACCTCATCGGAGAACCCACCACCGTTGCTGGTCGTGGCCACGGTCCCGGTCGGGGTGTTGTAGGTGGTCGTGCGGATCATGACGTCTTCCTTCGGTGCAGATCGGTCACGGGGAACAGCTCGAGTTGATGGGCGGTCTTCTTCACCGCAGCCACTTCCTCAGCCGCCTTGACGACGACCGGATTCGGTTGCCGCTCAGCGGGTTTCGGCTTCCGGTCGCTCATGCCGCGTCCCACCCGTCGGGGCTGTAGTAGTCGTCCCAGGCCGGGGCGGTGCCGGTCTCAGCGATCACGGCGGCCGCGACGGTGGCCGGATCGAGGCCGCGGGCTTCGGCACGGCAGCGAGCGCGGGCGGCGAAGTCGATCACGTCAGCCAGGCCGGTGTTGTAGTTCCGCATTGCTCAGTTCTCCTGTGTGAGTTCGGATTTGGTGATGCCGCAGGTTTGGCAGGCCGGTTCGACACCCGAGGCGGGCCAGATGCCGGATTGCCAGGACGGGGGCCAGCGGTGCCCGTTGGTGGCGCATTCCTCGGTGGCCGCGCAGCCGTCGCAGGTGATGCGGTCCCCGTCGTAGGACCAGGCGCAGGCCTTGACCCCGAGGAATCCCACGGCCTGGTGGGTGGTGTCGAAGCAGATCGATTCCCCATCGGCGTCGGTGAGGACATCGCCGCAGGTGTCGCAGTAGATGACGACGTGGGATTCGGTGACCAGTCCGCGTTTCATGCCGCACGCCCCATCGGGTTGTCGTCTTCGCCGGGGATGTAGTCCGGGTCGAAGGTGGTCGGGTCGAAATCGTCGTCACCGTCAGCGTCGGGCGCGGTGGTGATGGTGGGTGTCGGGGCGTAGGCGTCGACAATCGCGTCGATCTGTTCGTCGGAGACCCAGAACGCCCGCACCCGCACGAACTCGGTGGTGCCGTCTTCCCCGACGTAGCCCACACCCGGTGTGGTCTCAGGGATCTCGTGGCACAACGCGCCGCGATCCTTGGCGCCGTGGCCGTGGATCATCGAGGTTTGGGACGGCTCATCCAGGCGCAGCCCGATCCGCACCGGGAACAGTTGCCGGAACGGCATCGTTTCCTTGGACGGGTCCTGCAACGCGGCGATGACCGACACCCCGACCGCACGCCCCTGCGAGAGCAGCAGCCCTAGGAGGCGTTCGAACTCCTGGCGCTGTTCACGCGTGGCATACGCCGACAGGGCGGCGGCCTCATCGATCACGATCAGGATCAGCGGTGCGTCCGTGGTCGGGACGTGCTTGCGGATACCGGCCGAGCGCAGTTCCGCAGCCCGGTTCCCCATCACCTCGACCGCTTCGGCGAGCAGGCCGAGGATGCCCTCAGCGGTCCACTGGAACCGCACCCACATCCGGGAGCCGCGCCCGAATTCCATGCCGCCCTTCGGGTCTGCCATCCACACATCCACGAACCCGGCTTTGATCGCCGGACCGATACCTCGGATGATCGACCACAACACCGAGCCCTTACCCGAACCCGTCGCACCGGCCAGCAGGATGTGGGCATACAGCACCCGCAGCAACCACAGTTGTCCGTCCTCACGAACCCCGGTCAACACCGCTTCCAGATCGACACCGGTCGAGGCCATCACGCCGGGCACATCGACCGCAGCGGCGAGAGTGTCAACTGTCCGCAGCTCCACCCGCACGAACGACGGGCCCGACTGCCGCACAAGCACTTTCGCGACACCGAGATAGTGCGCGAGAGCGTCTCGGGTTTCCTCATTCGTCCAGTCGGTGAGTTTCTGCCCGCCGATCATCTGCACGTCGAACACCGCCCCCGACGGGATCAGATCGACCCCGCCGACGACGTGAGGCCACCCGGTCTCCGAACCCAACCCGAGGGCCAACCACATCAGCTTGAGGTGACGAACATCGGTCAACACCAGAGCAGCGGTCCGCAATTCGGCCGGGATACCGGCGAACGGGTCGACCTCACCCACCGACCGGGCAGGACTGTCGAGGTGTCGCCACCACAACATCAGCCCCGAAGCCAACACGGCCGCGATCGGAACAACTGTCGACCCCATCACTTCACCCCCGACGAATTCAGAGGCAACGAGACCGGGCCGTCATCGCAGAACGCCACGCAACCGGGGACTTCGGGGCCGGGCAGCGGCATCGAGGCCGGACCGTCCTCGCAGAACATCGAGCACCCCGGCACCAACGGGTTCACCGACGACACCACACTCGGACCGTCGCCGGACTCCTCACCGCCCAGCAACATCGGCACGACCACCGGGGTCGACAGCAAACCCAGCAGCGCCACGGACACGACCACCAGACGGGCAGACGGGGCAGGCATCACGCCACCACCCGCAGCGTCGAGGCGTAGACATCCAGAGCGGCTGTCAGCTTGTCGATCAGTACCGCAGTGTGTGAAGGACCCAGCAGCACCGACCCCTTACCGACAGTGACTGCCATGACGCCGAAGACCGGCAGATACACCACACCGATGCTCTCGCCGAAGGTGCGGGGATTACGGCCATCCGAGCCACTGCCATCGTGGATCACGATGAACGGGGACATCTCGGGCATCTCAATTACCTCCTGAAGGGATCGGGACCGCGACAGGCAGCAACGGCGGCGCTGAACGCGGAGAAGAATGGAAAGTCGGCACCGACGCGGGGACCGGGCCAGGAAGTGAGGGTTCGACCGAGGGCGCCGGATCAGGCGCGACGGCAGGTGTTTCCGACGTCGACTCGACCACGGCGGTCGGAGCCGAATCGTGTTGTGCCGCACGGCGAAGCAGGACCAGGCCGTGTGTGTCGATCAGCAGCGCCAGGGGCGGGATCGCGGCGAGTAGGGCACCGCCCCAACCGTGGCCGGTCAGATAGGCGTGGATCGAGTTGCTCGACACCGACACCGCCGCCCCACCGACGAGGATGCGCGAGAACCAGGCCCGCTCAGCCGACTCCGGCGGCAGCGCGACCACCGCCATCGTGGCTTGGATGATGGTGCCGTCCACGATCACCGGGAACAACCACGCCAAACCCCGTGGCGTGCCACCCATGATCGCGAGGTCTTGCAGGGCCGCGAACGACAACACGAACGCGGCCCCACCGATACCGATCAGAACTAGGACGGCGGACCAGCGCGCCCACCGCATCCCCGAGGACTGCTGATCCGCCGTACCCATCTCAGGCCGCCTCAGCCTGAGCCACAGCCTGCTCCTTGGCCGCGTGCTCGGCCGCATCATGAACCATCAGCAGCTTCGGAAATTCCTCGGCGAGCTGGCGAACGTGCTCGATATCGAGGAACACCGTCGAATGCGCGTCCCTGGTTTCCAGCCTCACCCAGACCTTGGCCGGGTGCACGAAACCGAAGGTGTCATCGACGCTGGCCGGGTGGTACTCGACAGTGACCGAGTCGAGCAGGATGGCCGACATACTCACGCGAGACATGGCGATCACGCGGCCTTACGTGCTGCAGGCTCGTTGACCTTCGCGCCCGAGTTGTCACCGACGATGCCCGTGGCCCGGATGTAGAACCCGATCGACTTGAACTCACCGTTACCGATCACACGCGGCTTGAGCATCAGCCCCTCCAACTGGATCGGGCGGAAGCCGGGCATCACCTCGGCCGCCGACGGCACCGGGATCACATCGGAGATGAACGTGATGTCCAAACCGGTGTTCCTCGCGCCCTTGCCCGCACCGGCCGGGTCCATCACCGTGGCCTTCCACATCCGCTTACGCGAACCGTTGCCCTCGCGATCCATGTCGATCTTCTGCCGCTTCGGGGCATTGCGGTCCGAACTGAACTCTTCGTCCGGCTCGATATCACCGACCAGCATCAAGCCCTGAGGGAAGACAGCGGCGAAGTCGGTCGGAATCCACATGTCCTTGAGTGCCATGTCATATCTCCTATGCGAGTCAGAATTGAGGCCCCTAAACTTTCGGTGTCCGCTCCTGCCTGGGGCGGTTTAGGGGTGTCAACTCAGACTAGGGCGGTCGCTTTCTGTCGTCAAGGGGTTCTAAACTCGCAGTTGTGGCTACCGAGGATGAGTTCGACGCGATCCGCAACGACCCCGACCCGATCAGGCAAGGGCTACGTGCCAGCGAACTCATCGGCGTCTATCAGCAGCGGTCGGCAGAGCTCGCACGGTTGCGCAAGATCGCGATCGAGCGGGCGTACCGCGAGCACGGCTTGAGCTACACCGAGATCAGTGAAAAGCTCGGACTCACCAAGGGCCGCATTAGTCAAATTCGCAGCTCAGCCCCCCCAGCGGAGCGGGCATTCTTCGGCGTCGGGCCGGTGGCGATCGGTGTTCCTCGCCGCATCGGCGTCGAAGACGGGCGCGAACGTCCCTACATCGACGGCAACGACGAGGCTACGCGGGACAAACTGGTCGCCAAGATGGGCGAATTATCCTTGGCAACAACGCAATTCGGCATCAGACCCGACACCGAGGACGTTCCGCCAGGCGATTGCATCATCGTGTGTGGCCCGAAATCGGCACCGGTAGCCCGCAACCTCCTCAAGGGTGATCCGCTGTTGGCGTTCGACCGTACCGAGGCCGGATGGGCGATTGTCGACAGCCGCGGGGAGAGTCGGCACTTGTCCCCGTATCGCACCGACGGCACCCGCAAGGACATCGGCTACCTCTCGCGCCGGATCACCGGCAATCGTGTGATCGTCCATATCGCGGGGATCACCGCAGTCGGCTCCGAGGGCGTCGCACACTGGTTGACCGCCAACCTGCCCAAGGTCTACGACCCTGCCGCGCAGCTAACAGACTGCATCATCGAGTGTGAGTTCGACGAAGACCTCCACGTCACCGGCAGCCACCTCCTTGCCGGTCCGTACTCGGTGGCCGCATGAGCATCACCGTCGAATCCGCGCAACTCCCGGCCAGTTCCGACGAGGACTGCTTGTCTGTCACCGACCGCGCCGTAATCGTTCTCGACGGTGCGACAGCTCACGATCCCGAGATGCCGTCCGCAGGGGCGTACGTCGACTTCCTTGCAGCGGACCTCGCCAAACGGATCGAGGAACCGTCGCCGTTGGCCGACATCCTCGAGCAGTCGATAGCGAGGACGGCCGCCGTGCTCGGAATTGAACCGGGGATTGCCCCGTCGAGCACGGTGGCACTCGTCCGCATCGAGCCCGAAGCGATCGATGCCCTGGTCTTG
Organism: Nocardia sp. NPDC003979; assembly: GCF_053605015.1. Lineage (NCBI taxonomy): Bacteria > Bacillati > Actinomycetota > Actinomycetes > Mycobacteriales > Nocardiaceae > Nocardia > Nocardia sp. NPDC003979. The sequence goes on from NZ_JBSGIJ010000012.1 coordinate 74,397, forward strand.
GGAGATTCGTCGGTGATCGTCGGTCTGCGCGCCGGGGGTGTTGACGTGCACACCGACGACCGTCTCTCACGGCTTCGGTTGCCAGAGGCGGACGTCTACCGCCGTTTCCTGGCAGACGGGCAAGGCTACAGCGGACGACACCGGAAGGTGTTGCAGGACTTGCAGGTAGCCGAGCGTGCACGGCGCAACCGCCCGGGCGGCTACTGGATTGCCGAAGCCGATCCCGGGGCCGCCCAACATGCGATGCAAGTGCGGTATCCGCGCGGTCAGGTCGCGTGGATCATCGCGGCCACCGACGGCGCGTTCGACCTCATCCCCGCTCTGGGAGTCACGTGGCCGCAGGTCGCGAGCATGTCCACCGCCGAGCTCGAACGACTACTCCACGAAGTGCACACCTGGGAAGCTGAGGCCGATCCCGACGGCCAAGCCCTGCCCCGGGCGAAACGCCACGATGACAAGACCGTGGCCGTCGTTCGTATCGACCCGTAGCCGCAATCCTCTTCCACCGTTCAGCGCGAACGGCGATTCCCGCAGCCGATCACGTTGGAGTCCATCGGCCTGGTTCACTACACCCGAGTTGTGCAGCGCCCGCACTTCATGAGGTTGTTGCTGAATTTCGCTATATAGAGTCAAGGCGCCTGCGGCGGCGCGTGCGCGCCGCCGCCGCGCTTCGACGCGCGGCCAGGCTGGTAAGGCGCCGCCTGGGCGCGTCGACCGCGTCGGCGACGAGCACGCGCATACGGCAGACGCCGGAGCTCCCGAATGCTCAATCCGCCCCGACCCGGAAGCGTTGACGAGCACGAGGAACCAGCCCGTCAGAATTGCTGAACGATTCACGAGCCCGATTCGGCCCGGCATAGCCCCGATCGACGGCCCCCAGCACACCGACACTCGAACGGTGCTGCCGCACGAGCTTCGCTCGCTTGCCTCATAGACCCATCTGCCGGGACTCGTGCACGGGGTCACCGAACCTGCCACCAGTCCCGGCGAGTGGTCGCCACTCTGCCCCGGTCGGTTGTCTTGGTCCGGTCGGGTCGCGGCATGTCCAGTCGTTCTGTCCTGTTGGTCATGGCTCACGTTGCGACGCATGCAGTTCCGCAGCAACGCTCACCAGGTTTCCTCTCCGGTCGTGGCGGTCTGACTGATCCGAGGGCTATCACGACTACGGCGGGCATCAAGGGCGCCTACGGCGTCACTACGTGATTGCTTCGCAACCCTTGACACCCACCGCAGCCGTGATCGAGACGCCCTCAGTCAGACCACCCCGACCGGAGAGGAACCCCGATCATGAACATCACCACCGCCCCCATCTGCTGGGCCTGCGAATCCGCCCCCGCCACCACCGTCCTGCCCGAACCCGAGCACGGCCCGTGGCGCCCCTACTTCGCCTGCGAGCCCTGCCTCGACGCGTACCGCGAGACCGAGCAGCTCGAGTACCACTGACCACCGGGAGGGGGCTTCGGCCCCCTTTCTCACCTCCTGGCCGCCGTCAACGAAGCCGGTAGCGGGTCGCCAACGACGTCGACCCCAGGCCACAAACTCCCTGCTCGGCGAATTGCTGAACGAACACGCCGACGTCGATGAGCGCCAGGAGGACGCGAAGGCTCAGCGTTCTCGCAGGTCAGGCACCGTGCCGACGTCGACGAGCGCCAGGAGGACGCGAAGGCTCAGGCCAAGGTCAGAAGCCGCGGTGAGGTCGGTGGTATCGCGACCGGTGGCCGCGTGGCCCTGTTCTGGGTTGGCCTGCATTGTGATCCCGCGCCCCTCACACCTCAAGGGCGCCTATCGGCGTCACTACGTGATGGCTACCGCCACCCTTGACCTGTGAGCCTCTGCGCGTGAAAGGCAGGCCTTATCGGGCAGGCGGTGAGCCAGCCCCACGGTGTGCGCAACCCAACCCAGCACAGGGCCATTCCTGGTGCAGACATGCGAAATCGGCGGGGGTTTTAGGCCACCGCCGAAATCGTATTCAGTCCGCAACAGGTCCGCAGTTGGTCCGTACACCACCAACCGCACCAACGTTCGTAGGCACCATTTCCGCAGGTGAGCTCTCAGTGCCGACAATTACCAACGAAGCCGTGACCTGCAACAATGCAGCTTGCCAAACTTAAAATCCGTCGAGTCTGGGTTCGAGTCCCAGTGGGGGCACTTCGGTGTCGCAGGTAGGCGCGGTGCACCGGTTGCTCCGGGCAGGTTGAGTGCGCGCCGTGCCACCCCCGTGCCACCCCGGTAGCGCGGGCGGGTCGGCTGCGTGGCGTCCGCGTGCAAGGCGTCGCTCGATGGCCGACACAGTGCGGTCCGGCGGGATGCGCTCGGGCCACAGCACTACCCCGATGATCACGGCCAACGGCAGGCCGATCGCAACGGCGAAACCCAGCGTGGTCATCCGTCCGCCCTCGTGCCTGCGGGCTCGTGCGACTGCGGAGCGGTGTCGCGCTCCTCGGCTGCGGTGAGCCAGGCCTCCACGTTGTCGAGCGAGTGGATCATCGGGTGAATGCGCCCACCGCCGGAGAGTTTTCGCCATCGTCCGCGCAGCTCACTGCGCCCGATGCGCCGCGACATTCCACGGCATCGGCCCGGCGGTGGGGCTGAGAACTACTCTCGGGGACTACCGAGAAATTCACCCGCCCCATACGGTTTACCTATGTTTACCGATGGCGGGGCGGTGACCGGAAGCCTGTTGCGCGAGCTGCGCACAATCGCCGGAATCGGCCTGCGAACGATGGCCGCGCGTACCTGCTTCACCACCGGTTACCTGTCGTTGGTCGAGACCGGGCGCAAGCCGGTGACCTCGGCTGTCCTGGCCGGATACCGTGCCGTACTGGGCGATCCGACATTGGGGCTTGCGAACGTGGACCCCGAGCGGCTACAGGCCACCGTTACCGACCCGTCCACCGCTGGAAGTTCCAGCCTGGAGGACGTTGCTGTAATCCTCGAGCGCACAAGGCATTTGGAAGATGTAGCGGGTGCCGAGCTAGTTGCGCCGGTGATCCGAGGGATGGACGGGATAGCGCGGGCGCTGGCTGCCGAGCGCGTAGGTGGCAGCGCGGCGGCGTGTATGGCATCGGAGGTGGCGCGGTATCGGGGGTGGCTGGAGCACGCCATCGGCAGCCCGCACGTCTCCAACCGCGCCTTAGAGGATGCGGCCGAGTTGGCGGAGGTGGCCGGAGACCGTTCCCAGCTTGCGCATTCCTTCAGCTTTCGTGCGTACACCGCCCGCCACCAAGGCGACACAGCGCGGGCCATCGCACTTACCGACGCCGCAATCGGTGTGGACGGGACACACCCGATTCTCGGCGTGTACGACCGGTACCAGCGCGCAGAACTCCTCGCATTACGTAAGGAATCACGGCAGGCAGGTAAGGCGCTCGCCTTGGCCGACAAGGCTGCCGAGGCCGCCGACGGGATTGCGCTGCCGAGCTTCGGCTACTGGTACACAGCCGGATTCTGGGGCGTTCAGCGCGGCGTCGTGCTGGCGCTGCTCGGGCGTAAGGCCGACGCCGTTGCCGAGGCCACCCAGGGCGTTGGGGCCATGCCCTCCGCGCACCATTCCGCCGGGTGGCTGGCGTCGATGCTGGCGCAGATCGACCCCGAGATGGGCCAAGGCGCTTAGGCCGCCAGCCCGCTGAGCGACGACCAAACAACGGCACCACATTCGACGGAACCTCAACCACCGGAGCAGTAGTAATCGCAGCCGGGGCGGCGTTCCCGCAGCAGGTTGGCCGCGCCGCCGTCCTCTTCGGAGATTCAGTCGCCGTACGCCTCGTCACCATCGACTGTGATCGAAGTGGTGCGGCTCCGTCAGCCAGCTCACGATCAGTCCTCGACGTCCTCGTCTCCCAGTGCGGGTGGTGCCTCTTTCGGAGCTACTGGCGGTGGCGACACCGGCGCGCCGAGGCCGATTCCTTCCAACGCACCGTGCAGTCGACCACGCAGAACTTCCTTCACCTCGGCAACGCCCTGGTTGTAAGCAAGCTGGGCAGCAGCACCTCCAGCCGCGCCTGCCCGGTGGTAGCCACCCCACCACTCCACCGGCTCATAGCCACCGCCAGAAGGGTCTATCCGGACGACCCAGTAGGTTCGGCCTTGCTTGCGCACAGTCCAGTAAGTTCCGTCGGCCGTGTAGTTCCGGTAGCCACTAGGGCGTGGTTTTGCTGGCATGCACGCATGGTCCCAGCAATTCAGTTGCGCTGCCGATGTTTTCACCCTTGAGTACGCATCTTGTCAGTCTCGATGCGTCTGCCCTGCTCGTTCATCGGTAGACGACCCGTCGGCACCACGCTCAGGGGAGGGTGGGGGATGCTGGGGACCACGCTGGGCATCGGTGGGTCTGCGGCGTAGCTTCGTGCGTAGGCGAATCGCGGGCACGAAGGGGTGTTGACGATGCGGGTGATCGGGCGGATTCGGGGGTATGCCCCGGTGGTTCGGCGGGCTCGCCGGCATCGGGGGACCTGGTGGAGTGGCTGGGGCGGCGACCGCAGATCGGGGTGGCGACCGCGGGGTACAAGACGGCTTTATTGTTCAGCAACAAGCTCGATCCTCGGCTCAAAGAACTCGCCGAACTGAAGACGGCGGGGCTGGTGGCCTGTCAGTTCTGTCTCGATATCGGGTCGGCGCTGGCGCATACGAGTGGGTTGAGCGAGCGGCAGATCACCGATCTGCCTCGTTATCGCACAAGTGACGCCTACAGCGAGTTGGAGAAATTGGCGATCGCGTTCGCCGAGGCGATGACGGTGACGCCCGCGGTGGACATCGACGAATTACGGGCGGCCTGCTCACCCATCTGACGAAAGCGCAGCTGACCGAACTCGCCGCGACTATCGCCTGGGAGAACCAGCGGTCCCGCCTCAATCAAGGCTCGGGGTGCAGCCCACCGGGATGGCAGACTGCCTGGCGTGCGCGAGGCCGGAGCGCCCACACGCTCCGTAATCGCAGCGCTTTCCTAAGTTCCGGCCGCCCTGGTCCAGCTGGCTACGACGAATCCTCGGTCATGGGAAGCGGAGTCGGATAGCAGGTGTCCCTCGAGTTCTCGGTCTTCGGCGGCGCCGGCCAGAACTTGCCACGCTGCTCGTCCGGTTGCCTTCAGCGTCTGCGATTCCACGGGATCCAGCTGGTTGAGGGCGGTGGTATCTACTTGGGCGAAGGCCCTTATGAGGGCGCCGTTGTATTCGGCTGCCCGGATTGCCGTGTGAGTGGTCGGCTGTTCGAGCGGCGCGGCTTCCCCGACTACGAGCATTGCCACGTTGGCCTCCTGTGCGGCCAGGCCCTTCCCTAATACCGCGCACTCTTCCGCCGAGGCGTCGAACGAAATCGATTGGTAGTCAACTCGTCTGCTGAACATTCCGGTCGGGCCGTGCGCGGTGAGGAGCCACACGCCGACCGACAAGGACAGCGGGAGGGGGAGCGACGACAAGTCGTCCCGGCACCAAGCGATATCCCAGTCCCAGGCGATGCCGTAGCGCCGAAGGCTACCGAATGTCTTGGTCGACTCGTATGCGGTTGTCATGTCATCACATCCGACGATCACCAACAGGTCGGGCAGAGTCGGATCGGAGTGGAACTCCTCGGATGTACTCACTGCCCAACCGTCGGTTTCCGCGCCGAATTTGGGAACCCTGAGTCGGCGGATCGATTCGATACTCGCCGCACGTAACCCATTCAGCTCAGCGGCCGTAGCGCCTCCCACTGCGGGTATGAGCGCGGGCGGGTGCGGGCAGACAGCGGCCGATATCAGCGGCACGGGCACTCCTGACGATCTTGGTTACAACCACTGTGGCATGCCGGTCTGCACCGGGCCCGCGCTCGTGTCTCCGCCGACACAAGATCGGCGGAGACACTTCCGCACGACGGGTTACTCGAGCACTTTTACGCCGCGCATGCCGTTGACAGCCGACATCACGTCAGGTGCCGGGTGAAGAATCGGCCTGCCTCCGCCCCGGCGTACGGCGGGACGCCGGTGTGCCCGCCCATATTGGCGTTCAGTGCCTTCTCCTCGGAACCGAAGGCGTCGAACAGGTCGAGGGACCTTTGGCGGTCGTTTCCCTCGTCGTCCCATTGCAGCAGGACGTGCAGCGGAATTTTGACGTTGCGGGCTTCCTCGAGAATGGCGCGTGGCACGAAGCTGCCGGCGAACAGGACGGCAGCGGTGATGCGTGGGTCGACGGCTGCCAGTCGGGTGCCGATGGAGATGACTCCGCCCGAGTAGCCGACCGGGCCACTGATTTCGGGCAGCGCGAGGAGGGCGTCCAGGGCGGCTTGCCACTCCGGGACAGCCTCGTCGACCAGCGGGAGGATGAGCCGGTCGACGATGTCGTCGGCGACGGGTCCGCCGGCCGCCAGCGCCCGGCGCAGGTCGGTGAGGGCCTGATCGGCGGCGGCCGAACGGGGGCGGTCACCGCTGCCGGGGAGCTCGATGGTGGCCGCGGCGTAGCCCGCCGCCACGGTGGGCCGGACCCGGGCGAGCAGGCGCGGGTACGCGTTGCGCAGGCCGATAGGAGGAGGGCCTACCAGGATCAGGGGCGTCGGCGTGGAGGCGGACGCCGGCGTCCACAGGATTCCGGGGATGTCGCCGAGGAGGAATTCGCGTTCGAGGATGTCGTCGAGGCGTTGTTCGGTAATGAATCGCACGGTCGTGCCTTTCGGGAGTGCTGATGATCGGCGCTCCCGGACGACCTATCGCCCGACCGTGACTCCAGTGGAGAGCACCCATGTCGATACTGCGTTCACGGGTACCACCTCCTCGTCCATTGTCACGGAATTCGTGAAAGGTAGCAGTGGGCGCCATCGTTCGCCAACGGATTTTCAACCGCCGATGATGTCCGCGGGCAGGAACATGGCGCCGAGTTGAGTGGCGATGGCGTAGGTGTGTTCGACGAGGCGGGAGGCGTCGACGTCGATGGCACCGGTGCGCCAGGCGGTGAGTAGTTCGATGAATCCGCCGATGCCTGCCAAAGTGCTCATACGGACGGCTGTCTCGTCGGCGTCGGGGCGTAGGTGTGGCCAGGCGGCGGCGAGCAGGAGGTCGGTGGCGTCGGTGAGCATGGCTTTGCGGCGTTGTTCGAGGACGGCGCTGCCCGCGTGGTCGGCGAGCAGGATGCGGGCCCGGCCACGCAGGTCGGTCTGCAGTTCGACGGCGCGGGCGATGGCGGCGCGCAGGATTTCCAGGGGGGCGCGGTCGGCATTGTCGGCCAGGATGGTCGCCAGGTCGGCGAAGACCTCCGCGCACACCTCGTCCCACACCACGGCGAGCAGGTCGTCGCGGTCGGTGAAGTTCTCGTAGAAGTAGCGGTCGTTGAGCGCGGTCCGCTGGCAGACGCCACGCATCGTCACCGCGGCCCATCCGCTGTCGAGCCAGATCTCGAGGGCCGCCGCGATCAGGTCGGCGCGGCGCTGCGCCCTGCGCTCTTCAGCGGTGCGGCCGCCCCAGGTCCGGGCCGGTACGCGCACATCCATGGTTGACAAAGTACTCCGCCACGCGCCTAATTGGTGTCAGGTGCGGCCAATGGTGGCAGATGACACCAGTTCCGACCGGACCGGTTGAACCAGGGAGTCGCCATGCGCCTGTTTCGTCGTCGTCGAACCGAACACGCCGATGCGGTGGTCACCGGCGCGGGCAGCGGCATCGGCCGCGCGTTCGCCGTCGAACTGGGCAGGCGCGGCGCGCGGGTGGTGTGCTCCGATATCGACGCCGCCCGGGCCGCCGAGACCGCCGTGCTGGTGGAGAACGCGGGTGGCAAGGCCGTCGGTGCCCGCTGCGATGTCACCGCGATCGACGAGGTCACCGCGCTGGCCACCCTGGCGCAGGACTGGTTCGGTGGCGCGCCGAGCCTGGTCGTGAACAATGCCGGGATCGGCGCGGGCGGGCCGCCGGTCGGCGAGTTCACCCTCGACGACTGGGAACGCACCCTCGCGGTGAACCTGTGGGGAGTCATCAACGGCTGTCACGTCTTCACACCGATCCTGCGCGCGGCGGGGCGGGGAACGGTGGTCAATGTCGCCTCCGCCGCCGCCTTCGGCGCGGCACCACGGATGGCCGCCTACAACGTGAGCAAGGCGGGAGTGCTCGCGCTGTCGGAGACCATGGCGGCAGAGCTGGCCGGGACCGGCGTCGGCGTGACGGTGCTGTGTCCCACGGCCGTGAAAACCGGCATCCTGCGGTCGGATTCGCCACTGGACGGCACCGCCGAACGCCTCGGCGAATCGCTCCTGCGGTGGACAGGCCGCTCGCCCACGAGTATCGCGAAGACCACCCTCGACGCCGTCGACCGTGGCGACCTCTATGTGGTGCCGCAACTGGAGGCCAAAGTGCTGTGGCAGGCCAAACGCTTGATGCCCGCCACCTACACCCGTTCGGCGGGCCTGCTGGAGCGGGTCGTGCGCTGAACCGACCGGAAGGAGACGGACAATGACGTTCGCCTATCCCGACATGCTCGCCACCGTGCGGGCCAAGCAATGGGCCCTGGCCGATATCGACTGGGACGCACCGGGTGCCGAGCTGATCACCGACGAGCAGCGGCCACGACTCGCCGCGTTCATGTCCGATCTGGTGTGGATCGAACACGTCGGCGCCCGTGGTTTCGCCGCACTGGTACAGCAGGCGCCACCGGGTGCGCTGCGCGAGATCTACCGGCACTTCCACGCCGAGGAGCAGAAGCACGCCAATGCCGAGCTGGCGCTGATGCGCCGCTGGGGCATGCTCGGCGACGACGCGATGCCCGTGCCCAACAAGAACATTCGCCTGGTGATCAGCTGGCTCGATCGCTATGCCGAACATATGACTCTGCCCGTCCTCGGCACCGTCATCCCGTCCTTGGAGACGGCGCTGGACGGCGCGCTGGTGAAGTTCCTGCTCGACGAGGTCGACGACCCGGTGTGCCACGAGGTGTTCCGGCACATCAACAGCGACGAATCCCGGCACCTGGCCGTCGGCTTCCAGGTGCTCGAGCAACTCGGCGCGGGACCGCTGCGCAAGATCGCCATCGAGACAGCGGGTTTCGCGGCGCGCCCGTCTTTCGTGCTCGGCGCACTGCTCTACGCGCCGCTGTTGTCGCGGATGGCAGCCAATATCGTGGCGCTCGGCCTGGACGAGGAAAAGCTGTGGAACGCGGTGCGGCGCTACGAGACCGTCGGCGAGCGCAGCCCGCGGATTCGGCGGCTGCCGCTCTATCACGTGGTGCGGTTGCATGCGAAGGCGACGATCGACCACCGGCAGCCGTTCCAGTTGCTCGCCGATGTGTCGAGCGCCTGTATCGACAGGTTCCCGGTCCGGGTGCTCGGTCACCGTCCGTCGTGGGTCCGCGAGCTCACCTACGATCCGGTCGCGAAATGAACAGGCTCCCCGGCACATTCGACGGCCGGATCGTGCACCACCGTGAATTCCACCCGCGCCGGGAGTTCACCGGCGAGCGGGTGGCGATCATCGGTTCCGGTGCGGCGGCGGCACGACTGCTGCCCGGCATCGCTGCCGAGGCGGCGCGGGTGACGGTGTTCCAGACCGAGGCCGTCTGGATCGTGCCGCGCGCACCCCTGCCGCCCGCTGCCCTGCGGCACGCGCCGGATCGTCTGGTGCGGCTCGTCGCGCGCGCCAATCTCCGTTGGCAGGTGCGTGATTCGTGGTTGCGGTACCGGCTCACGCCCGACGACGACGCGGGCGTCGCGGTGCACGACAGCTATTACCGCACGCTGCGGCAACCGCACTGCCGGCTGGTCACGTGGCCGATCGCACGGCTCGCCCCGCTCGGCGTGCGCACGGTCGACGGCATCGAGCACCGGGTCGACACCATCGTCTTCGCCGACGACTTCAACCACGTCGTGCGCACCATCGGTCGCGGTGGCCAACTGCCCGCGACAGCCGCCAGGGTCGGCGTGGCCGACAGAAAGGAATCAGCGTGAGCGAGCGAATCAGCTACCTGCGCATCGTGCGAACAGCACGGCCGAATCTCAGTGAGGCAGCGGCATGAGCACCATCGATCACGAGATCATCATCGTCGGTGCGGGCTTCTCCGGTATCGGTGCCGCGATCGCGCTGCGCGAGGCCGGTTTCGAGGACTTCCTGATGGTCGACGATGCCGACGGGGTCGGTGGCACCTGGCATTGGAACACCTATCCCGGTGTGGCCGTGGACATCCCGTCGTTCAGCTACCAGTTCTCCTTCGATCAGCGGACCGAGTGGTCACGGGTCTACGCGCCGGGCCGTGAACTCAAGGCCTATGCCGAATCCTGTGTGGACAAGTACGGTCTGCGCCCGCGCATCCGGTTCGGCACCACCGTGGTCGCCGCCGATTTCGACGCCGTCGGCGACCGCTGGGTGCTGCGCACCGCCGACGGCGCCGAGCTCACCGCCCGGTTCGTGCTGAGCGCGACCGGTGTGCTCACCCGCCCGAAACTGCCCGACATCCCCGGTATCGAGACCTTCGCCGGGACCACCGTGCACACCGCACGCTGGGATCACGCCCTCGACCTGCGCGGCAAACGGGTCGCGATCATCGGCACCGGGGCGTCGGCAGTGCAGGTGATCCCGGAGATCGCGCCGCTGGTCGAGCACCTCACCGTCTTCCAGCGCACCCCGATCTGGTGCCTGCCCCGCCCCGACCTGCCCATGCCGCCACCCGCGCGCTTGGCGCTGCGCCTGCCCGGCGGCCGCACCCTCACGCGGCTCATCAGCCAGACCTACGTCGAGGTCACCTTCCCCCTGGCCGCCCACTACCACCGCTCGCTGCCCACCGCCGCGATCGGCGAGCGCGCCGGGCTGGCCCACCTGCGCCGCCAGGTGAAGGACCCGGCCGTGCGCGCGAAGCTGACCCCGAACTACGCCCTCGGCTGCAAACGACCGAGCTTCTCCAACGACTACCTCGCCACCTACAACCGCGCGAATGTCACGTTGGAAACCGCGCCCATCACCGAGATCACCGCGACCGGCGTGTGCACCGCGAGCACCGAACATCCCGCCGACGTGCTGATTCTGGCGACCGGCTTCAAGGTGATGGAGTCGGGCAATATGCCGACCTACGACCTGCACGGCGTCGACGGCCTCGACCTGGAGAAATGGTGGGACGAGAACCGGCTGCAGGCCTACGAGGGCGTCAGCGTGCCGGGATTCCCCAACTATTTCTCCATCATGGGCCCCTACGGCTACAACGGCGCCTCGTATTTCACCCTCATCGAGAACCAGACCCGCCACATTCTGCGCTGCCTGCGCCGCGCCCGCAGCACCGGAGCCACCCGCGTGGAGGTTCGCCGCGAGGCCAACGACCGGTTCTTCCGTGAGGTGCTGGCCCGCCGCGGCGGCCAGGTGTTCTGGCAGGACAGCTGCGCCTCCGCCAACAGCTACTACTTCGACAAACACGGTGATGTGCCCCTTCGCCCGTCCTCCACCCTGGAGGCAGCCTGGCGCAGCGGCCATTTCGACCTGTCCGACTACATGTTCACCTCCCCCACCGGTCAGTTGGTGAAGAACAGTCCGGCGCCGTAGACGTCGCGAGCACGGCCACGGACCTGGTCCGGGTCACCGGCGTGCCGCCTCGGCGACCCCGAATGGCTGTGCGGGTCTGCGGCACGTCGGTTCCGAAAACCATTGGCATTCGTCGCAATACGGTGCAGGCTTGGTCGGTATGAGCTGGCACGAGGCGTTCGCGGACCGTTACGACGAAGCGGCAGCCCATATGACAGCGGACGTCGCCTTCTATGTCGGGCTCGCCACAAAAGCCGACGGTCCGGTGGTCGAACTCGCCATCGGCAACGGTCGGGTGGCTATCCCGGTCGCCCGAGCCACCGGCATGCCCGTCATCGGCATCGACACCTCACCCCGGATGCTCGACCAAGCCAAAGCCCGCGCTGCCGAGGCCGCGTCGACCTGATCCGAGACGACGGCGCGACGAGTTCACTGTGGTGGGCGACCAAGAACGAATGGCTCGGGCTGCTCGACGTGGCCGGGCTGGAACTCGAGACCCTCCACGGCGGTTTCGCCGGTGAATCCTGCACCGAGGACAGCCGCGAATACGTCTTCACCGCCCGGCGCCCGGTCAGCTGACCCTTCTGGAACAGCGGTTAACCTGGGGTGATGAGTGATCGGACGGTGCCAGGGGGTGTGGTGCACGAGTTGCCCGCGGATCTTCGGGCGGCGTTGAGTGCGAACGCGGGGGCGCTGGCCGCGTGGCGCGACATCACGCCGTTGGCTCGCAACGAATTCATCTGCTGGGTCGAGGACGCCAAGCAGGCCGCGACGCGGGAGCGGCGGATTCGGCGGACCCAGGAGGAGCTCGAAGAGGGGCAGCGGCGGCCGTGCTGCTGGCCCGGATGTCAGCATCGGGAACGCACCGGCAAGTAGCGCCCATCCGGGCGGGGTGGCTGGCCGAAATCCTTCCGTCAAACAGCTGTGCGGCTGCGACCGCCTGGACGGAAGTGATGGAAGACGATGCGATCTGTACGTAATTCCCTGATGGCGGCCCTGCTGCTCGGTTCGGTGGTCGGTGTGACGGCCTGTTCACAGAACGACGAGGCCGACACGGCAACGGCCGCGAGCACCACGGCGGCCACCTCCTCGGCGATGGGCACCCCGGCAGCCTCGGGCCCGGTCGGGCCCGGATGCGCCGAGTACGCGGCCCAGGTGCCCTCCGGCCCGGGCTCGGTGGCGGGCATGGCGCAGGACCCGGTCGCCGTGGCGGCGTCCAACAATCCGATGTTGACCACCCTCGTGTCGGCGGTCTCGGGCAAGCTCAACCCGGAGGTGAACCTGGTCGACACCCTCAACGGCGGACAGTTCACCGTGTTCGCACCGGTCGACGCGGCGTTCGCGAAGATCGATCCCGCCACCGTCGAGTCGTTGAAGACCGACTCGGCGACCTTGACGACCATCCTGACCTACCACGTGGTTCCCGGCCGGATCGAGCCCCCGCAGATCGCCGGTACCCACGCGACGGTGCAGGGCGCCGACGTGAAGGTGAGCGGTTCCGGCGACAACCTGACCGTCAACGACGCGAAGGTGCTGTGCGGCGGCGTGCAGACCGCCAACGCCACTGTCTACATGATCGACACCGTCCTCATGCCACCGTCGTGAACGCGCGGGCACTGGCGCGGACCGCGGGGTGGGGAGAAGAATTTCGGCATGACACCCATCCGGCGGCACGGGTGAGCCGAAATCCTTCCCATGCGCATGGAAACAGGGGCCCGACGATGACGAATGGCCCGGGATCCTCGCCGATCCGCCTGCGATCGGTGCCGACCGACCCGCCCATGTGTCCGCCGGATCGTGGGGCGGACCGGGCTGTGCAGGCCCGGCTGGTGACGCTGCTCGACGACGTCGCCGCCGGTAGCAGACCCGCGTTCACCGAGTTCTATCGAACGACCAGCCCCCGGGTCTTCGGGCTCGCACTGCGAGTCGTGCGCAGTCACGCCCTCGCGGAGGAGATCGCGCAGGAAGTGTTTCTGCAGGTCTGGTCTTTGGCCTCGGACTACGACCAGGACCGGGCGAGCCCGATCGGCTGGCTGATGATGCTCACCCATCGGCGTGCGGTCGACCGGGTGCGCGCCGAACAGTCGGCCACCAACCGCGACATCGTGTTCGGTCACTGCCACCTCGGCCGCGATCACGACGTGGTGACCGAGGAGGTCACCCAGCGACTCGACGAGCAGTCGGTACTGGACTGCCTGGAAACGATGACCGCCCTGCAACGCGAGGCGGTCGCGCTCGCCTATTACAGCGGGCGCACCTATGCCGAGGTCTCCGAGACCCTGGCGGTGCCGTTGCCGACGGTGAAGAGCCGGATCCGCGACGGTTTGAAACGGCTCGAGAATTGTTTGACCGGAGGGACTTCCCGATGAACGAGACGGATCGGCGGACCCCCTGGTCATGGTTCGACGAGGCCTACCCCTACGCACTGGACGCGCTCGACGCCCGGGAGCGTGCCGACATCGACGAGCGGCTACGGGCGGCGGGCCCGACGGTGACGGCCGACTTCCACGCGAATGTCCGGCGCATCCAGGAGACCCTCGCGGCGTTGACCAGCATGGACGTGGTCGCACCGCCCGCCCGGCTGGAGACCGCGCTGATGGAAGCGCTCGACCGGCGCGATTCCGTTCGGCCGCAGCCGGTTTCGCGGGAACGGCGGCCGCTTCGATGGCTCGCGGCCGCGGCGGCAGCGGTGGTGGTCGCCGGTGCGGCGGTGGGGATAACGGTCGCGGTCGACCGGGCGAACGACGCACCCGCCGCGATCACCGCGCAGCAGGTGCTCGACCAGCCCGACAGCCGGGAAAGTTCGGCCCCGGTCACCGGTGGCGGCGAGATGACGGTGCATCTGTCGAAGGAGCTCGGTGCGGCGGCGGTGGCCTTCCACGATCTGCCCGTCCTGCCCTCGGACCGGACCTATCAGTTGTGGCGGGTACCGCCCGCCGGGCAACCGGAATCGGTGGCCGTTCTCGCCGGGCAACCCATGATCGTGACCTCGGTCCAGGCGGCGGACACCCTGGCCGTGACGATCGAACCGGCAGGCGGATCGCCGACGCCGACACCACCGGTCCTCGCCGGGGTGAAAGTCGGCTGATCGGGCAGCCACATCTCAGGAGGTCAGCATGATCCACCGCGCACCCCGCGATCTGGGGCATCTCGCGGCCGCGGCAGCCGCGACGGTGGCCGCGGCCACCGTGCTGGCCGTCGGTCATCTCGTCGCGGTGTTCGTCGCTCCCGCCGCTTCGCCGTTCTACGTGCTCGGCGCCACCGTCGTCGACAACACACCGAAGTGGTTGAAGGACAGTGCGATCCGCTGGTTCGGCGCCAACGACAAACTGGCGCTGGCCATCTCGATGGGCGCGGTGATGGTGGTGGCGGCGAGCCTGCTCGGCGAGCTCGCCCGGCGCCGCTTCGCCCTCGCGGCGGGCGTGCTCACCGTGCTCGGCGTGCTCGTCGCCTTCCTGGCGCTGCGGCGTCCGAGTGCCACATTCTGGTTCGCGGTGCCCGCGCTCGCCGGAACCCTCGCCGGTGTGGCCGCGCTGACCGTATTGTTCGTGAGCTTCTCGGGGTCGGAGCCGGAACCGGCCACCGGACCGAGCAGGCGTGGTTTCCTGCTGGCCCTGGGCGGGGTGACCGCGGGCGTCGTCGCGGCAGGCGTGGCCGGGCGCTACCTCGCCACCCGCTTGCGCGATATCGCCGCCGACCGCGCCGCATTCCTGCTGCCCCGGGTCGCGAAACCGGCACCGCCGGTGTCGGCGCGGATGGATCTGCCCGTTCAGGGGATCACCCCGTTCGTCACCGACGCCGACGAGTTCTACCGCGTCGACACCGCCCTGCAACTGCCCTCGCTGACCCGCGGCGAGTGGCGACTGCGCATCCACGGCATGGTCGAGCGCGAGATCCGCCTGGACTACGACGAACTGCTTTCCCGCGACGCCGTCGAATCCGTCATCACGCTCACCTGCGTCTCCAACGAGGTCGGCGGTGACCTGCTCGGCACGGCCCGCTGGACCGGGTACCGGCTGTCCGACCTGCTGGCCGAAGCGGGTCCTTCCCGCGACGCCGATATGGTGCTGTCGCGCAGCATCGACGGCTTCACCGCGAGCACCCCGCTGGCCGCCCTCACCGGCAACCAGGACGCCCTGCTCGCGGTGGCAATGAACGGCGAGGCCCTTCCGGCGGCCCACGGCTATCCCGCTCGGATGATCGTCCCCGGTCTCTACGGGTACGTTTCGGCGACCAAGTGGGTCGTCGACCTCGAGGTGACCCGCTTCGATCGCGCCGAGGCCTACTGGACCCGTCGCGGATGGGCGCCGACGGCGCCGATCAAGACCGCCTCGCGGATCGACTTCCCCGCGGCGTTCGCGACGCTGCCCGCGGGCCGGGTCGTCGTCGCGGGCGTCGCCTGGGCGCAGGGCCGCGGTATCCGCGCGGTCGAAGTGCAGGTCGACGACGGCGCCTGGCAGCAGGCCACCCTGGCCGAGGCCTACTCGATCGACACCTGGCGGCAGTGGACCTGGAGCTGGGACGCCTCACCCGGCACCCACTCCCTGCGGGTGCGGGCCACCGACGCCACCGGCTACGTGCAGACCGACGAACGGGTCCCGCCGTTCCCGGACGGTGCCACCGGACACCACAGCCGAGTGGTCACCATCCGCTGAGCCGCTGCTAGCCCAGGATCGACATGGCGATGCCGTCGAGGATGTCGTGTTCGCTGACGACGAGTTCGGTGACGCCCGCTCGCGCGGCGAGTTCGTCGGCCAGCACCTCGGTGATCACCGCGCCGCCGCCGATCACATCGACGCGGCCGGGGTGCATGGGCCCGAGGGCGGCGCGCTCGTCGTGGTTCATGGCGACCAGGCGATCACACACCTGGTGCACCTCGTCGAGGCTCAGGCGGGTGAGATGCACACGCTCCGAGTCGTATTCGGGGAGGTCGAGGGCGACGGCGGTGATGGTGGTCATGGTGCCCGCGACACCGACCCAGGTGCGCACCTGGTCGACCGGGACCTTCGCGAACGCTTCGTCGAGCTTCTCCTGCGCGAATTCCTTTGCCGCCGTGACCTGTTCGGCCGTGGGCGGGTTGCCCGGCAGGCAGCGTTCGGTGATGCGCACGCAGCCGATATCGGCGGAATAGGCGGCTTGCACACCCTTTTCGTCGCCGACGACGAGTTCGGTGGAGCCGCCACCGAGGTCGACCACGACGAAAGGTCCGGCATCGGCCGACAATTCACCGACCGCGCCGGCGAAGGACAGCCGAGCTTCTTCGTCACCGGTGATGACTTCGGCGACGGCGCCCTCGACCACGCGACCCAGCTCGGCGCGGGTCATGGAGAAGAAGTCGTCCCGGTTGGCGGCGTCGCGGGTGGCCGAGGTGGCCACCATCCGTACGCGTGAAACACCTTGCGCCAGCATCACATCGACGTAGTCGGCCAGCGCGGCGCGGGTCCGTTCGATCGCCTCGGGGGCGAGTCGTCCGGTCGCGTCGACACCCTGACCGAGTCGGACGATGCGCATCTCGCGGTGCACATCGGTCAGCGCGTTGTCGGCGCCGACTTCGGAGATCAGCAGACGGATCGAGTTGGTTCCGCAATCCACTGCGGCGATGCGCTCACTCATGAGTGTTCCTCCAGGTCTCGACCAGCTGCTGTCCCGCGATTATGCCTGTTCGTCGGACTTGCGGGCAGCGGGCCAGTCGGCGGGAACGGCGGTCCCGCGCAGCCCGGCGTCGGCGGCCAGGGCCACGGACTCGTCACCGAGCGGGTTCACGCCCGGCCCCTTGGCCAGGGAATGCGCGATCAGCACGTGCAGGCACTTGACCCGGTCGGGCATGCCGCCGCCGGTGAAATCCGTTCCGAGCGACTCGATCTCGTTGCGCTCGGCCAGGTAGCTCTCGTGCGCGGCGCGGTAGGCGGCGGCCAGTTCGGGGTCGTGGGCGAGGCGTTCGGTCATCTCGCGCATCACCCCGGCCGATTCCTGCCTGCTCGCCTCAGCGGTCAAGCGCGGGTCGGTGAGGTAGTACAGCGTGGGGAACGGGGTGCCGTCGGGCAGGCGCGGCGCGGTCTTCACCACGGCGGGCAGACCGTCCGGGGTGCGGTAGGCGATGGCGAGGACTCCGCGCGGCTCGCGGCCCAGTTGCCGAGCGATGATCTCGAGGTCGCGCTCGTTCGGTGCGGTCACCTACGGTCCTTCCGGTGCTGGTTCGGAGATGCTGCGCCACAGGTCGGTGTACCAGGGGTCGGGCTCCGCTGTTCGGGTACTCATCGGCGGCGGTGCAGGCGCCTCGATGCCGGGAACCTGCACGATATAAGGGGTTTCGCCGGGCATCACCAGCCGCAGCCGTTCACGGGCCTCGGTGCGGATGTAGGCCGGATCCTGTTGCTGCGCACGACGATCGCGCAGCGCGGCCAGGTCGGCGTCGAGTTCCGCGCGTTCCTCGGCCAGCGCGGCCGCCTCGGCACGCTGGCTGAAGTACGTGCGCGTCGGCACGGCCAGGGTGAGCGCCAGCCCGCACAGCACGGCGGCCAGGATCACCGCCTTGCCGGTGGACAGTCCGAGGATGGTGTGCTCGGTGCGTTCCAGCTTGCCGCTCGGCTTGCGGGTGGCCGTTTCCGGCCGCCGCCGGGTGGTGCGTTTGGCGGCGGTCGGACGGCCGGGTGTGTCGAGCGGACTGGGGCGTGAGCGCGCGGCCCGCGACGTGCGCCGGTCGCCTCGTCCACCCGGACTGGTCCCCCGCGCACGTCGCTCGGTCATTGGCGCTCTACCCCATCATCTCCAGGTCCCGCGGTACTTCTTGTTCAGAACTCGCCGGTGAAACGCGGGAAGGCCACGTCGCCGGCGTAGCGTGCCGAATCACCGAGGGCGTCCTCGATGCGCAGCAGCTGGTTGTACTTGGCGACCCGCTCCGAACGCGCGGGGGCGCCGGTCTTGATCTGGCCGGAACCGACGGCGACCGCGAGGTCGGCGATGGTGGTGTCCTCGGTCTCGCCCGAACGGTGCGACATCATGGTCTTGTAGCCGTTGCGGTGGGCCAGGTCGACCGCGTCGAGGGTCTCGGTGAGGGTGCCGATCTGGTTCACCTTCACCAGCAGTGCGTTGGCCGCGCCCTTGGCGATGCCCTCTTCCAGGCGCTCCGGGTTGGTGACGAACAGGTCGTCGCCGACGAGCTGCACCTTGTCGCCGATGGCGTCGGTGAGCGCGACCCAGCCGTCCCAGTCGTCCTCCGACAGCGGGTCCTCGATGGAGACCAGCGGGTACTGGGTGAGCAGCTCCTCGTAGAACTGACCCATCTCCTCGGCCGAGCGGACCTTGCCCTCGAACTTGTAACCCTCACCGGGGGTGTAGAACTCGGTGGCGGCCACGTCGAGCGCGAGCGCGACATCGGTGCCGAGCTTGTAGCCCGCCTTCTGGATGGCCAGGCTGATCAGGTCCAGCGCTTCCTTGGTGCCCGCGACGTCGGGGGCGAAGCCACCCTCGTCACCCAGGCCGGTGGACAGGCCCTTCTCCTTGAGCACGGCCTTGAGCGAGTGGTACACCTCGGTGCCCCAGCGCAGCGCCTCGCGGAAGGTGGGGGCGCCGATCGGGGCGACCATGAATTCCTGCACGTCCACACCGGTGTCGGCGTGCGCGCCACCGTTGAGGATGTTCATCATCGGCACGGGCAGTACGTGGGCGTTCGGGCCGCCCAGGTAGCGGAACAGCTCGAGGCCCGAGGACTCGGCGGCGCCGCGCGCCACGGCCAGCGAGACGCCGAGCAGGGCGTTCGCGCCGAGGCGTGACTTGTCGGGGGTGCCGTCCAGATCCAGCAGGACCTGGTCGACGGTGCGCTGCTCGACGGCGTCGAGGCCGATGATGGCGGGCGCGATCTCGTCGAGGACACCCTCGACGGCCTTGGTGACGCCCTTGCCGTTGTAGCGGTCGCCACCGTCGCGCAGCTCAACGGCCTCGTGCTCACCGGTGGACGCGCCGGACGGCACGTCTGCCCTGGTCAGGGTGCCGTCGTCGAGGGCGATCTCGACCTCGACAGTGGGATTGCCGCGCGAATCCAGAATCTCGCGAGCTCCGACCTGTTCGATGATGGCCACGAAAACGACTCCTTACGACGGAAAGGCACGGTAGGTCTCACGGGATGGTCCGTGCGCAGCCGAGCCTATCGTCTCGCGGTGGCAGGCAGTAACCGGCACTCCGGGCAGGTGGCGACTAGGCGCGGCGCCCGATGCTGTAGGCGGCGGCGCGATCCCGCACGACCAGCATGTACTTGTTCGACTGGTTGTAGGCGAACAGGGCACGCTGCCAGCCGTCGGCCGAGGTCAGGTTGCCGCCACGAACGCAGAGGTAGCGGGCGGCGGTGAGGGCGGCGTCGTCGGTGTTCTGGGGGTCGAGGACGCCGTCGCCGTTGGCGTCGACGGCCCAGCGCTGCCAGGTCTCGGGGATGAACTGCAGCGGGCCGACCGCCCGGTCGTAGGTGGTGTCGCCGTCGAGGCGGCCGCCGTCGGTGTCGCGGATGACGGCATTGCCCTTGGTCCCGTCGAGGGCGACACCGATGATCGGCGGGCGAACGGTTCCGTCGGCGTCCACGTCGGCGCCGCGGTGGGTGCCGTGCCCGCTCTCCACGCTGGCGATGCCCGCGATGGTCGTCCAGGCGATGCCGCACTCGGGCGCCGACCTGGCGAGCACGGCGGCGGCGTAGCCGTAGGCCTCGAGGGCAACTGGTGCGATGCCCAGCGCGTCGGACTGCTCGTCGGCCCAGCCGCGCAATTGCGTGGCGGCGCGGCCCGGTGCGTCGATATCGATGACGGGTAAGGCCACGCCGGGGCCCGGCGGCATGTCACCCGGAATCGACGCGAGCGAACTGCACCCCGTGAGCAACGCGGCCACCGCCACGGCGACGATGACGCCGGCTTTCTGCACAGACACTCAACCAATCATCCAGATCAGCGCGCCGCCATGCACATCTCACAGTGAGTTCTCAGAGTTCTCAGGTCGCGACGAGGCAGATGGTCGAGCCATGGGAGACGCCCGCCTCGCGTGACATTCGGGCCTCGCCTGCCGAACATCCGATGTTCGCTTCGTCGTACACGGACGTGACGCGACCGTCGGCACTGTTGTCGTCACAGCTCACCAGCCTCGGCAGGCCGGCGGTGCCCGCGTAACCGGTGACGCAGTCGCCGGGCCGGGCGTAACCGAGGTGGTTCTGGTCGATCGGCCCCAGGCAGACGACGACACGCAGGTCGGTGTGCTCGTTGAGAGAGACCGATGCCGCATTGGCGTTGGTGACCTCCTCGCATTTCGGGTCGGCCGGTTCGGTGTACTGGGTGCGCACCGAGAGCACCCGGTGCGTGGCGGACCGGTGCGCGCACGCGATCGTCTTCATCGACACATCCGAAGCGCATTCGCCCACAAAGGCTCCCGCCATCGAGTCGGAGTCCTCGGCGGGTTTCGTGCAGATCACCACGGCACGGCCACCCAGGGACGACTGGGCGTAGGCTTCGCGGGTTTCCGGGTGGGATTCGCAGGCCCGATCGGTGACCGGGACCTTGACGTGCAGCTCGGTGGCGATCACAACGTGCGGTCCGCCGGTGAATCCGCATGTGCTGCGTTCTATTTCGCCGCCGGACTTGCGCACATCGATGCAGTCGCCGGGGCGCAGACCGCCCGCGTCGGTCGCGTTCTTCTCGGTCGGTTCGAGGCACAGCACGGTTTCGCCGTCGGTGGGGCTCGGGTCGGCTACCGCGCGGGTCGCCTTCTCGAATTTCATGCAGGACAGGGCGAACGGGTGCTGCATCGGTTCCCTGGCGTGCACCCGGTAGACGGCGAGGTCGTCGGCGCAGGCGTATTCGACGGGCAGTTCGTCCCGGCTCACGCAATCACCGACGGCCATGCGTGGTTCGCCGGGCCGGGTGAGGAGGTAGCCCGTGACCGCTCCGGCGGCGGTGAGCAATACGACGACGGCGACGACAGCGAGCATCACCGGGGATCTACGACGCGATGGGGCCGGTTCCGGCGCGAGGTTCGGAGACGATTCGCCCCACGGCCGCACCACCGGAATGTCGGTCGACGGCGGCAGGCTCGGCGGCACAGCGCCCTCGTGCGGAGGGGCAGGGTGGATCATCGGGGTTCGTCTCCTTGAAAACGCTTGGGGGACAACCCGATGAGATCGACTCCTGCCGCCGCGTCGTTACACCAGCAGCTCCGCGGTAGCGCGGTGCGCCGGAGCGGCGAGAACGATTGCGGGATCACCTCTTTCGACGACCTCGCCGTGGTCGAGGACCAGCAGGTCGGTGCAGTGCCTGGCGACCAGAGCCATGTCGTGGCTGATGAGCAGGACGGCGGTGCCGTGCTCGGTGCGCAGGCGGTCGAGCAGGGTCATGACGCCCGCGGCCGTGTGCTGGTCGAGGGCGGTGGTGATCTCGTCGCAGATCAGGACGGCCGGATCGGCGGCGAGAGCTCGCGCCAGGGCGACGCGCTGACGTTGGCCGCCCGAAAGTTCGTGTGGTCGCCTGCTCGCGAGGTCGGCAGGCAGGTCCACATCGGCGAGCAGGGCGTCGACCCGCTTGCGCACATCCGGTTTCGGCACGCGGGCGATCCGCCGCAGCGGCCGGGCCAGGGTCTGTTCGACGGTTCGGCGAGGGTTCAACGCTGCCAACGGGTTCTGCGTGACCAGCTGAATACCCTTGGCCCCCGGCTTGATCCGTCGCCGTTTCCCGACCGGCGCCCGCACCGCGCCTGCTTCGACAACGCCCGCGACCCCGATCTGCAAGCCGGCGATCACCCGCGCCAACGTGGTCTTGCCTGCCCCCGAAGGCCCGACCACCGCCAATGCCGCCCCCTCGCGCACTTCCAGATCGATCTCACCGAGAATCCGGTGGTGGTCAGCGGTGGCGGTGATCCCTTTGGCGGACAGTGCGATTCGCGGCGATTCCCGCCCGTCGGTCGCGGGACTCGCAGGTGCGGCGAAACCCTCGGCAACCGGGATCTCGCCGCGCGGCGCCTGGTCAGCTGACCCAGCGGCCCGGTCGTCCTCGGGCTCAGCGGTGCGGCGACCGGCTGTGTGCTGAACAGCTGTAACCGTGACGCCGTCATCCGTCGACGTGTCACCTCGTGCGCGGCTGTACGGCGTTTCGTGCCCGATCGGCGCCGAGCCCACCCGGCGGGATCGCGGTACGGCGCTGGGTGGATGGACTTCGATCACCGTGTCGGCGATGGCATGGACGGTGGTGGTGTCGTGGCCGGAGAGCAGGACGGCGGTGGCGTCGGTGACGGCGAGATCGGCTATCAGCCGCGCTATTTCGGTGCGCAAGGCGCCGTGCAGACCGGCGAGGGGTTCGTCGAGGACGAGGACGGTCGGACGGCGGAGGAGGGCGCGGGCCAGGGCCACCCGGCGTTGCTGGCCACCGGACAGGCGACCGACGCGGCGCCGCAGGAACGTCTCGTCCAGCCCGACGCGATCGAGCATCGCTTGTCGTTCGGCCGCGGAACTGGTGGGTGCGGCTTCGGCGAGGAGCGCACCAACGCGCAGGAGGGGGTTCAGCTCGGACCCGGGATCCTGGCCGACGTAGGCGATCCGCTCGCGCCGGAAGGTCCGCAGCGCACGGGGATCGAGCCCGAAGACGTCGTGTCCGGCCACCAGAACCGTGCCCGCACACCGCATCCCGGCTGGCACGTGCCCCAGCAGCGCCCGCATCGCCGTCGACTTGCCCGCCCCGGACGCCCCGGTCAGCGCCGTCACGGATCCCGCCTTCAGCCGGAAGGACAACGGCGCCAACAACACCGCCCCCGCGGCGCTCACCACCGTCAGCCCATCCACCACCGCCGCATCCCCGGCGTCGACCGCCGCGGGGTGTCCATTCCGCCGCCCGCTGGACACGAGTCCGTCCATCACCGCCTGCTCTACGTCAGTGGGCGATGCTGTCTCGTCTGGCATCCCAGCGGGGGCGCCCGCTTGATCGCGCTGCCCGCCGAAACCGGAAAGCCGCACGTCACCGCGGCTGTCCGCGCCGACCATCGCACCTCGATCGGGGATGTAGTCAGTGGCTCCAGCCCGTCGGCGTCGGGCATCACGCGCGGACCCCGCGGTGACCACCAGGTTCACGCCGACGGCGACGATCGCGATGGCGGCGCTGGGGGCGAGCACCGCCCAGGGGTTGAGGAGGATGCCGGAGGCGTTGTCGCGGACCATGATCGCCCAGTTGTCGGTCCCGAGCGCGGGCACACCGAGGAAGGAGACGGTACTCACCAGGTAGATCGCCACGACGAAACGCAGGCCGAGCTGGGTGGTGAAGACCGAGCGGAGGTTGGGCAGGATCTCACGGAACACCAGGTAGGGCAGTGATTCTCCGCTGGCGACGGCTGCTTCGACATAGCCGGTGGCGGCGATGCTCGCGGCCGAGGCGGCGAATATCCGTGCGCAGTACGGCACACCGAACACCAGCGACACCACGATCAACGCCGCTACCCCACCCTGCGGCCAGGCCGTGAGCACGAGCAGGATGCCGAGCACGGCGGGCAGGAGAATGACGAGGTCACCCGCGAGTTCGATCACCGAACCCGCCCGTGGCCGCACCGCGGCGACCGCCCCGAGCACCGCCGACAACACGGTCACCGCCACCGCGATCACCGCCGAGACCACGAGCAGCTGTGTCCCCCCGGTCAGCAGGTGACTGAACACATCGCGCCCGAGCCGATCGGTGCCGAGCACCGCGCCCCCACCCGGCTCCGCGAACGGAATCCCCACCGCCTCTTCCGCCCCGTGCGGCGCGAACAACGGCCCGATCAGCGCACCCAACACCACCAGGCCCACCCCGAAACCCGTACCCCACCGCCACGAACGCACAACTCCCCCGAAGCGCCCCGCCGTGCGCGATGCGCTCCGGCCGAGCCCCCTCATCGGGCGCCCCGGGTGGACCAGGTTCGGACGAAGTCGGCGCACGCGAGGAGGACCATGATGACGATGGCAGTGAGAGCGACCACGGCGGCGACGGTCGCGGTGTCGCGGTCGGCCACCGAGCCCGCGAGGACGGCGCCGACACCGGGGTAGTTGAAGAGGGTTTCGACGACCAGGGCGCCACCGAAGAGCATGCCGACGGAGGTCGCGTATCCGGCCACGATCGTGGGTGCGGCGAAGGGAAGCATGTGGCGCATCAAGATGGTGCGGCGCGGGAGTCCATCCAGGACAGCACTTTCCACATGCGGTGCCGCGGCGACGTCGAGGAGCGCCGACCGCACCACCCGTGTGTTCCAGCCGATCTGGGGAATCGCGAGCGCGAGCACCGGAAGCACGAGCATCTCCGGGCCCGCCGGGAATCCGGAGCGGTCGGTGATCGTCACGGCGGGCAACCAGCCGGTGGCCAGGGAGAACACCAGAATCAGCACGGTGCCGCAGACGAATTCGGGGACGGCGACGGCAATGGTGGTGGTCGGCTGCAGGATTCGTGAGCCGAAGGCCTTCGGCCGCATCGCCCACCAGCAGCCGAGGGCGAGCGAGCACACCACCGTGAGCAGCAGGGCGATCCCGCCGAGCAGCAGCGTCTGCGGGAACTTGTCGGCGAGCATGTCACCGATCGAGTTTCCGCGTGCGGTCCGGCCGAAATCACCGGTCAGCACCCCGGTGATCCAGTGCCAGAACTGCACCGGCAGTGCGCGATCCAGACCGAGTTCGTGCTCCTTGGCGGCGAGCTCGGCCGCACCGGCCTCCCTGCCAAGCACGGAGCGGGCCGCGCTGCCGGGCAGCAGGTCCACCGCGACGAACACGATGGCCAGCAGGGTCACCAGCAGCACGACCCGGCGCAGCGCGGGCAGGGCGAACGCTTTCACGGCACTCACGCCAACCAGGCACGTTCCAGCTGGACGCGGGCGAAACCGCCGAGGGTCGGCAGCCCGCGCACGGACGCGGCGGCGATGTCGACACCGTCGGCCATGCCCCACACCAGGTAGCCACCGCGCTCGAACTGGATGCGCTGCAACTCACGCACCGCACGGCCGTATTCGTCGCCCGTCGCGGCGAGAGCCTTGGCGTTGGCGGCATCGAATTCCGGGTCGCGGAAAGCGGTCTCGTTGCGGTTGGAGCCGGAGGTCATCAGCTTGTCGGCCAGGAAGAGCACCGAATCGTTGGTGCCCCAGGACACGGTGTAGAGCGGGGCGTTCAACCAGGTCTGGTCGTAGAACGCGGCCGACTCGACCGTCTGCACGTCGAGGCGGACACCGATCTCGGCGAGCTGGGTGGCGATCACCTTCGCCGACTCGACCTCACCGGGCACCTCGGCCTTGGTGACGAACGGGTAGCTGCGTCCGGTATCGAAATTCGCCTCGCGCAGCAGGGCTTTCGCTCGCTCGATATCGCGACTGCGGCGCAGCGAGGTGTCGTAGAGCGGGTCGGCGGTACCGAGCACATCGGCGGCGACCGTGCCGAACCCGGAATGCACCTGGTTGACCAGCGCCTCCCGGTCCACACCCAGCCGCAACGCGGTGCGCACCCGCGCGTCGGCGAACGGCCCGTCGGCGGCGCGCATCGCGACACCGAGCATGGTGTCGTCCGGGCGGCGGATCACCTGCAGGTCGCCGCGACCGGCGGCGGTGCGGCCCGCGATGGCGCCCACATTGGAGGCCAGGTCGATCTGTCCACCGAGCACCGCGTTGCCGAGCGCGGTGACGCTGTCGAACATGGTCACCTCGATGGCGTCCAGCGACGGCGGGGTGCCGTGCCAGTTCTCGTTGCGCACCAGGCGGGCGTTGCCGTTCTGGTAGGACTCGAGCCGGAACGGACCGGAGCCGACGGCGGCGGCGAAGTCGGTGGTGCCCTGCGGGACGGTGAACGTCATCAGCCGAAGCAGCAGCGGCAGTTGGGTATTGGGTGCGGGCACGGTGAACACCACGCGGTTCGGGCCGTCGGCGACGATGTCGTTCTCGGCGACCGGCATCTTCGACGCCCCGCCCACCGACCGCAGCCGCCGCATCGACCACACCACGTCCTCGGCGGTGACCGGCGCGCCGTTGTGGAACTTGGCGCCCTCGGCGATGGTGAAGGTCCAGCGGCGGTTCTCGGCGTCGGCCTCCCAGCGCGAGGCCAGGCGCGGCACGACATTCGGGTCGTCGCCGGGAACGGTCAGCGCGTCGTAGACGAGCGAGGCGATCAGGAAGTCGCTCTCGTTGCTGAGATTGGCGTGTGGATCGCGTTCACTACGCGCGGCGGTGCCGAGCGCGCCGACGCGCAGCGTGCCGCCCGGCTTGACGGTTCCGTTCGACTCCTCGCCGCTGGTGCACGCGGCGGCCAGCAGCACTGCGGTGAGACCGATGCCGGATTGCAGCAACTGCCTGCGTGTGAAACCCATGGTGTTCCTCCTCGAGCGGCGGGCGCCGAACCCCTTCACCGGGCGCCGCAAACTAGGCGAGGCTAGCCTAAAACAGTGGCCCGGTGGTGGTCTTCCATTCGACCGAGACCGTTCCGCCACGCCGCCCACGGCCCCCGATTCGGCGGCTGCCAGCGACTTCGGGTAGAAATCAGCCTCATACCCATAAGCTATTTGCCATGAGAGCATGTTAGGTAAGTCTTGCCTAATCCATTGCCAGGCACTACCTTCGCTCATCGAGTCTCCACCACCCGCGTTCGACCGATGCGAAGAAGGGAAGGCCGGTGAAAAGCGTTCTCTCCGAACGTAAAACGATTCACCTGCACGACATCGAGTACCGCGAGTTCGAGCCGGACGCCGCCCAGGCCGTTCGCCGCCTCGCCGCCGAGATCCGACATCAACTGAGTGACCTACCGCATACCGAGACCCTGCACGACCCCGCCCTGCTGGCCGAGATCGATCGGCGCGCCGGCGAACTCCCGGCATCCGTGCGACACGCCGTCCGCCCACCCGCCACCGCGGCGGGCGCGACCGTCGTGCGGGGACTGCGCGTGAGCGACGCCGAATTCGGCCCGACGCCTGCGGATTGGCAGCGCGCGGCCGTCTCGGCGGGCGATCCGACCCACCTCGGTTCGCTGGAACTCGACATCGTCCTGCTGCTGCTCGCGCGGTGTGCGGGTGAGCTGTTCGGCTGGCTCGGTCAGCAGAACGGGCGGCTGGTCAACAACATCGTGCCCGCCCTTGGACACGAACACGAACAGTCCGGTGCCAGCAGCGCGACGCTGCTGAGCCCGCACTCCGAGGACGCCTTCCACGCCGAACGCGCCAATCTGCTGATGCTGGCGTGCGTGCGCAACCCGGATCGCGTGGCTACCACCGTGTCCTCGATCCGCGAGGTCGAACTCAGCGACGAGGACCGCCGCATCCTGGCCACCCCGACGGTGCCGATCCTGCCCGATGTCTCCTACGGCACCGACTTCGGATCGTTCGCACCACCGCTGCCTACCGTCTGGGTGGACGAAAACGGTTGCGACACCATCAGATACGACCCCGCCTACACCCCGCTCGACGACGCCGACCCGGCGTTCCGCGCCGCCTACGCCCGCCTCACCGCCGAACTCGCGCGCGTCTGTCACGCTCCGGCGCTTGCCCCCGGCGAGCTCCTGCTCGTCGACAACGATGTGGCCGTGCACGGCCGGGTGCCGTTCCGCGCCCGCTACGACGGCACCGATCGGTGGCTCAAGCGCGTCAATATCCGCCTGCCGGAACGTCGTCGGCGGAGCGAGGAAGCGTCCGAGAATGGGTACGGGCAAGAGGTGATCGCGCCGTTTCGGGCGCGCACCGATCGGACGGCAGGGCAGGACAGTGCAGATGAACGAGGATCCGTTGAACAACCGTGACCGCAGCGTCGGGCTCCGAGTGCTCTCGCGCAGCGATCTGGCCGATGTGCCGATCACGCCCGCCGAGGTGGTACGGGCCGTCGAGGAGGCCTATCTCGCCTTCGCCGCGGGCGAATCCGACAACCCGCGCAAGCTGAGCGTCGCCGATCCCGGTGGCTCGTCGGTGTCCTACGCGATGCTCGGCCGCGACGGTCGCCGCCGCGTGGTGGCGATGAAGACCTCCTACAAGTTCGACCCGGGTCACGACCGCAGCACCAAGCGGTACTACACCACCATCACCCTCTACGACGACACCACCGGCGCCCCCATCGCGATGATGGATTGCGCCCGGGTCGGCGCGTTGCGTACTCCGGCGGTATCGGCACTGCTGGTGCGCGAGACGGTCCGCCGCGGTGCGGAGAGCGCGTTGCTCATCGGTACCGGAACGCAGGGGCGCAACGCGCTGCCACACCTGCTCGCGGCGAACCCGCAGCTACGCAAGCTGATGGTGTACGGAACGCACGCCGAGGGCCTGGCGGCGGTGCACGCGCAGCTGGCCGCCGAGGTGCCGCACGCGGTGCTGGAACAGGTGGACGATCCGTACGCGGCGGCACCCACCGCCGATGTGGTGCTGGCGACGGCCGGTCCCGGCACCGAGGTCGCGCTCGAATCCTCCCATCTGGCACCGGGTTCCGTCGCGGTGCTCGTGGGATACGGGCTGGCACCGTCGACGCTGGTCGACGCCGATCGGGTGGTGGCGACCAGTGCCGCCCAGATGGCGCTGACCGGCACCGACATGGCTGGCCCTGACGGCACGCTGCGCTCGGTCGACGCCGAACTCCCCCAGATCCTCACCCGTGCGGCCACCGCTCGCCGCTCCGACGACGAGAAGATCTTCGTCTACAACAGCGGGCTGGTGCTCACCGATATCGCGGTGGCGCATGCGCTGGCGGCGCGCGCGATCGCCGAGGGGCGAGGCACGGAGGTGCCGCTGTGGGATTAGCCGGAGCCGACTCCGCCCAGGTCGTGGTCGACGAATCCCGTTCCAGCGCAACCGATGACCTGCCCCATTGCGCACCGCCGATGCCCGCCTACATCGATGCGGTGGAGCAACGGCTGCTCGATGATCCACTGCTGCTCGGCGACATCGCCGAAGCGGTCGGTGGACCGTTCCATGTGCTTTTCCCGGAGCGGGTCGCGGTGAACGTCGGGGCCTTCCGGTCGGCGTTCACCGCCGCGGGGGTCGACGGGTTCGTCTACTTCGGGAAGAAGGCGAACAAGGCTGGCTGTGTGGTCGGGGCCTGCGCGGAATCCGGTGCCGGAGTGGATGTGGCCAGTACCGGCGAGCTCGTGGCGGCGCTGGCGCAGGGCGTGCGCGGCGAGGATCTGATGGTCACCGGGCCCGCGAAGTCCGACGATCTACTGTGGCTGGCCGCACGTCATGGCGCGCTCATCGCGATCGATGCCGTCGACGAACTCGACCGGCTCGCCGCGCTCGACCTGCCTGCCCGGATCCTGCTTCGTGTGCTGCCTGAGGGATCGACGAGCCGGTTCGGTCTGGATCCTCGGGAACTCGGGCAGGCCATCGGAGCCGTGACTCCGGGCGGGCCGATCAGGCTGTCCGGCTTCAGTTTCCATCTGTCCGGATACGAGGCCACCGCCCGCGCCGAACTGGCCACGGCCCTGGTCGACCACTGCCTGAGGGCACGATCCGAGGGTCATCCCGCCGACATCATCTCGATCGGTGGCGGCTTCGGCGTGGACTACCTCGATGCCGATTCGTGGTCCCGCTTCCGGGAGACGCTCAGCGACAACTGGTTTCACGGCAGCGCGCCTGCGGAGGACTACTACCCTTATCACTTCCCGTCACCAGGTGCCGACATGCTCAGCGCCGTCCTCGCGCACAACGGCCTTGCGAAAAGGCTGCGCGGCAACGGTATACGCCTGGCTGTCGAGCCGGGACGCGCTCTGCTCGATCGCGCGGGCAGTTCCGTCTTCCGCGTGCAAGGCGTGAAAACCCGGACGACACAGGGTCACCCGTACGACATCCTCACCGTCGACGGCACCAGCCTGAGCCTGTCCGAACAGTGGTTCGCCAGCGAATACCTCCCCGACCCGGTGCTGTGGCCGCGGCGACCCGGCGCAACCACCCCCTCCTGCGTCGGCGCGACGACCTGCCTGGAATCCGACTTCCTCAGCAGGCGGCGAATCCCGCTGCCCCGCCGCGCTCGCGTCGGCGACCTGCTGATCTACCCGAACACGGCCGGGTATCAGATGGATTCCAACGAGTCACCGTTCCACGAACTCCCCCTGCCGCCCAAGGTCGTGCTGCGCGAGCGCGCCGATCGGCTGTGCTGGACCCTCGACACCACTTCCCGCTGATCCACTCCCGATGGAGGAAACCCCATGGCTCTCGTCACGCGCGTGACGGATCTGATCGGCCGCACTCCCCTGTTCGAGCTGGCCGTCACCGACAGCGGCACCCGCTTGCTGCTCAAGCTCGAACAGTTCAATCCCACCGGTGCCGCCAAGATCCGCATGGCCCGCTCGATGGTCGACGATGCCGAGCGGCGCGGTTTGCTGCGCGATGGCGGGCATATCATCGAATCTACGTCCGGCAATACCGGGCTCGGCTTGGCGGTGGTCGCGGCCGAACGTGGCTATCGGTTCACCGCCGTGGTCGACAACCACGCCTGTAAGGACAAACTGCGCGCGATGAAGGCCATGGGCACCGACCTGGTGTTCGTCGCCGACGACGGTGACGACGAACTGGCCACCTCGGCACGGGAGGACCTCGCCGAGGCGATGGCCGCCGCCCGCGACGACGCCTTCTTCACCGAGCAGCACAACAACGACGCCAACGCCGTCGGCTACTACGCGGTCGCCGAGGAATTGCTGGCCGAGGTGGAGCGGGTCGACATCCTGCTGTCGGCGGTCGGCACCGGCGGATCGCTGTTCGGCACCGCCACCCGCCTGCGCGAACTCGGGTGCGTGCCGAAGGTGATCGGGGTCGAACCGGTCGGGTCCATCGCCTTCGGCGGCGAGGGCGGCCCGTACTGGCAGTCGGGCACCGGCACCCCGCCGGGCGCGACCATCGGCACCGCGGTCGACTACAGCCTGCTCGACGAGGGGGTGAAGGTGAGCGATGTCGACGCGTTCGCCACCGCCCGCGCCGTCGCCAGGACACACGGTCTGCTGATCGGTGGTTCCGCGGGCGGTTCGGTGCACAATGCTCTGGCCCGGCTCGAGGAATTCCCGGCCGGTTCCACCGTGGTCACCATCGTGTGCGACGGTGGCGAGAAGTACTTGGACACCGTGTTCGACGACGACTGGATGAGCGCGCGCGAGTTGCTCGATCCGGCCGCCGAATGCGAGGTCACCACACTGCTGCGCCGGTACTCACCGCTGCGGCGCCACGACGAACTGATGGAGGTCAGGTGAGCGCGATCGCGCCACGCCGACAGTCCGCCCGCCGCACGCCACCGCTGAGCAGGCGGGGTGACCAGCCGCCGAGCAGCGCACGCGCGCATCGCAGCCGTGAGGTTCGTCCGTGAGCGAGACGCGAGCCGACAACCGCGCGCTGGCCAAGCTGGCGACGCCGATCGCGTTGACGCAGCTGGCGCAGATCGCGGTGTCGACCACCAATCTCGTGCTCATGGGCACGCTCGGGGTCGCGCAGGTCGCGGCGGGTGGCCTGGCGCTGGTGTTGTTCAACCAGATCCGCACGATGTGCGTCGGGTTGATCACCGGCACCGGTAATCAGATCGCGGGCGCGCTCGGCGCGGCCGGTAAGCGTGGTGAATCGGCCGACGACGAGGTGCGCGCGGTGGTGCGCGCGGCGTTCGTCATCGCGACGATCGCGGGCCTGCTCGGCGGTGGCGTGCTGATCGGTCTCGGCTGGGCGCTGTCGTGGCTCGGGCAGGACGCCGCCGTTCTCGACCTGGCCCGGCCGATGATGATCGCGCTGGCTCCCGGCCTGCTGCCGTGCCTGTGGTTCCAGGTGTTGCGTCAGTACACCGTGGGCATGCAGCGTCCCCAGGCGCTGTTGATGGTGACGCTCGGTTCGGTTGTGCTGAACCTGGTGCTCGCGCTCGCCTTCATCCACGGCTGGGCAGGCATCCCCGCCTCCGGTCTGACCGGCGTCGGCATCGCCACCTCACTGGTCTTCCTGATCACCTTCGGGGTGTTCTGGGCGATGGTGCGCCGCGACGAACAGCTCGGCGCCACCCTGCCGCGAACCCCGTGGCCGGTGCGCTGGGCGACCGTGCGCGAGGAACTGCGCCTCGGCACCCCCATCGCGCTGACCTACGGTTCCGAGGCGGGCATGTTCTCGGTGCTGGCGCTGGTAATGGGCAGTTTCGGCCCGGCCGCCCTGGCCGCGCACAACGTCGTGTACCAGATCATCTACATCGTCTTCCAGGTCGCGATCGGCCTGTCGCACGGTGCGTCGATCCTGGTCAGCCATGCCGTAGGGCGCGACGAGTACAGCCACGCCCGGTCGCTGGCCTGGCTCGCCCTACGCCACGCGGGCGTGCTCGCTGTCGTCACGGGCGCGGTCTACGTCCTTGCTCCCGACGTGGTGCTCGCGCCGTTCCTCGACACCTCCGATACCGCGACCGTCGACATCGCCCACACACTGTTGCTCATCGGCATCGTGCTGCAGTTCTTCGACGCCGCCCAGAACATCGGGACGGGTCTGCTGCGCGGGCTCAAGGAAACCTCGGCGGGCTTCCGGCTCTCGCTCGTCGGTTACTGGGGTGTCGGCATCCCGGCCGCCCTGCTGTTCGCGTTCCCGCTGCATCTCGGGGCGGCGGGCGTCTGGTGGGGCCTCACGGCGGGCCTGGCCACGACGGCAGCGCTCATGCTCCGCAAGTACTTCAGCCTGCTCGACCAGGCGAGTACGACTCCGCTCCCGCGCATCCCCGCGACCCAGGCAGGATGACGGGCGGCGGTCGCCAGGACCGCCGCCCGTTCGTCGCGCGGTTCGTCAGATGTTGACGCCGTAATCGCGGGCGATCCCCGCGAGACCGGACGCGTATCCCTGGCCGATGGCGCGGAACTTCCACTCGTTGTTGTGCCGGTACAGCTCACCGAAGACCATCGCGGTCTCGGTCGACGCGTCCTCGGACAGGTCGTAGCGGGCCAGTTCGACGCCGGTGTTGGCGTCGGTCACCCGGATGTAGGCGTTGCGGATCTGGCCGAAGGACTGGCCGCGGGCCTGGGCGTCGTGGATCGAGACGGGGAAGAAGATGTTCGTGATCGACGGCGGCGTGGCGGCCAGGTCGACATTGATCACCTCGTCGTCGCCGTCGCCCTCACCGGTCAGGTTGTCGCCGGTGTGCTCGATGGTTCCCTCGGGCGAACGCAGATTGTTGTAGAACACGAAATGCTGGTCCGACAGCACCTTCAGGTCGGCCCCGGTCGCCAACGCACTGGCATCGAGATCGTGGTCGGCGCCGGTGGTGGTCCGCACGTCCCAGCCGAGACCGACCGCGACCTTGGTGAGGTTGTCGGTCTGCTTCGACAGCGAGACATTGCCGCCCTTGGCGAGTGAGACGCTCATGAAAACCCTTCTGTCCTGATCGTGTTCAGTGCTGCTGTTCGGCCCAGGTGCGCAAGGTCTCGACCCGGCCCTCCAGGGCGCGCAGTTCGGTGTCGTCGAGAACCGTTCGCTGGATGCCACGGTCCACCGCGAAGGCCGACTGACGGTGATCGTCGATCACATCGACGTCGATCCGCACGGCGGCGTAGTCCTCGGCCTCGGGCATCTGCTCGGCGATCACGGTCGCCCGGCCGCGCGCCGACAGTGCCACATTGCCGCCGCCCAGGATCAGCAACGCCACCTCGGGCCGCTCGCGCAACCGGGCGAGCGAGCCGCGATTGGTGCGCAGGCTGATGAGGATGCGCCGGTCACCCGCGCGAACCGGCCAGGAGACCGGGATGGCGTGCGGGCCGGGATCGGTGGTGACGAGGACCGCGATGGTTTCCTGCGGCCACACCGGCAGCACGTCGAGTTCGGGATGGTCGGTCACCACGTCCTGCTCTGCCGGATCGACTTCTGTTGCCATCTACCTCACCTCGACGATCGTCGGACACCCCTGCTCGCCGCGAACGACGCGCTCGCCACCGAGTCTAAAGCGCTGTGGCACTTGCCGCTAAGGTCTCGGCAGCGATCAGCGGGCATTCCCCCGATCAAGATCGTTAGCCGATGGGTAACTGAGTACGGTCAGCTCGGCCAGTAGGTGCGCCAGTCCTCGGCGGTGAGCGGTAACCGCTCCCCCCGTGCCGATTCCGCCGCGTCCTCAACCGCGCGGATGGTCGCGGCGAAGTCGAGTGCGGCCTTGCGCAGGCGCTCCTCGGCGGAATCCGGCCCGCCGAGCTCGACCGTGCGCAGGGCCGCGGGGATCAGGTCGTCGGGCAGACCCCCACGCGCTCCGCGGACGCGGATCTTCTCGGCGAGCGCGAGCGCGGGCTGGGCCATAGCGATGCCGTCGAGACAGGAGCGCCGCGCCTTCTCCGCGGATTTGCGCTCCTCCCAAGCCTTTTCCTGCGCGGCGATCTTGTCGGCCACCGAGATTCCCGGTGGCAAGTCGGCCTCCACCAGATACGGGCTGCGGTGCACGAGCTTGTCGACCAGCGCCGCCGCCACGTCGTCGACGGTGAATTCGCCTGCGGCTTCGGCGATCCGGGAGTGGAACAGCACCTGCAGCAGCAGGTCGCCGAGTTCCTCCTTGATGGTCTCGTAGTCGCCGGAGCCGATGGCGTCGAGCAGTTCGTAGGTTTCCTCGAGCAGGTAGGGGCGCAGCGAATCGTGGGTCTGGGTGGTTTCCCAACCACCGAAGTGCCACAGCCGGTCCATCACCCGCACGGCCTCGGCCAGGCCCGCCGCGACGACGGCGGTATCGGCCGCCTCCTGCGCCTCGCTCATACGCTCGCCTCGGCCGGCACCGAAAGATCAACCATTCCTTGCGGTTTGCCGTCGAGCACCAGCAGCAGGTCGGCGACGAATTGCAGCACCGCGACATCGCGGACCCGGTCGGCGCCGACACTGTCGGTGACGCGCGGCAGCGGTAACTGCACCATTCCGCTGGCCGCGCGATAGGTGGCGCTGGGATAGATCCGCTTGAGCCGCATCTGTTTCGAGTCGGGCAGGTTCAGCGGGGCGATCTTCAACGTCGAGCCGGTGACCACGATCTCGGACACGTCGTACTCGCGCGCCAGCAGTCGCAGCTTCGCCACCGATACCAACCTGCCGACCTCCACCGGCACCGGCCCGTACCGGTCGACGAGCTCCTCGACGACAGCGGCCAGCGCCGAATCATCCTGCGCGGAGGCGAGTTTGCGGTACGCCTCGAGCCGCAGCCGGTCGCTGGCGATGTAGTCGGGCGGGATGTGCGCATCGACGGGCAGGTCGATCCGCACCTCCTTGATCTCCTCGGTGACGATCGGTTTCCCGTCGGCGGCGGCCCGGTAGGCCTCCACCGCCTCACCGACCAGCCGCACGTACAGGTCGAAACCGACGCCCGCCACGTGTCCGGACTGCTCGGCGCCGAGCACATTGCCCGCGCCACGGATCTCGAGGTCCTTCATCGCGACCGCCATACCGGCGCCGAGATCGGAGTTCTGGGCGATGGTGGCCAGCCGGTCGTAGGCGGTCTCGGTGAGCGGCTTCTCCGGCGGGTACAGGAAGTAGGCGTACCCGCGCTCACGCGAACGACCGACCCGGCCGCGCAACTGGTGCAGCTGTGAGAGGCCGAGGGAGTCGGCGCGTTCCACGATCAGGGTGTTGGCGTTGGAGATGTCGAGACCGGTCTCGATGATCGTGGTGCACACCAGCACGTCGTACTCACGCTCCCAGAAACCTTGCACGGTCTTCTCGAGCTGGTCCTCGTTCATCTGGCCGTGCGCGACGACGACCCGCGCCTCGGGCACCAGGTCGCGAATCTTCTTGGCGGCCTTGTCGATCGAGGACACCCGGTTGTGCACGTAGAACACCTGACCGTCGCGCATCAGCTCACGGCGGATGGCGGCGGTGACCTGCTTGTCGTTGTAGGCGCCCACGTAGGTGAGCACCGGATGACGTTCCTCGGGCGGGGTGAGGATGGTCGACATCTCGCGGATGCCCGCCAGGCTCATCTCCAGGGTGCGCGGGATCGGGGTGGCCGACATGGTGAGCACGTCGACGTGGGTGCGCAGCGCCTTGATGTGCTCCTTGTGTTCCACACCGAAGCGCTGTTCCTCGTCGACGATCACCAGGCCGAGGTCCTTCCAGCGGACCCCGGTCTGCAGCAGCCGGTGGGTGCCGACCACGATGTCGACGGAACCGTCGGCCATTCCGGCCATGATCTCCTTGGACTCGGCCGCGTCGGTGAAGCGCGACAGGCCCTTCACCGTCACCGGGAAGCCCGCCACCCGCTCGGTGAAGGTCTGCAGGTGCTGCTGGGCCAGCAGAGTGGTGGGGACGAGCACCACCACCTGCTTGCCGTCCTGCACCGCCTTGAACGCCGCGCGCACCGCGATCTCGGTCTTGCCGTAACCGACGTCGCCGCAAACCACCCGGTCCATCGGGACCGGCTTCTCCATATCGGCCTTCACGTCGGTGATGGCGGTCATCTGGTCGACGGTCTCGGTGAACGCGAACGCGTCCTCCATCTCCTGCTGCCACGGGGTGTCCGGGCCGAAGGCATGGCCCGGCGCGGCCTGGCGGGCGGCGTAGAGCTGCACCAGCTCGCCTGCGATCTCGCGAACGGCCTTGCGCGCCTTGCGTTTGGTGTTCGCCCAGTCCGAACCGCCCAGCTTGGACAGGCTCGGCAGCTCGCCGCCGACGTAGCGGGAGAGCTGATCGAGCGACTCCATCGGCACGAACAACCGGTCGCCGGGCTGGCCGCGCTTGCTCGGGGCGTACTCGATCACCAGGTATTCGCGGCGCGCCCCGCCGACGGTGCGTTCGATCATCTCGACGAAGCGGCCGATGCCGTGCTGGTCGTGGACCACCATGTCGCCCGCCGACAGGGCCAGCGGGTCGACCTGGTTGCGGCGCTTGGCGGGCAGCCGCTTGCCCTCGCCGGGCGCGGTGACGCGGTTGCCGGTGAGGTCGGATTCGGCGACGACGACCAGGCCCGCGTCGTCGAAGATCAACCCGTCGTGCAGCGAACCGCACAGCACACCGACCACGCCGGGCTCCGGGACCGCCCCGGCCGGGAGCAGGGCGGCGGGCACCTCGGCCTCACCGAGCCGTTCCAGCACGCGCTGGGCGGTGCCGTGCCCGGTGACCACGACGACGGCGCGGCCGCCGGTCGCCACGTGCGCGCGTAGCGAGGCGAAGATGGTCGCGACCAGCTCCTCCGACCCGCGGGCGGTCGGGCCCGCGAGCACCGGCAGGTTCACCTCGACCGGGTCGCCGGAACTCAGCGGGCTCAACGTCCACCAGGGCAGGCCGAGTTCGTCTGCGCTGCCGTGCAATTCGGGCAGCGATCGGTAACCGGAGGCGGCCAGGTCGAGACCGTGCGCGCCCAGCGGGGCGTCGCTGCCGAAGGAAGCCGCCGTCCAGGAGGCCTCGAGGAATTCCTCGCCGGTGCGCACCAGGTCGGCCGCGCGGGTGCGGATCTTCTCCGGGTCGCACAGCAGCAGGTGGGTGCCCTCGGGCAGCGCCTCGGTGAGCAGGCTCAGCTTGCCGGGCGCCAGGACGGGAAGCAGCGCCTCCATCCCGTCGACCGGGATGCCCTCGGCGATCTTGTCGAGCATTTCGACGAGCGCGGCGTCGGCGGCGTTGTCGGCCGCGACGGCGGCGGCGCGTTCGCGCACCGGCTCGGTGAGCAGCAGTTCGCGGCACGGCTGGGCCACGACCACCTCGACGCTCAGATCGTCGATGGAGCGCTGATCGGCCACCGCGAACGGGCGGAGTTCGGTGACCTCGTCACCCCAGAACTCCACGCGCACAGGATGATCGGCCGTCGGCGGGAACAGGTCGAGAATGCCGCCGCGCACCGCGAACTCGCCACGCTTGCCGACCATGTCGACGCGGGTGTAGGCGAATTCGACCAGGCGCGCGAGCAGGGCGTCGAAGTCGTTGTCCTCGCCGACGCGCAACACGATGGGCTCGATATCGCCGAGGCCCGCCGTCATCGGCTGCATCAGCGACCGCACCGTGGTGACAACCACACGCAGCGGTTCCGGGTACACCGGGTCGTCGGGGTGGGCGAGCCTGCGCAGCACCTCCAGCCTGCGCCCGACCGTGTCGGCGCCGGGTGAGAGGCGTTCGTGCGGCAGCGTCTCCCAGGACGGGAACATCGCCACCGAGTCGCCGAGCATCTCGGCCAGCTCGACGGTCAGGTCGTCGGCCTCGCGGCCGGTGGCCGTGACAACGACCAGCGGGCGCTGGGCGGCCACGGTGCTCGCGACGAACGCGCGCACCGCCGAGGGGGCGACCAGTTCCACCCCGGACTTGCCGACCAGATCGGCCACCGTCCGCAGCGCGGCATCACCCCCAGCCGCCTCGGCCAGACCGGCGAGCGGGGGACGAAGGGAGGACATGAACGCTCCTGAATGCGCAGACGGGATGGTCGAGGAGGACGTAGCAAAGTCTAGTCACCGGGTCCGACATCACCCCGAGCTGGGCGAGGCACCGGCCACGCGGCTAGGGTCGCAGGCGTGAGTCTGGCTCAACGTGAACGCCACGCCCTTGTTCGGTCGGCACTCGCGGCGGGTGCCGAAGCGCCGACGCTGTGTGGCACCTGGACCGTCTACGACCTCGCCGCCCATCTGGTGGTGCGCGAGCGCAGGCCCGACGCCGCGCTCGGCATCCTCCTGAAGCCGATGGCGGGCTACCTCGACAGACAACAGGCCAAGATCCGGCAGCGCCCGTTCCCGGTGCTCGCCGAGCAGATCCGCACCGGGCCACCGCTGTGGTCACCGCTGCGCCCGGTCGACGCGGCGGTGAACCTGACCGAGATGTTCATCCACCACGAAGACATCCGCCGCGGCGAACCAGGTTGGGAGCCAAGGAAATTGGACGATGCCGACGAGCAGCGGCTGTGGCGGGCGCTGCGGGCGATCGCCCGGGCGAACTACCGCAAGTCACCCGCGCCACTGGTGCTGGCCACCCCGGGCGGTGAACGGATCACCGCGCACGCGGGCACCGGCGACGCGGTGGTGCTCACCGGCCCGCCGTCGGAACTGCTGCTGCACGCCTTCGGTCGCGACGAGGTGCGGATCGAGGCGAGCGGACCCGACGCCGACGTGCGGGCCGTGCTCGCCACCGACCGCAGCGTCTAGACCACGTAGCGGCGCAACCGGCGCGCCGCGAACTCCCGGAAATACGACAGCTTCTCGGGCGGAACGATCGAGGGCAGCAGGAAATACCAGGCCCGTTCCATCCGGGTGGCCATCTGGTCCATCGACTCGGTGCCCACCGCGACGATGTGCACGCCCGCGGTGAGTTCCTGCAGCAACAGCCCGACCACCTCGGCGTCGAGATCGGCGAGCAGGTCGCCCTGGGAGATCGCGCGCTCCGACAGCACCCGGTACGTCTCACCCCAGGTCTTGGCGATGTTGTCGCCCTGGGCGCCGCGATAGTCACCGATCTGGTGGGTGAGTTTGAGCATCGCACCGACCATCGGATCGTTCATCGACAGATCGGCGACCACATAGGTGATGCCGATGCATGCCTCGAGCGCGGGCACCCGGGAATCGAAGAAACCCTGACACGACCCGATGAGCCGTTCGTTGCCCTGATCGACCACCGCCCGTGCCAGCTCCTCCTTGGAGCCGAAGTGAAAGTACAAGGCGCCCTTGGTCACATTGGACTGCGCGATGATTTCGCTGAGGCTCGCGTTGGCGTAGCCCAAACGGAGAAAGACATCGGCAGCGCCAGCAAGGACGGAGTCGCGGGTGATCTCCGCGCGCGCTTGCCTAGCCATCAGATCCGCCTGTCATCCAATAATCCAGCCATCCTGAAGTAGACCGACATCCCGAAGTTGATCGACATACCGCCCGGCAGCACCCAAAAGGATGGGTGAACCGTACCACCAGACCCTTCGGGGGCACCCGAATCCTGGATTCGCTTCCGGCACGGGCGCTATCGACCGGTTACCCCGGCTTGGGCCCCGCGATGTTCGTATTCCATTCGGAGCTGAGACCCGGTTCGGCTTCCAAGTGGCTCAAACCGTTCCAGCACAGGTTCACCAGATGCGCCGCGACCACTTCCTTCGGCGGGGTGCGCTCGTCGAGCCACCAGGTGGCCGCCGTGGACACCATGCCGACGAGCGCCTGGGCGTAGAGCGGCGCCAGACTGGTGTCGAGATCACGGCGGCCGAAGTCGCCCGCCAGGATGTGCGCGACCT
This sequence comes from Nocardia sp. NPDC003979, assembly GCF_053605015.1. Lineage (NCBI taxonomy): Bacteria > Bacillati > Actinomycetota > Actinomycetes > Mycobacteriales > Nocardiaceae > Nocardia > Nocardia sp. NPDC003979. Next base: position 114,904 of record NZ_JBSGIJ010000012.1, read on the forward strand.
GGTTGACGGCCTCGTTGAGCAGGCTCGAGTACCGGCCGTCGGCATTGGGCGCCGGCTGGTCGCGCACCAGGATGCGGAACCCGTCGGTGCGTTCCTCGATGTAGGTGAGCAGCGCCAGCGCCACCTGCTCGAGCCGCAACCGCGACCGGTTCTGGGTGAGCGAGGAGGTGACCATGTCGAGCAGCATCGACATCTCGCGGTCGACGACCACCGCGTAGAGCCCTTCCTTACCCCCGAAATGCTCGTAGACCACCGGCTTGGACACCTGCGCACGCTGCGCGATCTCCTCGATCGATGTGGCGTCGTAGCCCCGCTCCGCGAACAACGCGCGACCGATCTCGATCAACTGCTGGCGCCGCTGCGTACCGGTCATCCTCGGTCTGGAAACACGCGCCGGATCACTAGAAGACAACTTCCCTGCCTCTCCACCACCTGCCGGACCCACCACCCCCAACTGTCTCAGACCGCACGACGCCATCACATCCCCACCCTGCCGACGACTGATCTCGCGAGCACATGGGTAACTCATCGGGTACCGGCTGACCAGGCCACTTCCGCACGCTTGCCGCGTTTCCGACTCTCCCCGCACCTGAGTCCGGCCAAAATTCGCGGAGTGGCGGGCAAGCCAAAATTCGCGGAGAGGCGGACTGCTATGCGAGGATCATGGCCGTGCCGTAGCACAGTGGTGGGCTCTGACAGCCCACTGGTGTGGCGATCCGCCGTAGTGTAATGGCAGCACCTCTGATTTTGGTTCAGATAGTTCAGGTTCGAGTCCTGGCGGCGGAGCACACACGGGCACAGTGACGTATCGTCGGCCCGCACCCCATCACCGACCGACCGAACCCGCCACAGCACACTCGCTGACCGGCAGCCGAGGGAGATCCATGCCACCGCAGACCGCCGTCGTCGTTCTCGCAGCCGGGGCTGGGACGCGAATGCGGTCGAAGACTCCGAAAGTGCTGCATCCGCTCGCGGGACGCTCGATGCTCTCGCACGCGCTGCACGCCGCGGCGGAGATCGACCCCACCCATCTGATCACCGTCGTCGGGCACGACCGCGACAAGGTCGGCGCCGCCGTCGCCGAGGTCGGCAAGGAACTCGGACGCGAAATCGTCTGTGCGGTACAGGAACAGCAGCTCGGCACCGGCCACGCCGTGCAGTGCGCGCTCGAGGCCGTGCCCGCCGATTTCACCGGTGACCTGCTGGTCACCTCCGCCGATGTGCCGCTGCTCGACGGGCACACCCTCGGCGCCCTGCTCGACGAGCACCGCAGCTACGCCGAGCGACCGGCCGTCACCGTGCTCACCTTCGTCCCCGACGATCCCAACGGCTACGGCCGGATCGTGCGCGACGACGACGGTCAGGTCGCCGAGATCGTCGAGCACGCCGACGCGACCCCGGCCCAGGCCAAGATCAAAGAGGTCAATTCCGGCGTCTACGCCTTCGACGCCGCCGTGTTGCGCACCATGATCGGGCGGCTGTCCACGGCCAATGCCCAGCACGAGCTCTACCTCACCGACGTGCTGCGTCTCGCCCGCGAGGCCGGGCATCCCGTGCACGGCGCGCGACTGGTCGACTCGAACAAGGTCACCGGGGTCAACGACCGGGTGCAGTTGTCGCAGGCCGGTGCCACGCTCAACCGGTACATCCTCGAGCGGCACATGCGCGCGGGCGTCACCGTCATCGATCCGGCCACCACCTGGGTCGACGCGAGTGTGCGGATCGGGCGCGACGCGGTCCTGCGCCCCGGAACCCAGCTGTTCGGCGAGACCCACATCGGGGAGGACGCCGAGATCGGGCCCGACACCACGCTCACCGATGTGATCGTCGGCGCGGGCGCCAAGGTGGTGCGCACCCACGGCGAGCAGGCCGAGATCGGCGAGAACGCCAACGTCGGACCGTTCAGTTACCTGCGTCCCGGCACCGTGCTCGGCGAGCACGGCAAGCTCGGCGCGTTCGTCGAGACCAAGAACGCGACGGTCGGCGCGCACTCCAAGGTTCCGCACCTCACCTACGTCGGTGACGCGACGATCGGCGAGTACAGCAACATCGGCGCGTCCAGTGTTTTCGTGAACTACGACGGGGTGAACAAGCACCACACTGTGGTCGGTTCCCATGTGCGGACCGGCAGCGACACCATGTTCATCGCTCCGATAACCGTGGGTGACGGCGCCTATACGGGTGCGGGTACTGTACTGCGCAGGAGCGTTCCGCCCGGGGCACTTGCCGTGTCGGGTGGACCACAGCGCACCATTGAGAACTGGGTGCAGCGTTACCGTCCCGGAACCGCTGCGGCACGCGCGGCGGCGGAAGCCATCGCGGCAGACGAGACGTCGAACAAGGCAATCGAGCAAAAGGATGGCAACCAGCAGTGACCGCGTTCTCGATCGACAATCAGAAGAACTTGATGCTCTTCGCCGGCCGGTCACATCCTGAGCTTGCCGAGCAGGTCGCCAAGGAACTCGATGTCGACATCACCCCGCAGACCGCGCGTGAGTTCGCCAACGGTGAGATCTTCGTGCGGTTCGAGGAGTCGGTGCGCGGTTCCGACGCCTTCGTGCTGCAGAGCTTCCCGGCCCCGCTGAACCAGTGGCTGATGGAACAGCTCATCATGATCGACGCGCTCAAGCGCGGTTCGGCCAAGCGGATCACCGCCGTGCTGCCGTTCTACCCCTACGCCCGCCAGGACAAGAAGCACCGCGGCCGTGAGCCCATCTCGGCTCGCCTGGTCGCCGACCTGCTCAAGACCGCCGGTGCGGACCGCATCATCAGCGTCGACCTGCACACCGACCAGATCCAGGGCTTCTTCGACGGCCCCGTCGATCACATGCACGCGCTGGTGCAGCTGTCGGACTACATCCGCACCAACTACTCCACCGACAACCTGGCCGTGGTCTCCCCCGACGCCGGTCGCGTGAAGGTCGCCGAGAAGTGGGCCGACGCGCTCGGTGGCACCCCGCTGTCGTTCATCCACAAGACCCGCGACCCGCTGGTTCCCAACCAGGTGAAGTCCAACCGCGTCGTCGGTGACGTCGAGGGCCGCACCTGCGTGCTGATCGACGACATGATCGACACCGGTGGCACCATCGCCGGCGCGGTGAAGGTGCTCAAGGAAGCCGGCGCGGGCGATGTCATCATCGCGGCCACCCATGGTGTGCTCAGCGACCCGGCCGCCGAGCGCCTCGCCTCGTGCGGTGCCAAGGAAGTGGTCATCACCAACACCCTGCCGATCAGCGAGGAGAAGAAGTTCCCCACGCTGACGGTGCTGTCGATCGCGCCGCTGCTGGCCCGCACCATCCGCGAGGTCTTCGAAAACGGCTCGGTGACGGGTCTGTTCAACGGCAACGCCTGACTTTGCTGACTGACGGCCCTCGGCATCGCGCCGGGGGCCGTTCGTGTGTCGGCAGCGTGGTGCCGAGGGTCCGTGGGGCGATACTGGAGACGGTAGCCCCGCGATAGCCCGACCTGGGAGGTCTCGATGAGCACACCGCAGGAATCCGGATCCGGCGAGGGCGAGTATCGGCCTCGGCATGCCAAGCCGGAGCGACCCGAGGTGTCGTATTCGCTGTCGGACGAGCCGGTCGAGCCATCGCATGGCGCGCACGAGGCCAAATATCCCGGCAGGCCCGAGGTGTCCTACGGTGGGTTGCCCGTCGACGACTCCGATGGTGATGTCGAGGCGTCCGCGGGTAAGACCTGGTCGACAGTGGCGTTCGTGTTCGCCGTCATCGCCCTGCTGTTCTTCCCGATCATCTTCGGTGTGCTCGGGATCGCGGCGGGGCTGTACGGGAGCAAGAAGGGTGAACCGCTCGGCAACTGGTCGGCCGTGGCGGCGCTGTTCGCGTTGCTCGCGGGGCTGGCGATCCGGGTGTTCTTCTTCGACGCCGACATCATCCCGTCACAGAACTGAGAACCGCACGCACGATGAACGCTTTCACCGGTTTCCCCCTGGCCGGCCTGGACTTCTACGAGGATCTCGAGGCCGACAACTCCAAGGCCTTCTGGACCGCACACAAGCACACCTACGACGAGGCGGTACGGGCGCCGATGGTCGCGCTCACCGCCGAACTCGCGGCCGAATTCGGGGACGCCAGGGTTTTCCGGCCGTACCGTGACGTGCGATTCTCGGCCGACAAGACGCCCTACAAGACTCATCAGGGCGCGGTGTTTCACCTCTCCCCTGGCGTCGGCTGGTACGTGCAGATCAGCGCGGCCGGGCTGGCCGTCGGCGGCGGCTGTTTCCGGCCCGCGCCGAGCGCCCTGACCGTCCTGCGCGCCACCATCGACGACGACGTGCGCGGCCGCGAACTGGAAGGCATCCTGGCCGCGATCACGGCCGCCGGTTACGACCTCGGCGGCGAACAGCTCAAGACCCGCCCCAAGGGCTACCCCGCCGACCATCCGCGCATCGGACTGCTCCGCCACAAGTCGCTGATCGTTCGCCGCGACTACGGCGCACCTGACTGGCTCGAGACCCCCGCAGGCGTCACCGAGGTCCGGCGAGCATGGAACGAGCTACGTCCGCTCATCGAATGGCTGGCCGCCGTCCTCGAAGGCGTCGACTGATCCGGCGGGCGTGCCTTCCTGGCACGGGTCGGCGCACAGGCCGATACTGGCACCATGAGCCGTGAACCGCTGGACATGGACATGGGCGACGACGATCAGGCCGACGACATCATCGAATACGAACGCAATATCGAAGACCCGCCCGCGGACTACGTGATCCGCAACCGCGAGGCCGACGCCGACGGCTTCCTCGGTATCGGCGAGGAACTGTCGGAGGAGTGGACCGAGAGCGGCGAGCGCCACGAGGAGATGGAAGAAGACGAGCGCCCCGCCGAAGAGGTCGCCGTCCGCGCTTTCGACGAGGACTCCCTCGACAACGCCGACCTCGACGGGGACGAGAACCTGATCAGCGGTGAAGGGGTCGCCGACGAGCTCGACCTCTAGAGCCGCAACGCCCTGACGACCGGCTCGGTCGACATCTTGCCGACCGAGGCAGTTCCGCCGTAGCCGCGGTCAACGACGCTCGGCCAGGACGAGGGTGAAGCGGTTCTCGGGGTCGGTCCAGGTGTGGGTGGGGGTGAAGCCCGCGTCGTCGAGTTCGGCACCGAGCGCTTCGGGACGGAACTTGGCCGAGATCTCGGTGCGCATCTCCTCGCCCGCGGCGAAGTCGACGGTGAGGCCCAGATCGGCGACGGTCGCGGTCATGGCTTCGGTGGCGCGCAGGCGCATTTCGATCCACTCGTTCGTGGGATCCCACAGCGCGATGTGCTCGAACTTGTCCGGTTCGAAATCGGCGGACAGCCGGTTGTTGAGGACGTGCAGGACATTGCGGTTGAACTCGGCGGTGACACCCGCGGCGTCGTCGTAGGCGGGAACGACGATTTCGGGGGCCACCACGAGGCCCGCGCCGAGCAGCAGCAGTTCCCCGGGTTCGAGAACCTCGTTGATGCCGGCCAGGAATTCGGCGCGTTCGGCGGGCACCAGGTTACCGATGGTTCCGCCGAGGAAGGCGATCATCCGGCGCCCACCCCTCGGCAGGTTGTGCAGGGTGTCGGTGAAATCGCTGACCACACCGTGCACGGACAGGTTCGGGTACTCGGCCGCCAATTCGGTTGCAGCACCACGGAGGGCTGACGCGGAAACATCCTGTGGCACATAGGTTTTCAGCGAACCCACGGCCGTGAGCGCGTCGAGGAGTAGCCGGGTCTTGGCCGCCGAGCCCGCGCCGAGTTCCACCAGTACGTCGGCACGAGCGGCGGCCGCGATCTCGTCCACCACATCGCGCAGCAGCGCCCGCTCGGTGCGAGTGGGGTAGTACTCGGGTAGCTCGGTGATCGCCTCGAACAATTCGCTGCCACGGGCGTCGTAGAACCACTTGGGCGGCAGCGACTTCGGATCGGCGGTGAGTCCGGCGCGGGCGTCGGCGCGCAGGGCCTCGGTGAGATCGGCGTCGGTGAGGTGGATGTCCAGCAGCGGCGCGGTCATGAACGGACCCTTTCGGTGGCGGGGAATTCCAGAGCGGTGATGGTGCAGTGGCCGGGCGAGGCGGTCACCAGCTGACGATCCGCGATCGGTCGCCATCGTGGATCGTCGTCGTACGGTTCCGAGGACAGCACGGCGTAGTCGTCGGTGACCAGCACCGACAAGGCATGCCAGCAGGTGGTGGCCCAGAGTTCGGAACCGTTGCCGAGCAACAGATTCACGCGGGCGTTGGGTTGATGACGCAGCACGGTGGTCACCAGTAGTCGCAGCGCGTCGGCCGGCGACGTGACCGGACCGTCGGGGTCGATGGCGGCGAGCAGGGCACGCAGCACGACCCACAGCGCTGCCGCGTCGGTGAGTGCCTCGGCGTGCAGGAACATCGAGGCCGTGGCGGACGGGTCGAGAAGGGGCGCCAAGTCGGTGAGGACGGCGGGCAGGGTGGTTCGCCACTCCTGCACGACACCGTTGTGGCTGAAGGCCCAGTGGTCGTCGGTGAAGGGGGCGCAGGCGGAGCGTTCGATCGGCATGCCGACGGTGGCCGAGCGGACGGCCGCGAGCACCGCTCGGGACTCGAGCTGCCCGAGGACCTCGGCGACAGCCGGATCGGTCCAGATGGGGGCGGGATTGCGGTAGCGGGTCACCGCGTCGCGGGCACCCTCCATGCCGACCTCGGCGCGGCGCCACCAGGCGACGCCGAAACCGTCGGCGTTGACGGTGCCACCGGCACGCATGTCGAGCGGCGCCCAGGACTGGGCGTAGAGCGAGTGCGAGCCGCGCAAGATCAATTCACCGACCGCGACCGGTGGGCCGACATAGCCGAGGTGTCTGCACATCAGTGTTCGTCCTCGCGCAGGTCGCGGGCCAGCCGGAACCCGGCGAAGATCTGCCTGCGGATGGGATGGTCCCAGTTGCGGAAGGTGCCGCGGCAGGCCACCTCGTCGGTGCCGAACGAACCGCCGCGCAGGATCCGGTAGTCCCCACCGAAGAAGACCTCCGAGTACTCGCGGTACGGGAACGCACGGAACCCTGGGTAGGCCTCGAAACCGGAGGAACACCACTCCCAGACGTCACCGATCAACTGGTGCACTCCGGTTGCCGACGCACCGGCCGGATACGCGCCGACCTCGGCCGGTTCCAGATGGCGCTGGCCCAGGTTGGCGGTGCGCTCGCTCGGCTCGTCCTCGCCCCACGGATAGCGCCGCGACGCTCCGGTGGCCGGGTCGAACCGCGCCGCCTTCTCCCACTCGGCCTCGGTGGGCAACCGCTTACCCGCCCACCGCGCATAGGCCTGCGCCTCGAACCAGCACACGTGCACCACCGGCTGACGTGGCCGTAACGCGGTACGCACCCCGAAAACCCTTCGGTACCACTCATTCCCCTCGCGCTCCCAGAACTGCGGCGCGACCAGCCCCGCCTCCTGCCGGTGCGCCCACCCGCGCTCCGACCACAGCTCACGGCGCTCGTAGCCGCCGTCGTCGATGAACGCCAGGTACTGCTCGTTGGTCACCGGGGCGACATCGATCGCGAAACCCTCGACATACACCGGATGCGCGGGCCGTTCATTGTCCAGCGCCCACGGATCGGCTGACGTACCCATCACGAACTCGCCTGCGGGAACAACTACTTCACCGCCGATCGGAATCTGCGCGGACGGCGTGGGCGGCGCCGACAGTACCGGTGCGCCCAGGCGCAACTGGTGGGTGGCCAGCATGGTTTCGTCGTGTTGCTGTTCGTGCTGTGCGATCATCCCGAACGCGAAACCATTGTCCACCAGCGGATTTCCCAGCAGCGGACTGGATTCGAGTACGTCGAGGACCTTCTCGCGGACGGTGCCCACATAGCCACGCGCCTGCTCCGGATTCAGCAGCGGCAGCGCGGGCCGGTTCGCCCTGGCGTGCTTGAAGGCGTCGTACAGTTCGTCGATATCGCTGCGCACCGGTTCCCGGCCGCCGACATCGCGCACCAACCAGAGTTCCTCCTGGTTGCCGATATGGGCCAGATCCCAGACCAGGGGCGACATCAGCGGTGAATGCTGCGCGACGAGGTCGGCCTCGTCGACGCTGTCGGTGAGCACGGCGGTGCGGCGGCGGGCACGAGCGAGCACCTCGGCGATCCTGGCTCGCGTGCGTTCGCGGTCGGCATGGTCGGCGGGTGCGGAAAGTGTCACGAGCGGATCTCCGAGTGAGGCTGGGCGACAGGGATCTTCACAGCGGCAGGCAGGGTCGGGCCATCGGGCGCGCGACGTCGATTCATCGCGAACCCTCCGAGCTCTCCAGCTGGTCCGAGGGGCTGAGTGCCGAGCGACATCGACGCGCCGCGTCGGCCAATTCCTGTGCGGCGGCGGGTGTTCTGGCATGCTGTGCCGCCAGGTCGAGCACGTCCACCGCCACCTGGCGCACCTGCGGGTCGAGCAGCCCGTGGCGCGCCGCTGTGGTCCACTCCCCCGCGACCGGGGCCGCGAGAGCCGTTGCCTCGGCGACCACCTCGGATGTCGAGAGCAGGGCGTCGAACAGGTGGATCGGGGTGGTCCACGTATCGCCCGGCTGGGTGTCGAGATAGCGCACCTCGAGGTGTCCCGAGGCCCGGACCGGCGGAAACAGGGTGGTGAGGTGATAGTCGAGGTCCGCGCGGGTGGGGCGGCGGCCGACCTCGTCGTCGAGCGCGCCCGAGAGCCAGTCGGCGAAGGTCGCGCCCGGTGGGGGCGACCAGTCGGCGTCGGGTTCGGTGCAGCGCACGCACAGCAGTGGAACGTCGAGCGCCCAGCGCGCGTAGGCGGTGATCGGGTCGGCCCAGTCGGATACCGGTGGCCTGGTGCGGGCCGGGTCGAGGCGCAACCAGGTACGCATGCGCTGGGAAACCCAATCCCCGCACGGTATTCCGTGCAAGGCGGGCGAGCAGGCGAACGCCGCGATCAGTGCGGGCCCGAGCACGTAGAGCGCTGTCCAGCGGGCGCGCACCTCGGCCGGGTCGGCGCCCGCGTCGACGCTGACCTGGGTGGCGGCGGTATTGCACATCATCAGGCCGCCGAAGGGGCCGATGCCGGCGAACGCGCGTTCCATGGCCGCGTATCGGGGCAAGCGAAGGAGCCGCTCAGCCGGGCGGTGTGCGTCGGCGGACGCGGCGGTGACGGTGATTTCCCTGGTGGCGAGCAAGTCCCGCAAACGGGCCGCATCTGCCCGCAGATTCCGCGTGAGCTCCGCCGGATCGGCGAAAGGTGCGCTGGAGAGTTCGATCTGACCACCGGGTTCGATGGTCACCGCGCTGCCACCGGGCAGGGGAAGCGCGGGTGAGGCAGGGGCGAGAGAGGTCGGAGCATGTGGCCCGAGGGCCGAGGAGAGCTGGTCGAGCGAGGGTCGGGCGCCGGTGGGTCCGGCGGTGAGCCATTCGAGTTCGGCACCGATCAGCGTGGGTGGCCCGAGCTTGAAACACACCCCGCCCACATAGGCCTCAGCCGCCGCCCGCGACGACAATTCGCCCTGGTCGCAGGCGGAATCCGGCCAGGAGGAACGTTCCAGGGTGACCGCCATGCCAACCTCCACGTGGTGAGCGCCGCCGGGGCTCGGCGCATGTCGTTCATTCCAGGGTAGCGAGGACCACCGACAGAAAAAGTGTCGAGAAGCCGAACACCGATCGGCGTTAGGGTCGTCGCCATGCTGGATTTCGCCGCCATTACCGCCGCCACGCCGGGCCTCGCCGACGGCAAGGTCTTCCTCGACAGCGCGGGCTCGTCCCTACCGCCGCGCATCGTCACCGACACCGTGATCGCCCATCTCCGTCGCGAAGCCGACATCGGTGGCTACCGTGCGGCAAACGAACGACTCGACGACCTCGCCGCCGTGAAGACCTCCATCGCCACACTGATCGGCGCCACGCCCGACACCATCGCGCTCAGCGACAGTGCCACCAGGTCCTGGGCCGATTTCGCCTACTCGGTGCCCCTGCGGCCCGGCGACCGCGTGCTGATCTCCGGCGCCGACTACGCGAGCAATGCCATTGCCGCACTGCAGCGCGCCGCCGCCACCGGCGCGGTGGTCGAGCACATTCCCAGCGACGACACCGGTCGACTCGACACCGTCGCCCTGGCGAACATGCTCGACGAGCGCGTCCGCCTGGTCTCGCTGCAGCACGCGCCGACCAACGGCGGCCTGGTGAACCCGGTCGCCGAGGCGACCCGCATCGCGAAACAAGCCGGTGCGATCGTTCTGCTCGATGCCTGCCAATCCATCGGCCAACTGCCGATCGATGTGATCGAACTCGGTGTCGACGCCCTGTCCGCCACCGGGCGCAAGTGGTTGCGTGGCCCGCGCGGCACCGGATTCCTTTACGTGCGTAACGAACTGGCGCACACGATGGAACCCGCCCGCCTCGACCTGCACAGCGCCACCTGGACCGGCCCCGCCGACTACCGCCTCGCCGACGGCGCCCAGCGCTTCGAGTTCTGGGAGTGCGATGTGGCCGCCCGCCTCGGCCTCGGCGCCGCCGTGGACTACCTGCTCGAACTCGGTCCCGACGAGGCCTACGCGGCGGTGGCCGCGGGCGCGGAATACCTGCGCGAAGCCATGGCCGACCTGCCCGGCGTCACTGTGCGCGATCTGGGGACCGAGCACAGCGGCATCGTCTCGTTCACCGTCGACGGCCACGACCCGGACCAGCTGCGTGACCGGCTCGCCGAGCACGCCGTCACCGTCACCGTCAGCCGCGCCACCTCGGCGCTGCTCGACATGACCGAGCGCGCGCTGCCCGCCGTCCTGCGCGCCTCACCGCACTACTTCGTCAGCCGCTCCGATCTCGACCGTTTCGTCGCGACCTTGGCAAGCCTGACACAGCGCTGACCGGCGGATCACAGGTTCGACCCGCTGCCTCCGGCAGGCAATTGCCCCGGTGTGGCCAGAGCAGTCGGAGGCAGCGGCTATCGTGTTCACACAGGGGTGCCGGGGGCAATTGGGGTTAACACCGGAATCACGGGGCGGGATCTTGTTGGGAGCACGGCCGTAACCGATCGTTGGCGTAAAGGGAGTCCGACGTTGAGCAGGTTCACCGACGAAATGTTTGCCACAGCGCTGTCCAGCCCGCGTGGGCTGGTCACCGGAGAACCCGAGGCACCGCTTCGGCAGACCTGGGGGGAAATCCATCGCCAGGCGCGGCGGATGGCGGGCGGTCTCGCGGCCGCCGGGATCGGGCACGGCGATGCCGTGGGTGTGCTCGCCGGGTTGCCGGTCGACATCGCCCCTGTGTGCCAAGGGATCTGGATGCGCGGCGCCTCGATCACGATGCTGCACCAGCCGACGCCACGCACCGACCTCGCGGTCTGGGTACGCGACACCGAGACCGTCCTGAACATGATCGAGGCGAAGGCCGTCGTGCTCGGCGAGCCGTTCGCCGCCGCCGAACCGGTGCTGCGAGAGCGCGGGATCACCGTGGTCCGGGTGGCGGACCTGGCCGAGGGCGCCGACTCCGATCCGGTGCCGACCACCGAGGCCGATATCGCCCTGCAGCAGCTCACCTCCGGGTCGACGGGCTCGCCGAAGGCCGTGCGCATCACCCACGGCAACTTCTACGTCAACGCCTACGCGATGTTCAATCGCGTCAAGTTCCAGACCGACGACGACGTGATGATCAGCTGGCTGCCGCTGTTCCACGACATGGGCATGGTCGGATTCCTCAGTGTGCCCATGCAGTTCGGCGCCGAAGTGGTGTGCGTGACGCCGCTCGACTTCCTGGCCAGGCCGCTGCTGTGGGCCGAACTCATCGCCAAGTATCGCGGGACCGTCACGGCCGCACCGAACTTCGCGTATTCGCTGCTGGCGCGCCGGCTGCGGCAGGCCGAACCGGGCAGCATGGACCTGTCGAGCGTGCGCTACATGTGGAACGGCGCCGAACCGGTCGACCCCGACACCATGACGGCCCTGGCCGAGGCCGGAAAACAGTTCGGCCTCAACCCGTCCGCCCTCACTCCCGTCTACGGCATGGCCGAAACCACCCTCGCCGTGTCGATTCCCGATCCCGGTCACGGCATGGTGCTCGATATCGTCGACGCGGATCTGCTCGAGGCCGTCGGCAAGGCGGTGCCCGTCGCCGAGGACGGCCATCACGGCACACCGCGCAAACTGCCGACCCTCGGCTACCTGGTCGACGATCTCGAGGGCCGGGTGGTCGACGACGAGCGTCAGCCGCTGCCGGTTCGCTCGGTGGGCGTCATCGAATTGCGTGGCCCGGCCGTCACTTCGGGCTACGTCACCGTCGACGGGTTCCGTCCCGCCCAGGACGCCGACGGCTGGCTCGACACCGGCGACATCGGCTACTTCACCGACGACGGCCTCATCGTGGTGTGCGGCCGTATGAAGGACGTCATCATCATGGGCGGCCGCAACATCTACCCCACCGACATCGAACGTGCCGCCCTGCGCGTGCAGGGAGTTCGTCCCGGCAATGCCGTGGCTGTGCGCCTCGACGCGGGCGAGAAGCGCGAAAGCTTCGCCGTGGTAGTCGAATCCAACGACTACCAGGTCCCCGACGAGGTGAAACGCATCGAACGTGAGATCGTCCACGAGGTCTTCGCCGAGGTAGGCGCGCGCCCCCGCACCGTGGCCATTCTGGGCCCCGGCGCCCTCCCGAAGACCTCTTCGGGAAAGCTCCGCCGCACAGCCACGGCGGCCCACCTCCGCTGACGACAACGAGCCCTCCCCGAAACCGGGGAGGGCTCGTTGTCGAAAGTTCGCTAGTGCAGCTGGTTCTGGGCGGTTTCCAAACCGGCCTTCAGCAACAGCTCCACCGCATCGGCGGCCTGCTCGACGATCACCGGCACCTCTTTGCGCTCGGGGGCCGAGAACGGCTTGAGCACATAATCAGCCGGATCCTGACGACCGGGCGGGCGGCTGATGCCGATCCGGGTGCGCAGGTAGTCCTTGGTGGTGAGGGCCTGGGAAATGGATCGCAGGCCGTTGTGGCCGCCTTCCCCACCGCCCTGCTTGAGCCGGATCGTCCCGAACGGCAGATCCAATTCGTCGTGCACCACGATCACCTGATCGACGGGCACCGAGAAGAACTTCGCCAGCGCCGCCACCGGGCGCCCGGACAGATTCATATAGGTGCGCGGTTTGGCGATGAGGACCTGGCGGCCGTCGAGACGGGCCTGCAGCAGATCGGCGCCGGACTTCTTGTGCACGGCAAAACGGCCGCCGACGCGCTCGGCGAGCACGTCGGCGACCAGGAAGCCCACATTGTGGCGGGTGCGCTCGTATTCGGGGCCGGGGTTACCCAGCCCCACCACGAGTGCGGGCCCGGAGGATTCGGTCATCGGCCGAACCGTTGAGCGTCTTACTCGGTCTCTTCAGCGGGGGTGTCGCCCGCCTCGGCCGCGCCTTCACCCTCTTCGTCGAGCTGAGCGGCCGACGGGGCGGCGATCACGTTGATGACGAGCGCTTCGGCGTCACCGGCCAGGGTCACGCCGGCGGGCAGCTCGATGCCACCGGCCAGGATCTGGGTGCCCGCCTCGACGCCCTCGACGGAGACCTCGATGGTCTCGGGCAGCTTCAGCGCGTCGGCCTCGATGGAGATGGTGTTGGCTTCCTGGGTGACCAGGGTGCCCGCAGCGGCATCGCCGGTGACGACGACGGGGACGTCGGTGACGACGCGCTCGCCGCGCTTGACGATCAGCAGGTCGGCGTGCTCGATGTAGCGGCGGATCGGGTGGACGACTACCGACTTGGTCATGGCCAGCTGCTGCTTGCCGTCGACGACCAGGTTCAGGATGGCGTTGGTGCCGTGCTCACGCAGGATGGCGGCGAAGGCCTTGGCGTCCAGCGACAGGTGCTGCGGCTCGGACTGGTGGCCGTACAGCACGGCGGGCACGTTGCCGTCGCGACGGGTACGGCGAGCGGCGCCCTTACCGAATTCGGTACGGACGGCGGCTTCGATCTGGTTCACGTCGGACATGACTGATGCGCTCCTACGGCTCTTCCGGGCTGGTCAAGGGCGACCCATCTACCGGGGTCGGGTGGTCTGCTCGTCGGACGAAGAACGAACGAGGACGACCGGGAAGGCCGAGCCGCGTCGATCACGGTGAGCACACGGGGTGCGACTCACCCTCGCCGAGACAACCCGACCACCATACCGCACCCGATCGGCCGACCTGAAACCGCTCCAGCTTCGAACTCCCCGCCCCCACGCCCCGACCTCGAGGAGGGGCCGCGACCTCGAGCGCGCCGGCGCTCCAATAAACTCGATTGGTTGCCGACCACTGCGAGAGGTTCTGTGTTGACCGAGTCCGGAGAGAGCGCCGTCCCCACTCCGCGCGGATTGCCCGCCGAGGTGGCCCGTCGCCGCACGTTCGCCGTGATCTCGCACCCCGACGCGGGTAAGTCGACGCTCACCGAGGCGCTGGCACTGCACGCGAAGATGATTTCCGAGGCGGGCGCCATCCACGGCAAGGCCGGTCGCAAGTCGACCGTGTCGGACTGGATGGAAATGGAGAAGGCGCGCGGTATCTCCGTGAGTTCGACCGCGCTGCAGTTCAATTACCGCGCGGCCGGTTCGGATGTCGACAATGTCATCAATCTCGTCGATACGCCCGGTCACTCCGATTTCTCCGAGGACACCTATCGGGTGCTCACCGCCGTCGACGCCGCGGTGATGCTGATCGACGCCGCCAAGGGCCTCGAGCCGCAGACGCTCAAGCTGTTCCAGGTGTGTCGGCACCGTGGCATCCCGGTGATCACGGTGATCAACAAATGGGACCGCCCGGGCCAGGCGCCGCTGGAACTGCTCGACGAGATCAGCGAGCGCATCGGCCTCACCCCGACTCCCCTGTTCCTCCCGGTCGGTATCGCGGGCGACTTCCGCGGCCTGCTGCGCCGCGGCCCCGAGGGCGAGGCGACCGAGTACATCCACTTCACCCGCACCGCCGGTGGCGCGACGATCGCCCCTGAGGAATCGCTGACACCCGCCGAGGCGGAGGCCCGCGAAGGCGAGGCGTGGACCACCGCCGCCGAGGAGAGCGAGCTGCTCTCGGCCACCGGGCAGGACCACGATCAGGAACTGTTCCTCGCCGGGCAGACCTCGCCGGTCATCTACGCCTCCGCGATGCTGAATTTCGGAGTGCGCCAACTGCTCGAGACCCTTGTCGCACTGGCGCCTGCACCCGGGCCGCGCGCCGACGTGAACGGCAGAGCCCGCGTGACCGGTGACCCGTTCAGCGCGGTGGTGTTCAAGGTCCAGGCCGGCATGGACACCGCCCACCGCGACCGGTTGGCCTTCATGCGCATCGTCTCGGGTGAGTTCGAACGCGGCATGGTCGTGACGCACGCCCAGACCGGTCGCCCCTTCGCGACGAAGTACGCGCTCACGGTGTTCGGCCGCGAACGCACCACCGTCGACACCGCCTACCCCGGCGACGTGGTCGGCCTGGTGAACGCGACCGCGCTGGCACCGGGGCACACCCTGTTCGTGGACAAGAAGGTCGAGTTCCCGCCGATCCCGAGCTTCGCGCCCGAGCACTTCGCGACGCTGCGCGCCCAGAGCGCGGGCAAGTACAAGCAGTTCCGCAAGGCCATCGACCAGCTCGATTCCGAGGGCGTGGTCCAGGTGCTACGCAACGACGCGCGCGGTGACGCCTCGCCCGTGCTCGCCGCCGTCGGGCCCATGCAGTTCGAGGTGGTCACCGCCCGTATGCAGGCCGAATTCAATGTCGAGACCCAGCTCGACTTCCTCGCCTACACCCTGGCCAGGCGCACCGATGCCGAGTCGGCGCCGGAGCTGGACCGCCAGCGCGGAGTCGAGGTGTTCACCCGCACCGACGGCGCGATCCTCGCCCTGTTCAGCGACAAGTGGCGGCTGCAGTACATCGAGAAGGAACACCCGGATCTCACCCTCGAGCCGCTGGTGGCCACGGCCGACTAGCTGTCTGGGCCGGGAGCGGTCTACTCCTCCGGTTCGCGTTCCACCCGGGAGACGTCCTGGGAGATCATGCCCCAGCGGCTCGCGGTGAGCCGCAGGCTCGGCAGGTCGCTGAGCGAGAGGACCACCTCGTAGGTGCGTTCGTAGCCGGTGTGCGCGATGCGCCAGTAACCGTCGTCGCAGCGCACGTAGCGGTCGGTGTAGAACGCGGCGCCGTGCAGGCACATGTTGTGTTCGGGGATGAGCACGGTGTCGGCGAGATACCAGGTGCCGGTGGCGGTGTCGCCGTCGACATCGATCTCGGGGTGGTCGCACCGGTGCTCGGTGACGACGTGCGGGCCGAGGGTGTTGCGCAGGAAGGCGAGGAAGGCCTCGCGCGACTCGAACTGCAGGTATTCGCTGTAGGTCGCCGTGGCCTCGGGCACGAGGGTGTCGGCGAACTCGTCCCAGGACTTGGTGTCCAGCGTGCGCAGGTAGCGGAATTTGAGTCTGCTGATCGCGGTGACGTCGTCGGGATGCTCGGGTGGGCGCGGCTTCGGCTCGGGCGGCGCGGCGGCGGGCTGTTCGTCGTCGGTGATCACACTGTCCATCCCGTGCCCGGCGACCAACGGCTCCTCCGCCCCGGGTAACAGCGGCCCCGAGCGTTCACGACGCACATCGACCTCCTCGACGCGCGCGTTCACAGACCCGGGCCCTTGCTCCATGCCTCCACGATCCCACCGGATCGCCCACGCGAGGCGGATCTGTACCCGATCGCTACCCCTGTCGAAACCGGAGTGTGACCTGCGACCGCGCGGGCCCCGGACTGTCTGGGCTAGCCGATGGTGAAGCAGGTGCGGCAGAAGTCCTCGCCGAATTCCGAGAGGCGAAGGCTCTTGCGCACGATCTTCGGCGCGCGCCCGGCCTTCTTGAGCGCCTCCTCGACGACCGGCTGCACCTCGAGCACCATGTAGCGGCTCAGCACCACCGGGTCGTCGGAGGTGAGGGTGAGACCGAGGCGGTTGAGGTTGATGAGGTAGGAGCGGGCCCGGTCGGGATAGCGCACGCCTGCCTGTTCGGGCACCGAGGTGAGGTCGCCCTGCACCAGTTCCGAGCCGATGCCGAGCGGGCGGTTGGTCCGCACGTCGACGGCCGGCTGGGGTCCGTTGAGGGCCATGAACCGCAGGATGCGGGCCTCGTCGGGGGCGATCTCGTCGAGGATGCGGTCGTAGGCGGGGTGCACGTCCTCGGTGAAGTACACGTCGGCCGAGCGGGCCAGCAGCGCATCGCCGCGGCGGCGCAGTTCCTCGGTGGTGGAGGACCGCAGATAGGGGCCGACCGCGAGGGACTGCTGGCCCGAACCGTTGGTGGTCGGCACATAGCTGACGATCTCGCGCACCGAGCCCTCGGTGACGCCGAGGGCACTGCGGGCGATCGAGCGCAGCGCGTTGCCGGTGCGCTCGGCGATATCGGCGGACGACTCACCGTCGAGCGCGGCCTGCGCCAGCTCCTTGGTGACCTCGTAGGTGGTGCCGACGGCCCACTGGCTGCCGCGCACAGCGGTGCCCGCGGCCAGTCCGGCCGCCCGGAACACCCCGCGGATCAGGCGGGCTTCGTTACTGATCTGTCGCTGCTCGACATCCGAGCTGCGCTCGACGGCGCGGGTACCGGCACGGGCCAGGTCCTGTCCGGTCCTGTCGTCTGTCAACGTCCTACTCCGAAGTCTCGCCGTGGACAACGATCGCCCACCAGATTATTGCCCGACCACGCTCCAGGCACAGTGCGATCTACCGCGCGCCCCTGTCCGCGCCCTCGATTGTGGCCTGTCACGAAATGTGGTGATGGTCATTGTTCCGACTCGGTGGGCCGAGTGCGGCATCCGCGACAGGTTCTGTGACTGATGTCTCAGACACTACCCTGTGGCCTGGAACACGGCGAATGGACCCGGTTCCGTACCTCACAGTAGGGTCACCTCGCTGCGGGGGTGCTAGTTTTTTGAACGCCGGTGAAGGCGGTGGTCACCGGGTATCGGCAGGAGGGTGTCGTAAGTGCTGGAAAGTGTGTTCGGTATACATCCGACGCTCCTGCTCGAAATTCTGACCATCCCGTTGTTCACAGGCGTCATCGGTTACATCACCAACTGGACCGGCATTCTCATGCTGTTCCGGCCGCTCGAGTTCCACGGCGTCAAGCTGCCCGGTCTGCGCACGGTGTTTCCCTACCTGCCCAAGCGAATTCAGGTGCTGCCGCTGCTCAGTTACGACGGCCGTATCGGCTGGCAGGGCATCGTCCCCTCCCGTGCCGACAAAATGGCGAGCATCGCGGTCGACAAGGGTCTGTCGAAACTGGGCAGCGTCTCCGACTTCTACCGCGAACTCGAACCCGACAAACTCGCCGAGCACCTGGCCCAGGTGGCCGACGCGCAGATTCGCGACATCGTCGAGGTGATCCTGCGCCGTGAGCATCCGCAGCTCTGGTACAACCTGCCCACCCAGGTGAGGGAGATGATCCACCAGCGGGTGCGCTCGCAACTGCCCGAGATCCTGCGCGAACTCACCATGGAACTCGGCACCAATATCGATCAGCTGCTCGATGTGAAGCAGATGGTGATCCGTTATTTCCAGGCACGCCCGCAATTGCTCAACCAGTTGTTCCAGGTGCTCGGCGCCAAAGAACTCCGGTTCATGCAGAATTTCGGTTTCTATTTCGGCGCGCCCTGCGGTCTGCTGCTGGTACTGGCACTGCACACCACTTCGCTCTCGCCCCTGATCGTGCTGCCGCTCGGCGGCATCGTGATCGGCTGGGTGGTGAACTGGGTGGGTCTGAACATGATCTTCGCGCCCGCCGAACCCAAGTGGTGGTGCCCGTGGCGGCAGGGTCTGCTCATCAAGCGCCAGCCCGAAATCACTTCCGGCTACGCGGCTTTGGTGTCGACCGAGGTGCTCACCGTCGCCAACATCGGTGACGAACTGCTCAACGGCCCGCGCTCGGACCGCACGCTGCAGATGCTAGAGGACACGCTGCGCCCGGCCGCCGACCGCGCCCTCGGCCCGGCCAGGCCCGCGGTGAAGTTCATGCTCGGTAGCCGCGAATACGACTCGCTGCAGTCCACCCTCACCGCCGAGGCCATGACGATCGCGCCGATGGCCTTCGCCGACCCCGAGTTCAATGTCCAGCAGGGCCGCCAGGTCAACGAATTCATCGCCCGGCAAATGTCCGCGCTTTCGCCGCACGACTTCGTGGACATGCTGCGTTCAGCGATCAAACAGGACGAATGGTTGCTTTTCGTCCATGGCGGCGCGCTCGGGCTCATTGCCGGATACGCTCACATCCTGGTCTTCGGAACAGGAGTAGCGACGACATGGATGTAGACGACGGACCTCCGTCCACCGAACTGGTGCGACGGTCGGTGCCGTCGCCCGATGCCCGCCGCGGTGTGCTCCCGGTATCA
Organism: Nocardia sp. NPDC003979; assembly: GCF_053605015.1. Classification (NCBI taxonomy): domain Bacteria; kingdom Bacillati; phylum Actinomycetota; class Actinomycetes; order Mycobacteriales; family Nocardiaceae; genus Nocardia; species Nocardia sp. NPDC003979. Next base: position 134,216 of record NZ_JBSGIJ010000012.1, read on the forward strand.
CCGGTGCGCACCGCCCGTGCGGCGACCGGTGTCGCGCGCGTGGCGATCACCGCCGCGTCGGGGATGACGATGTGGACCCTCGACGCCGCCCTCGGTGTCACGGTCACGGTGCTGCGCGGCAGTATCGCGGGGACACCGCCCGCCGAGGTACTCGCCGACGCGCAGACCGAAGTACGCGACCGGCTGCGCAACGCCCTCGGCCTCCCCTCGAGCGGGGAACAGCACGGTGGTCCCGGCATGCCGACGCTGCGCGAGCAGGGCGCCGAACTGCTCCGACTGTCGGCGAGTACCCATGCGGTGGCACCGGATTCGCATCCGGCCTACCCGGGCATCCTCGCCGAGATCACCCCCGACGAGGCGCGCATCCTGCGGTTTCTGCACGTGGACGGGCCGCAGCCGTCGATCGACGTGCGCACCGGACGTCAGCGGGCGTTCGGCGGCGAACGCCTCATCAGCGGGCTCACCATGCTCGGTGAGCATGCGGGCCTGCGTTTTCCGAACCGGGTGCCCCAGTACCTGCCGAACCTGCGCAGGCTCGGGCTCATCGAGGCCACCCGGGAGCCGGTGGGCAACCCGAGCCGCTACCAGCTCATCGAGGCGCAGGAACAGGTGCGGGAGGCGATGAAGCGCGCCAGTTTCGGCACCAAGGTGAGCTACCGCAGCATCGTGCTCACCGAGTTCGGCGCCGACTTCGTCCAGACCTGTTTACCGGTCGTGATCAACGACGGCCGCGAAGCCGCGACCTAACTCTCGGCCGATTCGGCGAGTTCCATCCAGCGCTCCTCAGCCGCTTCCTTTTCCGCGACGACCTCTTTGAGCTCGGTGTTGAGCTTGACGAGTTTGTCCGGGTCGGTGGCGGCGTCGGCGAGGGCGGTGTGGAGCTTCTGCTCGCGCTCGTCGAGCTTGGCGATGGAACGTTCCAGGCGCGAGAGTTCCTTGCGCGCGGCACGGCGGTCGGCCGAATCCGTCGACGTGGCGGTCGACTTGGTGTTGATCGGCTTGGCGGCGTCGGTCTGCGCGGCGCGGCGGGTGAGGTACTGGTCGATCCCGCCGGGCAGGTTGGTGAGCTTGCCGTCGCCGAACAGGGCCCAGGTGGAGTCACAGATGCGTTCGACCAGGTAGCGGTCGTGACTGATGACCACGAGGGTGCCCGCCCAGTTGTCGAGAAGGTCCTCGAGCTGCTGCAAGGTGTCGATATCGAGGTCGTTGGTCGGCTCGTCGAGCAGCAGCACGTTCGGTTCGGCCATCAGGATACGGGTGAGCTGCAGGCGGCGGCGTTCACCACCGGAGAGGTCACCGACCGGGGTGCGCTGACGGGCGGGGGTGAACCCGAGCCGCTCGGCGAGCTGCCCGGCCGAGATCTCCTTGTCGCCCAGCATGATTCGCTGTGCGATCTGCTGCACGGCCTCCAGCACACGCATATCGGTGGGCAGGTCGTCGAGTTCCTGACGCAGCCAACCGATCTGTACGGTCTGACCCTGGATCCGCTTGCCCGCGGCCGGTTCCGCGTCGCCGGCCAGGGCGCGCAGCAGCGTCGTCTTGCCCGAACCGTTCACGCCGACGAGACCGACCCGTTCGCCGGGCGCGAGCCGCCAGGTGAGGTCGCTGACCAGCTCGCGACCGTCGGGGGTGGTGAGGGTGGCGTCTTCGAGCTCGATCACCACGCGGCCGAGGCGTTTGCGGGCGAAGGCGGCCAGCGAGACGGAGTCGCGCGGCGGCGGCACATCGGCGATCAGTGCCTCGGCGGCCTCGACGCGGTAGCGCGGCTTGGAGGTGCGGGCCTTGGCGCCCCGGCGCAGCCAGGCCAGTTCCTTGCGGGCCAGGTTGGCGCGGCGCGCCTCGGAGGCATCGGCCTGGCGGGCGCGTTCGGCGCGGGCGTAGATCCAGTCGCCGTAGCCGCCCTCGTAGGTCTCCACCTTGCCGCCGACGACCTCCCAGGTGCGGGTGGCGACGGTGTCGAGGAACCAGCGATCGTGGGTGACGACCACCAGCGCGGTACGACGGGCGATCAGGTGCTGGGCCAGCCACTGCACACCCTCGATGTCGAGGTGGTTGGTCGGCTCGTCGAGCACCAGCAGGTCGAGGTCGCGCACGAGCGCGGCGGCCAGCGCGACGCGGCGGCGTTCCCCACCGGACAAATTGGTGACCGGGGTGTCGAGGCCGAGGTCGGCGATGCCGATGCCCTCGAGCACCGTGCGGATGCGCGCGTCGGCGGCCCACTCGTGTTCGGCGATGTCGACGGTCGACAGATCGTCGGACAGTCCCGCGAGCACCACCGACCCGACCGTCGCCCCCTCGGGCAGCACACCGCGCTGGGTCACTACGGCCATCCGCAGCCCACCGACCCGGCTCACCCGACCGCTGTCGGGCGGTTCGAGACCCGTCAGCACCTCGAGCAGCGTGGTCTTTCCGCCACCGTTGAGACCGACCACCCCGATTCGTTCCCCGGCGTGGATACCGAGGGAGACGTCGTCCAAGAGCGGCTTGATGCCGAAGCTCTTGGAGACTTGTTCGAGGTTGATCAGGTTCGACATAGGTGTTCTTCGCCCGCCTTCCGCGTGACTATCCGGCTGGGCCGAGCCTACTCACCCACTCATGGCCCGCCGCGTTCAGTGCGCTTCGTGGTCGAGCACTCGCGCGCCGGGTACCGGGCCACTCGCCGTGCGCACGCTGCGGCACACGCCCGCTCCGGCCAGTTCGGCGGCCACCGCGATGGCCGCCTCCTCCGTCTCACACAGGAACGCACAGGTCGGGCCGGACCCCGACACCAGCCCGGCCAGCGCACCGGCTCCGACCCCGGCGCGCAAGGTGCGGCGCAGTTCCGGTTTCAGGGAGAGGGCGGCTGCCTGCAGGTCGTTGCCGAGCAGCGGGGCGAGGGCGTGCGGGTCGCCTGCGGCCAAGGCCTGCAGGAGTTTCTGCGGGTCGCCGAGGCGCGGCGGGTCGCCTTCCTCGCGCAGGCGGTCGAGTTCACGGAAGACCGACGGGGTGGACAGCCCGTCCTTGGCGAGGGCGAGTACCCAGTGAAAAGTGTTGCGCGACAGCACCGGCAGCAGCTGTTCACCACGACCGGTGCCGAGTGCGGTGCCGCCGTGCAGGGCGAACGGCACGTCGCTGCCGAGTTCGGCGGCGACCGAGGTCAGTTCGTCGCGGCCGAGGCCGAGGTCCCACAGCTCGTTGAGCCCGACGAGCGCGGCGGCCGCGTCGGCGCTGCCGCCCGCCATGCCACCGGCCACCGGGATGCCCTTGGCGATGGCGATCTCCACCAGTGGCGCACGCCCGGCCAGGTGGGCGAGCGCGACGGCGGCCTGCCAGACGAGGTTGGTCCGGTCGGTGGGGACCTGCGCCGCGCCCTCGCCTGTCACCCGGACGGTGAGCGAAGCGGCGGGGGCCAATCGTAGGTCGTCGGACAGGGATAATGCCTGGAAGACCGTGGTCAGGTCGTGGTACCCGTCGGCGCGCAGATCACCGACTCCGAGATGCAGATTCACCTTCGAAGGAGCGCGCACGACGACCGGGCTGGGCACAACTGACAGCACGATCACCAAGCGTAACCGGTAGTACCGACGAGTATGGGCGCAGAAACGGCCGACCGGTCGGTGGGTATCCGCGATGGACGAACCGAGGGCTTGCGCTCAGTACCCACGGGGGGTATGTTCATTCGTGTCGGGGGCATACCCAGGGACCGTATATTCGAGCGAAGGAGTCGGCCATGGCCACCACCACTTACACCGTCACGGGGATGACCTGCGGACACTGCGTGAGCTCGGTCAAGCAGGAGATCGGCAAGATCGACGGCGTCACCAGCGTCGACGTCGACCTGGCCAGCGGACTCGTGCGCGTCGACAGCGCGAACGAGGTGTCCGAGGCCGAGGTGGCCGCCGCCGTCGACGAGGCGGGTTACGAACTCGCCCGCTGATCCTGCTGTGGCCCGCACCGACGGGGTGCGGGCCACAAGGGTTCAGCCCTGAGCAGCCAGTTTCACGAACGCGGCGGTCTCGAGAGTCTCACCACGCGCCGTCGGATCGATACCCGCGGCGACCAGCCTGCGCTCGGCCTCGGCGGGCGAACCCGCCCAACCGGACAGCGCAGCCCGCAAGGTCTTTCGCCGCTGGGCGAAGGCCGAGTCGATCACCTCGAACACCCGCCTGCGATGCGCGTCGTCCATCGGCCACGGCGGTTCGGCATACCGATCGATGCGGACCAGGCCCGATTCCACCCGCGGCACCGGCCAGAACACCTGTGTACCCACATGACCCGCGCGCCTGACCTTCCCGAAGAAACCTGCCTTGACGCTCGGCACCCCATACACCCGGTTGCCCGGTTCGGCGGCTAGCCGGTCGGCCACCTCGGCCTGCACCATCACCAGCGAGACCTTGATGCTCGGCAACTCGGCGAGCAGGTGCAGCAGCACCGGCACGGCCACGTTGTACGGCAGGTTCGCCACCAGCGCGGTCGGTTCGGCGGGCAGCTGATCGGCGCGCACACGGAGCGCGTCGGCCTCGACCACCCGCAGATTCCCGACCAGGTCGGGAGCGCGATCGGCGACGGTTTCGGGCAGGTAGTTCGCGAGCACCGGGTCGATCTCCACGGCGACCACCTGATCGACCACATCGAGCAGGGCCAGCGTCAGCGAGCCGAGACCGGGGCCGACCTCGAGCACCGTGTCGCCGCGACCGACACCCGCCGCGGACACGATGCGCCGCACCGTGTTCGCGTCGTGGACGAAGTTCTGCCCGAGCTGTTTGGTCGGTCGCACGCCGAAGCGTTCGGCCAGCGTACGCACCTCGGCGGGACCGAGCAGCGCGGCGGGACCACGAGCGGAATTATCGGGTTCGGACACTGCTAGAACTTACCAACCTCGCCGATCGGGCAGCTCAGCGCTGTGGCGGGGCGGCGTTGACCCGGGCGAGGAAGGCATCGATGGCATCGAGCTGGGCCGGTGTCACCGAGCCGTGTGTGCCGGTGCCGGGCAGCACCTGGTGGTCCACTCCGTTCACGGCGAACTGAGCGACCAGCGCCGCGTGCAGCGGGGACGGGACGATCGTGTCGGTGACATTCATGGTCAGCAGGATCGGCGCGTCGTAGCCGCTGGTCGGCAGGGCCATGTAGGCCGCGAGGGCGCCGCGCAGCGGTTCGATCGGACGGACGAACATATCGCGCGAGGTCATCCCCTTGGTCTCGGCGACGATCGTGTCGAGGCACTGGCCCGCGGCCGCGTCGATGACGGCCTTGCCACGCGGCGTGAGGTAGGAGTCCACGTCGAGTTCGGGGTGGGTGGCGCGCAGACCCGCGAGGATGCTGACGAGGAAGATCGTGCTCCCCGGCGGGCCGGGCACGTCCGGTCCCATGAACGGCAGGACCTTCTCGACATCGGAGGCAGCATCGATGGCGACCGTGCCCCGGAAATCGAGTTCGGGAGCGTAGGAGGACTGGACGTGTGCCGAGCTCAGCGCCGCGTGCCCACCCTGTGAGGTACCGACCACGCTCCACGTGCGCGACAGACCGGGTTCGGCGGCGCGAGCCGCGCGGACCAGATCGATGGTCGCGGTCGCCTCGCTGCGCACCTCGAGATACGGATGCGGACCGGTGTCGAAGCGGCCCAGGCCAAGGTAGTCGGGCGTGACGACGGCGAAGCCCTGCTCGACGAAGCGTTTGATGAGCCGGTCCTCGGCCGCGCGCTGCGCCGGGAACGGCGCGGTTTCCGGGTCGGCCTGACCGCCGCAGCCCCGGCCGGAGCCGGAACTGCCGTGGTCGTAGGCGATGATCGGCCAGCCGGTGGCGGGTGCGTCACCGCTCGGCAGGAACAGCGCACCGCTGGCCGGGCGGGCGACGCCGGCGGAGTCGGTCATCCAGTACTCGATGGAGGAGCCACGATCCAGGCCGTGCCAGCCCGCCGCCTCGGCCTGGGCCGAGATGAGCGAGCCGGGCGTTTCGGCGGACGCGGGAGCCAGACCGGCGAGCAGCGCGGCGGAGGTCAGGGCCGCGACAACGGCCGCTCTGATCGGCTTGTCAGACATGGACTCGTCTCTCCACCAGGGGGATCATGAACTTGGACGAGTGTACAGATAGGTGGTCGGGATCAGCGTGCTCGAGCCAGGAATTGATCGATAGCCACCCACATCGCCGGGCTCAGCTGGGTGTGACTCCCCGTGCCGACCACCGTCTCGAATGCCACGCCGCCCGCGGCGAACTGCGCCGCGAGCGCCGCGTGCAGCGGGGACGGCACCGTCCGGTCGGTGGCGTTCACCAGCAGCAGGATCGGTGCGTCGTAACCGCTGGTCGGCACGGCCATGTAGTCGGTCATCACCGAGCGCAGCGGTTCCTCGCCGAGCGAGCGCGACAGCAGGTCGCCGAGAGAGAGGTCGGCGACGCGGTCGTCGATGGCGTCCTGGCACAGCGTGCCGATCTCGTCGAGCACCTGCCGACCGAGCGGGCTGAGGTAGCTGTCGACCTGCGCCTCCGGCCGGGCTGCACGCAAGCCGGCGAGAATGCTCGCCGAGAAGCCGAGGGTGCCGCCGCTCACGCGGTCCGGGTTGCCCGGACCGAGCAGCGGGGCGACCTTCTCCACATCCGAGGCCGGATCGACGGCGATGGTGCCACGGAAATCCAGCTCCGGCGCGTAGCTCGCCTGCCGGTGCGCGGTGGCGAGCGCGGCATGCCCACCCTGCGACATCCCCGATGCCAACCACACCGGCGAAAGCTCCGGATGCATCGACCGGGCCGCGCGCAGCAGATCGAGCGTGGCGGTCGCCTCGGTATCGATGTCGAGGTACGGATGCGGCCCGGTGTCGAACCGACCGAGCCCCAGATAATCCGGGGCAACCACCGCGAACCCACCTGCCACCACGTGTCGGATGAATTCGTCTTGCCCCACTTGCGATTCCGGCCACGGCGCCCCCGCCGGATCCGATTGCCCACCGCAACCGGAACCGAGCCCGGTGGTGCCGTGGTCGTAGGCGACGATCGGCCACCCGCCCTCGGGCGCGGGGCCGTCGGGCAGATACAGCACGCCACTGGCCGGCTGGGTCGCCCCGCCGACTCCCCTGGTCGAGTAGTCGATGATCTCGGCATTCAGTCCGCGCAGTACCGCGGGCATCACGGCGAGCACCTCCCCGGGCGACTCCGCGCGCGCACCCGGCGCACCGATTCCGAGTCCCACCGAAACAGCCACCGCCGCAGCCGCGCATCGCAACGCCGAAACACCGCGCATCTCAACCACCCGTCGACTCGTCCGAAGCCGACCCCACCGCACGAGCACAGCAGACCCGGCGAAACGAGTGCACGCTACCGCACGGCAATCCCCCGCCGTGCCAGCGACTTACCTGATCAGCTCAGGCCCAGGCGGCCGGTGCAGGCGGGCCAGGCGCCCCAGCCCTGGCGGGCGCGGGTCACTTCGGCGATGGCGATCTGTTCCTCGCGGGTGGCCAGGTCGGCGCGGGGGGCGTATTTGAGGCCGCCCTGGCGTTCCCAGGTGCTCTGGTCGAACTGGATGCCGCCGTAGTAGCCGTTGCCGGTGTTGATCGACCAGTTGCCGGTCGACTCGCACTTGGCCAGCGCGTCCCAGATGTCGCCGTCGCGGACCGGCGGCACCTCGGTGCCCGGCTTGGCGCCCTTGCGGATCGTCTTGGGCTGGGCGGGAGTGATGACCTTCGAATTGGTCTGCACGCGATGGGCTTCCACACCGTTGATCATGGTCACCGCGAAAGTCGCCTCGTGCAGGCCGGGCGCACCGGGGTTCTCCACGACGGTGCGGCTCATGTTCATGGTGACGTCCTCGATCACCTGCTCGGTGGGTTCCAGCGGCAGGGTCTCGGTGCGCTCCTCGACGCGCTGACGGGTGACGGTGACCTTCATATCGCCGGTGAGCGGGGTGCTCGCGGCGGGCTCGGCGAAGTCCTGGTCTTTGAGCGGGATGCCCGCGGCGGTGAGGAAATCGCCGACGGTCGGGGCGGCCAGTCGCACGTCGACCGGTTCGCCACCACCGTCGACGACGGTGACGGTGCGCGGGGTGTACACGCTCAGCGCGGCACCGGCCAGCGGCAGCTTCTCGGTGCGGGTGGGCACCACGTGGGTGTCGGCCGGGATCTGCATCTGCGCGAGCGCCTCACCGGCGGTGATGCCGGTGGTCCACACCTTGCGTTCGGCGCCGTCGACGATCACCGTGATCTCGCGGCCACGGTTGAGGGTGATGGTCGCGCCGTCGGACACCTTCGTGCCGGCCGCCGGGCGGACGTCGTCGTGTTCGGTGAGTTCGTAGCCCGCGTCGTCGAGGATCGCGCGCACATCGCGCGACATCGTGGTGAGCTCGACGCGTTCCCCGTCGACCACGATCGCCACGGTCTTGTGGTTGACGATGGCCATCGAGGCGCCGACGAGCAACACCAGCAACAGGGCCGCCGCCGCCGCGTACAGCAGCGGCGAGCGGGACGAGTTGATCCGTGCGAAAGCCGACATGGTTACGGAACGATAACGACAAGGTCGACTGCGGACAACAGGGTGCCACCCGATCAGCGGGACTACACATTACGATCCGATATAGACGCCGCAGGTAGATAACAGCTTCGACACGAGATTGTGACGCGGAACACGTTTATTGTTCAGGCCCCTGAAAAACGGACTTATCGGATGCGATAGAGCCGTCGCGCGTTCGCCGTGGTGATCTCCGCCAGTTCCGCCGGATCCTGCTCCCGGACCTCGGCCAGTGCACGCACCGTGTACGGCAGGCAATACGACTCGTTCGGCGCGCCTCGATACGGATGCGGCGTGAGATACGGCGCATCGGTTTCCACCAAGATCTGATCGCCGGGCACCAGTTTCGCCGCCTCACGCAATTCGTGCGCGTTCTTGAAACTCACCGTTCCGGAAAAACTGAGCACGTATCCCTCGGCCACACATGCCTGCGCCATGTTCGCGTCCGAGGAGAAGCAGTGCAAGATCACCGTGTCGGGGGCGCCCTCGTCGAGCAGCACCGCGAGCAGGTCGTGGTCGGCCTCGCGGTTGTGGATCATCAGCGGCTTGCGCACCCGCTTGGCCAGGTCGATGTGCCAGCGGAAACCCTCGATCTGGGTCTCGATGTCGGCGCAACCGTCGAGTTTGCCCGGCCAGTAGTAGTCCAGGCCGGTCTCACCGATCGCGACGACGCGGGGGTCGGTGGCGAGGTTCTCCAGTTCGGCCATGGCCTTGTCGTCGAGGGCGTTGGCGCGGGTGGGGTGCAGCGCGACAGCCGCGTACACGCGCGGGTCCCAGTTCGCGGCCCGGACCGCCCACTGCGCGGCGGCGAGGTCGTCGGCGACCGTCACCACATGGCCCACACCGACGGCGGCGGCCCGGTCGACGATCGCGGTGGTCGAGGCGGCATCGGTCGCACCGCAGGCGTCGAGGTGGGTGTGCGCGTCGATCAGCGGCGCGAGCGGTGCGGGAGGAGGCGGAGCCGGACGATTCTGGTTTGCCACGCGGATTACAGTAGTTGCCATCATGAGCGAGCGAAGCGAGCAGCAGCCGGCCTTCTACATCACCACGGCCATCGCCTACCCGAACGGTGCACCGCATATGGGGCACGCGTACGAGTACATCTCCACCGACGCGCTTGCCCGCTTCAAGCGTCTCGACGGCTACGACGTGTTCTTCATGACCGGCACCGACGTGCACGGCCAGAAGATGCAGCAGACCGCGGCCGCCGAAGGCGTTCCGGTACAGGAACTCGCCGCACGCAACTCCGACGTGTTCGAGGCCATGGACAAGGCCCTCGACGTCTCCTTCGACCGCTTCATCCGCACCACCGACGAGGACCACAAGGCCGCGAGCGTCGCCATCTGGGAGCGCATGCTCGCCAACGGCGACATCTACCTCGACAACTACTCCGGGTGGTACTCGGTGCGCGACGAGGCGTTCTACACCGAGGAGGAGACCACCCTCCTCGACGACGGCACCCGCGTGTCCACCGAGACGCAGACCCCGGTCACCTGGACCGAGGAGTCGAACTACTTCTTCAAGCTCTCGCAGTACCAGGACAAACTGCTCGAGCTCTACGAGACGCACCCCGAATTCATCGCCCCGGCCACCCGGCGCAACGAGATCGTGAGCTACGTCAAGGCCGGGCTGAAGGATCTGTCGATCTCGCGCACCACCTTCGACTGGGGTGTTCCGGTGCCCGGTCATCCCGATCACGTGATGTACGTGTGGGTCGACGCGCTCACCAATTACCTGACCGGCGTGGGCTTCCCGGATACCGACTCCGAGCGGTTCCGCAAGTTCTGGCCGGCGAACGTGCACATCATCGGAAAGGACATCACTCGCTTCCACACGGTGTACTGGCCCGCGTTCCTGATGTCGGCGGGTATCGAACTGCCGGAGCGCGTGTTCGTGCACGGGTTCCTGTACAACAAGGGCGAGAAGATGTCGAAGTCGACGGGCAATATCGTCGACCCGCTCGAACTGGTCTCCACCTACGGTCTCGACCAGGTGCGCTTCTTCCTGCTGCGTGAGATCTCCTACGGCCAGGACGGCAGCTACAGCAACGAGGCCATCGCGGGCCGCATCAACAGCGACCTGGCCAACGAGTTCGGCAACCTGGTGCAGCGCAGCCTGACCATGGTCAACAAGAACTGCGACGCCAAGGTCCCCACGCCGGGCGAACTCACCGCCGATGACCGCGCCCTGCTCGACCGCGCGGCGGGCCTGCTCGACAAGTGCCGCACCGAATTCGACGCCCAGCAGATGCACCTGGCCCTGGAAGCCGTCTGGCTCACCCTCGGCGAGACCAACCGCTACTTCTCCGCCAATGCCCCCTGGGCCCTGCGCAAGTCGGGCACCGAGGAAGACCTGGCCCGCATGGCGACGGTCCTCTATGTCACCCTCGAGGTGGTCCGCATCGTCGCGATCCTGGTCCAGCCGGTGATGCCCGGCTCCGCCGCGAAGATCCTCGACCTCCTCGGCCAGGAGGCCCGCACCTTCGCCGACATCCCCACCCCCCTCGTCCCCGGCACCGACCTCCCGGCCCCGGAACCGGTGTTCCCCCGGTACGTGGAGCCGAAGGAGTAGATCCGGAACAACTGCGGTGCACCCGATCTCGGATGCGCCGCAGTGTCGTCTTCACTCGGCGGAGCGGGCGGCGAGTACGGCGTCGTAGAGTTCGCGGCGGGAGGCGCCTCGGCCTGCCGATACTTCCGCGCAGGCGTCTTTGAGGCGCATACCGCTCGCGACGAGGGTTTCGACTTCGTCGACGAGTTGGGCCGGTTCGGCCGTAACCGGTTGGGCGCCTGCGAGAACCACGGTGATTTCGCCGCGCGCGCCGTCGACCGCCCATTCGGCGAGTTCGCCGAGGGTGCCGCGGACGACTTCTTCGTAGGTTTTGGTGAGTTCGCGGCAGACGGCGGCGCGGCGGTCCGGGCCGAGGACGGTGACGGCGTCGGCGAGGCAGTCGGCCAGGCGGTGGGGTGCTTCGAAGAAGACGCAGGCGCGTTGTTCGGAAGCCAAGGTGCGCAACCACTCCCGGCGCTGGCCGCCTTTGCGCGGTGCGAAACCGTCGAAGCAGAACCGTTCGACCGGCAGGCCCGACAGGGCGAGCGCGGTGGTGACGGCCGACGGGCCGGGCAGGCAGGTGACGGGCAGGTCGCGTTCCACGGCGGCGGCCACCAGCCGATAACCGGGGTCGCTCACCGACGGCATGCCCGCGTCGGTCACCAGGAGCACGGTGAGTCCGCTCGCGATGTCGTCGAGAAGGGCGGGAATGCGGGCGGTCTCGACATGGTCGTAGAAGCTGACGACGCGGCCGGTGATCTCCACACCGAGAGCCTTGGCGAGCGATCTGGTGCGGCGGGTGTCCTCGGCGGCGACCACGTCGGCCGTGCCGAGCGCGTCGCGCAGACGCTGCGACGCATCGCCGATATCGCCCATCGGGGTTGCCGCTAGGACCAACACGGTGGGGTTCCGCCTCTCCGGGAGTTCGGCCGCAGGCGGTGCGTGCGGCGCGCGGTGCCAGTGGATGGCGCGACGTCCATTCTGTCAGGTGACCCGGTCCCGACCGGTGTCGGCTCGGCCCGAGTCGGTGGCACCGCCTACGATCGGGGCGTGATCCCGGTGACCGAAGCCCGTTCGACGCGCCCGGTGTCGGCCGTGGTGAGCCCGGTGCCGCTGCGACCGGCCCCCGATTTCGGGCCGCTCGACACCGCGCGGGGCTGGGCGGTCACCCTGGTGCTCACGGTGATCGCGGGCGTCACCCGCTTCCTGAACCTGAACTATCCTACCGACGCGCGCACACCGGTTTTCGACGAGAAGCACTACGCCCCGCAGGCCTGGCAGATGGTCACCGGCGGCGGCGTCGAGGACAACCCCGCCTACGGCCTGGTCGTGCACCCCCCGGTCGGCAAACAGTTCATCGCCCTCAGCGAGGCCCTGTTCGGCTACAACGCCTGGGGCTGGCGCGGCACCGCCGCCCTGGCGGGCACCGTGCTGGTGCTGCTGGTGATCCGGATCGTGCGCCGGATGTCGCGCTCCACCTTGATCGGCGCGTTCGCGGGCATCCTGCTCATCGCCGACGGCCTGACCTTCGTGTCCTCACGCATCGGCATGCTCGACATCTTCATGGCATTGCTGGTCACCGCCGCGTTCGGCTGCCTGATCGTCGATCGCGACGAGGTGCGTGAGCGAATGGCCGCCGCCGACCTGGCCGGTCGCGTCGGGCTCACCGATTGGGGGCCCCGGCTAGGGGTGCGCTGGTGGCGTTTCGGCGCCGGCGTGCTGCTCGGTCTGGCCTGTGGAACCAAATGGTCGGGCATCTACTTCATCATGTTCTTCGGGCTGATGAGCGTGGCGTTCGACGTGAGCGCCCGGCGCGCGTACGGGGTGCGCAAGCCGTGGGTCGGCGCGCTGGTGCGCGATGTGGGGCCAGCGCTGTACGCCCTCGTCGTCATTCCGCTCGTGGTGTACCTGTCGTCGTATTGGGCGTGGTTCGCCAGCGAGACCGGGACCTACCGGCACGCGGTCGGCAATCAGATCGGCACCGGTGGGGCATTCGCGTTCCTGCCCGACGCCCTGCGCTCGCTCTGGTACTACCAGGGCGAAACCCTGGACTTCCATTCGACTCTCACCAATTCGGCGGGCAATCACCACCCGTGGGAATCCAAGCCGTGGACCTGGCCGATGGGTCTGCGCCCGATGCTCTACTACTACGCCGACGGCACCGTCACCGGATGCGGCGAGGCGCAGTGCGTGAAGGCCGTGATGGCCATCGGCACCCCGGCACTGTGGTGGCTCGCGCTGCCTGCGCTGGGCTGGATGATCTGGCGCAGCGTCACCCGGCGGGACTGGCGGTACGCGGCGGTGCTCGTCGGCTACGGCGCCGGTCTGCTGCCCTGGTTCCTCACCCTCGACCGGCAGATGTACTTCTTCTACGCCGTCGTGCTCGCACCGTTCCTCGTGATGGGTATCGCGCTGGTCCTCGGCGACATCCTCGGTTCGTCGCGGCCGGTGGGGATACCGCGCAGCCCTACGGGCACCTACCTGCCCGCCCCGGTCGACGAGCGCTACGCCCTCGGGCTGCTGATCGTCTCCATCTACCTGGGCCTGGTGATCGCGAATTTCGTCTGGCTGTGGCCCATTCTCACCGGGATGCCGATCAGCCCCGCCACCTGGCAGGACCACCTCTGGTTACCGAGCTGGCGCTGACACCTCAGCCGAGCGCACGGTGGACGAAGTCGATGGCGTCGCCGTCGGTGAGGCCGAGCCTGCGGATGGTCGTCACGTAGTCGACGGCGGCGCGGCCGGCGATATCGCGGGTCGGATCGCCCGACGACGCGATGAAAGAGCCCTGGCGGCCACGGGTTTCGAGGACACCGTCGGCCTCGAGTTCGCGGTAGGCGCGGGCGACGGTGTTCGGTGCGATACCGAGATCGGCGGCCAGCGCCCGCACGGTGGGGATCTTGGTGCCCGCCGTGAGCGTGCCCGCGCGGACCTGTTCGATCACCGCCATGCGCAACTGTTCGTAGGGCGGCTGGGTGGAATCGGCGGACAGCTCGACGTGGAACATCACACCTCGTCTCGGGACAGCGGGCAGGACATGCATCGGGGGCCGCCGCGCCCGGACCCCAGCTCCGAACCCTGGATGGTGAGCACCTCGATCCCCGCGTCGGTCAGGCGGGAGTTGGTCATCTCGTTGCGTTCGTAGGCCACCACGACGCCGGGGGCGAGCGCGAGGGTGTTGTTGCCGTCGTCCCACTGCTCGCGTTCGGCGGCGGGCCCGTCGCGACCGGTGTCGATCACCCGCAGGGTCGGGATACCCATCGCGGCGGCAGCGGCGGGCAGGAACGGTTCGGGACCGCTGATGCTGATGCGTTCGGTGTCGCCACGTCCGGCGAAGCCGTCCTCGCGGCGAATCGTAAAGGCCTGCAGGGTTTCCCGGACACCGGGGTACATCACCACCGCATCGGTGTCGACCATGGTGCACACGGTGTCCAGGTGCATGGTCGCACGGTTCTGGGCGATCGGCACCACCAGCACGGTGTGCGCGAGGTCGTCGTCGAAAAGACTGCGCGCCAACGCTTCCGCACCGGCGGGGGTGGTTCGCTCGCCAACGCCCACCGCGACGACACCGGGAGCGAGCAACAGCACATCACCGCCTTCGATGGGGGCCGTGTGCGATTCGTAGGCCCGGCGCACGCCGAGGAAACGGGGGTGGAAGGCGTAGACGAGGTCGGTGATGGAGGTTTCGCGACTGCGCGCGGGCAGGGCGAGCGAGGTGATCGCCACCTTGGGACCGACCCAGAACGACGAGTCGCGGGTGAACAGCAGGTTGGGCAGCGGGTCGATGACGAAATCGGCACCGTGATGCATCCGCCGAACCAGCGATGTGGAGTCGGGACCGAACGGCAGTTCGTCGAAAGTCATTCCGGCCGTGAGTATGTCGGCCAGTTCGGGGGCCTCGACCTTGCGGAGTTCGGCGGCGAGCTGGTCGGCGAGATCGTGGCCGAGCCTGCGCGCGTCGACGGCGGCGGAGATGCCCTGGATACGGGCGGCGCCGCTGGTCGCGAGGGTTTCGGTGAGCAGGTCGGCGAGCAGCAGCACCTCCACGCCACGCCCGCGCAGGACGGCGGCGAAGGCGTCGTGTTCCTCCTGGGCGCGTTCCACCCAGGGGATGCCGTCGAAGAGCAGCTGATCGTTGTTGCTCGGGGTGAGCCTGCGCAGCTCATCGCCGGGCCGGTGCAGCAGCACCGTGCGCAATGTGCCGACCTCGGAGGTGACAGCCAGGCGCGAGTCCGTTCCCATGCCGAAACCGTAATGCGAGCGGGGCGCGCCTGCCAGGAAGACCCGCACCGAGTCACCCCGTTTTCGTACACCACACAAGTACCTCAAGTATGGTTGAGGTGAAAGCGGGAGGAGACAGGAAATGACGACGGCCGATTGGCAAACGAAGGAGCTGACCCCCGGGCAGCTCTCCGAGCGTAGTGGAGTTGCAGTGTCCGCGTTGCACTTCTACGAACGCGAAGGTCTCATAACGAGTCGTCGAACCAGTGGCAATCAACGCCGCTACGCACGCGAGACGTTGCGGCGGGTGGCGTTCATCCGCATCTCCCAGCGCGTCGGCATCCCGCTCAGCGATATCCGCTCCGCGCTCGACCGGCTGCCCGAGGGCCGCACACCGACCCGACGCGATTGGGAGGCCGTGTCGACCACCTGGCGTGCGGATCTCGACGAACGAATCACCCAGCTCACGCGCCTGCGCGACAATCTCACCGGTTGCATCGGCTGCGGCTGCCTGTCGCTGGGTTCGTGCAAGCTCGTCAACGAACACGACCGCCTCGGCGCGGAGGGGCCGGGCGCGCGCGTGCTCGATGTACACCTCAACTGCCCACCGAAAAGTGGCTGCGCCTAGCCACTGCCGCACGGCTGGGGCATCATCGCGGTATGACTTCACTCGAGACCCGCGCCAAGTCCCTGCTCGCGCTGCACCGTCCCGGCGACCCGGTGGTCCTGCCGACGGTGTGGGACGCCTGGTCGGCGAATGCCGCTGTGAGTGCGGGCTTTTCGGGACTGACGATGGGCAGTCATCCGGTCGCTGACTCGATCGGGCGCCCCGATGGTGAGGGGATGAGCTTCGACGAACTGCTCGCGCGTGTCGCGCAGGTGACCGCCTCGGTGGAGGTGCCGGTGTCGGTCGACATCGAATCCGGGTACGGCCTCGAACCGTTGCAGCTCATCGACGGCCTGCTCGGGGCGGGCGCCGTCGGCCTCAATATCGAGGACACCGTGCACAGCGAGGGCAAGCGGCTGCGCGATGCCCAGGAGCACGCCGACCTGGTGCGCGGCCTGCGCGAGGCCGCCGACGCCACCGGCGTGCACGTGGTCGTCAATGCCCGCACCGACCTGTTCCTGCGTCAGGACGGCGAGGAAGCCGACCGCGTCGACCGCGCCGTCGCCCGCCTCACCCTCGCCGCCGAAGCGGGCGCCGACGTGCTCTACCCCGTCGGCCGCCACAGCGACGAAACCCTTCGCCGCCTCACCACCGAACTGCCGCGCCCGGTCAACGCGATCGGCCAACCCGGAACTCCCGCCAAGTCCTATTTCGCCGACCTCGGGGTAGCCCGGATCAGCTTCGGCCCCTTCCTCCAGGCGGCGCTCGCCACCGAAGCGACCCGTCTGCTCGAGACCTGGAAGTAGCCCGGCTGAGATAGGTCAGCGGTTCAGGACCGCGAGCATGCCTGCCACCGCCCGGGGCCAGGTGAATTGTTCGGCGCGGTGGCGGGCGGCTTGGCGACGGTCGGTGGTCGGCATGGCGAGGACGTCGGTGACGGCTCGGGCGAAGGCTCGGGGGCGGTCGGCGGCTACGGCGCCGCATTCGGCGGTGATGATGTCGGCCAGGGCCGAGGAGCGGCTGGCCACCACGGGGGTGCCCGCGGCCAGGGCTTCCAGGGCGGCGAGGCCGAAGGTTTCGTGGGGGCCGGGGGCCAGGGAGACGTCGGCGGTGGCGAGCAGGGTCGCCACCTCGGCGCGGTCGCTGATGAAACCGGTGAAGTGCACGGCCGGTTCGCCGCCGGGTAAGGGCGGCAGGGTGCGGGCGCGGCGTTCGAGGGATTCGCGGCGGGGGCCGTCGCCCGCGACGACCAGGCGGGTCGGCATGCCCGCGCGGTGCAGGGCGCCGATCGCCTCGATGCTGCGGTCCACCCGTTTCTCCACCGACAGCCGCCCGCAGTGCACGAGCAGTGGATAACCGTTCACGCCGAGGTCGGCACGGAGCTGCCGGTCGCGCTTGCGCGGGCTGAACAGGTCGAGGTCGACACCGAGCGGGACGAGTTCGACATTGGGGGCACCGATCCGCAAGAACTCCTCGCGGGCGAAATCGGTGGTGCACACGACCATGTCGTAGTCGTCGGCGGTGCGCCGGTTGGCGACGTCGGCGCAGCGCCGGGCGGCGGGCCCGGGGAGTACCTGACCGAGCAGCCGGTCGAGCCGTTCGTGCGAGATCATCACGCTGGTCACGCCGCGCCGCCCGGCCCACCGTCCGAAACCGCGCAGGGTGAGCCGGTCGGACACCTCGAGCACATCGGGCCGCAGGCCGGCGAGTACGTCGGCCACCGCCCGCGGGTCGGCCGCGCGGTACCCGCCGGTGAACGGAATGCCGAAGGCGGGCAAAGTGATTCGCAAAGCCCCGGTGGACAGCACTTCCTCGCTGCGGCGCGGACCCGGCACGATCAGCACCACCTCGTGTCCGGCGGCCACATACCCTTCCCCCAGGTGGTGCAGCGCGGTGCGCAACCCACCGGATCGTGGGCCGTAGAAATTCGCTAGCTGCACGATGCGCACATGCCGATGGTCCAGCCGTCCGGGTTACTCGCGGCTCCTGCCCGTGGAATGGCAGGTGAACACCCGTGAAAGAGCCGCTTAACCCGTTTCGCCGTCGAGCGAGGGCCGGACACGGAGCAATCCGTGTCCGGTGGCGGCCGTGGTGACCGTCGCCAGCTCGGCGTGCGCGCGGATCCACTCGCCCTCGGCGAAGCGCACCCGCAGCGTGAGGCGCCGCATCGTGTCCGGAGCGTGCACCAGCTCGGCACAGGCGGCACGCAACGCGGTCAGATCGGCGGGGTCGATGGTCGGTCGTTCGACGGCCCAGCGATCCAGCGGCGGCGGTGGATCAGCCACCCATTCGTAGATGACGCCGCTGGCGAGCAGGATCAACCCGGCACCGACATCCACTCCCTTGGACACCGCGCGCAGCATCGCGACCTCGAGGTCGACGGTTTCGCCGCCGAGTTCGGGGACGGCGTGCATCAATCCGCTCACCCGGCGCAGCTCCGGCCGGGCCCGCGCCACCATCTGGAACCGGCGGACCTGTTCGTCGTCGCCGAGCACGTGGACTACCCCCTGCCAGCGCCCGCCTGGCTCGAGGGTGCTCGCCATCGCGAAATAGTCGACCCGGCCGTCGAAACGGACCATGCGCCCGAACGCCTCGGGCGGTGTGCGCACCACCCGCACGGCCCCGGGCTCGCGCGCGAAGATCAGTTCCTCCAGACCCGGCCCGTGATGGGCGAGTTCGGTGCGGGCGTCCCAATCCCAGGCCGCGACGGGACGGCGTGGCGGCACGGGCGCGTCGGCGGGCCCGATCCAGACCTGGACGCCGTGTGTCCCGCCCAGTGCGCACCGCACGGGTTCGACGACAACGACGGTATCGCCCAGGCGCGCGGATTCCAGGCCGTGTACCGCGTCACGCAGCAGTTTCGCCTTGGCGGGGCCGATCGCGCGTGACCAGCGTTGTGGGGAAATCCATTCCCTGATCCGCGCGTCGTCGGCGACAAGAGCCGGTTCGAGATCCTCGGTGAGGGTCTCGACCAGTAACCACCCGTCGGCGGTCATTCAGCTGGGTGCCACGCCGCGTCCGGCACGTGGGAGATCGAGATCGAGCGGAATACGCCCCTCCCGAAGCTGAACCTCGACCTCCTCGGCGGGCATCGGTCGTGCGATCAGGAAGCCCTGGGCGCGGTAGCAGCCGAGACCGACGAGGGTCCGGGCCGCCATGGGTGTCTCCACACCCTCGCCGACCACGCCGAGCCCGAACGAACCGGCCAGACCGATAATGGATTTCACGATGGCGAGGTCGTCGTTGCTGTCGCCGAGGCGCTGCACGAAACCCCGGTCGATCTTCACCGCGTCCACCGGCAGGGCCTTCAGATGTGACAGCGAGCTGTAACCGGTGCCGAAGTCGTCGATGGCGATCTGCACGCCCATCCGCTTAAGCCCGCGCAGGGTCACTCGCGTACGCACGAGGTCTTGCACGACAACATGTTCGGTGATCTCGAGGCACACCGAGCTGCCGTCGATCTCGAACAGGCGGAGGATGTCCTCGATCCGCTCGACGAAATCGGCGCTCACCAGCTGCACCGGCGACACATTGATCCGGATGACGACATTGGCCGCCAGGCCACGCCGCCGCCAGTCGGCGAATTGGGAACAGGCCGAACGGATCACCCAGCGGCCGAGCTCGCCCGCCAGGTTGGTCGCCTCGGCCACCGACACGAAAGCGCCGGGTGGTAACAGGCCACGGGTGGGATGCTGCCAGCGCACCAGCGCCTCTAGCGCGACGATCCGGCCGGTGCGCAGGTCGACCTCGGGCTGGTAGTGCAGGATCAGCGACCCGTCGGAGACCGCGCTGCGCAGGTTCAGCTCCACATCGTCCTGGAGTTCGAACTGCGCGCGCATGGCGTCGGTGAACACCGCGACGCCGTTGCCCCCACCGGATTTGGCGGACAGGAGCGCGTGGTCGGCTCGGCGCAGGACGTCCGACACCGAAGTCTCGCCCGGAATACCCAGTGCCACACCGACACTCACACCCCGGCTCACCGACTCCTGGCCCACCGAGACCCGGCGCCCGATGAGTTGCTGAATGCGCGCGGCCTCGAGTTCTGCGGCGACCGCGTCCATCGGTTCGGCGGGCACGATCACGAATTCGTCGCCACCGAGGCGGGCGATCATGTCGTCGGGCCCGAGGTTCTGTTTCAGCCTTCGGGCGAGAGTACGGATGAAATTGTCGCCCGCGCTGTGGCCGAGGAAATCGTTGAGGGCCTTGAGCCGGTCGAGATCGAGAAAGAAGGTGGCGACGGGGCCCGGGTTTTCGGGCGCGAGCCTGCGTTCCATGTATTCGAGCAGGGCGCGCCGGTTGGCCAGGCCGGTGAGATCGTCGTGCAGGGCGATATAGCGCAGCTTCTCCTCGGCGACCACGCGCGCCTGCAGTTGCGCGAACAGGGCGGCGATCGCCTTGAGGACATTGAGTTCGCGCTTGGTCCAGGTGCGGTCGCCCATCTTCACGAAGCCGAGCACACCGGTGGACTCACCCCGCGAAACCAGCGGCACACAGGCCATGGCGACCTGCGGGATGCCGGAGGATTTGCGGATCGTTTCCTGGTAGTCCTCGCTGTCGTTACCGGGCCGGACGATCAGCGGTTCGGTGGCGAATTCGAGAGCGCGGAATACCGAGTCGGCCTTGTCGAACTCCACCACCCGTAACGGGTCGGGCACCGGAGTATCCGCGCGCTGCGGCCATTCGGCGACGAGCACGGTAGCGCGGCGGGTGCGGTCGGTATGGCGCAGATAGCTGAAATCGACGTCGAAATGTTCGACGAGTGCGGCGAGCACCCGCTCGCTCGCCGCCACCATGGTCGTGGCGTCGACACCCATCAACTCGGAGGCGACCTCGGTCACCAGTGAGTCGAGCGATTGCCGATGCACGCTGTCTCCGATCCGCGCTATCCGTCGTTCCTACTGCCAGGCACCGGCAACCGTCGACTGCGAACGCTCGCAGCGGCGGCGTAGCTCAGACGAAGAACCAATGCCACGTTCTCATCCTCAGAGATTTCCATGACGTCCAGGAAACGCCTCTGAATGCTGGCAAGTGTATCTGTGAACTCGGGAGAAACGCGGCGCAAATCCTCGGGCCGGTTCGCGTACAGGAACACCGGAGACACCGGCTGCACCGCCAGCCCCAGCAGTTGCGCCCGCAACCAGACCTTTTCGACGGCGGCACCGGCCCGCGCGTAGTCGGCGAGATCCGGTGCGCCGCCGCCGCGTTTCCGGAACCCCACGGCGACCAGCGCGGAACTCGACAGCACCCGATCGACCGTGAATTCGCCGAGCGCGGTGCCTGCCGACCACTCACGCAACCGGTCCATCACATCGCTGCGGCTGCCGACCTGGAGTTTCGCGAGTTCGTCCGGTGCCGGGTCGAGGGTCCGCACGTCGATGCCGGTGCGGATATCCTCGCCCGGCCAGCGCAATTCGGCATAGAGCTGCTGGTGCAGCTGCGGAGTGAGATAGCGGACGCGATCGCTGGCACCGAGCAGATCCGCAACCTCGGCGAGGCGTTCGCGCCCGGTGATCGCATGCACGATCGCCTGGTTGCCCGCAGCTTGCGCGAGGGCGGGCAGCACCGAATCCGGAAGGTCGGCGGCATTACCGAGGCGCCGGTTGGTGTGGCGCGCGCAGGCGAGGGGATAGTCGGCGGCGAGCTCGGCGTCGGTGCCGGGACGCAGTCGCAGGCGGGCGATCAGGGGTGCCGACGGCTCGTCGACGAGCAGTTGCGTGTCGCTGAGCAAACCGTGAGCGGCGGCCGCCGCCGTGGCGTTGTACAGCGCCGCACCGACGGCGACCGCGCTGCCGCGCAGGTCGACGTCCATCACCGTCGTGTCCGTCGGATCGAGGGCGATCTCGATGAACTCGTCGTCGCCGCGCAGGATCCACGGCTGCACATTGCCACCCGAGGGCGCGCGCTGCGCGCAGGCGAGAATCGCGCCGATGGTGTCGGCGGGCGGTGGCTCGTCGTCGAGTTCGGTGGCGTGGTCGTCGGCATCGTCGTCGAGGTAGCCGGGTTCGGCGAGCGAATCGAGGGCGGCTTCGAGGTCGATGCGTGTTCGTCCCGACGACAGCTTCACCCCGAGCCCGATCCGGCGGACCGCCGCACTGACGATCGCGGCACCCAGCTGCACCTCACCACCCAATTGCGGCCAGGTGGTGATGGTTTCGCCGACCTCGGCCAGGCTGGCGGCCATCCGTGCGGACAACTGGGCCGGGTCGAGGATGCGCAGCACGTGTGGCGCCTTGGACCTGGTGTCCAGACCGGCGAGCTGGGCGCCGGTGGTCGCACCGAGCAGACCGTGGAAGGGTTCGCGGCCGGGTTCGAGGTCGTAGCGTTCGACGTCGAACAGGCCGCGGTCGTTGGTGTCCATCAGCAACGGGATGCGCCTGCGGCGGGCGGCTTCGCGCACCGCGAATTTGATGTCGAGCGAATCGCATTCCTCGACGACGAGGGAGAGCCCGTCGAGGAATTCGTCGGCGGTCTCGGTGAGCACACCGGTCTGCCAGATCTCCACCGGCAGGTAGGGGTCGAGTTCGGCGATGCGGCGGGCGGTGACCACCGCTTTGTTCACGCCGACGTCGAACAGCCCGCCCGGGACCCGGTTGAGATTCGACAGCTCGATGGTGTCGAAGTCGGCCAGGCGCAGCAGCCCGCAGGTGCCCTCGAGGGCCAGCGTGTAGGCCACCGAATGGCCGACGCTCTGCCCGACGACGCCGACGCGCAGTTCCCGCAGCCGCCGCTGTTCGTCGCGGGTGAGCTTGTTGCGGTTGCGGTCCGAGCGGATCGCGGCGAAGGCGTCGGGCCCGAGGACGGCGACGAGCGCGTTGCGCCACGGGTAGTGCACCCACCGTTCCTCCCCGGGGTCGAGCCCCGGCGGTGGGCCGGTGAGCTGATCGAGTTCGGCGCGCAGTCCGGCGCGCAGGTCGACGGTCTGGATGCCGGGGGTGTCGGCGAGCTGCCGCAAGGTTGCCCGGTCGGTGGGGTCGCGCGGATCGAGCAGACGTGGCCGGTAGTCCGCCGTCTGTGGTGCTTGTTCGTTCATCTAGCGATCGACCCCACGAAAACGTGCCGTCGCGACCGCGGTGGTATGGCGGTGAATCCGCCGCAACCGCGTTTCGCCGCATGCTGCATCGACAGCCATCGGGTTCCTACTCCATGCTTCACGCCCGCAAGGGGTCGGCGTCCCATAGATGCCGACTGGTGCAGTATCCGTCATCGGTTACGAATCCACCAGACAAGTGGCTAATTTCCCGGAAACCTTCTGAGCCAGTTGAAATAACCGCAGGTCAGGAGCGGTTAGGGTGCACTGAGTTATTTTTCGCAGACCGTACGGTCCGAATGCAGCTATTCGTCAGTTATCGACTTGGATCGAGACGAACAGTTCCACGTCGGTCGGCCCGTGCCAGACCTCGATCTCCTCGCGGTACGCGCGCGAGATCTCGGCGGAGGCGGTGGCGTCGTCGACCTGGGCCCACACGTCCTCGACCGGGTCGTGGTAGTCGCCGTTGGGCGCGAAGCGGGCGTAGATACCCTTGGGCACGCTGACCATGAGGTCACCGACGGGAACCTCGTCGGGCGTGGCGAATTCGCGAGCGACGAGGGCGTTCCAGTTGCCCGCCGGGTCCGGCACGTAAACGGTGTGCAGCGGTTCGCGCCCGCCGGGACGGTCGCGCAGCCGGTCCTTGAGGAACTCGATCAGATCGCTGTTGGAGACCTTGAAGCTGGGATGCACGCGCGGCACGGCGAGGCCGCCGTAGAGCGCCCCGCCGCGGACCACGATCGTGTAGGTCATCGGGGATCGACCGCCAGGTACAGGTCGATCTTGTACGCGTGCGGGTAGCACTCGAAATCGCCGGTGAAGGTGCGTTTGATCTGGTTGTGTTCCTCGGCGTAGGCGATCTGGGTCCACAGATCCGTCATCACCTGGGGAAAGTTACCGACCGAGGAGAAGCGGGCGTAGGCGCCGCGCGGAAGCCGGGCGGCGAGATGGCCACGGGTGACCTGGTCGAGCGAATCGCACTGATAGCCGACGATCTGGGTGTTGTACGTGCCCAGCTCGCCGCTGAAATCGGTGTAGGCGCTGGCCAGTGGCCCGCCGAGATCCTGGTGCAGGACCGCCGACCAGGCGGCTTCGAGGTCGTGGTCGCGCAGCTTACCGAGTGCGCGTTTGGGACTGCGGACCGGCAAACCGGCCACCCAGGTCTCGTCCCGCTCGACGATTTCGAACTGCATTGATGACTCTCTCGAAGGTCGGCACGGTTGCGCCATGCTATCAACATCGGTCGACCCCACCTAACCACAGCTGAGCTGGTCAAACGTCCATCACCACGCGGGGCATTGTCCGATTCACCTCCATGCCCTAAGCTCCCGCGCTCGTGTGGGTACGCGCGGCGCTCGAACCGCGAAAACAAGTGATGCGGTGGGCAGGACTTGTCGTTGTCGCGGTCCTGGCGGGGTACATCGCG
This sequence comes from Nocardia sp. NPDC003979, assembly GCF_053605015.1. Lineage (NCBI taxonomy): Bacteria > Bacillati > Actinomycetota > Actinomycetes > Mycobacteriales > Nocardiaceae > Nocardia > Nocardia sp. NPDC003979. The sequence goes on from NZ_JBSGIJ010000012.1 coordinate 158,516, forward strand.
GTGTTGCTCGGCGACGCGCGCCATTTCTACACCGACGATACCGAGGCGCAGTACGTGCCGATGTGGCAGCTGCTCGGCGCCGAGCTCCGGGCCGGCCGGTTCCCGGCGATGGTCCCGTGGGAATGGATGGCGGGCAACTACAGCCTCGAGGAGGCCGGGCTCTACAACCCGGCCCAGCTGCTGGTGTATCTGCTCGCGCCCTCGTTCGACGATCTGGCCGGTTACGCGACGGCCGTGAAGTTCGTGTTCTCCGCGATCGCGGCGCTCGGCGTGTTCCGCATCTGCCTGGCCTACGGTGCGCGGGCGCCGTGGGCGGCGCTGGCCGGTGTGGCGTTCCCCTTCAGCGGCTGGTTCCTGTTCTTCGACGAGGCGAGCTGGTTCACCTCCCAGACGGGCACCGCGTGGCTCGTGCACGCCTGGGCCTCGGCGGTGCTCTACGCGCGCAAACGATCCGGCCCGATCCCGCTGTTCGTGTTCCTGTACCTGGCGCTGACGATCCAATACGTCTTCCCGGCGGTCGAAGCCGCGCTGATGATCGTGGCCGTGGCCGCCGGGGAGTACCTGTATCAGCGCAAGTGGGTGCCGGTGCTGCGGATGCTGACCGCCGCCGGTCTCGCCGCGCTGGCCTCGCTGATCGCGAATCTGCCGCTGCTGCTGTCGTCCCAGGCCACCTGGCGCGGTGACGTCTCGACCATCCACAACGATCCGTTCCTCACGGTGCCGTGGTCGGAATCGCTCAATGCCAGTCTGCCGAGCACGGTTCCGGCGTTCACCGCGTGGTGGGGGCATGTGCAACCGCTGCCGATGGTCTACATCGCGTGGTTCGTGATTCCGGCGCTCGCCTTCATCGACTGGAAGGCGGCGGCGAAGTCGGCGCGCGAGTGGAGCGGCATCGCGCTGTTCGCGGTGGCGACGCTGATGTGGACGGCGGGCCCCGGTGCGATCGGGCCGCTGCGCTGGCCCGCGCGGGTGCTGCCGATGCTCGCCATCGCCGTGCTCGTGCTCGTCTGCGTGCTGCTCAGCAGGTACGGGGCGTTCGCGTCGTCGCGGCGGCGGCACGCGGCGGCGGGCGCGTTGATCGGGCTGCTGTTCATCCGGTCCTTCTCTGCCGCACCGGAACTTCTCGTCCGGCATGTGCTCGCCGTCGTCGCGGTCGTGGCGATGGGCGCGGGCGCGCTGTGGCTCGTGCGTCATCGTGGCGTGGCCGCCGCGACGACAGCGATGATCGCCGCGACCATGCCCATCGCGTTCGCTCAGGTCGCCGCCGCTCCGGAAACCCCACTGTCCTACGGGTTCCCGGAACGGCGCTCGGAGATGCTCGCCGCCTTCCCCGATTTCGGCGGGCGCACACTGCAATTGGCCGACCGCATCGCGGTGCGCGACGAGGAGCGCACGCTCGCGGGCACTTACGGATCGATCGCGCTCGGCAGCTATGCCAAGAACATGGGCCTGCAGTACGTGAACGGGTACACCCCTGTCGGGCACGCCGCCTTCGCCGGCCTGCTGTGCATGGCGTGGGACGGTGGCACCTGCCCGGACGCCTATCGCCGGGTGTTCGCGGTTGAACCGTCGACCGACACGCCGATCGTCGACCTGATGCGACTGGATCGCGTTGTGCTGCAACGCGCGCAGTACCCGGACGCGGGCGAGAAGCCGGCACCGCCGGGCTGGGCGTTCGTCCGCTACCCCGGCCACGAACACCAGATCTGGGTGCTGGAACGCGTGAACCCGCTGCCCTCCCCCGGCGACATGATCGCGCACGAATCCGGTGTCCACGCCACGGTGATGCCGGAGGCCGGGCTCACCAACCGCGCGACCGTCTCCTCCGGCACCGGCGGACGGATCGTGTTCTCCCGCCTGGCCTGGCCCGGCTACACGGCCACGCTCGGCCCGAGCGAGATCCCGACCCGCGCGGTGGCGGGTACCTTCCTCGCCGTCGACATTCCGCCGGGCACGCACAATGCCGAGCTCACCATCACCTGGCGACCGCCCGGCCTGTCGATCAGCCTCACGGCGGTGCTGCTCGCCGTGCTGGGGATCGCGGCGCTGCACTGGTGGTACCGGCGCGAGGACGAACCGGCGGTCGAGGAGCCGGCCGCCGAACGCCCCCGCGTCGCGGTCAGCTGATCGCGGCGGCCAGGTGCGGCCAGGCTTCGTGCAGGTCGGCCTCGAACTGACCCCAGGTGTGCGAACCGGTGGGCCGGTGCACGTGCACGGCCGGGATACCCAGCTGGGCGAGGCGCCCGGCGAAGGCGGCCGTGCAGGCGCCCGCGATGGTCTCGAGCGGCGGCATCGGCAGACCACGGTCGGCGGCGCCCGGTGCGCCCGTCGCGGCGGCGAGGAAGATCGACTTGCCCGCGAGGCGACCGGCATTGGCGAACACGTCGTGCTCGCGCCAGGTCGGACCGCCCGGCACACCCCACATGTTGCCCGGGTTGCCGCCGCCGCGCACGGCCTGGGCGCTCGCCATCGCGATGCCCATCGGGTCGGCCGCCCACGGGCACCCGCTCAGCGCCGCGACCGCGGAGAACCTCGGGCCGCCCTGGATCGCCAGATCCAGCGCCGACGCCGCGCTCATCGACACGCCTGCGATGGCGTTGCGGCCATTGGTGCCGAGCGCGCCGTCGATGACGCCGGGCAGTTCCTCGGTCAGGTAGGTCTCCCACCGCACGCGCCCGACGGCGGGATCGTCGGAGATCCAGTCGGTGTACAGGGTGAACGCGCCGCCGACCGGCATCACCACATTGACGAACTTGTCGGCGAAGAAGTGCCGCACATCGGTGTTGTCCCACCAGGAGATGCCGTCGGCGCCGCCGCCCGCACCCGTGAGCAGGTACAGCGTCGGCGCACCCGCACCTGCCGCCTTGATCACCTTGTTCTGCACGACCCGCCCCATCGCGGGCGAGTACACGTCGATCTGGGCGGCCCGGCCGCCCAGCGGCACCTCCCCTGTCACATGAGCCCCCGGATCGGCTGTCGCCCGGCCCCCACCGACAACAGCAACGATCGCGCACACCACAGCAAGCCACAACCTCGATGTAGTCACCGATCCGGTATACCCCCTGCCCCCGGGTTCGACACGGAAACACACGCGCTCGGCCGACAGCGCGACCGGATGGTGACCAGGGTCACTGCGTCCTGGACGTATGTCCTGTGAGGTGCTGGTGAGCTGCTGTTTCCGCCGATAGCCGAACACTCGGCGCCCGGAAAACCAGATGATTTGTGTCGGTGGTGACCGGAATACTTGCCCGCGCCCGATGAGTTGGACCGACGGCCCCCGTCTTCTTTCTTGTGGTGCCCGCACACCCGCCGTTCCCCGCCCCGGAGGTTTACCCGAATGCCAGCCGATATATCCGCACCTGCCGCGAAGGAGCGGACACCCTTGGTCATCCGGGTGCTGGTGCTCGCGACCTTCGTCGTGATCCTCAACGAAACGCTGATGATCAACGCCATGCCCGAGCTGATGAAGGCGTTCGACATCACCGAAGTGGACGCGCAGTGGGTTTCCACCTCGTTCATGCTCACCATGGCCGCGGTCATCCCGACCACGGGCTGGTTCCTGCAGCGTGTTCCGACGCGCACGGCCTACGCGACGGCGATGACGACCTTCATGGTCGGCACCCTGCTGTCGGCCGTCGCGCCCGTCTTCGCGCTGCTGATCGTCGGCCGGGTCATCCAGGCCTGCGGCACCGCGGTGATGATGCCGCTGCTGATGACCACCCTGATGACCGTGGTCGCCGAGAAGGACCGCGGCCGGGTGATGGGCAACGTCACGCTGGCGATTTCGGTCGCCCCGGCGATGGGTCCGGTGGTGTCCGGGCTGGTGCTGCAGGTGGACGTGCCCGCCCTCGAGTCGTGGCGCCTGCTGTTCGTGCTCATGCTGCCGATCACCGCGATCGTCACCTGGTTGGGTCTTCGCCAGCTCGAGAACGTCGGCGAACCCGCGGGCGGGAGCATCGACCTGCTCAGCGTGCCGCTGGCCGCGCTCGGCTTCGGCGGTCTGGTGTACGGGCTCAGCAAGTTCCACGGTGACAGCTACTCGGTCGCGATCGCGATCGTCGCCGTCGGTCTCGCCCTGATCGCGGCGTTCGTGTTCCGCCAGCTGCGGCTGCAGCGCACCGGCACCCCGCTGCTCGACCTGCGCGTGCTGCTGGCGGGCACCTACACCAAATCACTGGTGCTGATGTCGATCGCGTTCCTGGCGATGATGGGCTCGATGGTGCTGCTGCCGCTGTACCTGCAGAACGTGCGTGGCCTGAGCGCACTGGAAACCGGTCTGCTGATGATGCCCGGCGGCCTGGCGATGGGCCTGCTCGGCCCGACCGTCGGCAAGCTGTTCGACAAGTTCGGCGGGCGCGTGCTGGTGATCCCCGGTTCGATCGGCATCACCTTGTCGCTGGTCGGCTTCACCCAGATCTCGATGGACATGCCGTACTGGCAGCTGCTCGGCCTGTACTCGCTGATGATGGTGTCGCTGGCGGCCACGTTCACCCCGGTATTCACCCTCGGCCTCGGCGCCCTGCCGATGAACCTGTACTCGCACGGCAGCTCGATGCTCGGCACCCTGCAGCAAGTGGCCGCGGCCTTCGGTACCGCGCTGGTGGTGACCGTTGCCTCCGCCCGCAGCTCCTCGCTCATCGAGTCGGGCGCTGACCCGGCGGCGGCGGGCCTGGACGGTATGAGCCTGGCCTTCGGCGTCTCGGCGGTGCTGGCCCTGATCGTGATCGCGATGGCGGTGCTGCTCCCGGCCCGTGCGGCGGCCGACCCGCACGCCGCCCCGGCGGTGCAGGACGCCGAGGAGGAAACCCCGGAGCTGGTCAAGAACTGACCTGATCCCCGCGAAGCCCCCGTTCCTCGTGGACGGGGGCTTCGTCGTTCTCTGAGCCGGTCAGGCCGCGGGACGGATGATGATGTCACCGACGGTGTTCCGCGCGTGCAGGCGCACCGACTCACCGTTCGGGGCGACCGGCACGATCGTGTTGCGCACCGCGCCGACGGTCGCCTCGGTCTCGAGTTGCACGGCGGTGCCGGGGCGGATGCCCACCTCCAGTTCGCCCATGGAGGTCTCCACCCGGATCTCGCCGCTGGTCACCTCACCGATGCGGATGTCGCCCTTGGCGACCTTGGCGGTGACCGGCCCCGCGGGGCGTTCGAGGACGATGTCGCCGAGGGAGATCGTCAGGTCGCAGGCGCCGAGCGCACCGTTGCCGCGCAGCTGCCCGACCCCGGCCGTTCCGGTGAGGTGGGAGCCGGTGGGCACCTCGATGGTCAGCTCGATCGACGGGTTACCACCGAACGGGCTGTGGGTGCGCCAGCTCTTGGGCGTCACCACCGTGAGCTTGCCGTCGGCGAAGTTCACCTCGGTCTGTTCGGCGACGCGCACGTCGCCCTTCTTGCCCGGATCCGACGGCGCGACGGTGACGACGGCGTCGGTGCGGTCGGAGGCGATGACGGTGACGCCTGCCGACAGGACATCGACGCTGACGGTGACCGGTGCGGTGGTGGCGAAGGTGTACATCGGGTGCTCCTCGGTGGATCCGTTCGGTTGATGACCATACTGTCGCGACCGGCGCTGACACGAGGCTGACACCACCCTGACGCACCCGGGGACACCATATCCGGACAGGCGACCAGCTGTGGTGGGCATCGCCCGGTCACCCGGTGCACAATGGGCGACGTGCAGATCGGAATGCTCGGGCCGCTGGAGATCCGGACAGCAGACGGTGGATCGATAGCGATACCCGGCGCCCGACTGCGGGCATTGCTCATCGCCCTCGCGCTGGAACCGGGCCGCGCCGTCCCCAAGACCCGCCTGGTCGACCTGATCTGGGACGAACAGCCTCCGGCCGACGCCGCGAATGCCCTGCAGGCGCTGGTTTCCCGGCTGCGCAGACTGCTGCCCGACGGTTCGCTAGAGGTGCAGGCGGGCGGGTACCGTCTCGCCGTCGACCCCGGCGCCGTCGACGCGGTGCGCTTCGAACGGCTGCTCGACGAAGCGCGCGGCACCGACGACCTGCGTCAGGCCGAACTGCTGCGCGAGGCGCTGGAACTCTGGCGCGGCGAGCCCCTGCAGGATGTCGCCGACAGTGCCCCGTTCGACCCGGTGGTCACCCGTTTCCAGGGGCTGCGCCTGGCCGCGATGGAGGACCGGTACGAGGCCGAGGTGCGGCTGGGTCGTGGCCCGGAGGTCGTCGCCGAGCTCACCGAAGTCGTTGCGCGGCATCCGGTTCAGGAGCGGCTGGCGGCCGCGTTGATGCGCGCGCTCGGCGCGGCGGGTCGCGGGGCCGAGGCGCTGGTGGTGTTCCAGCGCACCCGCGAGGCGCTGGCCGACGAACTCGGCGTCGACCCGTCACCGGAGCTGTCGCAGCTGCACGTCGCGCTGCTGCGCGGCGAGGTCGGCGCCCGGCCCGCGCAGCGCTCGACGAACCTGCGCGCCGAGCTCACCAGCTATATCGGCAAGCACGGCGACATCGCCGTGGTGCGCGAACTCCTTGCGACACACCGGCTCACGACGATCACCGGCCCCGGCGGCTCGGGCAAGACCCGGCTGGCGGTGGAAACCGCCCGCACCATGCTCGACGACCTCCCCGAGGGCGCGTGGCTGGTGGAACTCGCCGCCACCGACGCGAGCGGCGACCTCGCTCAGCTGGCCTTCGCGGCACTCGGCAGGCGCGACGCCCTGATCGGCGACACCCCGAACGCCGAACCGATGGACCGGCTCGTCGCCGCCATCGGCGACCGGGAGACCCTGCTGATCCTCGACAACTGCGAGCACGTGATCGAGGCCGCCGCCACCTTCGCCCACCGGATCCTCGGTGAGTGCACGGGTCTGCGCATCCTGGCGACGAGCCGGGAACCGCTCGGCATCACCGGCGAGGCGCTGTGGCAGGTCGCACCGCTCACGGTACCGAGGGAAAACGCCGACCCGCAGGCGATCGAGTCCTCCCCCGCCGTCGTCCTGCTGCGCGACCGTGCGGGCGCGGTGCGCGGTGACCTCGGTTCGGACGCAACGGCTTTGGCGACGATGGCCCGGGTGTGCCGCGCCCTGGACGGCATCCCCCTCGCGATCGAGCTGGCGGCGGCGAGGTTGCGCACCATGTCGCTCGAGCAGCTCGCCCACCGCCTCGACGACCGGTTCCGCCTGCTCACCGGCGGCAGCCGCACCGCGATCGCGCAGCACCGCACCCTGCGCGCGGTGGTCGACTGGAGCTGGGAACTGCTGTCGGACGCGGAGAAGACCGTGCTGCGCAGGCTCGCGGTGTTCTCCGGTGGTGCGAGTCTGGAAGCGGCCGAACAGGTCTGCGCCGACGGTGCGACGGTGCAGGACTGGGAGGTGCTCGAACACCTCACCTCGCTGACCGAGAAGTCGCTGCTCACGGTGTCCGAGAATCCACAGCCGCGCTACCGCATGCTCGAGACCATCAAGCAGTACGCCGCCGAACGCCTCGACGAGGCGGGCGACGCCGAATCCGCACGCCGAGCGCACATCTCGCACTTCATCACCCTGGCGGCCACCGCCGAACCGCACCTGCGCCGTGCCGAGCAACTCGACTGGCTCGCCGTACTCGAGGCCGACCACGACAACCTCGCGGTCGCCATGCGCACGGCCCTCGCCGCCGACGACGCCGATGCCGCGATGCGCCTGGCCGCCGCGGCGGGCTGGTACTGGTGGCTGGCCGGGTACAAGGGCGAGGGCACCGAGTTCGTCCTTGCCGCCGCCGACCTGTCCGGCGACGTGGACGACGAGACACGCGCGACGGTGTACGCCCTGGTCGTGCACTTCCTCAGCGGTGGCCGCGGTGGTGAACACGAGGTCGGTGAGTGGATCCGCAAGGCCAACCGGTACGGCCGCGACAGCCGGGGCGGACACCCCGCGCTGCGGTTCACCGGTGCGCTCGAGCGCATCCTGGCCGGTCCCGAGCACTATCTGCCCGCGTTCGAATCGCTGCTCGCCGACGACGATCCGTGGGTGCGCGCACTGGCGCGGCTGCAACTGGGCAAGCTGCGTACCGTGCTCGGTCATCCGGGCCGCGCGGCCGACGAACTGCTCGAGCAGGCGCTCGCGGAATTCCGCGTCATCGGCGAGCGCTGGGGAATGTCGTTCGCGCTGACCGAACTGGCCAACCGCACGGCCATGCGCGGCGAATTCGATGCCGCCTGCGCGCTTTTCGACGAGGCGATCGCGGTGGTCACCGAGGTCGGCACGCTCGAGGCCGTGGTGCGGATGCGCGCACGCCAGGCCCAGCTGTACTGGCTGCTCGACGACACCGAGGCCGGCGAGGCGGCGCTGGCGCACGCGCAGGAATGCGCGGACCGCACGGGCTGGCCGACCTCGCTGGCCGAGGTCGCGCTCGTCCGCGCCGAGTTGGCCAGGTGGAGCGGTGAACCCGTGCTCGCCCAACAGCAGATGGAACTGGCACAGAAGCTGCTCGGCGACGAGGCCGGGCAACCGGTCGTGAGCGCCATGGCCCACGATCTGCGCGGCTATCTCGCCGCCGATCTCGACGAGGCACGGACCAGCCACCGCGCGGCCTTCCAGGCCGCATCGAGCGCCGGTCACGCGGCGCTGCTGGCCCAGATCCTCGTCGGGATCGCGGATCTGGCCTTGCGCGCCGAACGACCGGAGCAGGCCGCCCGCCTGCTCGGTGCCGCCACCGTCACCCGCGGCGTGCCCGACCTGTCGCTGCCCGACGCGGCCCGCATCGAGGAGCAGACACGCCGAAGCCTCGGCGAAGCGGACTTCGCCGAGGCGGTGGCTCGTGGGTCGGAGTCGGATGTCGCCGAACTGGTGGAGCTCACACTCGCTTGCTGAAGGTCGAGCGCGACCACACATAGCCGATCACCGCGAAGCCCGCGCACCAGGCGAAGGCGGCGACGGTGTGGCCGCCCGACGGCGTGCCTGCCAGGAAACCGCGCACCGATTCGATGATCGGGGTGAAGGGCTGGTACTCGGCGAACTGCCGCACACCGGGGCCCATCTTCTCGGCGGGCACGATCGCGCTGCTCAGGAAGGGCAGCATGAGCAGCGGAACCACCGACATGCCCGCTGCCTCCGGGGTCTTGGCGGCCATGCCGAGGGCGACGGTGAGCCAGGCGGCGGCGAAGGCGGTCGCCAGCAGCACACCGAGCGCGCCGAGCCACTGCACCGCGCTCGCCGGTGATCGGAAACCGAGCGCGAAACCGACGCCGAGCACGGCCGTCAGGGCGATCACATTGGTGACGATGCTCGCCGCGACATGCCCGGTGAGCACGGCACCGCGCGACACATCCATCACCTTGAACCGGTTGATGACGCCCTTGGTCATGTCCGAGCTCACCGACACCGCCGTGCCGGACAGGCCGTAGCTGATGGCGAGCATGAGCATGCCAGGCACCGCGTAGTCGATGTAGTTCTCGCCGACATCGAAGGCGTCACCGAAGACGTAGACGAAGATCAGCATCATCATCACCGGCATCAGCGCGGCATTGAAGATGGTCACCGGGCTGCGGGCGATGTGGGTGAAGTTGCGCCGCAACATGACCGACGAATCGAACAGTGCGCTGGACAGCGGGTTGGACGTGGTGGTGCTCATCGGGCTTCGGCCTCCTGGGTTGCGCGCCCGGTGAGGGCGAGGAAAACGTCGTCGAGATCGGGGGTGTGGATGGAGACCTCGTCGGCCTCGAGGTCGTGGGCGGTGAGCCGGTCCATCAGGGCGCGAAGGTTTTTCGTTCCGCCGTCGCCGGGGACGCTCAGGGTGAGCGAGTCCTCGTCGGGAACGGAGTCGGCAAGGGCACGGGCGGCGGCAGCGAGTTCGACGGCACCGCTGAAGCGGAACTTGATGTGGCTGCCGGGAATTCGGCGCTTGAGTTCGCTCGCGGTGCCTTCGGCGACGATGCGACCCTGGTCGAGTACCGCGATCTTGTCGGCCAGCTGATCGGCTTCCTCGAGGTACTGGGTGGTGAGGAAGATGGTTACGCCCTCGTCGGTCAGTTCGCGCACCATGTCCCACATGGTGCGGCGGCTGCGTGGGTCGAGGCCGGTGGTCGGTTCGTCGAGGAAGATGATCCGCGGCTTGGTCACCAGCGTCATCGCCAGATCGAGCTTGCGGCGCATACCGCCGGAGTAGCTGCCCGCCTGCTTGTTCGCCGACTCGACCAGGTCGAAACGCTCGAGCAGGTCGGCGATCACCCGTTTGCCCGCGGCACCGCGCAGGCGGTGCAGGTCGGCCATCAGCCGCAGGTTCTCCGCACCGGTGAGCAGGTCGTCGACGGCGGCGAACTGGCCGGTGACGCCGATGGCCTTGCGGACCGCCTTGGTCTCGGACATCAAATCGTGGCCGGCCACCCGCGCCGTTCCGGCATCGACCTGCAGGAGCGTGGTGAGCACATTGACGGTGGTGGTCTTGCCCGCGCCGTTCGGGCCGAGCAGGGAGAAGATGCTGCCCGCTTCGACGGTGATGTCGATGCCGTCGAGAACTTTCTTGTCCCCGTAGGACTTCCGCAGCCCCGAGGCGGCGATTGCTGTGCTGTTCATGCCGGCAACCATCGCCGGGCAGGCTGACACCGGGCTGACGGCGACCTGACACCTCCCCTGACACACGTCGGCGTCATGCGTGTGCGATGTCTGTCAGTGCGGCGTCAGGTCCGCGTCAGCGCACCGGGCGACGGTTCATCTCGTGAACAGCATCGCCATCGCCCCCGTCTTCGGTCCGCTCGTCGTCCCCGCGCCGCACTGGTCCCGTCTGTACGTCTGGGGTCGCCGGTTCGCGTTCGGCGATCACGCCGTCGCCCAACTGCTGCGCTTCGCGGTGGTCGGTGGCGTCAGCAACATCGCGTATGTGCTGCTCTTCATGGCCTGCACCGGCCTCGGCCCCCTCACCGCCAATGTCGCGGGCTCCGTGGTGAGCACGGTGATAGCCAACGAACTACACCGCCGCCTCACCTTCCGCACCACGGCTGTCCCTTGGTTCACGGCCCAATATCAGGGCGGCGGCCTCGCACTGATCGGCCTGGGCATCACCACAGCCGCCTTGGCCGCCCTCGAGACTTTCGCCCCCACCCTCGGCGACCTCACCCAGGCCGGCGCCATGCTGGCGATCATGGCCACCGTCGGCCTGGCCCGCTTCCTGAGCCTCCGCTACCTGGTCTTCTGATCCCCCGGCTCAGATACCGGCGGCTCGGACGACAGCATCGGTGAGGCGCGGGGAAAGGGCCGACATCAGTCGCAGCACTCCGGCGTAGACGGGATACAGCTCGACCGGCTGGTCCCGGACGGCGGTGAGCACCCACTGCGCGGCCTGGTCGGGGGTGAGGGCCGCTTGGCTGTCGTACTCGGCGGTGGGACTGATCATCGGAGTGCGCACGAGCGGGAATCCGATGGTGGTCACCTTGATACCGGTGCCGTGGCATTCCGCGCCGACACTACGGCCGAAGGCGGCGAGGGCGGCTTTGGACGCGTGGTAGGCGCTGAATTTCGGCATCACCCCGGCGGTGGTTCCCCAGGTACCGATGTTGATGATGTGGCCGCGGTTCACCAGGCGCAGCGCGGGAAGCATCGCCAGCGTCAGCCGGACGGGCCCGAAGTAGTTGACCGCCATGGTCCGTTCGTAGTCGTGCGCCCGTTCGGCGGCGTCGAGCGCCGTGCGCCGGATCGAGCGTCCCGCGTTGTTGATGATGATGTCCGGTACCCCGAACAGGTCGAGCACCGTCGTGGCCAGTGCGCTGACCTGATCGGCGTCCGTCATATCGCACGGCACCGCGTGCGCGCTCCCGCCCGCGGCGGCGATGTCGGCGCAGACCTGATCGAGCCGCTCCCGATCCCGGGCGACGGCGACGATATGGGCACCGTGACTCGCCAACAGATGCGCGGTGGTCTCACCGATCCCCGACGACGCCCCGGTCAGCACGACAACTTTCCCGCTGAGGTCGACCGGCCCCGAAAGAGCCGCACCCAGCACGGATTTGGCGGAAGGTGCGGGATTGAGAAGAACCTTCGTCACGGGATTGTTCATTGCGCCTGCCCTGGTTCGGAGGTGAGTGGGGCCGACTGCCTCGCAGCGACTCTCCAGCGAATTGACCAAATGGTAAGTTACTTGTTGTACATATCGCCGTCAACAGTCGTCGAAGGAGGGGACGTGACGAACAGCGCGGGAACCAAGGGAGTCCCCCGAGCCGAGCGTGAGACCCAGCTCCTCGACCTCGCGGCCGAGGAGATCGGCCGGGTCGGCTACGCGGGCCTGTCGATCGGCACGGTCGCCGCGCGCGCGGACGTATCCAAACCGCTCGTCTACACCTATTTCGGATCCAAAGACGGTCTGTACACGGCGTGCGTCCAGCGGGCCGGAACCGTCCTCGGCGATGCGATCGACGTGGCGATCGACACCACACCGACCCTCGCGATGGCCGAGCGAACACTGGCCGCGATCTTCACCGCCCTCGAGCCACGCCCCCACGACTGGAAAGTCGTCTTCGACCGCTCCCACCCCGACAGCGGACCCGCCGCCGAAGCGGCCCGAGCCGCCCGAGCCCGGATCGCCGCCCAGGCCGAGCAGGGCGTTTCGGCGTTCCTCGCACACCGAGGACTGACGGACCCCGACGACAGATCCGCCCTGGTCGCGGTGTGGACCGGAGTGGTAGCGGCTCTGGTCGATTGGTGGCTACAGCACCCACAGCACTCCGCCGAGGCGATGACCGAGCGCAGCCATCGCCTCGTCGCGAGCCTGCTCTGACCGGCACAGCGGGCTCGGACCACATCTTCGCCGCGACCGCCGAACCGCTGCGATGTGCCGAACCGAAGGAGCGCGCACTTTCGCGAGGCAAGCGCCATCGCGGGGTTGCGCGAGGCCGTCAGTTCCGGGCCGCCGACAGTTCCGCGAGGTAATCGGCGACGGGGCCGGCCGTGAACAACCCGCCTGCCGCGCCCGCGGATTCGGCGGCCGCGGGTAGCAGGGCGGTGTGGGCGCGGGCGATGGTGTCCTGGTCACCGACCAGCAGCGCGGCGCGGCCGAGGACGCACCAGAGTGCTTCGGCATGTGGATCTCTCGGTGGATCGGGCAGGCCGCGCAGGGCGAGGCGCGCGGCGGCGAGGTCGCCGGCTTCGGCCAGCAGCAGCGGACGGATCCACGGTTCCGCCGGGCCCCACTCCGTGCCCGGCTCGGGCCGGAACGGGCGGTGATGTTGCAGGTGCAGACCGAGCAGCGCCAGAGGCAGCAGTCCGTCGGCCAGCCCCGGCATCCCGGACCCCGGCAGCAGTTCGGCGGCGCGCTGGTATGCCGACCGTGCCTGGTCGAAAGGCTCGGTGACCGCCGTGCGCAGGGCCCGATACCAGGTGGTGAAGACACCGACCAGCGGCAGGTCGTGCCGGGCCGACAGCTCGTCGGCCGCCCGCGCGTGGTTGGCGGCCAGCGTGAGATCAGTTGCGGCACAAGCGGATTGCAGGTTTATCAGGTGACCGAGGACGGCGGTCCGTACCAAGCCGTGCTCCTCGCCGAGGGCCACGAGACGCTCTGCGAGCACCGCACGTTCGGCGGCCAGACCGGTACGGGCGAAGCTCTGCATGTAGACACCGTTCAAGGCATAGGCCAGCAACGGCGCATCCCCCATTTCGCGCGCCGAACGCTCGGCTTCGCGGGCGGCGCGCTCGGCGCGTGGTCCGGCGTCGACACCGCGGGACTCCACCGCGATCGTCGCCAGCAGTCGGCAACGCAGCGCGGCGGGCCCGTCCGGTATCGCGGCGAGCGCGCGTTCGGCGCTGCGGACCAGCGACCGGGCCCGGGCCGGGTCGTCGGAGCGGGGCCACACGGCGGGGACGTCGTAGGCGCCGATCACGCGCGCGGTCAGGATCGGGTCGCCGAGTTGCTCGGCGGCGGTGACGGCCGCGGCCCGATGCCGCTGTGCCGCATCGAGTCCCGCACCGCCGGTGACGGCCAGGTCGCGCATCAAACCGACCGTGGATTCGAGCCGAACACGGTCGGAGACGGTGCTGTCGTAGGCGGCGGTCGCCTGCGCCCACAGCCGGGCGGCCTCACCGGTGCGATCCAGGTAGCCGGCTTGGCGCAGGACGTCTTGTTCCAGCCGGGCCAGGCGAGGACCGGGTTCGAGACCGAGATGGTCGCGCAGCATCGCCCGCGCGCGCCGCAGCACTGTGAGCGCGTCGGCCTGCCGACCGGCGCGATACAACGCGAGCGCCAGTAGGTGCCAGGCGTCTTCGCGCCACGGGTGTTCGACGACGTGTGCGTCCAGGTCGGCTACGGCGGCGGCCGTGTCACCGAGTTCGATCCGTGCCGCGGCCAGCCGTTCGACCGCGAGCGAGCGCAGTTCGGTGAGCCGGCTGCGCGGCGCCAGCGCCCACGGCGCGTCGCCGGCTTCGGCGTAAGCGGGTCCGCGCCACCAGCTCAGCGCTTCGCTCAGCCCGTTCACCACCCGGGCAGGCGGCGCGGCACCGAGCGCTTCGACCGTGTGGGCGAAGCGCCACACGTCCACCGCGTCGTCGGGCAGGCGTAGCGCGTAGCCGGGCCCTTCGGTGACCAGCACCCGTGCCGGGGTGCGTGGGGCACGCTCGGGCTCGAGGCCCCGGCGCAGCGCGGCGACGAAGGTGCGCATCGTGCCGATGGGGTCGCGGGGTGGTTCGTCCCACAGGTCTGCCACCAGCACGTCGACCGGAACCACCCGGCGGTGGGCGGCGACCAGTCTGGCCAGTACGGCGCGCTGCCGCGGCCCACCGAGCGCGACTGGCGCACCGGCCTCGTCGAGCGCCCGCACCGCCCCGAACACACCGATCTCCACCCGACGTACCGTACCGACGCTCATCGGTTGCTCATTCGCGGCACGCACTCTGGAACGGACCGAACGAATGGAGCAACCATGACTTTCCCCCACTTCGAGACCCACATCGTCGAGGTAGCCGACGGGGTGCGACTCTCGGCGGCCGTCGGCGGATCGGGGAGCCCGATCGTGCTGCTGCACGGTTTTCCACAGACCCGTCTGATGTGGCGGCACGTCGCCGCCGACCTCGCGACCGAACACACCGTCATCTGCCCCGACCTGCGCGGTTACGGCGCGAGCGACAAGCCGCTCGACGACGGCGACACCTACAGCAAGCGCGTCATGGCCGCCGACATCGTGGCACTGGCCCGCGCTCTCGGGCACGATCGCTTCGCGCTGGTCGGACACGATCGCGGCGCGCTGGTGGCCTTCCGGGCCGGGCTGGACCACCCGGAGGTCATCACCCACCTCGCCTGCTTGGACGTGCTGCCCACCCTCGACATGTGGGATGCGCTGCACGGGACCGCCGGCGCGGTCGGCTTCCACCTGTATCTGATGGCGCAGCCGCCGGGTCTGCCGGAACGGATGATCACGGCCGCGGCCGACGACTTCTTCGGCTACTTCCTCGACGTCTGGACGCTCGACCCGCAGGCCCTCCCCGCGGAGGTCCGCGACGCCTACCTGGCCGCGTGCCGGGCAGCGGTCCCGTCCATCGTCGCCGACTACCGCGCCTCGGCCACCATCGACGTCGACCACGATCGCGCCGACCGGGCAGCGGGCAACACCCTCACCATGCCGGTCACCGTGCTGCAACAGGACTGGGGTGCCGCCCTCGGCTACGACGCCACCGCCCTCTGGAAAGCATGGGCCCCGGATCTGCGGCATCGCACGGTCGAGGCAGGCCACTTCATGGCCGAACAGGACCCGGCGCTGGTCGCCACGGAGATCCGCACCCTGCTCACCCGCTGACCCCGAGCAAGGCGCCACCGGGCGTTCCGGCGCACCTAGGACTGAGAACCCCGGGCCAGGTCCGCTTGGCCTCGACTAGTCCTCCGCTACTTGTGCTTTCGCGCTGCCGCCCCAGGTTCGCAAGCTGAGCAGGAACATGATCAGCGAGATCACTACTCCGACAGCAAGAATCACGAGCAGCAGGTTCGCGTTCACAGCGGAGGTGTGGGCCGTGAGGTGCGCCCGGTAGCGCAGGTGAATCACGAGGTGCACGACCGACCACACCGCGTACGAGGCCGTTCCGCTGCGCACGGCCGCCGGGCTCGCGACCACGGCCGATACCGCGAGCGGAACGGCCAGTGCCAGATTCATGGCCCCGTAGTCGAGCAACAGGTGCGGGTTGTACTGCATACCGAGATTCACCCAGGAGAGTGAAAAGAACCATTCGGGGACGGCCAGGATCACGACTCCCAGGCCAGCGGAGACCAGGGCGAAGAACAGGAGCCCGCCGCGTACCACCCGCTCCCGCGCGCCCGTCACCGCGACATCCGCTCGCGCAGGAAACTTTCGAAGGTGACGGTGCCCCGGGGGTTGTCGGGTACGAGATTCCACCCCTCCGCGTAGCCGCGCGCGATCTTGCCCGGCAGACGAGGCGACAGAATGGGCCGCCGCCGCTGCACGACCGAGCGGTGGATCCGCGCCAGTTCGCGCAGGCTGTGGATCTGCGGCCCGCCGAGATCCGGTGCGCGGCCGACGGGTGGGTGGATGGCCAGCTCCGCCAGGTGGTCGGCGACCGTGCCGATGTCGACGGGCTGGAATCGGAACCCGTCGGGAGCGAAGGTGACCGGCGACCACCGCTGCACATCGAAGATGGTGGCCAGCAGATCGTGGAACTGGGTGGCCCGCAGGTTCGTCCACGGCAACCCGCTCCCCGAAATCACCCGTTCCGCCGCGAGCTTGGCGCGGTAGTAGGGCAACGGAATCCGGTCCACTCCGACGATCGAGATATTCACCAGATGCGGCGCGCCGCCCGCACGGCTGATCGCAGCCACGAGCTGACGGGCCGCCACCACATCATCGCGGCCGTAGGTGGTGGCACAGTGCACGATCACCTCCACACCCTCGACGGCCTCCGCAAGCCCGGCACCCGTGCGCAGATCCCCGACCGCACGCCCCCTGCCAGGTGTGCGGCTGAGCACTCGAATCTCGCGCTCCCCGTCCGCCAATCGTTCGACCACGGCCCTGCCCAGTTTCCCGGTGCCACCGGTGACCAGCACTGTGTTCATCTCGACCTCACTTCCCGCGGACTATCCGCATTCACCGGTTCAGAACCGGGCACGTCCCTGGAATGTGACAGGTTCGGCAGGACTGTGACGCGCCTCGCAGCCCCGGCGGGCGGCCTGCTTCGCATAATCTCGCAAACGATGGATTCGCCGGAAACCGCCGACGCCCGCCGAGCGTCGATCTTCGAAGAGCATCGACCGCGCCTGTTCGGGCTGGCCTATCGCCTGCTCGGCTCCGCCGCCGACGCCAACGACGTGGTGCAGAGTGCCTATCTGAGCTGGCACGGCGCCGACTGGGTCGAGACTCCCGGTGCGTGGTTGTCCAAGGTGGTCATGAATCTGTGCCTCAACCAGCTCACGTCCGCGCGGGCGCGCCGCGATTCCTATCCGGGCCCGTGGCTGCCCGAACCCGTCCTCACCGATTCGGGTGTACTGGGTCCGCTGGAGACGGTCGAGCAGCGCGAGTCCGTGTCCATGGCATTCCTGGTGCTGCTGGAACGACTCACCCCCACCGAACGCGCCGTCTTCGTGCTGCGTGAGGCATTCGGCCATTCGCATGCCGAGATAGCCGACATTCTCGATATCGACGCCGCGCACTCACGTCAGCTGTACCACCGCGCCAGGGCGCATCTAGCGGGCAGGCGTAAGCGTTTCGATGCCGACGAGTCCCGGCATCGCCGGATGGTCACCGAATTCCTGGCCGCGGCCACCACGGGCGATGCGGCGCGACTGCACCGCCTGCTGGCCGAGGATGTGGTGGCCTGGACCGACGGCGGCGGCGCGACCGCGGCTCGTCGTCCGATCCTGGGCCGCGAGCGTGTGCTGCGCTATCTGATCGGTGCGGGCCGTCGCCTCGAGGACTCGCGGATCACCGTCGACACCGCGATGATCAACGGCGAACCCGCCGCGCTCGCCTTCGACGGCGACCACCTCGCGGCCGTCCTCACGTTCGAGCTCGTGGACTCGCGCATCGCGTCCGTTCGCATGATCGTCGCGGAGGCGAAACTGGCCTTCGCCGCCGCGGCTCTCGGTGCAGCAGTGCCCGAATAGCTGAAACTGGCGGAAACGGCAGAAGGGTGTCGCGGATAGTTCCGCGACACCCCTTCTGCCGTAGCAATACTGTGGAGCTAAGGGGAATCGAACCCCTGACCTTCTCGGAGCGTGCAGAACCGGCAACTATGAGCAACGCTGGACAACTCTCGACTACCAGATCAGCATCTCTACCTGGGTAAACAGGCTCCTCTACGACAACCATCGACAACTCTGTACAACTATCGACAACGGCGTGTCCAGCCGAATTAGTGGTGACTTAGTGGGATCCCCGCCCTCCACCCGCCGCGCCGGAGAACCCATTCATCCTGCGGCGATCGTCCTACAGTCGCGGCATGACCTACGACGATGTCAGTGAGCGCTCCTACGAACCACTGACCGAAGCTCACCTCCGCCGCCTGGCCGAGCTGGCGCACGAGGACCACGTCGAACTGATGCGGCATTATCCCCACCTGCGCGTATTCCGAGATCGAGTACTCCTGACCGCACTGTGCCAAGGTGGCGCACTGCACTGGATCGACGGCGAGAACGGCGTGAAGGACCTCGACGTGTTCACCTTCTACGCCAAGCATCCTGAGCAGAAGTACCCGCCACGACGGAGAAAGACCGGAGATTTCGGGCTGTCCGAGCTCGGACGCCACCCTGAAGACATCGGGAAGTCCGGACGCCGCGTCGACTTCCTCGGCAAGGACCTCGACTGCCCAATCGATACCGATCCAGTTGAAGCGGTGCGCTCATACCTCCGCGGCCGCCGCACAAACACTGCGAAGCATCTCGCAGAAAAGGCCGTCGTCGTGATCGCCCCGGACCACCTGCTCGGGCAGGTCATCTGGCCCGAGTAGGTACCAATTTCGTTGTTGACGGGCAGGAAAGCTGCGAACACCTCCGAGGCGAGACTGACACGGGCCGATATCCGGGGTGCTGAACCGTTCCCGACACTGGCATCGTCCGGGATACCGGCGCCCGGATGCGCGCCAGGACGCACTGCCCCGCGCCTGCTTCGACATCGAGATCCTCGACTCAGGCCTGCCGCGAAATCACCTCAGCCCCATGCCGCACGACATAAGCAGTCAACGGGCGAAAGGTCTCTAGGCCGGAGAGGGCCAAGATCACGCCCGCAACGATGCCTCTCGATGGGTTCTGGACGGGATCTCACTCCACGACGATCTCGGTCTCGATGGGAACATGCAGTTGGGTCGCAATTGGCGTGTACAAGTCGATTCTTTGTTCGGGCGTCCTGAGGGACAGGATCAGCGAGTAGCGGACTGGCATGTCAATACGGTCGCTCCGCTTGTTGTTCTTCCACCATCCGCCGGCAGGGTAGACGGCCACTGAATTGCATCGCGCGAGCTGACTTCCTGTGCCGTGCCACTCATCTTGGTGCAGCGACCCGAGATGGCGCTGACGTTCCCCGAGGAACCACCTATCGGAGGTTGTTCCTGCGCCGGCCCTACCATCTTCCTGGGATTGGGCATCGCGGTTGATCCGATCGACGAACTGCTGACGAGTCTCCAGCTCTCCTTGCATGTCGAACCGAAGCGTGTGGGACGGGTAGGCGTATCGCTGCCGCCATCCGCGTCGCGATGCTGACGGCTCGATGAAGTACGACAGCGTGATCCGGAGCCGGACCGGCGCAGACCCGAGTTCTTCGAGGGCCTCAGTCGGCCACGGGAGTGTGTGTAGCCGAAAACGCCGCATCGCGTAGCTGGTGCCATCGAATGGCACGAACTGGTCCTGGGTGACCAGCGTGACCGCCCGCCGCGATGAGTTGAGAACCGAGTCCTCTGTCGGGACCCCCCAGCCGTAGCGCCGTAGTTGTTCGAGGCGGGTGTTTTTGAGCCTATCGGCCTGTACCCTACGAACCATCGTCGGCGTCCAGTCGGCCTCATGAGTAAGGAGGCCTCTGATGGACTCCGGCCAGTAGTCGGGGTAGCGCTCCATCGCGAGAGCAGCGAGACGCGCCGCTTGGGCCGTTGCGGCGCTGGTGGCGTTCGCCGAGGCCAGAGCGACGTTGCTGGTGGTCCCGGTGGACGGTAGGGACAGAACCGGGAGTTTGGGTTCGAACATCTGGGCGCCGTCGGTCAGGACGTTGCCGCCCTCCATACAGATGTCAGGCTTGATGGGTGCGCTACGGTGTCGAAACAACATCGACGTTCGACTATGGGGTGACAGCCCCCCAGCCTCCGCCAGTGGCGTCCAACCTGCGTACTGAGGATGTTGCGGTGCTTCGGTCAGGTTGGTGAACGCACCAACCGTCAACGCGTTCCATGCCTGCGCGGGATCCTCGATCGCAGCAAGGTCGGAGTTGACATCATGTTCCTTGGCATAGGAGTCGACGTTGCCAGCAGCGACGACTATGAGACGCGCAAGGTCGGGATCCGGCTCCGAGATGAGGCGGAAACGATCACCGTCTCGTGCAGTGTCAGTGCCGACCGCGAGAGCATCGACGGCCGCGGACCAGAGCGTCGGGTCTCCGGGGTTGTCGGGCTTGGTACTCAGTGTGAGGGCGAACACACGCCTCCTCCCAGCGGTGACTTCCGGGAGAGCGACTGCTTGGACCGTGGCGCTTCCGTAGTCCAACGGATCGATTTGCGCCTCGTCTGGGCCCGGTTTCATTCGCACAGACTCCAGGCGGTGCCGAAGCTGAACAGGGTCGCTGCTCTGCAGTGCCGCGTCCAACCGATCACCGAAAAGCGCGAGGCCGGCCATCGAGGTGCCATGCCCCCGCGGATCCATGTCCGCTCCCGACAGGCCGATGATGGTGTGCAGGTCCTCCGATGCGAGCGACGCTTCGATCAGCACATGGCTACGCAACACACCGGTGTCCAGGTGACACACCGCCGGAGCGCTTCCGTCGGCCGTACTTAGGCGTTCGACCAGGTCATGAACGTATTCGTCCTGCTCATCTACGGGTAGGTCCTCGATTGCTTCGATGAACTCGGGCTTGCGAATTTCCGCTAGTGGAACGAGCGTAAACGGCAGCGGTTCGAGTTGGCTCCAGCTAGCCTCTACCCACACCACGAAGCGGTCGCGTAACTGGATCGACCGAGGCAGCATCCGAAGGTTGTAAGCGTTCACGAACCCGTTGATAGTTTCGATGTCGCCACTCGAGGTGTCGAGCCAAAGCTCCCACCAATGCTGGCCTTTCAACGGTGGTTCGCCCTCAGAGGTCCACAGATCGGCGAGAATCGCTTTGCGGATTCGCGAGATGTTGGCGACGAGGTCTTGGTTCGGTGGTTGCCCAGTCCTGGTAGGTTCGCCGTTGAGGTAGTCCTCGAACAGTTTCATAAACGCGGCGCGATGCGCGTCCGACACCCAAACCGTCGCCCGCTCGGGAGCATCCAGTGTTGCTGGTCTTACCGAAAGCAATAGCCAGCGAGGCTGTTTGGGAGTCTTCTGGTGACCAGTCATTCGGTTCAAAGACTCGAGCTTCAGCGGGTAGGACGCGCCTTCACCCTCGAGGACGATGATCGTTCCTTGTGACGCGAGTTCATCGTAGGAAAGCTCGAAGTCCTCACGTTCGCCATCGAGTTCATCGAACGCATCGGTTAGTTCCTGTTTTCGCGCAGCTCCGTGAGCACCGCGATCGACCGGTCGGCGCTTGAATCCGCCACCACCGCCGTGTCCGGAGTAGCGGTCGAAGCGCTCAGCTGTCGCGTGTCCTTGGACGTAGAGATGCTCGAGTGGCTGGTCCCGGTCAGCCAATGGTGGCCGATCGCCGCGCATTGAGTGCTGCGATGAGATCGTCGCGCTCCACCATCGCCTCGCCTCGCATGAGAACCGCTTTGGCCGCCGATTCTGCAGCCTTTACCAGATCTGCATGACTGAGACCATCTGTGTACTCGCCAAGTTTGTTCAGGCTTGCCCTCTCGACCAGTGAGCCGAGGCGGGCGCGCATCACCGCAATAGCCTGCCGAGAGTCCGGCAGTGTGTAGTCCAGGACCGCGTCGAAACGTCGAAACAGTGCTTTGTCGAGGATGGATCGGTGGTTCGTTGCCGCGATCACGATCGACTCAGGGCTAGATTTCTCGAGGAATACAAGGAAGGAGTTTAGTATCCGGCGGGCTTCACCGACGTCGTTCCCTGAGCGGTCCGCGCCGAGCGCATCGAACTCGTCGAAGAGGTAGACGCCGCGTTCTACAGCGACGGCGTCGAACACGGTGCGTAGCTTCGCAGCGGTCTCGCCCATGAACTTGCTGAGCAAGCCGTCGAGACGAACGGTGTACATCGGAAGAGACAGCTCGGTGGCGATCACCGATGCGGTCATCGTCTTTCCTGTTCCCGGCGGGCCCACTAGAAGCAAGCGATGCGATGGTGCGAACCCATGCTCAAGTAGGTTCTTTCGCTGACGCTGCTCAGCAAGCAACTGCTTGATCTGAGCAGTTCGTTCCGATGGTGCCACCAGCTCACGTAGGTGTACTTGAGGATGCGATACCTCGACTAGTTCCGCCAACTCGCCACGAGCTCGAGGAAGCGCTGTGACGTTCGCCAGCGGCGCTCGTTCACGCGACGCGTCGACAGCTTGCTTGATGTTGGTGGCAAGGACGTGGTGTCCCTGCCGTGCCTCGCGCGCAGCGATCTGCAATGCGACGGAATAAAACGCAGCATCGTCGCCGGCAGCGTGGTTGCGGACCATCGCGGTGATGTGTTCTCCTAGGCCAGCCATAGCCCTCCCTTCTGCCGGAACCCGTTGGCATCGATCCTACGGTCCTCCGCAGCGAGCGATGGCGATACCTCGCCGGATAGGGAACTTCCCACGTTGAGTCGGACGTATTCGCACGCCCCCACCACCAGAGGCGCTGATCACACGTGTTCGGCCGCGACGACGACGTCAGCTTGAGCAACGAGTCGCGGTGGATCCATACCGCAGCGTGTCCAGGTGCATCAGCAGCTGCTGGGCGTGCTCGACTACAAACAGCGGAGGCTCGCGCAATACCGGTTCGCTCATGCGGCCAGGGTGTAATGCGGGTGTTCGAAGTGCTCAAGCGGCCCGAACCCTAATGACCACGTGTCGGCCTGACGCACACAGAGGTACAGCCAAGGCTCCACCTACGTCTCGGCGCGCAATCGACTCTGCGTGTGCCCCAGTGCGGCGGCCACAGATTGGCTGCGGAACGACTCCGGCTCGAGGTTCGTTGGTGTCGGCATGACTAAACTTGAGCGGCCGCAGAACACCGTGCGGTTCGTGGTCGTCGCGCCGGACGGTCGCCGATCGGCGGAGTGGCGGGTGTGGACCGGCAGCGGCAAAAAGGTCACCGACGAGCTGTATATGACGCCTCGAGCGCGCGCCGGAGAGTTCAAGTTCAGCCTCCACAGCAGCAACTACGCTCAGCTCGGCCACATCGAGAAGGCCCGTGCCGCGATGAGGCCGGGCGACCAGTACACCACGGACCGGTGGGAGATCCCTCAGGTTCCGATCGTGGGCAATTGGCGTGCGGCCCTATGTCTTTGGTTCCCAGAGTCCGAACTGCGGCAAACACCCGACGGCTCGCTGTCATCCTCGGTCGTCAAGATTCCCGCAGCTCCACCGGGGCAGGCTACTGCGGTGATTGCCGCGTTCGGCACCGCTACAGATTCGCTGGACGGTCTCACGGTGGCAGGCGTGCTCGATCAGGCGTCGGGCGGCAAGATCGCACTCATCCATCTCCCGATCAACATTCCCCCGCTGCTGGTCCCCGCGCTACACGCGCGCGAGGCGAGTCGGATCCCACTCCAGATTCCGGGTTTCGCTCCGACCGAGCCATTCGCTTGGGAACTCGTACCAGGCAAGGACGGCGGGCGCCTCGTGGTCGAGTTCGCCCCACCGGAGCGCGGGGCCGCCTTGCCTCCACTCCCACCTTTAATCGGCACAGTGTTGCCCTGGACCGAAGTTCCTGTCAGCTTCCTAGATCTGCTCCCTGAGCCCTACCGGGAGTTCAGTCTGGCCTGTGCGATCCTCGTCTACGGACCCAACGGCACTAGTCGGCTCTACGTCGACCAGCACGCACGCTGCGACCACACCAGTCTCGGAGCCGAGTGTCAACAACTGTGCGACGATGTCGACCGCGGCCACGTCGACCAGATCTGGCAGCCGCTGCCCACCGGCGAGCTCCACCGGATCATCTCCACCCGCAGGGTCCTCGAGGAAGCCGGCATCGACCCGGACAATCCCGTGCTCATGTAGGGGCCGGAGTCCGAGTTCGTTCGGGCCGATGTCGCCGAACGGGTTCTCGAACACTCAATCCTGCGAGTCCGAGGTCGGCTGTCGGTCGCCGCCACGGTGTTCGGTGAACGATCGTTTCCGAAGAGATCAGGAACCAGCCCAGACCAATCCCGCTACTGGCGCCGCGGGAACCGACGTTGTCGGGGGGGTGAAGACCCGACGAGGGACCGAACCGCCGAGGATTCACGCACGGCAAGTGTCTGAGGTTTCTGCACAGTCGGCTACTGCTGCGCGGGCAGGGGAGTTTACGCATCGAGTCGTCGACGATGGTCGACCTGCTCCGGGCAGCTTGGCTGTTGCAGACGCCGTCGGCGTCCTGTTCGCCACGGTTGCGGGCAACCGTGCCGTCGTGGCTGTCGGGATAACGATCCGCGACCTCGATGCGGCACATGTCGGCATCCATCCGGTCGCGGACATGGTTATCTCTTGTCGTCGAACAACTCCGGCAGCTAATGGCCTGACCGGCATCGTCACATGTTTCCAAAGCCACATCCACATCAGTCACGTTGAACGCCTCGGCCCGCCATGTCTTCCCGGGGAGGCCGACCACGCGCACCGGCGCGGCTACCAGCGTCGAATGCCCCCATCGATGGCTACATTCGCGTATCGACTCTTCGCGAATCAACGCCGCACCGGAGCGCCGAGCACCGCCAGCCTCGTCGCGAAATCCACAGATTTGGAGAGGAATTCACGTGCCACACCCCACCGTAAACAGCCGACCCCACCCCCAACCACGCCAGCGCACCGATGACACGCGGGAGACCACCTCGGCCCCTTGGTGTCCCGGGCAAACCGATGCTCACCGAACTCGCTCCCGGGTACTGGAAAGCGCGTGTCCGGGTCCGTGACTCCTCCGGAAAACGACGCGACCTCATCCGTGT
>NZ_JBSGIJ010000013.1:0-173316 GCF_053605015.1 Nocardia sp. NPDC003979
TGGTACTGCACTCGACAGGGTGTGGGAGAGTAGGACACCGCCGGACAATCATTCACGAAAGCCCTCTGACTACGGTCAGGGGGCTTTCGTCGTTTACGCGCCCTTGTGTGTTATCCGAGTGGTCCCGACCCGTCACCTTCGACGGGCTGTCGACGAGCGGCCGGCTGCTAGGCTCGGCGCAACATGGAGCGGAAGGCGGTGAAGCATCATGGCTACGACCAAGATCCGGACGCATATCCGTGCGGCCCGCTCGACCGTATATCGACTGCTGCTCCACCCGGATGCGGTGAAGGTCTGGATGGTGCCCGACGGCATGACCGGGGTGGTGCACCGGTTCGAGCCCGAGGTCGGTGGCTCTTTCTCGATCACCCTGTCCTACGACGTCGGTGAGGAACCCCAGCACGACGCTTACTACGGGCGCTACCTTGCCCTCACCGAGGACGAAGAGGTCGTCGAAGTCCTGGAGTTCGTCACCGAGAAGCCGGAACTGGCGGGGGCGCAGAGTGTCGTCTTCACGCTGTCCGACGGGGCCGACGGTGGCACCGAGCTGGACGTGGTGCACGACGACCTACCACCAGGTCTGGATCCGGCCGACAACGAGGCCGTTTGGCGCACGGCACTATCCAAGCTCGCGGCCATGGCGGAGCAGACGTAACGCCCCGATGCCGTGGTAGCGCGACCGGAGACCGACGTTCTCTCATCGGTCATGAGGTCGGACATGCGACAGCTCGTTGCTTGATTGTTATCGCCGACAACAAATCCTTTGCTCAATCCGCTGTGCAATCGGACGGCCTCGAATAAGTTGTCGAGCACAACATTCGCTCCAGCTCGTCCGCCCAGCGGGCGGTGGTTCCACGAAAGGCCCACCCTCATGCGTCAGGGGATCTTCGGCATCGCGGCCGTCTCGATCGCACTTCTCACCTCGGTCACCGCCTGCGGTGGTGATGACAGCAGCTCCAGCTCGGGCAGCGGCGCCAAGATCGGCGTGATCCTGCCCGACAGCAAGACCTCGGCGCGGTGGGAGACGGCGGATCGCAAGTACCTGCAACAGGCGTTCGACGAGGCCGGGATCAAGGCCGACATCCAGAACGCGCAGGGCGACAAGAACGCCTTCCAGACCATCGCCGACCAGATGATCACCAACGGCGCCTCGGTGCTGATGATCACCAACCTCGACAGCGGCACCGGCAAGGCTGTGATCCAGAAGGCCAAGGCTCAGGGTGTCACCGTCATCGACTACGACCGGCTCACGCTGGGCGGCGGTGCGCCCTACTACGTCTCGTTCGACAACGTGAAGGTCGGCGAGCTGATGGGCAATGGCCTGGCCAAGTGTCTGACCGACAAGCAGGCCGTGAAGCCGGTCGTCGCGTATCTCAACGGCGGTCCGACCGACAACAACGCGACCCTGTTCAAGAACGGCTACGACGGTGCCCTGGCGCCGAAGTTCGCCGCGGGCGGGCTGGTGAAGGGGCCGGACCAGGCTGTGCCGGAGTGGGACAACACCAAGGCCGGCACGATCTTCGAGCAGATGCTCACCGGCACACCGAACCTCGGCGGCGTCGTGGCGGCGAACGACGGGCTGGCCAATGCCGCCATCGCGGTGCTGAAGAAGCAGAAGCTCAACGGTCAGGTGCCGGTGACGGGCCAGGACGCGACCGTGCAGGGACTGCAGAACGTGCTCGCCGGCGATCAGTGTATGACCGTCTACAAGGCGATCAAGCTCGAGGCCGCCGCGGGGGCGAAGCTCGCCATCGCGCTGGCCAAGGGGGAGAAGGGCGAGGCGAACAGCACCGTCGACGATCCCGAGTCGAAGACGAAGGTGCCCGCGGTACTGCTGGAGCCGAAGGCGATCTTCAAGAACAACGTCAACGATGTGGTCGCGGACGGATTCGTCGACAAGGCCGAGCTGTGCGCGGGTGAGTTCGCCAAGCTCTGTGCCGACAACGGCGTGCGCTGATGGACACCCCGGTCATCGAATTACGGGGTATCGACAAGAGTTTCGGCCCCGTCCACGTCTTGCACACGGTTGATTTCTCGGTCTACCCAGGCGAAGTGACCGCGCTGGTCGGCGACAACGGCGCCGGCAAATCGACCCTGGTCAAATGCATCGGCGGCACCCATCCGATCGATGCGGGCGAGATCCTGTTCGAGGGCGAACCGGTGCAGATCGGCAACCCACGTGACGCCGCCGAGTTCGGCATCGAGATCGTGTATCAGGACCTTGCGCTCTGCGACAACCTCGACATCGTGCAGAACATGTTTCTCGGCCGCGAACGTAAGCACGGGATCGTGCTCGACGAATACGGCATGGAGGAGCTGGCCGGGCGCACCCTGGCCGGGCTGTCGGTGCGGACCGTCAAGTCGGTGCGGCAGAAGGTGGCGAGCCTGTCGGGTGGTCAGCGCCAGACCGTGGCCATCGCCAAAGCGGTGCTGTGGAACAGCAAGGTGGTGATTCTGGACGAACCGACCGCCGCACTCGGCGTCGCCCAGACCCAGCAGGTGCTGGAACTGGTGCGCCGGCTGGCCGACAAAGGTCTTGCGGTGGTGCTGATCTCACACAACATGAACGACGTGTTCGCGGTCTCCGACCGGATCGCGGCGTTGTATCTGGGCCGGATGGCCGCGCAGGTCCGCACCACCGACGTGACCCATTCGCAGGTGGTCGAGCTGATCACCTCCGGCCGCAGCGGCAGTCTCGGGGTGAAGGCATGAGCACGACGGTGACGGAGAAGAGCACGGCCGCGACGGCTCCGGTCAGCGAACTGGTGAACTCGTATGTCGGACGGGTGCGCAGTGGGAACATGGGGGCGTTGCCCTCGGTGATCGCGCTTGTGGTGCTGTCGGTGGTGTTCTGGATCGCGCGGCCGGTGTTCATGACGCAGGGCAATATCGCGAATCTGTTCACCCAGGGCGCCGCCATCGCGGTGATCGCCATGGGGTTGATCTTCGTACTGTTGCTCGGTGAGATCGACCTGTCGGCCGGGTTCACCAGTGGTGGGTGCGCGGCGGTGCTCGCGGTGCTGCTCACCGACAAGGGCTGGCCCTGGTATTCGGCGGTGCTCGTCGCGCTGCTCACCGGTGTGGTGATCGGGCTGGCCATCGGGGCGATCGTGGTGAAGATCGGGGTGCCCTCGTTCGTGGTGACCCTCGCGGCGTTCCTGGCACTGCAGGGCGTGGCGCTCAAGATCATGGACAACGGGCGCAATATCTCCATCCACGACGAGACCATCCTGGCCATCGCGAACAAGAACGTGCCGCCGCTGCTCGGCTGGGCGATGTACGCGGTGCTGCTCGCCGGGTTCGGGTTCGTGCAGTACCGGAAGCTGCGGGCACGTAACCAGCTCGGGCTAACCGGCGAGAGTGCCCCGGTGGTGACGTTGCGGATCGCGGCGGTGGCGGTGGTCGCCGGTGTCGCGGTGGCGATCCTCAACGACGAACGCAGCCGCAATCCCGAAGTCAACTCGTTGCAGGGCATGCCGATCGTGGTACCGATCATCGTGGCGTTGCTGCTGCTGTGGACGTTCGTGCTCAACCGCACCTCGTTCGGGCGCCACATCTACGCGGTGGGCGGCAATGTGGAAGCGGCTCGGCGCGCGGGCATTCCGGTGGACCGGATCAAGATCAGCGCCTTCGTGCTCTGTTCGACGATGGCCGCGGTCGGCGGTTTGATCGCCGCGTCGCGAGCCAACTCCGTCGATCCGAACACCGGTGGGTCCGATGTGCTGCTGACGGCAGTCGGCGCGGCGGTGATCGGCGGCACCAGCCTGTTCGGTGGTCGCGGCCGGATGCTCGACGCGGTGCTCGGTGCCGCCGTGGTCGCGGTCATCAACAACGGGATGGGCCTGATGGGCTACAGCGCGGGCACGAAATTCGTTGTGACAGGATTTGTTCTGCTGCTCGCGGCGGGGGTGGACGCGCTGTCGCGCAAGCGTTCGCTGCCAGGAAGTTGACCGACGACGGGGAAGGGAGGGCGGCCGGATGAAAGCAGCACCCTCCCCGGACGAGATCCGCCGCCGGAATCTCGCGGTGCTGCTGCGCCACGTCCACGTGAGCGGCCCGTTGTCGCGGGCGGAGCTCGCCGAGCGGATGGGCTTGAACCGCAGCACGATCCTCGCCCTGACCACCGACCTCGCCGCCGCGGGGTTGGTGCGGGAGGAATTGCCGGGACAGACCGGGAAAGCGGGGCGGCCGTCGCTGGTGGTGCGCCCCGAATCCGACCGGGTCTATGTCCTCGCGCTGGACGTGGGTGCCGACCGGCTCGCGGTGGCGCGCGTCGGTTTGGGTGGCGCGATCATGGACCGGTGCGAAATACCCCGTGACACGGGCACTTTCGATCCGGATGAGGTGATCGCCGAACTGGCGCGAATGACGGAATCGATGATGGACGCGGCGCACAAGGGTGCGGTGTGCGTCGGTGTGGGGCTCGCGTTCTGCGGGATGGTGCGCGAGCGCGACGGCGTGGTGCGGTACGGGCCCAATATCGGGTGGGTGGATGTGCCGGTCGGGGCGTTGCTGTCCGAAAGGCTCGGTGTGCCTGTCGCGGTGGGCAACAACGCGAACCTCGGTGCGATCGCCGAGCGTGAACGTGGTGTCGGGGCGGGGGTACGCGACCTGATCTACCTGCACGGTGAGGTCGGGATCGGCGGCGGCGTCATCATGGGTGGCGAATTGCTCGGTGGCGAAGGCGGGTACGGCGGCGAGGTCGGGCACATGATCGTGAATCCCGGCGGCCGGGCCTGCCGGTGTGGCTCGCGGGGCTGTCTGGAAGCCGAGGCCGGGGAACTCGCCCTGATCGCGG
Organism: Nocardia sp. NPDC003979; assembly: GCF_053605015.1. Lineage (NCBI taxonomy): Bacteria > Bacillati > Actinomycetota > Actinomycetes > Mycobacteriales > Nocardiaceae > Nocardia > Nocardia sp. NPDC003979. The sequence continues at coordinate 4,799 of NZ_JBSGIJ010000013.1, forward strand.
CGGCCGGTCGCAGCGACCTGACCGGCCGGGCGGCGGTCGCGGCGATCGTCGACGCGGCGGCGCGCGGCGACGCCGACGCCCGCGACGCGCTGCACCAGGTGGGAGACTGGCTCGGGTACGGCGTGGCCAATCTGGTCAACGTGTTCAACCCGACCATGGTGGTGTTCGGTGGGGTCCTGCGCGAGATCTACCTGGCTGCCGCGGCGCAGGTGCGCAGCCGGCTGGCGGTCGACGGACTGCTCGCGCTCCGCGAGCGGGTCCGGTTGCGCACTTCCGCGCTCGCCGACGACGCTCCGCTCGTCGGCGCCGCCGAACTGGCCTTCGCCGAGCTGCTCACCGATCCGTTGCAGACGTTGGCCCGCGCGCAACAGGGTGACCTGCGCGCGAGCGCCGAGTAGATTTGCCGATATGCCAAGCGACCTGCAGTTGAAGATCATGAACGGCGTTCATCGAGCACTGCTCGCGGTGACCGGTGGGCGCATCGGGAAGACCGTGATGGGGATGCCGTCGCTCGAGCTCACCACGATCGGACGCAAATCAGGGCAGCCGCGTTCGGTGATGCTCACGGCTCCGATCCTGGAGGAGGACCGGATCGTCGTCGTCGCCTCGCGCGGTGGCGATCCCACCCATCCCGCCTGGTTCCTGAACCTGCGCGACAACCCCGAGGTCGAGGTCGCCGTGCAGAACGGTCCGCGCACACCGATGATCGCCCGCGTCGCGACGGAAGCCGAACGGGCGGATCTGTGGCCGCAGGTCGTCGCGACGTACAAGGGATACGGCGACTACCAGACCAAGACCACTCGCGAGATCCCGCTGGTTCTGCTCACCCCGCGCTGACCGGTCAGCGCACCGCGTCGTCGGCGCGCGGGACAACGGTCGAGGCGGGCACCAGGTTCCAGGCCTCCAATTGCTTGCGGATCTGCTCGGCGGCGTCGATATTGAGCGGTCCGCTCGTCCACAGGGCGTAGGGCAGGTTGAAGAAGCGGCTCTCCCGCACCGCCCGCAGGTTGTTGATGCCGGGCTTGCCGCGCAGTATGTCGACCTTCTGCGCGTAGGTCTGGCCGGGGTAGTCGACGAACATGATGGCGTCGGGGTCGGCGGCGGCCAGGCGCTCCCAGGAGACCTTGGTCCAGGTGTCGGCGACGTCGTCGAGGATGTTGCGGGCGCCCGCCGCCTCCAGGATCGCCTGGGGTGCACCGAATTTCCCGCTCGAGTAGATGGTGTCGGTGCCGCTGTCGAAGAGGAAGACGGTGGGGGCCTTCGCCGGTTTCGGAGCGGCCGCCAGGGCAGCCAGCCTGGTGTCGAGATCGGCGGTGACCTCGCTCGCGCGGGCGGTGCGGCCGGTGATGACACCCAGATCGGTGAGATCGGTGCGCAGCGCCGTCCACGGTTCGACGGTGCCGCGCGCGGCGCCCCCGTCGGCCTGGCGGCAGCTCTCGGTGAGCACGTAGGCGGCGATGCCGTCCTTGCGTAGGGAGGCGGGGGTGAGGTTGCTCGCCTCGTCGTAACCGTAGCTCCAGCCCGCGACCATCACGTCGGGACGTTGCGCGAGAACCGTTTCGCGCGAAGGGTATTCGGGGGCGACATCATTGAGTCCGTCGACGAGTTCGGCACCGTAATGGGCGCGCAGGGTGGCCGCGTCGCGTTTGACGCTGGAGACCGCCGCCACCTGATCCTGGGCACCCAGTGCCAGCACCATCGAGATGAGATTGCCGTCGTTGACGAACATGCGCTGCGCGGGTGCCGGAAAACGAGTCTCCACACCGCAATTGCGGACCGTCACGGTGGTCGCGGATTCGGCGGACGTTCCGGTACAGGCCGCGAGTACGGCGGCGAGTGCGGTGGTGGCCAGGATCCGGCCGGGATTCTTGTTCATCGTCGTGCCTCTCGCGGGGTGATCAACAGGTGGTCCTCACCGGTGACCGGATGCCGGACTCGGTTGGCGTCGACACCGAACACCTCGGCGACGACGGCGGGGGAGAGCGCTTCGGCCGGCGGTGCGGGCGGACGCGCACGTCCCTTGTGCAACACGATGATCCGATCGCAATAGCGGTCGGCCAGCGACAAGTCGTGCAGGGCGGCCACCACCGTGCGGCGCAGACCGCGGACCAGGGTGAGCAATTCGAGCTGATGGGTGACATCGAGATGGTTGGTCGGCTCGTCGAGCAGCAGGACGGGGGTGTCCTGGACGAGTGCGCGGGCCAGCAGGACGCGTTGACGTTCGCCACCGGAGAGTCGGCGCACCGGTCGTGCGGCGAAGCCGTGCAGGTCGACCGACGCCAGAGCCTGTGTCACCCGCTGTTGTTCGCGTGGTGCGTCCAGACCCCACGGCGGCAGGTACGGGGTGAGCCCCAGCGCGACGACCTCGCCGACCAGCATGTCGTCGGGTGGTATCTCGTCCTGGGCGACCAGCGCGACGGTCGCGGCGCGGCGGCGGGGCCGCAGATCGTGCAGGACCTGGTCGTCGACGAGGACCCGGCCGGAACGGGGGCGGTGCACACCGGACAAGGTGCGCAGCAGCGTGGTTTTGCCGCTGCCGTTGGGGCCGACGATGCCGACGGTCTCACCCGGCTCGATCGAGAAGTCCACCTCCGCGAGAACAGTGCGCCGGCCGATGGCGCAGGCGAGCTCGCGCGCACCGAGCCTGCCGTGTTCGAGAAGCGGCGGTTCGTCGGTGCTCATGAGGTACCGAACCGGTAGCGGCGTCTGCCCATCAGCAACAGGAAGGTGGGGGCGCCGATGAGGCCGGTGAGGACACCGACCGGAATCTCGGTGGGGCGCACCAGCACCCGGGTGGCGGCGTCGGCGACCACCAGGAACAACGCCCCGCACAATGCGCAGGCGGGCAGCAGATCGCGATGCCGTGGGCCGACGATCATGCGCGCGGCATGCGGGACGACCAGGCCGACGAAACCGATCCCACCCGACACCGCGACCAGCACACCGACGAGCACCGCGAGCAGCACGAACAACCCGATCCGCAGGCCGGTCACCGGCACACCGAGGGAGGAGGCGGTGTCGGCGCCCAGGGTGAGGGCGTCGAGCCAGCCCGCGATCGCGACCAGGATCGTGGCACAGAGCGCGACGACGATCAGCGGGAGGGCAAGGGTCGACCAGTCGGCGCCCGCGAGGCTGCCGAGGAGCCAGAACAGCACCGATTCGGCGGCGGCGGGATCGGTGCTGCGGAACACCAGGTAGCTGCTGCACGCGGCGAAAGCCGAGCCGAGCACGGTACCGGTGAGCACCAGCCGCAACGGGGTGAGTCCGCCCTGCGCAAGGGCGATGAGGAACACGAGGGTCGCCGCACCGAAAGCGCCCGCCAGCGCACCGCCGGACAACGCCCACATGCCGGCTCCCGCGAACAGGCCGGAGGTGATGACGGCCGCCGCGCCGACGGCCGCGCCGGAGGAGACACCGAGCAGGTAGGGGTCGGCGAGCGGGTTGCGGACCAGGGTCTGCATCGCGGCGCCCGCCACCGCGAGACCGGCACCGACCACGGCGGCGAGGATGGTGCGTGGGACGCGCAGCTGCCAGACGATGGTGTCGATGCCGGGGTCGGTGGGGGTGGTTCCGGTGAGCCGGGCGCCGAGGGTGTCGAGTACCGCGCGCACGGGAACGGTTTCCGCGCCGAAGCCGGTGGCGGCGATCATGGCGACCAGCAGCAACACCGCGAGCACGGGTAGTGCGAGCGAGATCCGTGCACGGATCATCGCGGATTCTCCAGAGGCAAGGCGCGGCCCTTTCAGAGGGTGCCCGGCGAGGGAGGTCTGACTTTCGCCGTGAGGCGATCACAGTGGCGCGACCGTCCCGGAATTGCACCGGATTCCCGCACCCACCGGGGATGACTCACCGACTGTAGCGCGGCACCGGGTGCCGGCACAGCGCCGGGTTCGGCTCACGGTAAGGCAAAGGGTGTTCGCCGGTTTGTCCGGTTGCTTGAATCCGGGTATGTACCGATCGAACACCTCTGGGCACGGCCTGCGTGGCCGCGTCACCGCCGCGTTTCTCGCGGTGGCCACCGCCGCGACTCTCGGCCTGACCGGATGCGCGGGCGGTGACGACAAGCCGCTCGGCACCCCCGACGCACCGCTGCCGACCGAGGTTCCGCCGGGTACCACCCTCGTGGTCGCCGACCAGCAGGAGCGGTTGCAGAATGCGCTTCGGCTCTCGGGGGAGCTGGACAAGCTGCCCTTCAAGATCGAGTTCGCGAACTTCGTCGGCGGGCCGGCGATCCTGGAGGCATTCCGGGCCGGGGCGGCCGATGTCGGCCAGGTCGGTGACGTACCGCCGATCCACGCACTCGCGGCGGGACAGGACGTGCCGATCGTCGGTTCGTACCAGACCAACCCGCAGGCGCTGAAACTCGCTGTCGCCCCGGGCTTGTCGATCACGAAGCTGACGGACCTGAAGGGGCGCAAGATCGCCTACGCCGAGGGCACCGCCCAGCAGGCGGCGGTATTGAAGGCACTGAGCAAGGCGGGTCTGAAAACCGGTGACGTGCAATTGATCCGGTTGCAGCTCGCGGAGTTCCTCGACGCGGTGCGTACCGGGCAGGTCGAGGTGGCGCCGCTGATCGAACCGAATGTGACCAGGTTGCTGCGCACTCCCGGCACGTCGCTGATCCCGGATTCGGAGACGAGCGGCATCTACAGCGGGCTCGCCTATCTGTACGCGCGGCGTGCCGTGGTGCAGGATCCGGCGAAGGCGGCCGCGACCCGGGCGTTGGTCGGCGCGTTCGTGCGGGCCTGGCACTGGACCAACACCCACAGCGCCGAATGGGCCGACGCGTACTACGTGCGCAATCAGAAGGTGAGCCCCGACGACGCGCGGCGGATCGTGGAATCGCTCGGCACCTATACGTTCCCGCACCTGGACCAGCAGCTGGTCGCACGTCAACAGAGCACGATCGACGCGATCGATGCCGCCGGCGAGTTGCCGAAGAAGATCACCGCCGCCGACGGTTTCGACCTGCGTTTCGACGCGGCGGTCACCGAGGCCGTCACCGCCGGCGGCGCGGCCTTCGCCGGGGCGGTGAGCTGATGGCGACCCTCGAAGCCGGTGTGGTGCGGCGCGTACGGGCACACCGGACCGGCGAACCCGAATTGGCTCCGCGTGGACGCGGCAAGCGAAGGCTCGGCCCCGGCAAGCCCATTCCGTTCGGTTTCGCGCTCGGTCCGGCGTTGCTCGTCGGTGCGTGGGTCGTCGGATCGGCCACGGGTGCACTGGATCCCGAGACATTGCCCGCACCGTGGACGGTCGCGCGGACGGCGGGGGAGCTGATCGCGGACGGGCGATTGCAGTCCAATCTGCTCACCTCGCTGCAACGGGCGGCGATCGGGCTGGTGCTCGGTGTGGTGATCGGGGTGGCGCTCGCGCTGATCGCGGGGTTGAGCCGGATCGGGGAGGCGCTGGTCGACGGCCCGGTGCAGATCAAGCGTGCCATTCCGACGTTGGCGCTGATCCCGCTGTTCATCGTGTGGTTCGGGATCGGTGAGGAGATGAAGCTGATCGTCATCACGACCAGCGTGCTGATCCCGATCTATCTCAACACCCACGCGTATCTGCGCGGCGTGGACGCGCGCTATGTGGAGCTGGCCGAGACGGTCGGGCTGTCGCGGTGGGGATTCCTGCGCCGCGTCGCACTGCCCGGGTCGCTGCCCGGCTTCTTTCTCGGGCTGCGGCTCGCGGTCACCATTTCGTGGCTGGCGCTGGTGGTCGTCGAACAGGTGAACGCGACCAGCGGCATCGGATACCTGATGACGCAGGCGCGCACCTACGGGCAGATCGACGTGATCGTCGTCGGCCTGGTGATCTACGGATTTCTCGGACTCTTCGGCGACCTCGCCGTGCGGACAACGGAACGGAAGGTGCTGGCATGGCGACAGACGCTGGGCGACTGATCGAGCGCGACGACCGCGCGGTGGTGCGGACAAGGGGCCTCACCCGGGGCTTCGGGCAGCGTGTCATATTGCGGGGTATAGATATTGCGATCCGTCGCGGAGAGTTCGTGGCACTGCTGGGGCGCAGCGGGTCCGGGAAGAGCACACTGTTGCGCGCCCTGGCCGAACTCGACGGGCAAGTACCGGGGTCCGGAGAACTGACCGTTCCCGCGCGGCGCGCTGTGGTTTTCCAGGATTCGCGGCTGCTGCCCTGGGCACGGGTACTCGACAATGTGGTGCTCGGACTCACCGGCCGCGACGCCGCCGAGCGGGGCCGGTCAGCGCTGGCCGAGGTGGGCCTCGGTGGGCGCGAGAAGGCGTGGCCCCGTGAGCTTTCCGGTGGCGAACAACAGCGGGTGGCGCTGGCCCGATCGCTGGTGCGTGAGCCGGAACTGTTGCTGGCCGACGAACCGTTCGGCGCGCTCGACGCCCTCACCAGGATCCGCATGCACTCGCTGCTGCAGGCGCTGTGCGCACGGCACCAGCCCGCCGTGTTGCTGGTGACCCATGACGTGGACGAGGCACTGCTGCTGGCCGACCGGGTGCTGGTCCTCGACGAGGGTCGTATCGCCATCGATCAGCGCATCGACATCGCCCGACCGCGCAGGCACGCCCACCCCGAGTTCATCCGGTTGCGTGAGGTGCTGCTGGCCGGGCTCGGCGTGGACACCACCGACCTCGAGACAGTGAGGCAGGCATCGTGAACGCACCTCGGCAATTGAGTCTGAACGCCTTCATCTACCCGTCCGGTCATCACGAGGCCGCTTGGCGGCATCCCGACAGCCGGCCGGACCGCATCTACGACGTGACCTACTACCAGGAGATCGGGCGCACCGCGGAGGCGGCGAAGCTGGACGCGGTGTTCTTCGCCGACGGGCCCGCCTTGCGTACCGATGTCCGCCACAATGCCGCGCCGGGGCTCGAACCGATCACGCTGCTCACCGCGATCGCGTCCGCCACCACGCATCTGGGTCTCATCGCCACGGCGTCGACGACCTATTACGAGCCGTACAACCTCGCACGGTTGTTCTCCTCGCTCGACCACATCTCGGGTGGCCGGGCCGGCTGGAACATCGTCACCACCGGAACCGACGTGGCGGCCGCAAATTTCGGGCTCGACCGGCATCCCGACCATCGTGAGCGGTATGCCAGGGCACGTGAATTCGTCGACGCGGTGGTCGCGCTGTGGGACAGCTGGGAAGACGACGCGATCGTGCTCGACCGGGCGGCGGGCATCTACGCGGACGCGGACAAGATCCATCCGATTGATTTCGTCGGTGAATACCTGCGTGTGCGTGGACCTTTCAGTTCGGCCCGGACACCACAGGGACGCCCGGTGCTGGTGCAGGCCGGTGCCTCCAACGAGGGCCGTGCGTTCGCGGGTCGGTACGCCGAGGCGATTTTCACGGCGCACCAGCGCCTGTCGGATGCCCAGGCCTTCTACGCCGACATCAAGGCCAAGGCCGCGGAGTACGGGCGCGACGCCGAGGAGGTGCGGATCCTGCCGGGCATCAGCCCGTTCATCGCCGACACCGAGTCCGCGGCGCGGCGTCTGGAGCATGAGTTCAACGAGCTCACCGTGCCGGAATACGGGTTGAAGCAACTGGAATCGATCACCGGGACGTCGCTGCGCGGGTACGCGCTCGACGAGGTGGTGCCGGTGGAGGTCTTCGCCGGGGCGGGCGATGTCACCGACAACGCGCGCAGCAGGCTGCAGGTGGTGGCCGGAATCGTCGAACGCGAACGGCCGACGCTGCGCGGGTTGCTGCACCGGCTGGCCGGTGCGCGCGGGCACCGGGTGATCGCCGGAACCCCCGAGCAGATCGCTGACACTATCGAGGAATGGTTCACCCACGGCGCGGCCGACGGATTCAATGTGATGCCGCCCTGGTACCCGGGCGGGCTCGAGGTGTTCACCTCGACGGTGGTGCCGATCCTGCAGGAGCGCGGCCTGTTCCGCACCGAGTACTCGGGAACGACATTGCGCGACCACTTCGGTCTCGCCCGGCCCGCGAGCCGATTCGCGCCCGAACCGGCGAGTGTTGGATGAGCGACGAAAGCTGTTGTCCGGCTCATAGCGATGGATCGGTCGCCGGGCGGTGATGCTCGACGATTCTGCTGTTCGGCTGCGGACGCTTGTGCTGCCGGTCTTCGCGCCGATGGTGTTGTACGGCATCGGAACCGGTGCCGCCGCACCGATGTACGCGCTGCGGGCACTCGATCTCGGTGCGTCGGCGGGTGCGGCCGGTTTGATCGTCGCGTTGAGTGGGCTCGGGATGGTTCTCACGGATCTGCCCGCTGGGCGGATCGTCGCGCGGGTCGGGGAGCGGGCCGCGATCGGTGTCGGCAGCGGGCTGGGTCTGGTCGGCGTGGTCGCGGCGATCCTCGCGCCGAATCTCGGTGTGCTGGCGGTGGGTTTGCTGCTCATCGGTGCGGCGGGCGCGGTGTGGGGGCTGGCCAGACAGACCTATCTGGTGTCGGTGGTCGCGCCGGAGCAGCGTGGGCGGGCCATGTCGACATTGGCTGGTGCGCACCGGTTGGGGTTCTTCTGTGGGCCGTTCCTCGGTGCGGCACTGGTGCACGGGTTCGGTCCGATCGGGGCACTGTGGTTGCAGCTCGTGACCACCGTGGTGGCGGCCACGGCGATGCTGACGATCCGCTCGGGTGCACCGGACGAGCCGTCGTCACGGCCGCTGCACACCGTGGTTTCCGAAAACCGCAGGGCGTTGGGCACTCTCGGCCTCGCGGCGGTCGCGGTCGGGGCGGCACGCGCGTCGCGATCGGCGCTGCTGCCGCTGTGGGCGGTGCACCTCGGTATCGATGCCGCGACGACGAGTCTGCTGTTCGGGCTGGCGGGTGCGATCGACGTGCTCATGTCCTACCCGGCCGGCGTGTGGCTGGACCGGGCGGGCAGCCGCGTCACCGGCGTCGCCTGCGGCATCTGTTTCGCCGCCGGTTACGCGGCACTGCCTCTCACCGATTCCGTGCTCACCATGGGCGCGGCCACCATGTTGCTCGGCCTGGCGAACGGGTTGAGCAACGGTCTCATCATGACCGTCGGGGCGTTCGCCGCCCCACCGGACCGGCGCGCCGAATTCCTCGGCGCGTGGCGCGTCACCCACGACGCCGGGATGTTCGCCGGGCCGGTCGCGGTCGGGCTGGTCGGCACCTTCGCCGGGCTGGCCGCCGCTGGTGGGCTCCTTGCGGTCGCCCTCGGGCTCGGGACGGTCGCGATGTATCGGTGGTTTCCCGGGCCGATCTCGCGTACCGACGGCTGACCAGGGATTCGTCAGGAAGCCCTGGGGCAGTCGGAATCCAAGCGGGGCAATGCGATCAGGGCGTCGGCCGGATCGACCCGGCCCATGGCTGTGCGCTATCGCGCGGGTGGCTGCCACTCAGGGTCGCGACCGGTGACACCGAGGATCCGGTCGATGAGCGGGGCATCGGGGGAGACCGGTACTTCGGGCCCGTAGATTCCCATGCCGCGCCCTTGCTCGGCGGTGGCGGCGGTTTCGGCGTAGACGTCCGCGAGGAGATCGTCATCCCATGACACCGGCGTGCCGAGCGCTCGGGACAGGTCCCAGCCGTGCACGATCAGCTCGCCGGCGACCATCCCGCCGATCATCGCCGAGGGCAGTTCCGTCGGGCCACCCATGTGGGTGACGCCCTCCCACGCCGCGGGGTCACGCCAGATGGCGGCGAGTTCGTCGAGCTGCGTTTCGAGGGCCGCCGCCCACTCTGCGGTGACCAGGTCGACGTCGGATTCGGCAGCGGCAGGCGGCGGAACACTTTCCTTACGACCCGCCCCGATCAGCGACGGGCCCCAGAACAACAGGTGATTGAGCAGAGCACGCACATCGAACTCGGCACATGGTGTCGGCGCGGTCAGCTGATCCGGTGTGACAGTACGGATGATCTTCGACAACGGCACCGCAGCGCGGGCCACACGTTCGTTCTCGGACATGGGGCCAGCCAACCACCGGCGGCCATCCGTGTCTTGAACAAACGCGACATACACTCCCGGCGTGCAGCGAGACCCACGGGAACTCGGCGGTGCGTGGCGGACCTCGCAACGCCACACCTTCACCGAGCCGCCCGCCGAGCTGGCGGGATACGTGGAACGGTTCTGGGCGGTAGCCTGGAATTACGAGCTGCCCTACCGCCAGCTGGTCGTACCGCTGCCCAATGTCCACCTCACCTGTCGGGACGGACGCGCCGAACTGCACGGCCCGTCGTCCTCACACGTGTATCGCGAGCTCTCCGGCATCGGCTCCGTGTTCGGGGTCGCCTTCCGTCCGGGGATGTTCCGGCCGGTCCTCGGCGCATCCGTCGCGTCGTTGCGCGACCGGACGATCGACGCCACAACGGTTTTCGGACCCAGCGTGACAAGTCTCACTGATGTCGAAGCGGCCTGCCGGTTCCTCGAAGCCCGGCTGCCCACGCCCGATCCCCGCGCCGATCTCGCGGCGCGGGTGGTGGCCGGTATCGCCGCCGACCCCACCGTGACCAGGGTCGACGAGGTGGCGGATCGGTTCGGGACCACGGTGCGCGGGATGCAGCGGCTGTTCGCGGAGTACGTCGGAATCGGTCCGAAATGGGTGATTCGGCGGTATCGGCTGCGGGAGATCACCGAGCGCCTCGCGACCGGAGAGGAGGTCGACTGGGCGACGCTGGCCGCCGACCTCGGATACGCCGACCAAGCCCACCTCAGCCGGGATTTCCGCACCGTTTTCGGGGAGCCGCCGACGGGTTACGCCCAGCGATACGACGGCTTCGGCGGCTGACGATCGTCGGGCCGGGGCCGCGGCGGGCGGCCCCTACAGTGGAAATATGTCGACGTTCGAGCGGCATCCGTCCACCGTCGCGGACTACGACGACGCGCGACGGCGGGCACGGCTGCGTGAAACCCGGGTAGGACTCCGGCGCTGGGGGCGCGTCCGGATGACGGCGATGCGAGCGGTGGGGGTGGTGCTCGTCGGGCTCATCGTGTTCGCCCAGTACTGGAAGTACGACGTGATGCCCGAGCGGGCTCGGCTCGAAAAGACCGCACCAGATCTGCTGCCGGTGTCGTTGCCCGCCGACTCCCGGGATTGGGACACCGCGGTGGTCGATCTGGTCGGTCTCGGCGGGGTGAACGCCGTCCCGACCGCGTCGGCGCTGCCCGCGCTGAACCGGCTGGGCGTGGTGTGGGCGGTGCGTTACGACGACGCCGGTATCGACACCAAGGTCATCGCCGACATGATCGTGCGTGCCGCCCGCTACGGCGCCGTGCGCAATATCGTGCTCGTGGGGCACAGCATGGGCGGGGTGGTCGCGCTCGAGGTGGCCCGCCACATCCATCTGGGCAGTGACCGGCGATTGGTCGGGGTGGTTCTCGACTGCACGCCGATCGATCTCCACGCCGTTCGCCCCGAAAGCCGCAGTCGCGGAGCCGAACTGCTGCGTTGGACCGGCTGGCTGCCGGGCGCGCGGGAGAGCAGGCTGCTGCGCTTCACTGTCGAAATGGCGGCCAGGCGTGAACGTTTCACCGTCCCCGGTGCTCCGCTGCCCGGGATCGACTTCGGTGAACTGCGCGAAGTGGCCGAAGAAGTGTTGCGCGACAAGATCTTCTCCGAGAACGCGGCGAGCAACGGCCTGATCGAATCGCAGTTCCTGGCCATCGTTGCCGGCGGTGGCGCCGCCGATCTGCGGGCGCTCGCCCGGCCGAACCCCGATCGCGAAAGCCCGGCAATCGTGTTCATCCGCCCCGGCGACGCCGCGCGCGACGACGTCGTCGATGTCGAGTACTCGCACCGGGTGCTGGCCGAACACGCGGGCGGAGTCGACGGCAACCTGCTCGTCGTGCGGGCGGCCGGAACCGGTCACGCGAACCCCATACAGCGACCGCGCGAATACAACGCCGCGATCGAGTCGCAGGTGCTGCCGTTCCTGTTCCGCTATCAGCAGGCGGTCCGCGACCGCCGGTGAGGAATCAGCGCACCCGGGAACCGAGGATGGTACGCACCCCGGCGATGAACAACTGCAGGCCGAAGTCGAATCGTGCGGTGGCGTCCGGTGTCTCGAACAGGGGAGTGTTGTCGGCGGGCAGGGCACCGACCGAGTCCATCTGCATGCGCGACTGTTCGTCGACGGTCTGGCCGAGCACGTAGTACAGCAGGGTGTAGGCCGTGAGCTCGGCTTCCTCCCTCGTCATGCCCGCCCGGATCACGATGCCGGCCAGTCGTTCTCGTGCCTTGCTCGTGGTCAACCGCGACGCGTAGGTCGCCGAGACCAGTTCGGCACCGTCACGGTAGGCGAGCAGGCAGTCGCGCAGCCGATGCGCGAGCTCGGTGAGTTGGTCGGGCCACTCGGTGGCGGCGATCGGCTCATCCATCGGCGCGAGGATCCGGTCGGCGACGGCGCCGAGCAGCGACTGCTTGTCCTTGACGTGCCAGTACAGCGCCCCCGGCTGCACCTGCAGCGACCCGGCCAACCTGCGCATCGTCAGATCCGCCAGCCCGTACTGATCCAGAATCGTCACCGCGGCATCGACCACGTCCGTCTTCCGCAGCTGCACAGGTGTCCTTCCGCCGATTCGCGACCCGAGTGTCGTGACTCACTACTTCCCGCTACCCTATCCTGAACACCGTTCAAGTTGCACGGCCACCACCATCACCAGCGGCGCGTGCACGCCCCCGACGAAGGGACATCACGTCGTGACGCAGGCACCCGTCCGTACCGACATTCTCGCCATCGCCCGTGAGCAGGTGCTCGAGCGCGGCGCCGGCCTCACCGAGGAACAGACCGTCGAGGTGCTGCGCCTGGGCGACGACCAGCTCGAAGCGCTGCTCGAGCTGGCCCACGAGGTCCGCATGAAGTGGTGCGGGCCCGAGGTCGAGGTCGAGGGCATCATCAGCCTCAAGACCGGCGGCTGCCCCGAGGACTGCCACTTCTGCTCGCAGTCGGGCCTGTTCCAGTCGCCCGTGCGCGCCGCCTGGCTCGACATCCCCAGCCTCGTCGAGGCCGCCAAGCAGACCGCCAAGACCGGCGCCACCGAGTTCTGCATCGTCGCCGCCGTGCGTGGGCCCGACGAGCGGCTGATGGCACAGGTCGCCGCCGGTGTGGAGGCCATCCGCAACGAGGTCGACATCCAGGTGGCGTGCTCGCTGGGCATGCTCAACCAGGAGCAGGTCGATCAGCTCGCCGCCATGGGCGTGCACCGCTACAACCACAACCTCGAGACCGCCAAGTCGCACTTCCCGAAGGTCGTCACCACCCACACCTACGAGGAGCGCTGGGACACCCTGCGCATGGTGCGCGAAGCCGGCATGGAGGTGTGCTGCGGCGGCATCCTCGGCATGGGCGAGACCATCGAGCAGCGGGCGGAATTCGCCGCGCAGCTGGCCTCGCTCGAGCCCGACGAGGTGCCGCTGAACTTCCTCAACCCCCGCCCCGGCACCCCCTTCGGTGACCTCGAGGTGCTGCCCGCCGCCGACGCGCTGCGCGCCATCGCCGCGTTCCGGCTCGCGCTGCCGCGCACCATCCTGCGTTTCGCGGGCGGTCGCGAGATCACCCTCGGCGACCTCGGCGCCAAGCAGGGCATGCTCGGCGGCATCAACGCGGTGATCGTCGGCAACTACCTGACCACCCTCGGCCGGCCCGCCGAATCCGACCTCGACCTGCTCGGCGAACTGAAGATGCCGATCAAGGCGCTCAACGAAACGCTGTAAATCGCTGTGTACGATCGGGAATCGACCAGGGCCGACACGGCGACCGAGGAGGTGACCGCCATGGACGAACGCTACAACCCGTTCACGGGCAAGCGGATCGTGCCAGGGCTCGACGACGCGATGCCCGCGGCCGCCGCGCTCGGGCTGGAACCGCCACGGTTCTGTGAGCAGTGCGGGCGCCGGATGGTCGTGCAGATCAGCCCCGACGGCTGGTGGGCCAAGTGCTCGCGGCACGGCGTCACCGAATCGGCCCAGCTGGAACGCCGGTAGTGGACGCGGTGAGCGAGCCACGGCCGCAGGTGCTGCGCCGCGAGGTGATCGGCGTCGGTGCCGTGATCGTCGCCGTTCTCGCGGTGAGTGCCGCCGCCGGTGTGGTGTGGGGTCTGCTCGCGCCGACCGAACGGTTGCGGGTGACCCAGCCCGGCCGGGCCGCGGTGCTCACCGGCGAGAGCATGCATCTGTTCGACGCCGTCGGCATGTTCCTCTGTATCGGTGCGGCGGTGGCGGTGCTCACCACGATCGCGGCCTGGCGGGTACGGATCGTGCGTGGGCCCGCGCTCGTGCTCGGGCTGCTGTTCGCCTCGGCGCTCGGTGCGGCGATCATGATGTGGATGGGGGAATGGGTTGCGGGCCTGCGGTATCCGCGGCCCGATGACCCCCCTGTCGGTCAGATCATCGCCCTGCCCGCCGAAATCGCTACGGACATGGCGCTGCTCGTGCAACCGTTCCTCGCCGCGCTCGTGCTGCTGTTCCTCGCGGCCCTGCATCCCGCCACCGACCTCGGGTCAGGAGCGGCGGGGCTGCTCGGCGATCTGCGCCCCGCCGATTTCGACGACGACGAGGACTATCGCCTGCCCTACGGAGCCGAACAGTATCGGCCCAGCGGCGATTTCGACCCGAGTTCGCAACCTCGGGGCTGAGCCTCCCCACCGCGCTACCATCGGCATATCGGCAGGTAGAGAGACTGCGCGCGGCTCGAGAGGAGCAGTCGTGGCATTCATCGGTGGTGGTCCCGTCGTCGAGGGGATCGATGCGAAATTCTGGCGGCTCACCCAGCCGCTCACCTATCGAGGTGCGGTCGAAACTTTCACCGTGCCCGCGGGATTCCGCACCGACTTCGCCTCGGTGCCCCGTGCGCTCGTCTGGCTCATACCCCGCTACGGTGCCTACACCCGTGCGGCGATCCTGCACGACTATCTGTGCCGCACAGGTGAAGTCGGGCCGGCGGATGCCGACGGACTGTTCCGGCGCAGCCTTCGGGAAGCCGGTGTATCGATACCGCGACGCTGGATGATGTGGGCCGCGGTGCGATGTGGTTCGCGCCTGCGTGGGGCGACGGCGGGCGACGTCCTCGGCTGGTTCCTGATCGCGGTGCCCTCGGTGCTGTTCCTCGCAGTCCCGGTCGTGGTGGTGACCACGGCACTCGTGGTGTTCTGGTTCGTGGAGCTGCTCTTCTGGGCGGTCGGCCGGGTCGCCACCCACAGCGAGGTTCCGCCGCCCGCGCCCCAGATGAAAACGGCCTGACCCGCCTCCGCGCGGGCCGGTAAATCGGTGGATTCCGTCGGACCCGCTGCCTACCCTGGGGACGACGAATTTCGGGGGAGGACCTGGACATGAAGACCGAAGACAAGCAGGCGCCGACCGAGCGGCCCGATCTGGCAGCTTGGCGCAAGCGCCACGCACTGCGCAGTTCGTCCGCGGCGACCGCGGTGCCGAGTGGCCGCACCTATCGACGCTCCACCAAGCACCGTGATCGGCGCTACGAATCCTGACGGCTACGCGGCTTCGCGGGTCAGCACCACCAGCGGCAGCGGCTTGTCCACCTTGGACTGGTAGTCGGCGAGCAGGGGGTTCTCGGTGAGCGCCCAGGCGGCGAACTCGTCGTACCGCTCGCCGGTGAGCACGTCGGCCCTGGCCGCGAACTTCTCCCCGCCGAGCTCGATCGTCACACTCGGGTTCGCCTTGGCGTTGTGGTACCAGGCCGGGTACCGGTCCTCGATGAACGAACTCACATACAGCACATCGCCCCGATACAGCGCGCCGAGCGGAACCACATGGGGCTTACCGCTTTTCGCGCCAGTGGTCGTGAGCAACAGCAGGGTGGCGCCCGCGTAGTCACCGCCCACCTGGCCGCCGTTCTCCCGGAACTCGGTGATGACGTCGTCGTTCCAGCCGGTCATCTCCTCGGCCGAGAACTCCTTGTTCCAAGGGGCATCCGGATCGTCGTAGGAGGTGACTTTTTTCGTATCCGCCGCGTTGTTGTCCATGCGAGCAGTGTGACAGCGACCACCGACAAGTTCGGGCCGTCGACGGCGTCTGCCGAGGTCAGGTCGGTGGGCGAAGAGCGGCGAATTCGTCGGTGACGCGCAGGCCCGAGTCGGTGAAGCGGTAGAGGGCGGCGGGGCGGCCACCCGCGCGGCCGGAAGGTGCCGTCGCGCCGGTGGGGGTGATGACCTTGCGGCGGCTGAGGACGCGCTGGAGGTTGGTAGTGTCCACGTCGTATCCCAGTGCCGCACAGTAGATTTCGCGCAGTGTCGACATGGTGAAGGTGTCGGGGGCAAGGGCGAAGGCGATATTGGTGTAGGAGAGTTTGGCGGCCAGGCGGGTACGGGCGTGGTCGACGACGGTGCGGTGGTCGAAGGACATGCCCGGCAGATTCGACACCGGGTGCCAGGTGGTGTCGGGGGGTAGTTCGGGTTCCGTGGTCAACGGGACCAGGCCCAGGTACGCCGAGGCGATGCGCCGTGGGGCGGGCACGCGGTCGGGGGCGCTGAACACCGACAGCTGCTCGAGGTGGGCCAGTTCGCGCACGTCGACCTTCTCGGCGAGCTGGCGCCTGGCCGAGGTGTCGAGATCCTCGTCGTCACGCAGCCTGCCGCCGGGCAGCGACCACGTTCCCTTCTGCGGATCGAGCGCGCGTTCCCACAACAAGACCGCCAGCTCGGGGTGCTTACCGTTCCTACCTGCGGAAACGTCGGAGCCGAAGCGGCGAACCTGGAACACCGCGGTGAGCGATTCGTGGATGGTGTTACTATGGGGCACGTTTTCGATTCTAAGTCGAAAACCTGGTTTGGTGCGAATCGTGGCGCGGATGCCGCTCGCACGAGGAAGGGAGCCACCATGGCGACGACGACTACGCAGCCGACGCTGATGGGTTCGGTCTTCGACGGACCCGGCGGATACGCGGGTGTCGAAGCGACGCCGGAGTGGGCCAAGGAGGTGCGGCGGCTGGCGCGTGAGCGCAACGCCACCATCTTGGCGCACAACTACCAGCTGCCCGAGATCCAGGACGTGGCCGACCACGTCGGCGACTCGCTCGCCCTCTCGCGGATCGCGGCCGAGGCGCCCGAGGACACCATCGTGTTCTGCGGTGTGCACTTCATGGCCGAGACCGCCAAGATTCTCAGCCCGGCCAAGACCGTGCTCATCCCCGACCAGCGCGCGGGCTGCTCGCTGGCCGACTCCATCTCCGCCGAGGAACTGCGCGCCTGGAAGGCCGAGCACCCGGGGGCGATGGTGGTGTCGTACGTGAACACCACGGCAGAGGTGAAGGCGCTGACCGACATCTGCTGCACGTCGTCCAATGCCGTCGACGTGGTCGCCTCGATCGACCCGGACACCGAGGTGCTGTTCCTGCCCGACCAGTTCCTCGGCGCGCACGTCAAGCGCGTGACCGGCCGCGAGAACATGTACATCTGGGCCGGTGAGTGCCACGTGCACGCGGGCATCAACGGTGACGAACTCACCGAGCAGGCCCGCACCCACCCCGACGCCGAACTGTTCGTGCACCCCGAGTGCGGCTGCGCCACCTCGGCGCTCTACCTCGCGGGTGAGGGCGCGTTCCCGGCCGAGCGAGTGCACATCCTCTCGACCGGCGGCATGATCGACGCGGCCAAGGCGTCCACGTCGAACCAGGTGCTGGTGGCGACCGAGGTCGGCATGCTGCACCAGCTGCGCAAGGCCGCGCCCGGCATCGATTTCCAGGCCGTGAACGACCGCGCCTCCTGCAAGTACATGAAGATGATCACCCCTGCCGCGCTGCTGCGCTGCCTGGTGGATAACGCCGACGAGGTGCACGTCGACCCGGCCATGGCCGAGGCCGGTCGCGCGTCGGTGCAGCGGATGATCGCGATCGGCAATCCCGGCGGTGGGGAGTGATCTCCCCGGCGCGATCGAGCGGATAGACGATCATGAACGTCTCGTGGGAGGCCGAGGCCGACCTGGTGGTGATCGGCGGCGGCGTCGCCGGGCTCACCGCGGCCCGCACCGCCTCGCTGCGCGGGTTGCGGGTGCTCACCCTCAGCAAGGGCGGCCCCACCGATACCTCAACCCAGTACGCGCAGGGCGGCATCGCCGTTGTGGCGCCGCAAGGTGATTCGGTCGACTCGCATGTGCACGACACGGTCGAGGCCGGTGCTGGGCTGTGCGATATCGACGCGGTGCGCTCGATCGTCGAGGGCGGTCAGGCGGCGATCGCGGCGCTGACCGACCTGGGCGCGGTCTTCGACCTCGGCCGTGACGGGCAGATCTCGCGGACCCGCGAGGGTGGGCACAGCACGCGGCGCATCATTCACGCCGGCGGTGACGCCACCGGCGCGGAGGTGCAGCGGGCGCTCAATGCCGCCGGGCTGCCGGTGCTCTTCGGTGCCGCCGCGCTGCGGGTGGTGATCGGTCCGGAGGGTGTGTGCGGTGTTGTCGCGGTGTCGGACAACGGTTTCGGCGTGGTGCACACACCCTCGGTGCTGTTGGCCACCGGTGGGCTCGGGCAGCTCTACGCCGCGAGCACCAATCCGCCCGGCGCCACCGGTGACGGGGTGGCGCTGGCGCTGTGGGCGGGAGCGGCGGTGGCCGATCTCGAATTCGTGCAGTTCCATCCGACGGTGCTCTTCACACCGGGTGGGGTCGGGCGGCGGCCGCTGATCAGTGAGGCCGTGCGCGGCGAGGGCGCGAGACTTGTCGACTCCCACGGTGATTCGGTGACCGCCGGGGTCCATCCTCGTGGTGATCTCGCACCGCGCGACGTGGTTTCGCGGGCGATCGCGGCGCGGATGCGGGCGCTCGGTACCGATCACGTGTTCCTCGACGCGCGTCATCTCCCCGGTTTCGCGCAGCGGTTCCCGACGATCACCGCATCCTGCCTGGCCGCGGGTATCGACCCGGCCCAACAGCTGATTCCGGTCGCGCCCGCCGCGCATTACCAGTGCGGTGGAGTATCGACCGATACGTACGGGCGCACCGCAGTGCCCGGGTTGTACGCGGCGGGCGAGGTCGCCAGAACCGGACTTCACGGGGCCAACCGGTTGGCGTCCAACAGTCTGCTCGAGGGGCTCGTCGTCGGTGAACGTGCAGGCGCGGCCGCCGCCGAACGCCTCGGGGTGCGCGCCCGGGTTACGGAGATCGGTTCGTGGACAGCCGAATTCGCCGAGCGGTCGGTTGTACAGCAGGCGATGACCGAACATGCCTCGGTGGTCCGCGACGGGGACGGTCTGGCGCATGCGCTCGAGCGCATCGAGGCGGCGATCGGGACTGAGACCGTGCCGGATCCCGTTGTCGGTGACGTGCGGCTGCCCGCTTCCGACGTGGTGTCGGTACCCGGTGCGGCCGGGCTGACCGACTCTCGTGGGGTGATGCAGTCCGAGCCCGGTGTGGCTTTCGGGGACTCCGGCGAATCCGCGTCCGTGTGGGCGCGACATCTGCGGTATGTCGAGGACGCGGCGTTGACCGTCACCGCCCGGGCGCTGTTGCGTGCGGCGGTGGCGCGCGCCGAGAGCCGAGGGTGTCACACCCGCTCGGACCACCCCGAGGCGGTCGACGTCCAGCGGCACAGCACGATCGTTCGCCTCGATCCGCAGGGTGGATTCGATGTGTCGGCTATGCCGGCAGCTACCGCGGTGGTTTGCGCGCGATGAGCGTCGTCGGCCGTTCCGATGGCAACCGCACTGCGGGGAGGTCGTCGACGGTTTCCAGGCCGATCGATCGATGGCCCCTCGCCGGCGGCCGCTCACATGGGCGGCGCGGCGAAACCTGTAGTACCCGATGAACTGTGGTGAGGCGATGACCTCCCGCTCGACCCGGCGCGAGGTGCGCCCCGAGAACAGGAGTGCAGCAATGACTCTCGATGCCGCGCTGGACCAGGACGAACTGCTGACTCTGATCCGCACCGCCCTCGACGAGGACCTGCGATACGGACCAGATGTCACCACGATGGCGACGGTGCCTGCCGACGCCGTGAGCAAGGCGTCGGTGGTTTCGCGACAGCACGGCACCGTGGCGGGCATCGATGTCGGTCTGCTCGTGCTCGACGAAGTGCTCGGCGCGGGCAGCTACGAGATCACCGGCCGGGTTGCCGACGGGACCCGAGTGGAACCGGGCACCAGCGTGCTGAGCGTCGTCGCGCCGACGCGCGGTCTGCTCACCGCCGAGCGGACGATGCTGAACCTTGTCTGCCACCTGTCCGGCATCGCCACCGCCACCGCGGCCTGGGTGGACGCGGTCGAGGGCACGCGGTGCCAGATCCGCGACAGCCGCAAAACCCTGCCCGGCCTGCGCGCACTGCAGAAATACGCAGTGCGCGTGGGTGGGGGAGTCAACCACCGCATGGGCCTGGGCGATGCCGCGCTCATCAAGGACAACCACGTCGTGGCGGCGGGTTCGGTCGTCGACGCCCTGCGCGCGGTCCGCGAACTGGCACCCGACATCGCCTGTGAGGTCGAGGTCGACAGCCTCGAACAGCTCGACGCCGTCCTGGCCGAGAACGTCGAACTCGTCCTGCTCGACAACTTCCCCCTCTGGCAGACCCAGGCCGCCGTCCAGCGCCGCGATGCCGCCGCCCCCGACACAAAACTCGAGTCCTCGGGCGGCCTCTCCCTCGACCAGGCCGCCGACTACGCGAGCACCGGCGTCGACTACCTCGCCATCGGCGCCCTCACCCACTCGGTGCGCGTTCTCGACCTGGGTTTGGATATGTGAACAGCGGCGCGAGCACAGCGCTCGGTTCAAAGGCGAACCGATGAAGTAGCCGAAGCCTCGACTTCGCGAAACAACTCGCGCGCTGCGGCGTGGATCTCGCCCGGATTTCCGGGTAGAGAACGGAAAAGCCCGTTCGGAACATGGTGTTCTCGAACGGGCTTTTCGATGTGCGAGATGTCAGGGCACGAGCTGCGGATTCAGAGTGACAGCGGCCGCCCCGATACCGGCGCCGACCAGACCGCCGATGCCCGCCGCGGGCAGCCCGGCGAGACCGGCGCCGATCGCGGCGCCGATCGCGACACCCGCGACCGCGCCGATCGCGATGGACGGCCCGGCGATCACGGCCTGTGCGGCCAGGCCCGCGATGAAGATCGGTACGTCGATGAGGCAGCCTGTGGTGACACAGCCGACGATCGCACCGATCAGGACGCCTGCTGCGACAGTGCCGATGCCGATC
The DNA here is from genome assembly GCF_053605015.1 of Nocardia sp. NPDC003979. Lineage (NCBI taxonomy): Bacteria > Bacillati > Actinomycetota > Actinomycetes > Mycobacteriales > Nocardiaceae > Nocardia > Nocardia sp. NPDC003979. Next base: position 25,873 of record NZ_JBSGIJ010000013.1, read on the forward strand.
ATGAAGCCGGCGGCGGCACCGATGACGCCACCGACCACCGCGCCGGGAATCGCGCCGACGACGGCGGCCGGGATACCCGCGGCGGCCGCGCCGACGCCGGCGCCGACCAACGCTCCGGTGCCCACCTTGCCGGGGTCGACGATCGGCGCGTCGATCGGAGCGTTGATCGAGATCAGCGCCTCGGCCGGTGTAGCGACACTGCGGAACGACACCTCGCGACCGTCGACGCGGACCACGTTCTGCTCGTCGACGGTCAGCGTGTGCCCGTCGATCGTCATCGTCCGGGCGTCGACGAACGTGATGGTGTGTCCCTCATAGGAAGTGGTGCGTTCGATGCTCGACACCACGGGCGCGACCGGTGCGACGGGTGCGGCGGAAGCCACGTCCGCACACGTCACGGCGATCGCCACCGGAAGCGCGCCCATAGCGAGTACGCGGCTCAAAGACCTGGTGGCATGACGACGAGTCATATTCCCCCCTTTTTTTCATGTAACGAATTGTCGATGGGACGCGATGATTCAACCTGAGAAAATTTCAGCCGGGCAAATCTTGTGACTCTTCCGACTTCACATCGAAATTGAGATATTCGGCACAATTTTCTTTCGCTCACAGCTGCGCTCACGAATTGCGTTCCGCCGCAGCGTGCCACCAGGTGGGCGGTGACGGGTGGGCGGGTCGTGATTCGGGCTGGTCGGGATGTAGTCCCAGCGGTCGAAGGACTTCGCCGCGGACGGATACGCAGACCGAACAGCCGAAACGGCCGTCGGGGTGTTGGACTCGCGGGAGGTCGACGCGGATCTCATCGGCGGCGAAAGGCATCCAGTCGATCCCGCGGTCGCGCAGTCAACCCCGTAATGCGCTGATCGGTCGCGGTGCGCCTTTGATGGCGTCGTAACTCAGCAGGAGAATCCACTCGGGCTCGACAGGGATCATCTGACCATTGTGACCGAGGCAGCGGAAATGGTCCGGTGGTCAGGTCGTGAGTTCGCGTTGGAGGGGGGTGCGGAAGCGGGGAATGGCGCGGGTGGTGCCGAACCAAGTGGTGGTGCGGTCGATTTCGGTGTCGATGAGTTTTCGGGTTTCGGGGGAGACGTCTTCCAGGAGGCGGGTGACTATTTCGCCGTCGGGGCGTTGGGCCCAGCCGCCGACGATGCGGCCGTCGGCCCAGATGGAGGGGCCGATGTTGCCGTTGGTGTCGAAGAGGGCGGCGGCGTGGGGGCCGAGGAACCAGTCGCGGGACTGCCAGCCCATGGGGGTGGGGTCGAGGGCGGGGAGCAGGGCTGCCCAGGGCTCGGGGGTGGGGACGGGGGCGAGGTCGTCGGACAGGATGATGCCGGGGGTGCCGTCGAGATCGACTTCGGTGGTGTCCAAGGGGGACAGGGCCTTTCGGACCTCGCTGAGAGTCCAGCCGGTCCACCACTTCAGGTCGCTGACGGGGGCAGGGCCGAAGGCGTAGAGCCACCGGCGGACCAGTTCGGTGCGGGCATCCTCGGCGGGCATCGGTGTAAAGCCTTGGGGGAGCCAGGTTTCCACAGGAGACCAGGTGTACTGGCTGCTCGTCCAGCCGCCGTTGGGACGGCCGCGGACGATGCGGCCCTCGGCACCGAGGATCACCAGGACCCAGGTGGTGATGCTCGTGGGCTTGGAATACGACTTGCCGGGCGCGGTATTGATCTTGGTCTGCAGCCGGGGGACGTCCTTGCCCAGCTGGGCGCCGGTGGCCGCGCCGCGCGCCAGCAGCGCCGCGTGGGTCTCGGCCTCCACCGCGCGCAACCAGGTGTCGACGTCGTCGTCGATCCCGGCCTGCTCGAGATAGCGGCCGTAGGCGCGGCGCTGCTTGTGGGCGAGCGCGTCGCAGGTGGAGGCTTGCAGGACCGGGAGCAGCTCGGTGGGGGCGACGAACATGGTGCGGCGCATGGCGAGCAGACGCAGCAGGGTGCGGTCGGCGTAGAGCGCCTTCTCCACATCCGCCGGGGTGAGGTCGATACCGCGCGCGCCGACCGACAGGAACACCGTCGCGGGGTCGGTGGCGTGCAGGACGACCATCGACCGGGCGATGTCGACCGGGTCGGTGGACCGGGCGGAGGGGGCGAGGCGATGCCGGATCGCCAGGCGGGCCCGCCGCTGCGCGCTATCGATCGAGACCATGGGCCGCATCCTAAGCGGGGCCACCGACAGAAACGCCCGCCCGCTTAGTGTCCATTTTGTGCAGACCGCCCGGTCACCGTTTTCGCTCCGACGCCCGAATCCCGTTGCTATCGTCCGCACATGAGCGTTGCGCCACCCGTTGTCACCGCGGCTGAGCTGGGCGTGGACGACGAGGAACGGCCCGCACGGACCCTGTCGGGATTCCCGGCCAGGCTGGTCGGGATCGTCGCGCTCGCGGTGGCGCTGCTGTCGATCTGGCAGGTGTTCCGGCCGCTGGCCCAGGGCAGCCAGTACTACCTGGTGGTGTTCCTCGGGATCGCCTTGCCGCTGGTGTATCTGAGTTACCGGTCCTGGTGGGGCAGGCTCGACCGGGCCGACGCGCCCTCGGTGCTCGACTGGGTGCTCGCGGCGATCGCCCTGGTGGTGTGCCTGTATCCGATCCTGCCGGTGACCTTCGGTGAGGCGGGCGGCGGCTACAACGCCTTCCTCGACCGCCAGGGCATGCTCGCTCCACTCGATGTGGCGATGGGTGGGTTGCTGCTGGTCCTGGTACTCGAGGCATGCAGGCGCACAACCGGTGTCATCCTGCCGATCGTATGCCTGGTGTTCCTCGCCTACGGCTACTACGGCGGCCTGCTGCCGCAGAACTGGGCCATCGCCCACGCCGGGCTCGACATCGACCAGATCGTCGACGCGCTGTACAACTCGGGCAGCGGGTTCTACGGCACCCCGCTCGACGTGGCGGCCAGCTACATCGTGCTGTTCACCCTGTACGGCGCGGTACTCGAATTCTCCGGCGCCGCAAGGTTCTTCGTCGACCTGTCGGTGTCGCTGTTCCGGCGCTCGCACAGTGCGGCCGGTCGAACGGCGGTGGCGTCGGGATTCCTGCTCGGCACCGTCTCCGGGTCGGGCACGGCGACGGCGGTGAGTACCGGTGCGGTCACCTGGCCGATCCTGAAACGGGCGGGGTACCGGCCGGAACAGGCGGGCGGCATGCTCGCGGCGGCGGGCGTGGGCGCGATCCTGTCACCGCCGACGCTCGGGGTTGCGGCGTTCATCGTCGCCGAGTACCTCGACGTGTCGTATGTGACCGTGCTCGGCTGGGCGCTCATCCCGACCCTGCTGTACTACCTCGGCATCCTGCTGTCGGTGGAGATCGATGCCCGTCGCATCCATGCGGAAGGCCGCGCCCCGGCCGATCTCGCCGACGGCCCGCTGCCGACCCCGTGGTGGAAACTGCTGGGACGCTTCGGGTATCACTTCTCGTCGCTGATCGTCATCGTGGTGCTGCTGCTCGCCGGCGTGAGCGCGACCCGTGCCGTCGTCTACGCCACGGTGCTCGCCTTGATCCTGGCCGTGCCGGATCGGATGCTGCGAGCTCGCGAGGCGACCGGAGCCGCGTCATCGACCGGCGAAACGTCGACAGACGGCCTGTCCACAGTCGGCGAGTCGGCAGTCGGCACGCCGGTGGGCGACCCGTCAAAGGGCGACCCGTCATCAGGTGAGGCGTCGACGGGCGACGCGTCGTCCGGCGCAATGGCGACAAAGCCATCGACCCCCACCGGCATCTGGACGCGAAAAATACCGCAGTGGTTCATGTTCGAAGCCCTGCGCGCGCTCTCACTCGGGATGCGCTCGGCGCTGCCGGTCGTGGCCGTGTGTGCGGCAGCGGGTGTGATCACCGCGATGACCACCAAGACCGGTCTCGGCGCCCAGCTGGCCTCGCTGCTGGTGCGGGCAGGCTCGGTGCTATCCGACGACCCCGCCGTCGTCCTCGCCACCACCGCGCTGCTCGCCGCGATCGCGTTGTCGCTGCTCGGTCTCGCGGTGCCGGTGACGGCGTCGTTCGTGATCGGCTGGGTCATCATCGGGCCCGCCCTGCTCGACCTGCACGTCGCCGCGCCCGCCGCCGCCATGTTCGTCTTCTACTTCTCGGTGCTCTCGGAGGTGACCCCGCCGACCGCGCTGGCCGCCGTCGGCGCCGCCGCCGTCACCGGCGCGAAGGCCATGCCGACCATGTGGTCGGCGCTGCGCTACGCGCTGCCCGCCTTTCTCGTGCCGCTGATGTTCGTGCTCACCGACTCCGGGCAGCACCTGCTCGGCCGTGGCGCGCTGCTCGACGTGCTGTGGGTGACCGCGGCCGCGTGCGTCGGCGTCGCGGCGCTGGCGGCCGCGACCGGCGGCTGGATCCTCGGCATCGGCGCGGTGGGGGCGGTGCCGCGCGTACTCGCGGGCGCCGCCGGCCTCACACTGCTGTACCCGCACCCGACGGCGACGGCGATCGGGCTCGGTGTGCTCGTAGTCGCCGCAGCGGCGGGAGCCGTCGAACGCGTGCGTCATCGAAAAGCCACGGGCACACCGTGATCGGTCAGCAGGCGGCGCCGCCGTCGAGGAGAGAGGTCGTCATGATCAGAACACTTGGCATCGTTGTCGCGGCGAGCACCGCCGCCGCCCTGCTCACCGGCTGCGGCGGCCGACAGGACTCGCCGACGGCCGACAGCGGCGGCGAGGTGAGCTGTGAAGTGAAGCAGGACACCAGGATCGGCATCGCCACCGGCAATGCGACCGGCGTGTACTTCGCGCTCGGCAACGCCTACGCCGAACAGATCTCGGCGGCCACCGACGGCAAGGTCAAGGCCACTGCGGCCGAGACCGGCGCCTCGGTGCAGAACATCCAGCAGGTGGTCGGCGGCACCTACCAGGTCGGCTTCTCGCTGGCCGACTCCGCCGCCGACGCCGTGCAGGGCAAGGGCAGCTTCACCAGCGTCCAGCCGGTACGCGCGCTGGCCCGGCTCTACGACAACTACACCCAGGTGATCGTGCGCGCGGATGCCGGCATCAACTCCCTGGCCGACCTACGCGGCAAGCGGGTCTCCACCGGCTCGCCCAAATCGGGCACCGAGGTGATCGCCCAGCGCGTCCTGCAGGCTTCGGGTCTCAACCCCGATACCGACGTCTCCGCCCAGCGCCTCGACCTCACCAAGACTGTCGACGGTCTCAAGGACGGCTCGATCGACGCCATGTTCTGGTCGGGTGGCCTGCCGACGCCCGGCATCACCGACCTGTTCACCACCGCGAGGGACAAGGTCAGGTTCCTCGACATCACGGGGGCGCTGCCGAAGCTGAAAGAGATCAACCCCGTCTACGAGGCGGGCTCGATCCCGGCCGCCACCTACGGCCTGAGCGCCGACGTGCCGACCGTGGTCGTGCCCAACCTGCTCGTGGTCCGCGACGACCTGGACGCGAACCTCGCCTGCGTCCTCACCAAGACCCTGCTCGACCGCAAACCCCAACTCGAGCAGGCGAATCCGGCCGCCAAGGGGATCAATGCCGACACCGCGAGCAAGACCGCGCCCGTAGAGCTGCACCGCGGCTCGGAGGTAGCCCTGCGCTGACGTCGCCCGCCGCCACCCGCGCCCGACACGCGGGTGCCACGGTCCCCGCCACCCTTACCCGGTGCCGGGGACCGTGTGCTGTGCGGGAACAACGCGTGGCGTGGCTCGGTTGTGCGAAACAGACGCCGACCGAAACGAGGATGCGATGACCGAGGCCGTGGCACGCGACGAACGCTGGCTGGGCGAGGAGCTCGATCTGGACGCCTATCTGGCCCGGATCGGCTACGCCGGGCCGCGCACGGCCTCGGTCGACACCCTGCACGCCCTCGTACGCGCCCACACCACCACCATCCCCTTCGAGAACCTCGAGATCATCCTCGGCCGCGGCATCCCGCTCGACCTGAAATCCCTGCAGGACAAACTGGTCCGGCACGCTCGCGGCGGATACTGCTACGAGAACGCCGGACTTTTCGCCGCCGCGCTGGAACGCCTCGGCTTCGAGGTTCGTGGGCTGAGCGGCCGGGTGACCTTCGGTTCGCTGGCCACCGGGGTGATCCGGCCCGCCACCCACGCCCTGCTCCGCGTCACGGCCCCCGACGACGACCGGGTCTGGATCTGCGATGTCGGGTTCGGTGCCGGTCCGCTCGCGCCGTTCGAATTGGCCGACAGCGCGGGCGAATTCACGATGGGGGACTGGCGCTTCCGGCTCGAGCACCGCGACAACCTGTGGGTGCTCTACCAGTTCGGCCGTGACGGCTGGATCGATCGCTACACCTTCACCGAGAACCCGCAGTACCGCATCGACTTCGCGGTGGGGAACCACTTCGTGTCGACCTCGCCACACTCACCGTTCACCACCCGGCCGTTCCTGCAGCGCTTCCGGCCCGACGTCCACCACGTGCTCGACGACCTCACCCTGGTGACCGAATACCCCGACGGCACCAGCGAAAGCCGCGAGATCGATGCCACCGACCTGCCGAAAGTGCTGACCGACGTCTTCGACATCGAACTCGAACCCGCCGACGCGGACGTGCTCGTCACCACACCCTGGCGCACCGCCTGACCGCATTTCGGTACCACTGACACGGCTCGGCGGTTTGCTTCCATCGTGTCGCTACGGCAAATTGATGGTTACTTGCCGGGAAACAAACCCCGATCGCTGCGGTGGGGTCCGATTCAGTGGGGTCGTTTGTGCCGAAGGTTCATTTCGCGTTGCCGGGACAGCCGGAGCAGGGGGTCCGTTCGAGCGGGGCCGCTGCCCGGCCCGGCTGGCGGTCGGACCTGGACGGGCTGCGCGGCGTGGCGATCGCGCTGGTCGTGGCGTTCCACGTGTGGGCGGGCCGGGTCTCCGGCGGCGTCGACGTGTTCCTCGTTCTCTCGGGCTTCTTCTTCACCGGCGCGATCGTGCGCGGGGTGGAACGCAGCGGCCGGGTGGCCGCCACCGAGACCGCGCGCCGGACCCTGCGCAGACTCACCCCCGCGCTGGTCGTCGTGCTGGCGGCGGTCGCGGTCGCGACGATCACCCTGCGGCCCTACACCCTGCTCGGCGAAACCGCCGCGCAGACTCTCGCCTCGATGTTCTACGTCCAGAACTGGTATCTGGCCGTCGCCGAACTCGACTACACCGCGCCCGACCCGACCGTGAGCCCGCTGCAACACCTGTGGTCGATGTCGGTGCAGGGACAGTTCTACCTGGTGATCTTCGCGCTCCTGGCTGGTTGGGCGTGGTTGCGCCGCCGGGGCAGGGCCGACCGGGCGACCCTCATCGCGGCGCTGACCGGAATCGGGCTGCTCTCGTTCTGGTACGCCGCGGTCGGCACCGGCCACCATCAGGCTTGGACCTATTACGACAGTCTCGCGCGCGGGTGGGAACTGCTCGCGGGCGCTGTACTCGCCGTCGCCGCGCCGTGGCTGCGCCTGCCGACCCGGCTGCGCGGCCTGGCGGCTGCGGTCGGGCTCCTCATGGTGTTCGCGTGCGGTCCGCTCTTCGACGGCGCCACCCAGTTTCCCGGCGTCGCCGCCCTGTGGCCGGTGACCGCCGCCTGCCTGGTGATCGCCGCCGGATTCGGATCGGGCACCACACCGGGCACCGCGACCCGGCTGCTGTCGGGACGGGTGTGCACCGAACTGGGTGCGATGGCGTACCCGCTGTACCTGTGGCACTGGCCGATTCTCATCTTCTACCTGGGCGAGACCGGGCGGACCGATGCGGGTGTCGTCGACGGGCTGGTGGTGATCGGTGTTTCCCTGATCCCCGCCTATGCCACCGCGCGCTGGATCGAGGCGCCCCTGCGGATGGGGCCGCGTGGTCAGGAGACACCGCCGCACCGGGCCACCGGGACGCTCGTCGGGGCGCTCACGGTCGCCGTGCTCGCCTCGGCCCTCGGCTGGCAGATGGTGCTGTTCGCCAACCCGGCGGTGCCACCGGAAAACCTCGACAGCCTGCGTTACCCGGGCGCAACCGCGCTGCTCTCCGGCGCCGAATTCCCCAAAGCGCCCATGCGGCCCACCGTGTTCGAAGGTCACGTCGACACCCCGTCGCCGACCACCGACGGGTGCATCACGCCCAACCGCGAGGTCCGCACCTGCGTCTACGGCGACCCCGACGCCACCCGCTCGATCGCGCTCGTAGGCGGCTCGCACTCCGAACACTGGTTGCCGGCACTCGAGGTGCTCGGCGCCGAACACGGCTTCCGGGTGGTGTCCTACCTCAAGGAAGGGTGCCCGCTGGTGCTGGTCGACGAGCCGTCCTACGCCGAATGGCCCTTCCCCGAATGTCACGAGTGGTCGGTGGAAGTGCTCGACCGGCTGGCCGCCGAGCAACCGGACTGGGTGGTCACGCTGTCGACCCGCTACCGCCAGGAGGCACCGGGCGACGAGGTGCCCGGCGAATACCTCGAGGTGTGGTCGGCGCTGCAGGATCGCGGGCTCAATGTGCTCGCCCTGCGCGACACGCCGCGGCTGCGACGCGACGGTGTGTTCTACCGGGCCCCGGACTGTCTGGCGCATCGCGGCGACCCCGACAGTTGCGGGATGGACCGCGCCGAGGCGCTCGACGCGGTCGACCCGGCCGCCGCACCGGCCGCCGGCTATCCGAACATCTACCTGCTCGATCTCTCCGACGCCGTGTGCCGCCCGCAACGCTGCCGGGTCGTCGAGGGCAATGTGCTGATCTATCGCGATGAACACCACCTCACCGCCAGTTACGCCCGATCACTCGCCCCCGAACTGGGCCGCCAGATCGCCGCCGTCACCGGTTGGTGGTGAGAGCGAGATCACCACGCGCGCCGCGGATCCGGCTACCCTCGGACCGGTGCGCATACCCCGCAAGGCATCGGTCCTGCTCGTCGCGCTCGCTGTCGTGCCCGTCGCGTGCTCGTCCGGACCGGACCAGCCACAGGCCGTCGCCGAGGCCTTCGCGAAGGCCCTGAGCAGCGGTGACGCGGCGGCCGCCGCGGCCCTCACCGACGCGCCCGACCAGGCCCGCCAGACGCTCACCACCCTGTTCGAGAACCTCGGCAAGAACGACACCGTGCGGGTGAGCGCCACCGACGAGGCGAGCTTCACCCTCGAATCCACCTGGAAGCTCGGCACGGGCGGTCAGGACGAATGGACCTACACCAGCACCGGAACGGCCGACGAGAACGACTGGACGATCGACTGGAACCCCGCCACCGTGGCGCCCGGCCTCGACCTCGGCCCGCTCAGCTACAGCCCCGTCCCGCCGAAACCCGCACGCGTACTCGACGCGAGCGGTGGTGAGCTGATGACCGAACAGGTGGTCACCCTGGTGACCGTCGCCCCGGACGCCGACCTGCCCGCCGTGGCCGCCGCGCTCGCGCCGCACGGCGTCACCGAAACCACCCTGAGAGCGGATCTCGATGCGGCCCAAGGCAAACCGATCACCGCGGTCGCCCTGCGCGAGGCCGACATCGCACCGGTTCGTGACACGCTGACCGGGCTGCGCGGTGTGACCCTCGCACCGCAGCCGAGGCTGCTGACCGTCGACAAGACCCTCGCGGCACCGACCCTGGCCGGACTGGCCGAACTGTGGCAGCACCAGGCCGACGACGCGGCGGGCTGGGCGGTACGCGCCCACACCCCCTCGGGGACCCAGCGCATCGCCGGTCCCGACGCCACCGCGACCACCGACATCGCCACCACCCTCGACATCGACCTGCAGAACGCCGCCGAAGGCGCGCTGGCGCCCGTGCCGACGCCCGCCGCCATCGTGGCGCTGCGGCCCTCGACGGGCGAGGTGCTCGCCGTCGCGCAGAACGCACCCGCCGACGCGCAGGGCCCCATCGCGCTCACCGGGCTCTACCCGCCCGGTTCGACGTTCAAGACCGTCACCGTGTCGGCCGCGTTGCAGGCGGGCGGTGTCACCGCCGACACCGTCCTGCCGTGCCCCGGCCGCGCCACCATCGAGGGCCGAACCATCCCCAACGACGACGGTTTCGACCTCGGTGACGTGCCGCTGCACACCGCCTTCGCCCGGTCCTGCAACACGACGATGGCGCAGCTCGGTGTGCGCCTGCCCGCCGACGGGCTCACCCAGGCCGCCGCGCAACTCGGCCTCGGCGTGGACTATGTGACACCCGGCTTGACGACAGTCACCGGGAAAGTTCCCTCCGCGCAGAATCCGGCGCAGCAGGTGGAGGCGAGCATCGGGCAGGGCACGGTCACCGCGTCACCGTTCGGGATGGCGCTCGTCGCCGCCTCGCTCGCCCACGGAACCGCGCCCGCGCCGTCGGTCGTCGTCGGTCGTCCTGGCACCGCCGATCGCCGGACCGAACCGGTGCCCGCCGCGGTGACCTCGCAGGTGGAAGCCATGATGGCCGAGACCGTGAGCGCCGGAACCGCCACCGCCCTGCGCGACATCCCCGGCCTGCTCGGCAAGACCGGCACCGCCGAGTACATCGACGACGAACACGCACACGGATGGTTCGTCGGAATCCGTGGCGACCTCGCCTTCGCGGTGTTCGTCGCCGACGCGGGCAGCTCCGGACCGGCGGTCGAGTCGGCGGGCAGGATGCTTCGTGTGACACGATGAGCCATCTCACTCTCCGCAGGCGTGCAATCCCCCCGCTGCCGCACGCGGTCACCACCAGTCGAGCTACACTCGTCGGCGGGCCATACCCATGGTCAATACGCGGGATGTCACAATTTCGAGAAGGTTCGGAGTAGGCGCCATCGATACCGGTCAGAAGATCGCGGAGCATTACCGCCTGGTCGAGCGTATTGGTAGCGGCGGCACAGGCGTTGTATGGCGCGCTGTCGACGAACGCCTCCAACGCTCGGTTGCGGTGAAGCAGATCCACATCAAGCCGAGCCTGCCCGAGGCCGAGCGAGATGTGCTGCGCCAGCGTGCGATTCGCGAAGCACGCAACGCGGCACGCTTCCAGCATCCCAATGCCATCGTCGTTTTCGACATCACCGAGCACAACGGTGATCCGTGCCTGGTGATGGAGTACCTGAAGTCGGTGAGCCTCGCCGCGGAACTGGGACAGAAGGGCCCGCTGCCGCTGCTCGAGGTGGCCCGCATCGGTGAGCAGGTGGCGTCCTCGCTGATCGCCGCCCACCAGGCCGGGCTCGTGCACCGCGACGTGAAGCCGGGCAACATCCTGCTCGGCGAGCACGGTGAGGTGAAGATCACCGACTTCGGCATTTCGCGGGCCGCGGGCGATGTGACCCTCACCGAGACCGGCCTCATCTGCGGCACCGCCGCGTACCTGGCGCCCGAAGTGGCGCGCGGCGCCGACCCGACACCGGCCGCCGACGTGTTCGCCCTCGGCGCCACCCTGTTCCACGCGCTGGAAGGCGAACCGCCCTACGGCGCCAACGCCAACCCGCTCGCGGTGCTCTACGCGGCCGCCAACGGCCAGGTGCGCGAACCGCACAATGCCGGTCCGGCCACCGATTTCCTGCTCGACCTGCTCAACCCGGAACCGCTCGATCGTCCGACGATGACCGAGGCCCGCGACGCGCTGGCCGCCTTCGCCGACGATGCCGACGCGGTGCCCGCGGGATTCGTCCCCGCCAGCGAGGCGTACGGCCGCCGCAATTCGGCCGCGACCACGCAGGTGATCCGGCAGTCCGGCGGCAGGCGTGCCTCGCACGCGGGTGCGTCCAGCGCGGCTACCCGTCAGATCCGTTCGCAGCCGCGCCCGCAGCCGCGTTACGACACCGCCGCGCATCCGCCCACCCAGGCCCAGCCCGCCCCCGCGCCCCGCAAGCAGCCGGGCAAGGGCCGTGCGGTGCTGATCGGCTCGGGTGTTGGTGCGGTGATCGCCGCGATCGCCGTCGCGATCAGTGCCATGAGTGGGTCGGACTCCGATTCGCCTCAGGTGCAGGCGAATTCGACGACGACGGCCCAGGCCGCTGTCGCGCCGACGACGACCTCGGCGATCCCCGCGCTGGGTCAGGCGCCCAATACCGGCACCGTGAACATCGGCTCGGCCGGTTTGCTGGTGGAGAACTTCTTCAGCGATCCCGCCGGGTCGTGGTCGATGCTCACCCCCGCCGCGCAACAGGTGTACGGCAGCGAGGCCGAGTTCCGGCAGTACTGGAACTCGCGCGTCATCACCAGCTTCACCAGCATCACCGCCGTCAGCGGCAACAACGCCGACGGCTCGACCGATATGCGCCTGGCCAGCATCACCATCGACGGCCAGACCAAGTCCATGGTCATGCGCGTGGTGAACTACAACGGGAACCTACGCATCGACGGCGACACCCGCTAGCTCAGCCGCCGAAAACCGCTGGTCCGCCCGATACACACGGGCGGATCGGCGCGCGAGGAGGATGTGGCGGAAAAGCGGTGGTTGCCGCCCATTAGGCTGGTACCTGACCTGATGCCACGCACAGAACAGGACCGCACTCCGATATGACTCCCCGCATCGAGCTCGCCCGCGTCGATCTGCGCGGTCGTACTCCCTCCGCCGCCGAGCTGCGCACCGCGCTGCCGCGCGGAGGGGTCGACGTCGACTCGGTGCTGCATCATGTGCGGCCGGTCGTCGAAGACATCCGCGACCGGGGCGCCGAAGCCGCGCTGGACTACAGCGAGAAGTTCGACGGTGTCCGCCCCAGCGCGGTCCGGGTGCCGGTCGCCGAGCTGGGCAAAGCCCTCGACGCCCTCGACCCCGCCGTGCGCGCCGCGCTCGAGGTCGCCATCGAGCGGACCAGGAAGGTGCACGCCGATCAGCGCCGCACCGACTCGGTCACCGAGGTGGTGCCCGGCGGCACCGTCACCGAGAAGTGGGTGCCGGTGGAACGGGTCGGCCTGTACGTACCCGGCGGTAATGCCGTGTACCCGTCCTCGGTCGTGATGAACGTCGTCCCGGCGCAGGCCGCGGGCGTGGAATCGCTGGTGGTGTCCTCGCCGCCGCAGGCGCAGTTCGGTGGGCTGCCGCACCCGACGATCCTGGCGGCCGCCGCGCTGCTCGGTGTCGACGAGGTGTGGGCCGTCGGTGGCGCGCAGGCCGTGGCGTTGCTGTCCTACGGCGGCACCGATACCGACGGTGCGGCGCTGGAGCCGGTCGACCTCATCACCGGACCGGGCAATATCTATGTCACCGCCGCCAAGCGGCTGTGCCGCGGCCTGGTCGGTATCGACGCCGAGGCGGGCCCCACCGAGATCGCCGTGCTGGCCGACGCCACCGCCGACCCGGTGCACGTGGCCGCCGACCTGATCAGTCAGGCCGAGCACGATGTGCTCGCCGCCAGCGTGCTCGTCACCGATTCCGTCGCCCTCGCCGACGCGGTCGATGCCGCCGTCAATGCCCAGTTGGCCGTGGTGAAGCACCACGACCGGGTGCGGGAAGCGTTGAGCGGCAAGCAGTCCGGGATCGTGCTCGTCGACGACATCGCCCAGGGGCTTCGGGTGGTCGATGCCTACGCCGCCGAACACCTCGAGATCCAGACCGCCGACGCGTCGGCCGTGGCGGCACGAGTGCGCAGTGCGGGCGCGATCTTCGTCGGTCCGTGGGCGCCGGTGAGTCTCGGTGACTACTGCGCCGGGTCCAATCACGTGCTGCCGACCGCGGGCTGCGCACGGCACTCCTCGGGATTGAGCGTGCAGACCTTCCTGCGCGGCATCCACATCGTGGAGTACACCGAGGCGGCGCTGAAGGATGTCGCCGGACACGTTGTGGCCCTGGCGAATGCTGAGGACCTGCCCGCGCACGGCCAGGCTGTGCAGGCGCGATTCGAGGCATTGTCATGAGCACCCCCACCGTGCCCGGCGCCTCGGCGACCCTCGACCAGCTGCCGCTGCGCGACAACCTGCGCGGCAAATCTCCGTACGGCGCACCGCAATTGACGGTGCCGGTGCAGCTCAACACCAACGAGAACCCGCACCCGCCGAGCCGTGCGCTCGTCGACGATGTCGCCGAGTCGGTGCGGGCGGCCGCCGCCGACCTGCACCGCTACCCGGATCGGGACGCGGTCGCGCTGCGCCACGATCTGGCCGAGTACCTGACCCGCCAGACCGGTGTCGCCGTCGACACCCGCAATGTGTGGGCGGCCAACGGTTCCAACGAGATCCTGCAGCAGCTGTTGCAGGCCTTCGGTGGACCGGGTCGCAGCGCACTGGGTTTCGTGCCGTCGTACTCGATGCACCCGATCATCTCCGAGGGCATCGACACCGAATGGCTCGAGGCCGCGCGCGGCAGCGACTTCTCCCTCGACATCGACTACGCCGTCGCGCAGATCGCCGAACGCCGTCCCGACGTGGTGTTCGTGACCAGCCCGAACAATCCGACCGGGCACAGCGTCCCGAGCGACGACCTCGAGCGTGTGCTCGACGCCGCACCGGGCATCGTGGTCGTGGACGAGGCGTACGGGGAGTTCTCGGCTGCGCCGAGCGCGATCACCCTGATCGACCGGTACCCGACCAAGCTGGTCGTCACCCGCACGATGAGCAAGGCGTTCGCCTTCGCCGGCGGCCGCCTCGGTTACCTGGCGGCCTCGCCCGCCGTGATCGACGCGATCCTGCTCGTCCGGTTGCCGTATCACCTCTCGGTGGTCACCCAGGCCGCCGCCCGCGCCGCCCTGCGCCACGCCGACGAAACCCTTGCCAGTGTGGCCGAATTGGCCTCCCAGCGTGATCGGGTCGCCGCGGCGCTCGCCTCGTTCGGGTTCCAGGTGATCCCCAGCGACGCCAATTTCGTGCTGTTCGGCCGGTTCACCGACGCGGCCCGCGCCTGGCAGCACTACCTCGACGCCGGGGTACTCATCCGCGATGTCGGCATTCCCGGCTACCTGCGCGCCACCATCGGGCTCGCCGCCGAGAACGACGAGTTCCTGCGCGTGAGCCGCGATATCGCCGCCACCGACCTCACTCACTAAAGCGTGGAGAAACAGACCATGAGCAGAACAGCGCGGGTGGAACGGGTCACCAAGGAATCCTCGATCCTGGTGGAGCTGAACCTCGACGGCAGCGGCAAGACCGAGATCTCCACCGGTGTGCCGTTCTACGACCACATGCTCACCGCCCTCGGCGCCCACGCCGGGTTCGACCTGGTGGTGCGCGCCGAAGGCGATATCGAGATCGAGGCGCACCACACCGTCGAGGACACCGCCATCGTGTTCGGGCAGGCCCTCGGGCAGGCGCTGGGCGACAAGAAGGGCATCCGCCGGTTCGGCGACGCCTTCATTCCCATGGACGAGACCCTCGCCCACGCCGCCGTCGACGTGTCGGGCCGGCCGTACTGCGTGTTCACCGGCGAACCGGAACACCTGGTGCACACCGTCATTCCGAGCGCGGGCCCCGGTGCTTCGTACTCGACGGTGCTCAACAAGCACGTGTTCGAGTCGATCGCGCAGAACGCGCGGATCGCCCTGCACGTCCGGGTGCTCTACGGGCGCGACCAGCACCACATCACCGAGGCCGAATTCAAGGCTGTCGCACGGGCTCTGCGAGCGGCCGTCGAGATCGACCCCCGCGTGAGCGGTGTGCCGTCCACGAAAGGTGTGCTGTGAAATCCGTCGTGCTGCTGGACTACGGTTCCGGCAACCTGCACTCCGCCGAACGCGCGCTGGTGCGAGCCGGTGCCCAGGTAGAGGTCACCGCCGACCCGACCGCGGCGTTGGCGGCCGACGGGCTCGTCGTCCCCGGTGTCGGCGCGTTCGCGGCCTGCATGGCCGGGCTGCGCGCGGTGCGTGGTGAACGCATCATCGGGCAGCGACTGGCCGGTGGACGCCCGGTGCTCGGCATCTGCGTCGGCATGCAGATCATGTTCGACCGGGGTGTCGAGTTCGGGGTGGAGACCGAGGGCTGTGGTGAATGGCCGGGCACGGTCGCGGGGCTCGAGGCCCCCGTCCTGCCGCACATGGGCTGGAACACGGTGAAAGCGCCCGCCGACAGCACCCTTTTCGCCGGCATGGACGCCGACACCCGCTTCTACTTCGTCCACTCCTATGCGGCCCAGCAGTGGGAACTGCCCGAAGCCGACCACATTCCGCCGCCGAAACTCACCTGGGCCGAGCACGGTGTGCCGTTCCTCGCCGCCGTCGAGAACGGTCCGCTCTCGGCCACCCAGTTCCACCCGGAGAAGTCCGGCGACGCGGGTGCTCAGTTGCTGCGCAATTGGATCGGGTCGCTGTAGGTCAGCCGAGCCTGGGGTCGGCGGCGGTGGATTCGATCGTCTCGCCCGGGGTGTAGTACAGCTCCACGACGTTGTCGATGTCGAGGTGGCGATGCCAGTGGCCCTTCGGCACGACGACGAATTGTCCTGCGGTGAGCCGGTTTCGGTGACTGCTGTCGTCGGTGAGGATCTCCACGGTGACACTGCCGTGCAGGACCATCAGGAATTCGTCGGTGTCGGGGTGCAGTTCCCAGTCGGAGCCGGGGAGTTCGGCGCCGTGATACATGCAGAACGCTCCGGTGTTGAACGGGGCCAGTTCGCGGAAGTCGAACTGGGCGAGGGTTTTCGCGGTGGTGATGGGGTCGTGTTTGCGCATGGTTCGGCCCTTCTTGGACGGGTTCGGTCGGTGATCGTCAGTGGAGCGGGTGGGGTGCCGGGTCGGATTCGGAGCCGTGCCCGGTGGTGACGAAGGCGTGGATCGGGGTGGCGCAGGCGGCCGGGTCGTCGAACCAGGGGTTGTGGCCGCCGGGGACTTCTTCGAGGTGCGCTGTGGGGATGTGTTCGATGCTGGGGAGAGCGTCGGCGGGGGAGAGGATGACGTCGTCGCGGCCCCAGACGAAGAGCAAGGGGATGTCGAGTCGGCTCAATTCTGTTGGGGTGAGGATGTTTTCGGGGCGCGGTGTACGGCCGTCGAGTAGCCGCCTCAGCAGCGAGCGATAGGCGGCGGCTTGACCCGGTCGGCGGAGGGGGAGCCGGTGCAGGTCGACGAGGTCGTCCGACATGGCGGCGACCGCCTGCTCGCCGAGGGCCTCGCTCAGGGCGGCTTCGGCGAGGAACCGGGGTGAGGGCAGTCCCATGAGCGCCTGTTCCATCCGGCCACGGAGCGGGGTGGAGAGGGAGACCATCGCGGGAACGGGCCGGGCGCCGGGGAGGGCGGTAGCCGGTGCGCCGACGAGTACGGCGCGCGAGATTCGGTCGGGCGCGTCCAATGCTGTCCAGAATGTGCACAGGCCGCCCAGGGAGTTGGCGATGATGGTTGCTTTCGGCAGGCCGAGTGCGTCGAGAGTTCCGGTCAGCGTGGTGACGGCGAATTCGCGCAGTGAAGGGCCGGTCCACTGCGGTGCAGGGGCCAGTCCGTGACCGGGGAATTCGACCAGGATGTGGCGGTAACCGGGGAGTTCGGACAGTAGAGGTGCGAAGCCTAGCGCCGGTGCGGTGATGCCGTTGAGGTAGATCAACGGACTTCCCGCGCCGACGCTGAGCACTCTGACACGCGGATCACGTTGCGGCAGTGGATGTTCGGTGATGGTCAGACCGTGTGCGCTGGCAACCCGGTGTTCGATCGCGCGAATCCGATTGTCGAGAGAGGGCGTCATGGATCAACTGTCGCGCGGGGAACGCGGGTAGGTCTTGAACGAATGTCCGCTTTCGGTGCGGAGTGCAATGCTCGTCCGTGCGTCCGTGCGTCCGTGCGTCCGTGCGTCCGTGCGTCCGTGCGTTGGTGCGTTGGTGCGTTGGTGCGTTGGTGCGTTGGTGCGTTGGTGCGTTGGTGCGTTGGTGCGTTGGTGCGTTGGTGCGCGATGAGTTGTGGGTGCGCCGGTGCGCGATGAGGTGTGGGGATTGGCGGCCGCGGGGATGTCGTGCGAGATGACGCCGGGTGGCCTGGCGATCGCCAGGCGCCGTTCGGCCGAGGCGGTCGTCGCGGCGTGGTGTGTGCGGGTTGCGGTGTGTGTGCGTCGGTTGGTCAGTTGGCGAGGGTGCGCGGCGTGGTGCCGGCGAAAGCGACGATCTCGCGATGGAGGTGGGGCTGATCGGCGTAGCCACAGATCGCGGCGACGTCTGCCACGGGTTGTCCGGCGGCGAGGCGATCCAGTGCGTGCCGGAATCGCACTATCTTCGCGGCCTGCTTGGGGGTGACACCTACTTGTGCGGTGAATCGGGACCACAGTCGCTGCCGGCTCCACCCGGTCCACTCGGCCAGTTCCTGCACCCGTACTCGGCCACCGGTGGCGACGATGCGGTTCCAGCATGCCGCTACCTCGGGATCGGCGGCGCCGACTGGTTCGCGGTGGGCGAGGAATGCCGTCAGAATGGTGAATCGCCCTGCCCACGTGGACGTTTCGGACAGTTGCTCGCGCAGTAGGGTTGCTTCGCGTCCCCACACGGCGTCGAGATCGACCGCCTCGCCGCGCAATTCGGAGGGAGCGGCGCCCAGCAGAGCGCGCGTGGACAGGGGCGACAGCCGTATCTCGAGGCATTCGATGCGGTCGGCCGTCACCTGCTGCGGCACCGGTGCCAGTCCGGCGACCACACCGCCGAGCTGCCGCTGTTCACCACCGGCTGTGACCCGCAGCGGAGCATCGCAGAACTGGATCACGACGGTCACCTCGGGCCGCGCGCACACCCGCATCGGCGCGCCTGTCCCGACTCGCTCCAGGAACCCGCCCATCATCGCGCCCGGAACCCGATTGAAATCGGGAGTCGCAACCTCCCAGCCCCCACCCAGTTCCGCTTCGGACACGATCGGGCGCATCTCACCAGCGTAGGTGGGTGGTGACGTATGCGCCGCCGATCAGCCGCAGCGGGGCGCTGCACACGCTCGGGGCGTGTCGACCGTCGTGGCGTCTTAGAGGCGGTATGGGCGGCCACCCAGATGGCGGGATCGATGGGCACGCCGCACAGATGAGGTCGAAACCCGTACTGACCGGCTATATGTCGATCAGGAGGGGTCGACGCGGGCTTCGGTGGCGGCTTCGGTGCCTGCGGCCCAGCCTTCGGCGCTGCGGATAGTGATGCCTTTGGCGCGGGCGGTGGGGAAGTAGGTGTCGAAGGCCTTGTCGATCTGGTGTTGCCGGGCCGCGAGGACGGGGAGGAGGTGGTTCGGAGCGTGGGCGATCGTGGTGTCGGTGGCCTCGGTGAGGCGCTCGCCGATGCGGGTCGCGTAGGCGGTGAGGAAGGCTTTGCGGTAGTGGCGGGAGCGGGATTCGCCGGTGTCGGCGGTGTCGATCATCGTGCGGGTGGCCTGGACCAGCAGGGAGGTGGACAGCAGCTCGACGAGGTCGAGGTCGGTGTCGTCGCCGACCACGGTGACGAATCCCCATTCGGCGGCGAAGATGGCGCGGCACCGATTGGCGTGCGCCACCCGGTCGATGAGCAGCGCTTTGGCATCGGTGTAGGGCGTGTCGAGCCAGATGCGACGGGTGGCGGGGAGATCGCTCGACGGCTCGAGCAGCAGGTGATCGATGGCGTACTTGGTCATCAGCTCCTGTGCCTTGGCCGACAGCGTCTCGGCCTCGTCGGGGAACGAGGTGGATTCGGCCTTGGCGAGCAGACCGCGCACCCGACCGAGCACCTTCTCGTCCACACCGTGCCGAGGCCGGACCGGCCCGGACGATTCGAGCTTCGGCAGTCGCAGCAACAGCGCGAGCGCTTCGATCACCGTTGTCAGCGCCGCGCTGCCGGTGAGCAAGGCACGATCGGCCCACGCCCGCAGGTGGGGAGTCGTCCACCAGACAGAGGCACCGAGCTCGTCGAGCTCTGCGTCCCACCTCGCATCGGGATGGTGCGCCGCCATCAGATCCAGCAGATACCCCACCGCGAACTCGTCGAGGCGTCGGCGCGCGGCCTGATGGATGTCGCCCGGCAGCCAGCCGAGCTCAGAGGCGTGGGCAATGAGCCGCCGACCTGCCAGTTCGACCCCTGCGGCGAGCTCGTCGGTAACAGTCACCGTGCCGATCGACTCGGCCCCGCCCCGCGCGGCAGCGGCGATGATCGCCTC
Organism: Nocardia sp. NPDC003979; assembly: GCF_053605015.1. Lineage (NCBI taxonomy): Bacteria > Bacillati > Actinomycetota > Actinomycetes > Mycobacteriales > Nocardiaceae > Nocardia > Nocardia sp. NPDC003979. The sequence continues at coordinate 45,720 of NZ_JBSGIJ010000013.1, forward strand.
GGCGATGGTCGCCGGATCACCCGACAGCGCGTCGAAAGCGGTCGGCGGAGCGGGCTTGCGTCCGGTGCGACGCCGACGGTTCTGTTTGGCCATGGTCTACCGATCGTCTCCCGCGCCCGGTCCGGCCAACAAGCGGGCTGGATTTTCCGCTCGGTAGGCCTCGTACCCCTGCGTTATCACCGATCAGGGCCGCCCGCCGCATCGGAAGCTGTCACCGGTTCGGCCGAGGTGCGAACGGTCTCGGTGATCGTGCGGACGAAGGCGGTGCCGGCAGGCGACAAACCGGAGGCGCGCCAGACCAGGCCGTATTCGATGGGTGGGAGATCGTCGAAGGGGAGGTAGACCAGGCTGGGGCGGGGGTAGAAGTGGCCGGCTTGGGCGGCGGCGAGGGCTATGCCGTTGCCCGCTGCCACCTGGACCATCACTTCCTGCCAGTACGGCATGGTCATCGAGCGATGGATCGGTCGGCCCGTGGGGGTGTGGGTGGGGAAGTGGTGGTCGAGGAAGTAGCCCGCCAGTCCCCGTGCGGTGAGGAGGGTTTCGTCGGCCAGGTCGGCCACGGAGACCGAGGTGCGGGTGGCCAGGGGGTGGGAGGTCGGGACGACGAGGACCTTCGCGTCACGCAACAGGACCGGGCCGCTCACCAGATCCGGCTCGACGGCGGGGTACTCGAGGAAGACGAGGTCGAGTTCGCGGCGCCGCAGCTGGCCGAACCGGTCCGACAGCTGGACCTCACGCAGTTCCACCGTGCACGCGGGCCGCTCGGCGCGGAACGCCGTGGCCGCCGACATCAGCATCTCGCTGCCCAATGGGTGTGTGAAGCCGGCCCGCAACACCTCCGCGGCACCCGCGCTGTCGGCCGCTCGGGCCAGCGCGGCCAGAATGCCGTGGTGATGCGGGGCGAGGGTGTCGCGCAGCTGAGTTCCCAAGGGGGTCAACGACACCCGTCTACTCGTCCGCTCGAACAGTGGTTCGCCGATGCGTCGTTCCACGGTGTGGATCATCTGACTCACCCGGGCGCGTGATACCGCGAGCCGCTCCGCCGCCCGCCCGAAGTGCAGTTCCTCGGCCAGCACCAGGAAGGTTTCCTGCTCCTGCCAGTTCATCGTGTGCTCCCGGCGCACTTCACGGCGGTGCGCACGAAGGCCGCCGCACGCGCCGACAGACCCGACGCGCGCCACTGCAGACCGTATTCGATCGGCGCCTGCTCCTCGAACGGTACGTAGACCAGGTCGGGTCGCGGGTAGTACTCGATGCCCTGGGCGGCCGTCACGGTGACACCGATATCCGCGGCGACGTGGGCCAGCAACTCCTGCCAGTACCGTGTCGTCGTCGAACGGCGGATCGGCGACCCGGCGGGAGTCACCGGCGGAACCACGTGATCGAGGAAGTAGCCCGGCACCCCACCGATGAACAGCACGGTCTCTCCGGTCAGATCCTCGACGGTGACCGAGCGTCGCCGCGAGAGCGGATTGCGGGTGGACACCGCCAATACCCGGGCATCGCGCAGCAGCACCGGACCGCACACCAGGTCGGGTTCGGTGGCGGGGAATTCGATGAGCTGCAGATCCAGCTCGCCCGAGCGCAACGCGCTGTAGCGATCGGAGAGCTGCACCTCGCGGATATCGAGAGTGCAGCCGGGGTGGCGTGCGCGCAGGGCATCACCCGCCCCGATCAGCAGCTTGCCCGCCAGCGGGCTGGAGAAACCGACTCGCAGCACGCCGTCGATGCCGCGCGCGGTTTCGGTCACCTCCGCTACCGCGTCCAGTACGCCGCAGTGGTGCGGGAGCAGGTCGTCGCGGAGCTGAATGCCCAAGGGCGTCAGGGAAACCCGACGGCTCGTCCGCTCGAGCAGAGGTGCGCCGACACGGGCCTCCAGTGTCTGGACCAACTGGCTCACCCGGGCCCGCGACAGCAGCAACCGATCCGCCGCTCGCCCGAAGTGCAGTTCCTCGGCCACCGCGAGGAACGTTTCGATCTCTTGCCAGTTCATCCATCACCTCTCATCGGTAAAGGTTCTTTACCGACCGGTGAGTATTTTGCCTGGTGTTCGCCTGTGTCACGCTCCGACCGCCTCACCGGCACCCGCCCGACTGGCCGACAGCGCCGAATCGGGCAGTGCCCGGTGCTGATCAGCTGTCGGCCGGGCACCGACAACGGAATCGGTAATCCTGCCGCAAATATGGTGGCAATTTCTCAGGCGGAAATGTATTCGGAGACAAAAGAATGCGGTGACGTGCGTCTGGCACGTCACCGCATTCGACACCGACCTGAGGGGAGTGGTCGGCAAGTCCGGCTACACCGAATTACTCGGCGGGGGTGTTGAGTTCGCGCGCGCCGAGCAGGATGTCGACGATGTTGGCGCCACCACTGGTGAGGCTGTCGAATGCCGAGCTGCCGGTCTCGAGCACCTCGAGGCCCGCGAGAGCGGCGGCCGAACCGGTACCGGCGGCACCGAGGCCCGCCGAGCCGGTGCCCGCGGCACCGAGACCGGCCGAACCGGTGGCCAGAGCGGGCAGGGCGGCGGCGGAACCGGTACCGGCGGCACCGGCACCCGCGGCGCCCGCACCAGCGGAACCGGTCGCACCGAGGGCGGCCGAGCCGGTGGCACCCAGGGCGGCGGAACCGGTGGCGGCGGCGGCCGAGCCGGTGAAGGCGTTGGCGGCGGCGGCGGGACCGAGCACGGCGATGGCGAGGGCACCGGCAACAGCGAGGGTCTTGCGAGTCATGAGATTTCCTTTCGGTGCCTGCAATCACAGGCTGGTAACGCAAAGGGGCGGTGCGGCGATGAACTCGGTAGGGGTTGGTGTTCCTGCCGACAAAATGGAAAGTTAATCGATGCGGGAAACGAATTGCTAATTGATTCCACGTGGTGATTATCACCATTAATACTTGGTAAACAGAATGTTTCCGCAGGTCAACCCGGTCTGTTCGATCGATCACATAAGGTCTGGCGCATAGCTGGCTAATGGACTTCGGAAATCGGGCAAACTTGTGGCACACGACCTGGTGTGTGATTCCGGCAGGCGGCCGGAGCGGGTGGAGTGACGCGGAGCGCACCGACCAGGACCGTTGCGGGCCCACGGAGCGAGACCTACTAGTCTGATCGGCGTGAGTCTTGTGCTGTTGCCCGCGGTCGATGTCGCCAATGGGGAGGCCGTGCGCCTCGTGCAGGGGGAGGCCGGTAGCGAAACCGGATACGGGTCGCCCCGCGACGCCGCCCTCGCGTGGCAGGAGGCCGGTGCCGAATGGGTGCACCTGGTCGACCTCGACGCGGCCTTCGGTAAGGGCAGCAACCGTGAGCTGATCGCCCAGGTGATCGGCGAACTCGACGTGAAGGTCGAACTCTCCGGCGGAATCCGCGACGACGACTCGCTGAAGGCCGCCCTGGCCACCGGCTGCGCGCGCGTGAACATCGGCACCGCGGCGATCGAGAACCCGCAGTGGTGTGCCCGCGTACTCGGCGAGTACGGCGACCGGATCGCGGTCGGGCTCGACGTCAAGCAGATCGACGGCGAATGGCGGCTGCGCGGGCGCGGCTGGGTAACCGACGGAGGCGACCTCTGGGAGGTCCTCGAGCGCCTCGAACGCGACGGGTGCGCACGCTATGTGGTCACCGACGTCTCCAAGGACGGCACGCTCACCGGCCCCAACCTCGAACTCCTCAGCCAGGTGGCCAATGCCGCCGAGGCGCCCGTCGTGGCCTCCGGCGGCATCTCGGTGCTCGACGATCTCGTCGCCATCGCCGGCCTCACCGACGAGGGTGTCGAAGGCGCCATCATCGGCAAGGCGTTGTACGCGGGCCGGTTCACCCTGCCCGAGGCCCTGGCCGCGGTGCGCTGACCTCGCCATGACCACCGCGCCGAGCACCGCCGAACTGTCCGACCTGCTGGCCGTCGCCACCCAGGTACTGGACGGTGTGGTGCCGCGCTATCTCGAGGGTGTCGGCGCGCCGAGCGCGGTCGCCAAGGGCCGCAACGACTTCGCCACCGAACTCGACCTCGAACTGGAACGCACCATTTCCGCCGAGTTGCGGCAGCGCACCGGAATCGCGGTGCACGGTGAGGAATTCGGCGGGCCGGAGCTGACGTCGGGCACGGCCTGGGTGCTCGATCCGATCGACGGCACCTTCAATTATTCGGTGGGACATCCCATGTCGGGCATCCTGCTCGCCCTGGTGCACGAGGGCGAACCGGTGATCGGAGCGACCTGGCTGCCCGGGCTGGGCCGCCGGTACGCCGCCGTCAGCGGCGGTCCGGTGTATCTCGACGGGGTGGCCTTGCCGCCGCTGGCGCCCGGCAAACTCGGCGAGGCCATGATCGGCTTCGGCGCGTTCAACCTGGATTCGGCCGGCCGCATCCCGGGCCAGTTCCGGTTCGACCTGCTCGGCGCGCTGAGCCGGTTGTCCTCCCGGGTCCGCATGCACGGTGCCACCGGAATCGACCTGGCGTTCACGGCCTCCGGTGTGCTCGGCGGCGCGGTGGTGTTCGGGCACCATCCGTGGGACAACGCCGCCGGGGTCGCGCTGGTGCGGGCCGCGGGCGGGGTGGTCACCGACCTGGCGGGCGAGCCGTGGACCATCACCTCCGGCTCGGTGCTCGCCGCCGCACCCGGTGTGCACGAAGAACTCCTTGACATGATCTGCGCGGTCAGCGACGAAGAACGAGGTTGAACACGATGGGTACCAGCACACAGCAGAGCACGCTGGCCGTCCGCGTGATCCCCTGTCTCGATGTGGACGCGGGCCGGGTGGTCAAGGGCGTGAACTTCCAGAACCTGCGCGACGCGGGTGATCCGGTGGAACTGGCCGCCACCTACGACGCCCAGGGTGCCGACGAACTCACCTTCCTCGACGTGACGGCCTCCACCGGCGACCGGGCGACCATGCTCGACGTGGTGACCCGCACCGCCGAACAGATCTTCATCCCGCTCACCGTCGGTGGCGGGGTGCGCACGGTCGAGGACGTGGACCGCCTGCTGCGCGCCGGCGCCGACAAGGTTTCGGTGAACACCGCCGCCATCGCCCGCCCCGAGGTGCTCTCGGAGATGTCGCAGCGCTTCGGTTCCCAGTGCATCGTGCTCTCGGTCGACGCCCGCACCGTGCCCGACGGGCAGCCCGACACCCCGTCCGGCTGGGAGGTCACCACCCACGGCGGCAAGCGCGGTACCGGTATCGACGCCGTCGAATGGGCTGTGCGCGGCGCCGAACTCGGTGTCGGCGAGATCCTGCTCAACTCCATGGATGCCGACGGCACGAAGGCGGGCTTCGATCTGCCGATGATCGCCGCCGTCCGCGCCGCCGTGCACGTTCCGGTGATCGCCAGCGGCGGTGCGGGCGCGGTGGAACACTTCCCGCCCGCCGTCCACGCGGGCGCCGACGCGGTGCTCGCCGCCAGCGTCTTCCACTTCGGCGACCTCACCATCGCCCAGGTCAAAGATGCCATGCGCGCCGACGGCATCACCGTCCGCTGACCCGGCGCCGACCCTCGGCGGTCTCCGTCGTCGGTGCTACAGACCCATGTCCGTGGCGATGACGGTGCGCAGGGCGTCGGAGGTGTCGCCGCCTTGGAGGCGGTCCACGCGGTGGTCGGCGTAGAGGCGGGCAATGGGCGAGTCGGTGAGATAGCCCGCGCCGCCGTGTAGTTGGAGGCAGCGGTCGATGACCCGCGTCGCGGTCTCGGTGGCGAAGAGTTCGGCGGAGGCGGCGTGGGCCGGGTCGAGTGCCGCGCTGTCGTGGGCGGCGAGCGCACGATCGATCACGGCCTCGATGGCATCGACCTCGGCCCGGCAGCCCGCCAGTTCGAACTTGCCGTGCTGGACGGCGGCGACGGGGCGCGCGGCCGGGAGCCGGTCGCGGGTGTGGTCGCGGGCGAAGCGGATGGCCGCCTTGGCCCGGGCGTAGGCGCCGAGCGCGATATTCAGTCGCTGCTGCGGCAGCTGGGCGGCCAGGTGAGCGGCGGCCCGGTGCGGGTCGCCGAGCAGGTCGGTGGCGGGGACTCGCACATCGGTGAAGGTGAGTTCGGCGGTGCCACCGACCTTGCGGCCCAATGTGTCGAGGCGCCTGCCCACCAGGAAACCGGCCGCGCTCGTGTCGACCACCAGCAGCGAAAGACCGTAGGACGGGTCGTCGGGCCGCGGCGGTGCGGTGCGGGCGCACACGATGACCCGATCGGCGTGCACCCCACCGATGACATAGGTCTTCGAACCGTTCAGCACATAGCTGCCCTCGGCTGTCAGTGGCGCGGTGGTGCGCATCCCCTCCGGTTCGGTGCCCGTGCCCGGCTCGGCCACCGCGAGGGCGAACATCGTGTCACCGCTGACGATCCCCGGCAACCACCTGGCCTGCTGCGCCGGGGTGGCCAGCGCGGTGATCAACGGCAGGCAGCGCCCCAGGTGCGCGCCTGCCCCACCGAAGGAGACAGCGGCCCTGGCGATCTCCTCGGCGAGCACGCCACGATAGGCCAGTGAGTCACGCCCGGCACCACCGAACTCCACCGGTACCTCGATACCGAAGACCCCCAGATCTCCGAGCCGGTAATAGAATTCGCGCGGCACGAGTCCGTCCTGGTACCAGCGGCCGAAGCTCGGGACGACCTCGGCTTCGATGAAAGCCCGGATCGTGGCCCGGAAGGCGACGAGTTCGGCGTCGAAAACTGTTCTGCGCATCAGCGATTCCCCTGTTGTCGGCGCGCCTGTGCGCACGGGCCGGGCCGCGAACACCCCCGTGTTCGCGGCCCGGCAGCGGACGAGATCTACTTCGCGGGCGCGGGTACCGCAGGGTCCTTGCAGTAGGCGCCCAGCTCGGCCGGGCACGGCGCGAGGATGGTGGAGAAGTACTGGTAGGCGGCGAACAAAGCCAGCGGACCACCGACGGTGACCAGCCCGACCATCCCGCCCACCGCGCCGAGCGTGGCCGCGCCGAGCACACATCCCGCCACGGTGGCGCCCACCCACGGTACGAGCAGCACGATCACGGGGCTGGCGATCGTCGCACCGGCCGCACCGCCGACCAGGCAGCCCACCCCGCCGCCGACCACGGCGCCGATGATGGCGGCCACCGCGCTGCCGATGGTGAGCCGCTGGGCGAGTACACCGAGCGCGGATTGGTCACGGGGGGTGAAGGATTCGGCGATCTGCTGCACCGCGGCATCCTGGCTGATGACATTCGTGGCCGCCTCGGCCGGTGTGCCGCCGTCACGTGATGGTGTGAGGGTGGCGCGGTCACCGTCGATCGCCGCCGCGATCGGGAAGACCTTGTCGTCCATCCGGTACGACAGCGGCAGCGCCGCGACGGGCACATCGGCCTCGGTGGTGAGCACGAGCTGACCGTCGACGACCTGCAGTTTGCCGTCGTTCGTCGACAGCACGGCCGCGTCGCCCTGCCTGCTGATCTCGTAGTGGACCTCGGTCTGGGTCGGCTCGGCCTGGGCGCTCGCGGAGCCGACGCACAGGGCAAGCGCCGTCATGGCGGCCGTCGCGAGCGTGGTTGACATCTTCATGGTGATCCTCATCGATCGTGGGTGAACTTGTGCCTCGCGGCACGGGACTACTTGCCGGAGGTATCGATCAGGCCCTCGGTCAGCGACCAGTGCTCGCCGGCGAAGGTCTGGATGCCGACCGCCTCGAGCGGGAAGCCGTCGCCCGCACCGGTTTTCATGCTGATGCCGGGCAGCATCAGGTCGGCGGAGACGTTGTCGAGCGAGCGCATCGCATCGCGCAGGCCCTCCCTGGTCGGGCACTTCGCCGCTTCGAGGGTCTTGTGGAAGCTCTGCGCCATCGCCCAACCGGCCATCGCGTGCTGGTTCTCGGTGTCGGCGCCGGGCGCGTACTGGGTGAGTTCGGTCTTGAACGTCTGCATACCGGGGTCGGTGGCCCAGCGCGGATCGGCGGGGTCCTTGAGGAACGCCGCGCTGACCGTGCCCTGGATATTCGGCAGGCCGACCGGGCGCAGGGTCGCCATGGTGTTGGAGACCTGGGTGAGCACGTGCAGCGGGTTCCAGTCGGTGTTGCGCACGTCGGCGGCCAGGGCCTGGGAGGCGAACTTCGGCGTCGAGAAGTTCAGCATCACATCGGCTTTGGAGTTGGCCAGGTTGCGCACCTGCGCGTCGACGGTGGGGTCGGTGACCTCGAAGCTCTGCTCGGCGACCACCTTCACCCCGCTGCCCTCGGCGCCTTCGCGGAACGCGGCGAGCAGGTCCTTGCCGAAGTCGTCGTTCTGGTACAGCACCGCGACGGTCGCGGTGGGGCGCTGCTTCTTCACGTACTCGGCGTAGGCGAGGCCCTCGGTGCGGTAGCTGGGTTGCCAGCCGATGGTCCACGGGTTGTCCTCGGACCCGAACTTCGTGGCGCCCGTGGCGACGAACACCTGCGGCACCTTGCGCTGGCCAAGGTAGTCGGTCACCGCCGAGGAGGTGGCGGTGCCGAGGGTCTGGAAGACCGCGAACACCTGGTCCTGTTCGACCAGTCGGCGGGTCTCCTCGACAGTCTTGGGCGGCTGGTAGCCGTCGTCGCGGACGAGGTATTCCACCTGGCGTCCACCGATGCCGCCCTTCTCGGCGTTGACGTAGTCGAAGTAGGCCTTGATGCCCTTGGGCACCTCGCCGTAGGCCGAGGCCGGACCCGACAGCGGGTACACGCCGCCGAGCTTGATGGTGCTGTCGGTGATGCCGGTGGTCTGCTGACCTCGGCAGTCGCCTTCGCCGACGGTCCCGGTGTCGGCGTTGCGGCCACCGCACGCGGTGAGCGTGGCGACCAGTGCGGCGGCCACCCCGAGACACTGGATTGTCCTAGTGCGCATGAGTTCTCCCTTTCCGGACGCGTTGTCCGAGCCAGTGCGCCCATCGGGTGGCCAGACCGGCCAGTCCCTGGGGTGCGAGGTACATGACCGCGATGATCAGCAGTCCGAAGATGACGCCGGGTGCGGCCTGATTGACGTCTTGGGCCAGGCTCGGCACGAACATCACGAACAGCCCGCCGAGCACCGGCCCCCAGGTGGTGCCGAGTCCGCCGACGACGAGCCCGGCCAGCAGGGTGATCGACAGGGTGAGCGCGAACGAGTCGGGGGAGACGAAGGCGATCACCCAGGTGTAGACGCAGCCCGCGACGCCGGCCAGCAGCGCGCTCCAGGCGAAGGCGAGGGTCTTGTAGTGCGCCAGGTTCACCCCGAGCACCTCGGCGGCGGTCTCGTTGTCGCGCACCGCGTGCAGGGCGCGACCGACCCTGGAACGCAGCATCCCGGCGACCAGCACGAAGCTCAGTACGGTGACGGCAAGCGCGAGGAAGTACAGCCACTGGTCCTCGGCGAGCCCGGTCCAGGCAGGCGGCACCGGCTTGTCGACGCCGAGTCCCATCGAGCCACCGGTGAGTCCGTCGAACCGTTTCAGCAACGGGACAAGGAAGATCGCGATCGACAGGGTGACCAGTGCGAGATACAGCCCGCGCAGGCGCAACGCCGGGATACCGAGCGCGAACCCGAGCACGAAGGTGATCACCGCCGCCAGCGGGATCGTCGCCAAATACGGTGTGTCCCAGCGGTGCATTGCGATCGCGGCGGTGTAGGCGCCGATCGCGAAGAACGCGCCGTGGCCGAGTGAGATCTGGCCGGTGTGACCGACGAGCAGGTTCAGCCCGAGCAGGGTGACCGCGTAGATCATGGCCATCGCCAGCTGGAAGGTGTGGAAGGGCACCAGCTGGAACGGTGCGGCACACGCAAGCAGGACTACCGCGACCGTGCAGACCAGCGGAAGCCGGGGGACGCGGATTCCCGGACGTGCCGGTTCCGCCTGGGGTGCTACAGGATTCGCTGCCGAGATCTTCACGTCACTCATACCCGTTCCACCGCCGCGTGTCCGAACAGACCTTGGGGGCGAAGCAACAGCACGCCCAGGATGATCACCAGCGGCACACCGATCTTGAGCTCGGTGCCGATCGCGTCGACGTAGGCGCCGGTGAGGGTTTCGGCGACGCCGACGATCAGACCGCCCGCCACCGCGCCGCCGGGGGAGTCGAACCCGCCGAGCGTCGCCGCCGCGAAGGCATAGATCAGGACGCCGCTCATCATGTTGGGATCGAGGAACAGCAGCGGTGCCGACAGCACCCCCGACACCGACCCGACCAGCGCCGCGAGCCCCCACCCCAGCGAGAGCACGGTGCCGACCCGGATGCCGACGAGCCTGGCGGACTGCGGATTACACGCCACCGCCCGCATCGCCAACCCGATCGCGGTGTAGCGGAACAGCAGATACAGCAGGGCCATCACCAGTCCGACGACGGCGAAGATGCCGAGGCTGCCGTACCCCACACTGACATCGGCGACGCGCAACGCGCCGTCCGGGAAGGGATTCGGGAAGGACTTCACCTGGTAGGACCAGATCCAGCCCGCTGCCGCGTGCACCGTGAAGAACAAACCGACCGTGACGATCACCAGGGTGATCTCCGGTTTGCCTTCGACCGGCCGGATCACCACCCGTTCGATCGCCATGCCCGCGAGGAACGAGATCACCAGCGTGAGGACGAGTGCCGCCCAGAACGGCATCACCTGACTCAGCTGCCAGGCCAGGAAGGCCGAGAACATGGCCAGCTCGCCCTGGGCGAAGTTGGCCACCCCGGTGAACCGGTAGATCAGGACCAGGGCCAGCGCCAGCCCCGCGTAGATCGCGCCCGCCGAGAGTCCCTCGACGAGCTGCTGCACGAATTCGGTCACGGCCGCACCCGGTATCCGAGGTAGGAGCGGACGACCTGCTCGTCTGCTTTGATCTCGGCGGCGCTGCCGGACAGGACGATCCGGCCGGTCTCGAGCACATGTGCCTGATGGGCGACACCCAGCGCGAGGTGGGCGTTCTGTTCGACGACTATCACGGTGGTGCGTTCCTCTGCGTTGATGGTGTGCACGATCCCGAACAGCTCCTGGGTGACCAGCGGGGAAAGCCCGAGCGAGGGTTCGTCCAGCAGCAGCAGTCGTGGGCGCAGCATCAGCGCCCGGCCGATGGCGAGCATCTGCTGCTGACCGCCGGACAGCCCGCCCGCCGGGTCGCGCTGCTTGTCGCGCAGGATCGGGAAGTAGTCGTAGACGCGGCGCAGGTCGGACTCGACGCCCGCGCGGTCGCGGCGGGAGTAGGCGCCGAGGCGCAGGTTCTCCTCCACCGTGAGCGGGGCGAAGGTGCCGCGGCCCTCGGGCACGTGGGCGAGGCCGAGCCGGGCCATCGCCTCGGGTGCCCGTCCGGCCACCTCGTCACCGTTCAAGCGCAGGGTGCCACGCACTTTCACCATGCCGCACAGCGCCCGCAACAGGGTGGTCTTGCCCGCGCCGTTGGGGCCGAGGATGGCGCACACTTCGCCTTCGGCGACCGAGAAGCTCACGCCGTGCAGCACTTTCGCGGCGCCGTACCCCGCGTACAGGTCGGTGACGGTCAGGAATTCGCTCATGAGGCAGCCCCGAGGTAGGCGCGGACGACAGCCGGATCGCTCTGCACCGCTTCGGGTTCGCCCTCGGCGATCACCTGCCCGAACTCGAGGCAGACCACCCGGTCACAGGTGTTCATCACGAATCCCATGTGGTGTTCGACGACGACAACGGTGAGGTCGAGCTCGGTTTGCAGGGCACGAAGCCGTCCGGCGAACTCGTCGACCTCGCCGTGGCTCAGCCCGTTCACCGGCTCGTCGAGCAGCAGCAACCGGGGCCGCACCGCCAGGGCGCGCGCCAATTCGATCCGTTTGAGCGTGCCGAACGGCAGCCCGGCGGCGGGGTGATCGGCGACGGCGGTGAGGTCGAGCCGCTCGAGCAGTTCGTCGGCGTCGGCGCGCAGTCGCCGTTCCTCCCGGCCGACCCACGGCATCCGCAGCCCCGCCGAGACGAAACCGCCGCGTGTGCGGTGATGGGTGCCGACGAGCACGTTGTCGCGCACCGACATCCGGGCGAACAGGCCGAGATTCTGGAAGGTGCGGGCGATACCGAGGCCGGCCAGTGCATCGGGACGCACCGTGGTCAGGTCGGTATCGAGGTAGCGCAAGGTGCCGGAGGTGGGACGGTTGCGCCGGGTGAGGCAGTTGAACAGGGTGGTCTTGCCCGCGCCGTTGGGCCCGATCAGACCGACCATCTCGCCCGCGGCGACCGTGAACCCCACATCCTGCAGGGCGGTGATCCCGCCGAAGCGCACCGTCAGGTGGGTTATGTCGAGCATGCGAGGAACACTAAGAGCGCTGGTCAGCACCCACATCGGACGTTGTGGACCAAGTTTTCGGCCGTGCCTCGTCCGCTGCGGACAGTGTGATCTGGTTGACACCTCGAACGCGGCGCTGCAAACTCCCCGGACATGTCAGCTGGATCACAACTGCTCGGCTACTCCGACCCGGTGCACGCCGAGCGCGCCCGGATAGTCGGATGCGCCTACGAGCACGCCGACGAGATCGCCGACGATGTGATGGCCAAGCTGCGCGTCGAACTGCCCGGCTACGGCACCGCCGACCCGGGGTTCCTCGCCGACGTGCACGACCAGCTGGCCCGGCTCAGCCGCACCGGGCTCGGTGCCCTGCTCGAGCACAAACGGGTCACCCCGGCCGACGTCTCCTACGCCAGGCAGGCCGCTGCCCGCCGCGCCCGCTGCGGGCTGCCGCTGGTCGACTACATCGCCGCGTTCCGGCTGGGTCAGCGGGCGATCTGGAAATCGCTGCTCGCCCACGCGGGCGACACCGACGCGGGACGTGAGGCCGTGTTGTCGCTGGCCGGACCGCTGGCCCGCTACACCGACCTGATCAGCACCCAGGCCACCGACGCCTACCTGGAATTCCAGCAGTACGTCACCGCGGAATCGAGCCGCGACGGCCAGGCATTGATGGACTCCCTGCTCGACGGTGCCCTGCCCGCGAGCGGACCGCACCTGTCCGTGGCCACCGCGCACGGGATCGGCGCCGAACGGACCGCGCCGCTGGTGATCGTCACCGCGATGGTTCTCGATCCCGCGCCGACGGCCGACTCCCTGGGTGAGACGAGGCAAGTGGTGTCGGCCGCGCTGGCACGCACCGGTGTCAACGGGCTGCGCACCCTGTCGGTGGTGCGCGATACCGAGATCGTGGCCATCCCGGCGCTGCGACCCGACGGGTCGGCCGAGCAACTGTGCGAACGACTGCGGGCGCTGCGTGAACAACTCGCCGCCGACGGTGTGGCACTTGCCGTCGGAGTGAGCACCTCGGTCACCGAGGTCGGCCAGATCCCCCGGGCGCACCGGCAGGCCAGGGCCGCCCTCGCCCTGCTCCCCGAGGACGGTGGCGTGCTCGCGCTGCCGCAGATGACACCGTTCCGGTACCTGCTGCTGCGCGCTGATGACACCACCCGTCAGCTCGTCGACCCCCGTGTCGGCGCCGCCCTCGCCGACGACCGCGCCCGGGGCGGCACCCTCGCCGACACCGTCCGCGCGTTCGCCGCCGCCGACATGAACCTGCGCGAAGCCGCCGACGCCCTGCACATCCACCTCAACACCGCCAAGTACCGGCTGGGCCGCATCCAGGAACTCACCGGACGCAATGTGCGCAGCGTCAACGACCTCGTCGAACTGCTGGTGGCGATCGAGCTGTTATAAACGACGGATGAGTCTGGATCCTGCTATTGCCGCTCGCCTCAAACGCAACGAGGCTGGGCTCGTCGCCGCGATCGCGCAGGAGAAGTCGACCGGAGACGTGCTGATGATGGCCTGGATGGACGACGAGGCCTTGGCCCGCACCCTCGAAACCCGCAGGGGCACCTACTATTCGCGTTCGCGGCAGCAGTATTGGGTGAAGGGGGAGACCTCGGGGCACACGCAGTACGTGCACGAGGTGCGGCTCGACTGTGACGGTGACACTGTGCTGCTGATCGTCGATCAGGAAGGTGCGGCCTGCCACACCGGCACCCACACCTGCTTCGACACCGATGTGCTGCTCGCACGCGAGGCCGACTGAGATGACCGTGCCGGAGGTCCTCGCCGAGCTCGCCGCCCTCGACAACCCGCGCGTTCGCGAGGTCAACGAGAAGCACGGCGACGACCACGGCGTGAACCTCACCGAGCTGCGTGCGGTCGCCAAACGGCTGAAGACCAACCACGACCTCGCCGTCGGGCTGTGGGCCACCGACGACACCGCCGCGAAACTGCTCGCCCTGCTCGTGTGCCGCCCGAAAGCCTTCGACCGGGCCGAGCTCGACGCGATGATCCGCGCCGCCCGCACCCCGAAGGTGCACGACTGGCTCGTGAACTATGTGGTGAAGAAGAACCCGCACGCCGAGGACCTGCGCGTGGCCTGGCTCGCCGACCCGGATCCGGCGGTGGCCGCCGCCGGTTGGGCGCTCACCGCCGAACGGGTGGTGAAAAAGCCTGCGGGACTGGACCTTCCCGGGCTCCTGGACGACATCGAAACGCACATGAAGACCGCCCCCGACCGTCTGCAATGGGCGATGAACACCTGCCTGGCTCATATCGGGATCAACCACCCCGAGTACCGGGCCCGCGCCATAGATATCGGGGAACGGCTGCGGGTGCTCGCCGACTATCCGACCTCGCCCGGCTGCACTTCGCCGTTCGCACCTACCTGGATCGCGGAAATGGTGCGCAGGCAGGGCGACTGAGCGTCAGCGGCGTCGTTCGCCGACGACCTTCGACGACGGCAGGCGCCCGGCTTTGGAGGTTCCCCGCAGGGTGTCACCGTCGACCGTCACGTCGAATGTCAGGTTCAGCCGCAGGGGTTTGGTGACGGCCTGTTTCCAGGTGAGCCGATCGCCGTCGGCGCGGAGCTCGGTGAGTGGCACGTCCTCGCCTGCTCCGCGCGCGACGCCGGTGAGTACCCCGTCCTGCTCACGGATTTCGACCACGGCGTCGATCTTGCCGATCGGGGTGGCGATGGACATGTTCCAGGTGCCTGCGAAGGACATGCTGATGCGATTCCTGACTGCTCGATGAATGGTTCGGGCTCAGAAGGCGGTCGGTGTCAGACCGTCGGCGCGCCAGACGGTGCCACGGCGCTCGTGCGCGAAGAGCTCTTCGACGGCATGCGCGACACGGGGACCCAGCTCGCGCTCGAGCAGATACAGGCCGAGATCGAGGCCGGAGGTGACACCCGCGCCGGTGACCAGGTCGCCGTCGTCCACGACCCGGGCCGAGACCGCGTGCGCGCCGGTGGCGTCGAGCAGATCCAGGCCGAGATGGTGGGTGGTGGCGTGACGGCCTTCGAGCAGGCCGGCCATGGCCAGGACCAGCGAACCTCCACAGACGGTGGCGACCGTGACCCCTGGGGCTTGCATCGCCTGCGCGAGGAGCGCGGGCAGCTCGGTGCTCAGCGTGCGACCGAGCAGCACCGGGATGGGCTGGTCCGGTTCCCACTCGCCCGCACCTGCTTCCGGCACCTCGGCGAGGTCGCCCACCCGGCCCGAAGCCCCGGGCACCACAACGATGTCCGCACGTTCCGGGTCGAGGGTGCCGGTGGCGCGCAATGTCAGTCCGCCGGTACCGCTGATCACCTCGCGAGGGCCCTGTGCGGAGACCAGTTCGACGGTGACCGCGCCGTCGGACGCCACGCCGCCCGCGTACAGCACTTCATAGGGAGCGATGGCATCGAGTGGGTCGAAGCCGTCGAAAAGGACGATCTGAATATGCATGGATGAGTTCCCTCGCGTCGATATCCGCTGGACATCCCCCAGTCAACCGGTGCTCGCCGCGAGAGCCCAGTGGCACTGGCGTCAGGTTTCGACGGAAAAATGCCAACCTCGGTACTCTCGGGCCATGCACACCGTCGCCGTCCTGGCACTGGACAAGGTGATCCCGTTCGATCTGTCCACTCCGATCGAGGTGTTCTCGCGGACCCGGCTGCCCGACGGACGACCCGGCTACCAGGTGCGGGTCTGCGCCGAGGATGCCGAGGTCGACGCGGGCGCCTTCACCCTGCGCGCCCCGTGGGGCCTGGACGGCCTCCGGAACGCGGACACGATCATCGTGCCGGGCATCGCCGATCCGACCGCGCCGCTCTCACCCGCCGTCCGCGAGGCACTACGCTCGGCCGCCGCCGAGGGCACCCGTATCGCGTCCATCTGTGTCGGCACCTTCCCGTTGGCCGCCACGGGCCTGCTCGCCGGGCTGCGCGCCACGACCCACTGGCTCGCGGCAGGCGCACTGGCCACCACCCATCCCGACATCGACGTCGACCCGGACGTCCTCTACGTCGACAACGGTCAGTTCCTCACCTCGGCGGGCGCCGCGGCGGGAATGGACCTGTGCCTGCACATGATTCGACGTGACTACGGCTCGGCCGTGGCCGCGCACGCCGCCCGGCTGTCGGTGATGCCGCTCGAACGCGAAGGCGGACAAGCGCAGTTCATCGTTCACGACCACGTCCCGACACCGCAGGGCTGTGAGCTCGAACCGCTGCTCATCTGGCTACAGGAGAACCTGGCCGAGGACCTCAGCCTCGCCGATATCGCCGAGCGGGCCGGAACCAGCACCCGCACGCTGATCCGGCGCTTCCGTGAACACACCGGAACCACTCCGCTGCGCTGGCTGCACCGCGTCCGGATCCGGCAGGCACAGCATCTGCTGGAAACCACACAGCATTCCGTCGAACGGATCAGCGGCCAGGTCGGTTTCGGGTCGGCCACCGCCTTCCGGGAGCGCTTCAAGCGCACCACCGGCGTCAGCCCGCAGAGCTACCGGCGCACGTTCGGCTGAACCGGATTCGAGGTCTAGTCGCACCCCTCGGCGAGGACATGGTCCAATTGGCTGGACAGGCTTTCGCCGAGGGCGGCCAGCTGGGCCGTCTGGGCGCAGTCGAGACCATCGAGCACCAGCTTGCGCACGGCCTCGAGATACCCGGGCGTCGCCTCGACGACCTTCTCGAAACCGTCATCGGTGAGCACGGCGTACACGCCGCGTCTGCCCGTCGCCGAATCGCGGCGTGCCCAGCCGAGTCGCTCCAGTTTCGACACCACATGCGACAGGCGCGATAGCGAAGCATTTGCCTTGTGGGCGAGATCACTGAGCTGCATCCGGTGCCCGGCTTCCTCCGACAGCAGGCTCAGCACCCGGAATTCGAAATGCGTGAGCCCGGACTCGCGCTGCAGCCGGGTGTCGAGGGCGGCCGGAACCCTTGTCATCAGCGCGACTACCGCCTGCCAGGCGCGTTGTTCTACCGGATCCAGCCATCTGGTCATGGCTGAGGCCGCCTCGCGGTCGGGCGGCACGGATCGAGGAGAGGAACGCGCACCGGACCGAGTTTGCCACGACGTCGCTGCGGCGTCCGCCGGATCGTCCGGGTCGTGAGGTCACTCACAACCCGGGACGCGTCATCGAAGCCTCAGTACTCGCGAGACTCCTGCGGCGGGACCGTCGGTTCGGGGGTGGCCTTGGCGGCGCGGCGGCGGTTGATGCCCCGCTTACCCATCAGACCGAGCACCAGGGCGAAGATGATCGCGGCCACGATCGCACCGACCAGGCAGGCACCGCGGAACGCGGGCGCGTCGACATCGAGGATGCGTTCACCGGCGTGCGCCGCATTGTTGCCACCGAGCACGATGGTGAGCGTCATCAGGTTCGGCAGGGAGCCGAGCAGCGCGATGACGACTGCCACCCCGGCGATGAACTTGCCGCCTTTGCGCTTCCACATCCGCACCGCGAGCAGCAACAGCAGCAACGGCACCAGCGTGAACACCAGGCCGTAGACCAGGCCCCACCAGATGCCCTGGGTGAAGCTGCCGTGCACGAGGCTCGCCAGGCGCTGCGCCCACCATCGTGGGATGAACGAGGCCAGGATGAAATAGGCGATCACCAGCACGACCGCTGTCGCCAGGATCATGATCGCCCGGTTGCGCCACACGGTAGCTGTGGACTTCTGACCGCTCGACCGCACTTCGCCGGATGTCATTCCCCCAGCGTAGGTGCGCCGACGGCGCCGGGCACCGATCCGTGCCCGGCGTTTCTCCTCGTTATCCGGCGGATTTCGCCCGTTCGCGCAGGAAGCGCAACGCCTCGTCCGCGTGCACGGCCGCGCGCAGTTCACCGGTGACGACCTTCAGGATCGTGCGATCGGTATCGATGACAAAGGTGTGCCGTTTGACCGGGGCCAACTTGCCGAGCAGTCCGCGCTTGACGCCGAAATCGGCCGCGACCTCCCCGTTTGCGTCGGAAAGGACCGGATAGTCGAGTCGCTGCTTGCCGGCGAAACCGGCCTGCACCTCGACACTGTCGGTGCTGATCCCGGCACACGACGCACCGAGGGCGGCGAACTCCGCGCTCAGATCACGGAAATGGCAGGCCTCGGCGGTGCAGACCGGAGTGTTGGCGGCCGGATAGAAGAACAGGACGAGCGGCCCGCCTGCCAGCAGGGCGTCGAGGGAGCGGAGTTCGCCGGACTGATCGGGAAGTTCGAACGGGGGCGCGGTCTGACCTGGCTGCATGCGCACGACCCTAACGGCCGGTGCCCGAGCGCAAAAGGTCCCCGTTCACGGACGCGAACGGGGACCCGCCTTTTCGACCGGCCCTGCGGCTCTAGGGAATCCGCAACAGCGCTTTGATCTCCGGGTTGCGGATCTCCATCACGTCGAGGATGCCGTGCACGCGCAGCATCGGCTCCAGCTTCAGGAGGCGATCGCGGTGCGCTTCGTATTCGACCGGGAACGACTTCTCGTCCAGATCCTGCATGGCCTTGGCGTAGGTGACGAACGACGTGAGCGCGCTCGCCGCGGACTGCTGTCCAGGACCGTTGTAGTGCTGCGACACAGGGGCCTGCCTGCCCATCTGTGCGCCCTGATGCGAGGGATTCAACATGGCTCCTCTCGGAAGAAGGGATACCGCATGCGACATGGAACGCGCGCGAGTGTAGTGATGCCGGTCACGACCGCATTCGGCGCCCGGTCGTGACCGCCTTCGGCGGGGTGGTCGGGGCAGGATGCGGCCGGCTCGCGGCGCCTGGGATGATGGCCGAATGCAGGGCGCGCCGACACCGACCACCACCACCCGCGAGCAGTTCCGGTTGCTCGCCGCCGAGCACCGGGTGGTCCCGGTGACCCGAAAGGTGCTGGCCGACTCCGAGACTCCGCTCTCGGCCTACCGCAAACTGGCCGACGACCGGCCGGGCACCTTCCTGTTCGAGTCCGCCGAGAACGGGCGCTCCTGGTCGCGCTGGTCGTTCATCGGCGCGGGCAGCCCGTCGGCACTGACGGTCGTCGACGGTGCGGCCGCCTGGCTCGGCACCGTCCCCGCCGACGCGCCCTCGGGTGGCGACCCGCTGCGCGTGCTGCACGAGACCCTCGAACTGCTGCGCACCGAACGCCTGCCCGGCCTGCCCCCGCTCACCGGTGGCATGGTCGGCTATCTCGGCTACGACGCGGTCCGCCGCATCGAGCGCCTGCCCGAGCTGGCCGAGGACGATCTGCAGCTGCCCGAGCTGGTGCTGATGCTCGCCACCGACCTGGCCGCCTTCGACCATCACGAGGGCGCGATCACGCTGATCGCCAACGCGGTGAACTGGAACGGCACCGACGAACACGTCGATGCCGCCTACGACGACGCCGTGGCCCGCCTCGACCGGATGACCGCCGCGCTGGCCACCCCCGCGTCGTCGACGGTATCGGTCTTCGACCAGCCCGAACCCGACTACCTGCGCAGGCGGACCACCGAGGAATTCTGCTCGGGCGTGCGTCGGCTCATCAAGGAGATCGAGGCGGGCGAGGCGTTCCAGGTGGTGCTCTCGCAGCGCTTCGAAATGGAGTACACCGGCTCCCCGCTCGCGGTCTACCGGATGCTGCGGGCCTCGAACCCGAGCCCGTACATGTACCTGATGCACATCCCCGACGGCGACGGCGGCACCGCGTTCTCCATCGTCGGCTCGAGCCCGGAATCGCTGGTGACCGTGAAAGACGGTGTCGCCACGACACATCCGATCGCGGGCACCCGCTGGCGCGGAGCGAGCGCCGAGGACGACATCCTGCTCGAGAAGGATCTGCTCGCCGACGACAAGGAGAACGCCGAGCACCTCATGCTCGTCGATCTGGGGCGCAACGATCTGGGCCGGGTGTGCCGTCCCGGCACGGTGCGCGTCACCCAGTACCGGCACGTGGAGCGCTACAGCCACGTGATGCACCTGGTGTCGACCGTGTCGGGTCAGCTGGCCGAGGGCAAGATCGCCCTCGACGCCGTGCGCGCGTGTTTCCCCGCGGGCACCCTGTCCGGTGCGCCGAAGGTGCGCGCGATGGAACTGATCGAGGAACTCGAACCGACCAGGCGCGGGATCTACGGCGGCGTGGTCGGCTACCTCGATTTCGCCGGTGACGCCGACACCGCCATCGCCATCCGCACCGCCCTCCTCAAGGACGGCACCGCCTACGTCCAGGCGGGAGCGGGCGTCGTCGCCGACTCCGACCCCGTCGCCGAGGACACCGAGGCGCGCAACAAGGCCATGGCGGTCCTCAAGGCGATCGCGGCCGCCAAGACCCTGCGCACCTACGAGGGCGGCGCCGAGTGAGTGCGCGGGACGACGACACACCGAACGGCAGCGAACCGGCGCCTGACAGCGACTCGGTGAGCGAACGCGGCACGCCGCGTGACAGTGGTCCGGTGGGTGACGGCGGCACGGCGCGTGACAGCGGTCCGGTGGGTGACGGCGGCACGGCGCGTGACAGCGGCCCGGTGGGCGACAGCGGCTCGACGGTCGACGGCGGCCCAGCGGGCGACAGCGGCGTGAAGGGCGACGACCAGACAGCAGGCGCGCGAGTGGCCGCACCTGCCGCCAAACCGGTAGTTCCGGTGATCTTGCTGGCCGTTGCGGCGGCTGGATTGTGGGCGTCGTCCCGGATGACGTGGGTGACGGTGCAGTCGGCCGACGGCCTCACCGAACCCCGTACCGACAACCTCGACGGCGGCACCTGGTTCGGGGCGCTCACTCCGCTCGCACTGGTGCTCGTTGCCGCGATCGCCGCCGTGTTCGCGGTGAAGGGCGTACTGCGTCAGCTCCTCGGCGTGGTGGTCGCGGTGGTCGCCGCGGTGGCAGCCGTTCCCGGTTTCGCCCTGACCATCGGGGCGGGCAGGACCGCCGAACGGGCGGGCACGCTCGCCGAGCTGCCCGGCCGGGCGACGGTCACCGGTGCCGAAGCCCACGTCTTCCCGGCCGTGCTGTCGGTGCTCGCGGCGGCGTGCGCCCTGGCCGCGGGCGTATTGCTGACCAGGCGGACCGAGACCACCGCCCAGCTGTCCGGCAAGTACGACAACCCCGTCTTCCGCCGGGCCGACGCCAGCGCACAGGTGAACAAGTCCGACGGCGCCGCGCCGCTGTCGGACCGGGTGCTGTGGGATGCCCTCGACGCGGGCACCGACCCCACCGACACCCCGGACGACGACGACCGCCCGGGCCGGCGCGAGCCGTGACCGGGCACGTGACCCCCGGCACCCCCGCCGCAGTGACACGCGCGGCGGCCATTTATTCTTGTCAAGCATCGGTGAGACAGCGCCCGGGGGGACTCTCGGGTGAGAAGTTCGTCTCCCCAGAAAGGATTCGAGCCAGATGACGGTACTCGACTCGATTCTCGACGGGGTTCGGGCGGATGTTGCCGCTCGCGAAGCCCTCCTCGATTTTCAGGCGATCAAAGCTGCCGCGGCCGCCGCGAAGGCGCCGCTCGACGCGCGCGCCGCGCTGCACGAGGACGGGATCGGTGTCATCGCCGAGGTGAAGCGAGCCAGCCCCTCCAAGGGCACGCTGGCCGACATTCCCGACCCGGCCGTCCTGGCCAAGGCCTACGAAGACGGCGGCGCCCGCATCATCAGCGTGCTCACCGAGCAGCGCCGCTTCGGTGGCTCGCTCGACGATCTCGACGCCGTGCGCGCCGCGGTGAACATCCCGGTGCTGCGCAAGGACTTCGTCGTCGGCCCGTACCAGATTCACGAGGCCCGTGCCCACGGTGCCGACGTGATCCTGCTGATCGTGGCCGCGCTCGAACAAGACGTGCTGTCCTCGCTGATCGACCGCACCGAATCACTCGGTATGACCGCTCTCGTGGAGGTACACACCGAAGAGGAAGCCGATCGTGCCCTGGAAGCGGGCGCCTCGGTGATCGGCGTGAACGCACGCAACCTCAAGACCCTCGAGGTCGACCGAGACGTGTTCGCCCGGATCGCGCCCGGCCTGCCCTCGGAGATCATCAGGGTGGCCGAATCCGGTGTCAACGGCACCGCCGATCTGCTGGCCTACGCCGGTGCGGGCGCCGACGCGGTGCTCGTCGGTGAGAGCTTGGTGACCAGCGGAAATCCGCGGGCCGCCGTCTCGGATCTGGTGACTGCCGGCGCCCACCCCTCGTGCCCGAAGCCGGCCAGGCGGAGCATCCGATGAGCGCCCTGCCCCAGGCCAGCGCGGGGGTGGCCCAGCACAGCGACTACGAACCCGACGCGGGCGGGCACTTCGGTGTCTACGGCGGACGGCACGTGCCCGAGGCGTTGATGGCCGTGATCGAGGAGGTCACCGCCGAATACGACAAGGTGCGCTCCGATCACACCTTCCTCGACGAACTCGACCGGCTGCAGCGCGACTACACCGGTCGTCCCTCGCCGGTGTTCGAATGCACCCGGCTGGCCGAACACGCCGGTGGCGCAAGGATTTTCCTCAAGCGTGAGGACCTGAACCACACCGGTTCGCACAAGATCAACAATGTGCTCGGCCAGGCCTTGCTCGCCAAGCGGATGGGCAAGACCCGCGTCATCGCCGAGACCGGTGCCGGTCAGCACGGTGTCGCCACCGCAACCGCCTGCGCGCTGCTCGGCCTGGACTGCGTGATCTACATGGGTGCGGTCGACACGGCCCGTCAGGCGCTCAATGTGGCCCGGATGCGGCTGCTCGGCGCCGAGGTGATCTCGGTGACGAGTGGTTCGCAGACCCTCAAGGACGCCATCAACGAGGCGCTGCGCGACTGGGTCACCCACGCCGACGACACCTACTACTGCTTCGGCACCGCCGCGGGCCCGCACCCGTTCCCGCTGATGGTGCGTGATTTCCAGCGCATCGTCGGCATGGAGGCGCGCGAGCAGATGCTCGACCGTGCCGGTCGCCTGCCCGACGCCGTGGTCGCGTGTGTGGGCGGTGGCTCCAACGCCATCGGCATCTTCCATGCCTTCATCCCCGACGCGGGCGTGCGGCTGATCGGTTACGAAGCGGCCGGCGACGGTGTCGAAACCGGCAGGCATGCAGCCACTTTCACCGGCGGTACACCCGGTGCGTTCCAGGGCGCCTATTCGTACCTGTTGCAGGACGAGGACGGCCAGACCATCGAATCGCATTCGATCTCGGCCGGTCTGGACTACCCCGGTGTCGGCCCCGAGCATGCCCACCTCAAGGACATCGGCCGCGCCGAGTACGCGCCGATCACCGACACCGAAGCGATGGACGCGCTGCTGCTGCTCTCCCGTTCGGAGGGCATCATCCCGGCGATCGAATCCGCCCATGCCGTGGCCGGTGCGCTGAAGCTCGGCAAGGAACTCGGCGAGGGCGCCATCATCCTGGTCAACCTGTCCGGTCGTGGTGACAAGGACATGGACACCGCGGGCCGCTGGTTCGGTCTGTTCGACGACTCCGCCGAGGAGAACAAGCAGTGAGTCAGCAGTCCCGTCTGGCCAACACCTTCGCGGCCGCACGGAGCGAGGGCCGGGCCGCTCTGATCGGGTACCTGCCCGCGGGCTATCCCGATCTGGCCGGTTCCATCGACGTGGTCCGGGCGATGGTCGAATCCGGTTGTGACATCGTGGAAGTCGGCGTCGCCTACTCCGACCCGGTGATGGACGGCCCGGTCATCCAGCACGCCGCCGAGCAGGCGCTGCGCAGCGGTGTGCGCGTGCGCGACGTGTTCTCCGTGGTGGAAGCGATCACCGACGCCGGCGGTCAGGCCGTGGTGATGAGCTACTGGAACCCGGTGCTCAAGTACGGGGTGGACAACTTCGCCCGTGACCTGGCTGCCGCAGGCGGCGCGGGGATCATCACGCCGAATCTGATCCCCGAGGAAGCCGACGACTGGTTCGTCGCGTCGTCCACCCACAACCTGGACCGCATCTTCCTCGTCGCCCCGTCCTCCACCGAGGAACGCCTCGTCAAGACCCTGGAAGCCTCGCGCGGATTCATCTACGCCGCCTCCACCATGGGCGTCACCGGCGCCCGCGACGCCGTCTCCTCGGCCGCCCCCGCCCTGTGCTCGCGCATCCGCGCCCACTCCGACATCCCGATCGGCGTCGGCCTCGGCGTCCGCTCCGGCGCCCAGGCCGCCGAAATCGCCGCCTACGCCGACGGCGTCATCGTCGGCTCGGCCTTGGTCTCGGCCGCCGCCGAAGGCCTCGACGCTGTGCGCGCACTGACCTCCGAGCTCGCCGAAGGCGTCCGCGCCGCAACGGTGCGCTCGTAGCCGAAGCAGTTTCACCGGGACACGGGTCACTCGCCAGGGGACGGGCTGACCCGAATCCTCGCTCTCCACTAGCCTGGTGGCCGTGAACTCAGTCCTGGCCTATATCCCGAGTCCGCCGCAGGGTGTCTGGCAGCTCGGGCCCTTTCCGTTGCGGGCGTACGCGCTGTGCATCATCCTCGGCATCATCGTCGCCATCTGGTGGGGTGAACGCCGGTGGCAGCAGCGTGGTGGGCAGGCCGGGGCGGTGCTCGATGTGGCCATGTTCGCGGTGCCGTTCGGCCTGGTCGGCGGGCGGATCTATCACGTGGCCACCGACTGGCACAAATACTTCGGGCCGGACAAGAACCCTGTCGAGGCGCTCTATATCTGGCAGGGTGGGCTCGGTATCTGGGGTGCGGTGTTCTTCGGTGGCATCGGTGCCTGGATCGCCTGCCGCATCTACAAGATCCCGCTGCCTGCGCTCGGCGATGCCATCGCGCCGGCCGTGCTGCTCGCCCAGGCCATCGGCCGGCTCGGCAACTACTTCAACCAGGAACTCTACGGTCGCACCACCGAGGTGCCGTGGGGTCTCGAGATCTACGCCCGCTACGACACCGAGACGGGCGCGCGCGACATGATGAACGGGGTGTCCACCGGGCAGGTGCTCGAGGTGGTCCACCCGACGTTCCTCTACGAGATGATCTGGAACGTGCTCGTCGTCGTGCTGCTCGTGCAGATCGACAAGCGGTACCGGATCGGGCACGGCCGCCTGTTCGCGCTCTATGTCGCCGGATACAGCTTCGGCCGGTTCTTCGTGGAGCTGATGCGCAGCGACGAGGCGACCCACGTGCTCGGCATCCGGGTCAACTCGTTCACCTCCGCGCTCGTATTCCTCGGCGCCATGGCCTACTTCGCGCTGGCGACCAAAGGCCGCGAGGACCCGGCCCTGCTGCAGCCCGGCGCGGCGCCGCGCCCGTGGCCGTGGCAGCTGTCGAAACTGCGCGCGCTCGGTGCGGCCGAGAACGCCGACGGCGGACAGGTCGACCTCGCGAAGAAGTCGGAACCCGCAGCGGAACACAATGATTCGGCCGTGACCACCACCGAACCGGCCGAGAACGCTGCTGCCACCGAGAAGGAGTCGGCCACCGAGGCCGACGAAGCAGGCGAGCCGACGAAATCGGACGCGAAGAAGGCCTGAACCCTCGAGGAACCGAACTGATCGACGGGTGTTCGTCAACACGACGAACACCCGTCGCGATATTCCCGTGAGTGCTGCGTGCTCGTGACGACGAGGCACCCGAGAAGACAACGGCCGGTGGTACCGGCCACAATGACCGTGATCGTCGCGGGCGCACCGCCGTTCGGCCGATCACCACATGGCCGGGGGCCACGACGGGTACCCGCACGAATGATGGAGGACATGAGTGACCGACCCCTACAACCCCAATCCGCAATACGGCCCTGACCTGAGCAAGCAGCCCGATTCGGGCGCGCACCAGCAGTACGGTCAGCCGGCCTACGGCCAGCAGCCGTCGGACCCGTACGCCCAGCAGCCCGGTTACGGTCAGCCGCAGTACGGCGCGCCGCAGCCGCAGTACGGTCAGCCCGCCGACCCGTACGCCCAGCAGCAGCCGGGCTACGGCCAGCCGCAGCCGTACGGGATGCCGCAGGGGTACAACCCGGCCGACCCGGAGGCCCCCTACGGCCGGGACATGTACGGGGTTCCGTTCTCGGACAAGCAGAAGCTGATGGCCGGTCTGCTCGAGATCTTCCTCGGCAGCTTCGGTGTGGGCCGCTTCTACCTCGGCTACACCGGTCTCGGCATCGCCCAGATCGCCGTGGTCTGGCTGACCTGTGGTCTCGGCGCCATCTGGCCGCTGATCGACGGCATCATGATGCTCACCGGCAAGGTGCCCGACGCGCAGGGCCGCCCGCTGCGCGACTGATCCGGCAAGCGTCGCCGACGGGTGTCCTGCCTGGCAGGGCACCCGTCGTGTTTCCCCGCCCCATTCCGATCGCGATGAGCGATACTCTGTGTCGGTCGTGCGCGGCGCCGTAGCGTCGCTTGGCCTGCGCGTGTTCCGGCGCGCAGCGGAGAAAGGGATGTCCGTGCGCAAAGTTCTTGCCGCCGTCGTACTCGCCGTCGTCGCGGCGACGGGTCTGTCGGCCTGCTCGTCCGCGTCCGACCCGAATGTGCTGAAGGTGGGCACCGAGGGCACCTACGCGCCGTTCAGCTACCAGGAGAACGGCGAGCTCACCGGATACGACGTCGAGGTCGCCCGCGCGGTCGGCGAGAAGCTCGGCAAGCGGGTCGAATTCGTGCAGACACCGTGGGACTCGATCTTCGCCGGACTGGAATCCAAGCGCTTCGACCTGGTCGCCAACCAGGTGACGATCAACCCCGAGCGCACCGCGAAGTACTCGCTGTCGCAGCCGTACACCACTTCCGAGGGCGTGATCGTCACGCGCGCCGACAACACCGACATCACCGGCCTGGCCTCGCTCGCGGGCAAGACCGCCGCCGAGACCGCGACCAGCAACTGGAACCAGGTCGCCAAGGACGCGGGCGCCAAGGTCGAAGCGGTCGAGGGTTTCGTGCAGGCGGTGCAGCTGCTGAAGGCCGGTCGCGTCGACGCCACGATCAACGACACGCTCGCCGTCGGTGAGTACACCAAGAAGAACGGCAGCGCCGACATCAAGGTCGCCGCCAAGACCGGCGAGGTGAGCAAGCAGGCCTTCGCGGCCCGCAAGGACGACGCCGCGCTGGTCGCCGACATCGACCGGGCGCTGGCCGAACTGGCCGCCGACGGCACCCTGGCGCGCCTGTCGGAGAAGTACTTCGGCACCGACGTCAGCAAGTAGCGGATGGATCAGGCGACCTGGGAGCTGATCCGGCGCAACCTGTGGCCGATGCTCGAGGCGACGGTCACTATGACGTTGCCGCTCACCGCGATCAGCTTCGCCATCGGCCTGGCCATCGCGGTGGGTGTCGCGCTGGCCAGGATGTCGGCGCGGCGGGTGCTGTCGTGGCCCGCGCGCTTCTACATCTCGATCATTCGCGGCACCCCGCTGCTGGTTCAGCTGTTCATCGTGTTCTACGCGCTGCCGCAGTTCGGCGTCGTCATCGATCCGTTCCCGGCGGCGGTGATCGCGTTCAGCCTGAATGTGGGCGGTTACGCCGCCGAGGTGGTTCGCTCCTCGATCATGAGCGTGGCCCACGGTCAGTGGGAGGCGTCCGAATCGCTCGGCATGACGTATGTGCGGACACTGTGGTACGTCGTGTTTCCGCAGGCCGCCCGGATCGCGGTTCCCCCGCTGTCCAACACCCTGATCTCGCTGGTGAAGGACACCTCACTGGCCTCGACCATCCTGGTGACCGAACTGCTGCGCACCGCCCAGCTCGCCGCCGCCCCCACCTTCGACTTCTTCGCCCTCTACGGCGTCGCGGCCCTCTACTACTGGGCCATCTGCCTGGTCCTCGGCTTCGCCCAGACCCGCCTGGAAACCCGGCTCTCGCGCCACGTCGCTGTTCGGTAGCCGGAGCTCTTTCGGTGAACACGAAGGGAACTCGGGGTGCGACGCGGCAGGCGAAAAGACTGGGCGCTCCCCGAGTACTAGGCTGAGGGGCGTGATGCGACGAACGAAGATTGTGTGCACCCTCGGGCCGGCCACTGCCTCCCAGGACCGAATTCGTGAGCTCGTCGAAAGCGGCATGGATGTAGCCCGGCTGAACTTCAGCCACGGCGAGCACGCCGACCACGCCGACAACTACAAGATGGTCCGCGCGGCCTCCGACGAGACCGGTCGCGCGGTCGGCATCCTCGCCGATCTGCAGGGCCCCAAGATCCGCCTCGGCCGCTTCACCGAGGGCAAGACCCACTGGGCGACCGGTGAGCAGGTACGCGTGACCGTCGATGACGTCGACGGCACCCACGACCGCGTCTCCACCACCTACAAGGAACTCGCCCAGGACGCCAAGGCAGGCGACCGCCTCCTGGTCGACGACGGCAAGGTCGGCCTGACGGTCGAGGCCATCGAGGGCAACGACGTCGTCTGCCGGGTCACCGAGGGCGGCCCCGTGAGCAACAACAAGGGCCTGTCGCTGCCCGGCATGAATGTGTCGGTCCCCGCCCTGTCCGGCAAGGACATCGAGGACCTCGAGTTCGCCCTGAAGCTCGGCGTCGACTTCATCGCCCTGTCGTTCGTGCGCTCGCCCTCCGATATCGAACTCGTGCACGAGATCATGGACCGGGTCGGGCGCCGGGTGCCGGTGATCGCCAAGCTGGAGAAGCCGGAGGCGATCGAGAATCTCGAGGCCATCGTGCTCGCCTTCGACGCGGTGATGGTGGCGCGTGGTGACCTCGGTGTCGAGTTGCCGCTCGAGCAGGTGCCGCTGGTGCAGAAGCGTGCGATCCAGATGGCGCGCGAGAACGCCAAGCCGGTCATCGTCGCCACCCAGATGCTCGAATCGATGATCGAGAACTCCCGCCCCACCCGCGCGGAGGCGTCCGACGTCGCGAACGCGGTGCTCGACGGTGCCGACGCGGTGATGCTGTCGGGGGAGACCTCGGTCGGCGCCTGGCCGATCGACGCCGTGCGCACCATGGCCCGCATCGTCACCGCCGTGGAGTCCGAGACGTCGCGGGTGCCACCGCTGACCCACGTGCCGCGCACCAAGCGCGGCGTGATCTCCTACGCCGCGCGCGACATCGGCGAACGCCTCAACGCCCGCGCCCTCGTCGCGTTCACCCAGTCCGGTGACACCGTGCGCCGCCTGGCCCGCCTGCACACCCCGCTGCCGCTGCTCGCGTTCACCCCGCTGCCGGAGGTGCGCAGTCAGCTCACACTCACCTGGGGCACCGAAACCTTCATCGTCCCCATGGTCGACAGCACGGATGCGATGATTCACCAGGTGGATCAGGCGTTGCTGTCGCTGGATCGGTACCGCAAGGGCGACCTGGTCGTCATCGTGGCCGGCTCCCCGCCGGGTACGGTCGGTTCCACCAACCTGATCCACGTGCACCGAATCGGCGAAGAGGACCATTAGCAGTGAGTACTTCGGTAGACGAGATGATCGACACCGGCCGGGGCGAGCCGTCGCCCGATCTGCGGGTGCTGCTCGACCTGCTCGATCTGGAACAGATCAGCGAGGACGTCTACCTGGGCAACCACCCGGAGAAGGTGTGGAGCCGCACCTTCGGTGGTCAGCTCGTGTCACAGGCGATCATCGCCGCGGGCCGTACCGCGGGTGATCGCCCGCTGCACGCGATCAACGCGCATTTCGTGCGCGGCGGCGACGTGAAGAAGCCGATCGAGTACCACGTGCAGCGGCATCGCGACGGGCGCGCGCTGGCCAACCGGACGGTGACCGCCAGCCAGGACGGCCAGGAGCTGTTCGTCATGCTGGCCGCGTTCCAGGACTGGGGCAAGGGCCTCGAGCACGCCCACGATGCTCCCGTGGTGCCCGATCCGGAGTCGTTACCCCGGATCGAGGAGCATTTCGCGGGCTTCGAGGACAAGCTAGAGATGTTCATCAACGCCCCGCACCCGATCGATATGCGCTACACCAACGATCCGGCGTGGATCCTCAAGGGCACCGGCGCCAAGCTCAACCACAACCGGGTGTGGATGCGCACCGACGGTTCCCTGCCCGACGATCCGCTGCTGCACGTGGCGGCGCTCGGCTATTCGTCGGACACCACGGTGCTCGATTCGATCATCACCACGCACGGTTTGTCGTGGGGGCTGGACCGGATTCTCGCGGCGACGGTGAATCATTCGATCTGGTTCCATCGCCCGTTCCGGTTCGACGACTGGTCGCTGTATGCCACCGAGTCGCCGGTGGCAGCGGGTTCGCGTGGGCTGGCGACGGGCCGGTTCTATTCGCGCAGTGGCGAATTGCTCGCCACCACGGTGCAAGAGGGCGTCATCCGCCACTTCCCCGCGCGCTGAGGCAGGTATTTTCAGAGGCGCTCGACGTCGGGTTCGAACTCGACGTCGCTGCGCTGATGAGCACGCAGTGTGAACGGCACCGTCTGGTCCGCGCCGTACACGGCGAGCGCCAGCCCGGATTCGAGGTCGGCGATGTCGTCGTCGCTGAGGTCGGTGGGTTCACCGACCAGGCTCAGCGCGATCTCGAAGGTCGCCTCGGTCTGCGGCTGGTGCCCGGGATGGCTTGCGCGCCATTGGTTTTCGAGGTCCTGGTGGACGGTGTCGGTGGCGTCGACCGGGAGGGTGAAGCGCCAGGCGAAGACGTCGCGGTCCTGGATGTGGTCGGCGAGGACGCCTCGGATATCGGCGACGATGCGGTCGAGGACGTCCGGGGTCACATACACATGGAGAGAAACATCCGAAATGCGTTTCGGCATGTCCGAGTCCTGTCGTGTGTCGAACCAGCATGGGAAACTTCCACGTCCGCGCCGAAGTGTAATCGGTGTCCGCTCTCGCGAACAGACCTTCATCTCCTGCGTTGCGCGGCGAGGAAGGCCGCGAGCGGGCGTGCACTACCGGGCTCGATCACCAGCCCCGGTCGTTCGTCCTCGCTGAGTTTGGTCTGCTCGTGCGGTGCGAGTGCGCTCAGCAGGGGGAAGAGCACCTCGGCGATGCGGTCGCCGACCTCGACGAAAGCCTCGGCGGACAGTCCGATCGGATCGGCGATGTTCTCGCGGCCCACATAGGCGAGGTCGTTGCGGGCGCGGTGCAGTGCGGCAATGGATTTCGCGCCGGTGACCTTGGCGATACGGTGCGCCTCGATGAGGGTGAACGTGCGTGGTGCGGCGCCGAAGGCCAGTTCGGCCACCTGGTCGCGTAATGCCTCGGTCATGGTGAGCACCAGATCGGCGCGATCGACCATTTCAGGCTTGAGTTTGCGGGCCTTGAATCCGGTGGTGTCGCCACCGAGCCCGGCGATCGTCTCCGCCGCGAGCGGTTCGGCCGGAAAACCGACGAGGGCACGGGTTCCCGCGCTTTCGGCGGTGAGGCCTGGCAGTCCGTTGTGCGCCGCGAATGCCCGGGTGAGCCGTTCGGCGATCACCGAGCGGCAGACATTGGAGTTGCAGACGAACAGCACGTGCATACCGATACCGTAATCCCGGTCATTGTCGTGCAGTAGGCCAGAATTGTAACCATCACAAGCGTGCTGCTATTTATTCACCTTTCGGTTGAATTCCGTACATTCATTGCGACGCGAAATCCGTTGTGTGTGACCGTGATACCCGTGTGATCGGGGTGGTAAACCTTCGTTCCAGATGTGTCGATCATCACTGGTTCCGGACCACGATAATTCGATTCGGAAATAAATTCCGATCGGCCGGTCATTGCCGCGAACCCGCGCGGCGGGCCGGGTGCCGCCCGGGGACGCGGCCCGGTTCGCTTCCGGGCGTGCCGGGACGCTATAGTGACCGCGGTGCGCCGGGTTGGCGGAACTGGCAGACGCGACGGTCTCAAAAACCGTTGTCCGAAAGGACGTGTGGGTTCGAGTCCCACACTCGGCACCACGGCGGAAGCGCGGCATCGGCCGCGCTCCGCGGGGGAGTATCTGTCGCGGGGCACGCGATGACCTCGCACACGTGTCACCCGCGGTTCCGGCAGCTCCACGCATTCGGAAGTGGACGCGATAGGTACTCTCGACATCGGCAGTCGGAATCCAGAGGGGTCGAACCTATGAGCACGAATGCAGCAGGCGCTGGCGCCGCGGGTGACGTGGTGGCCAAGCGCGTTGTCGTGGCCGAGGACGAGGCCCTCATCCGCATGGACCTCGTGGAGATGCTCAAAGAAGAGGGCTACGACGTGGTCGGCGAGGCCGGCGACGGTCAGCAGGCCGTCGAGCTCGCCGAGCAGCTGCGCCCCGATCTGGTCATCATGGATGTGAAGATGCCGCGCCGCGACGGCATCGATGCCGCCGCCGAGATCGCGTCGAAACGTGTTGCGCCCGTGGTGATCCTGACCGCGTTCAGTCAGCGCGACCTCGTCGAGCGGGCTCGCGACGCCGGTGCGATGGCCTACCTGGTGAAGCCGTTCACCAAGTCGGATCTGGTTCCCGCGATCGAACTCGCGGCCAGTCGTTTTCACGAAATCTCCGCGCTGGAAACAGAAGTCGCGAATCTGTCGGATCGCCTCGAGACCCGCAAACTGGTCGAGCGGGCCAAGGGCGTGCTCATGCAGACCCAGGGTTTGACCGAACCCCAGGCGTTCAAATGGATTCAGCGCACGGCGATGGATCGGCGCACCACCATGAAGGCGGTGGCCGAAGTCGTGCTGGAGAACCTCACCCCGCAGTGACGCCGAACCGTAAAGCTCCGGTGCGCGCCCAGGAAACCGGAAAAACTTTACGTAAGCGAAACAATAACGTGAACTATGACCGCACGAGAAGCATCCGACATGATGCGAATGTGATGCGGATCTAACAAAGCGGCGATATGTTCTCACCGGGTCGAACGTGGGTCGGCCCCCTCGGCGACCCCGGGGTGCACAGGACATAGAGGTGAGACGTGCTCAGTTCGACATGGCGCAGTCGTTCGACGCGAGGAGTTCTGGTAATCGGAGCTGCCGCGTCGTTGGTGTTGTCCGGATGTAGTGACAAGTCGTCCGACGGCGGCGGTGGCGGCAACACCGACCTCTCCATC
This sequence comes from Nocardia sp. NPDC003979, assembly GCF_053605015.1. NCBI lineage: Bacteria > Bacillati > Actinomycetota > Actinomycetes > Mycobacteriales > Nocardiaceae > Nocardia > Nocardia sp. NPDC003979. Next base: position 78,705 of record NZ_JBSGIJ010000013.1, read on the forward strand.
CAGCCCGTCGTGCAGCTCGATACCGAGGGCAAGGCCGTCGCCCAGACCGACGCGGGCGCGGCCGCCGACCCGGCCGGTGACGGCAAGGCCAAGTGCGCGCCGACGAGCATCGCGATGGCCGGACCGCTGACCGGTGGCAACGCCGCGCTCGGCATCAACATCACCATGGGCGTCAAACTCGCCCTGGACAAGCACAACAAGGCGAACCCGGATTGCCAGGTCTCGCTCAAGGAATTCGACACCGAGGGCAAGCCGCAGAACGCCAGCCAGAAGATCCCGACCATCGTCGCCGATCCCAGCATCGTCGGCCTGATCGGCCCGACCTTCTCCGGTGAGACCAAGGCGACCGGCCAGATCCTCAGCGAGGCGGGCATGCCGACGCTGACCGCCTCGGCCACCAACCCGACGCTGACCCAGAACGGCTGGAAGACCTTCTTCCGCGGCCTGGGCAACGACAACTCGCAGGGCCCGGCCGTGGCGAACTACCTCACCAAGGAGAAGGGCTTCAAGAAGATCTGCGTCGTGCAGGACAACACCGACTACGGTGCCGGTCTCGCGCAGGCCTTCCTCACCGCGGCGGGCGGCGCCGCCGATCCCTCCTGCGCGGCCAGCGTCAAGGAAGGCGACAAGGACTTCTCGGCGACCGTCTCCAAGCTGTCGGCTGCCAAGCCCGATGCCATCTTCTACGCCGGGTACTACGCCGAGGCCGCGCCGTTCGTGCAGCAGCTGCGTTCCGGTGGCGTGACCGCGACCTTCGTCTCCGCCGATGGCAGCAACGATCCCGAGTTCGTGCGCCAGGCCGGTTCGTCGTCCAAGGACGCGCTGCTGTCGTGCCCGTGCAGCCCGGCGCCGGAGAAGTTCGCCGCCGAGTACACCGCGTTCAACGGACAGGCCCCCGGCGTCTACTCCGTCGAAGGCTACGACCTGGCCACGATCCTGCTCAAGGGCATCGACTCCGGCAAGGTGACCCGCGCCGACCTGGTCGAGTACGTCCGTACCTACACCGGCACCGGTGTGGCCCGTGAGTACAAGTGGGGCGAGACCGGCGAATTGGCCAACATCCAGATCTGGATGTACGAGGTCAAGTAGTCCCATCTGAGCGTGTTGCGGTGCGCGTGGCAGCTGTTGCCGCGCGCACCGCTCGCCTGACGCGAGAGTAACCATGACATCAGCGGCATCGCTCGGTGTGACCCTGTTGGCCGAGGGGTCCATCGATTTCAATGTGTCCGGGGTGATCGACCAGTTCTGGAAACTGACGGTCGACGGTCTCACCTACGGCTCGATCTACGCGCTGGTCGCCGTCGGCTATACGCTGGTATACGGCGTGCTGCGACTGATCAACTTCGCCCACTCCGAGATCTTCATGCTCGGTATGTTCGGTACGTACGTGGGGCTGGAGCTGCTCGGCTTCGCCCCGAGCGGCAATGTGTATTCCCAGGGTGTCGTCCTGACGATCACCTATCTCGGCCTGGCGATGCTGTTCGGCATGCTGGTCTCGGGCATCGCCGCCGTCGGTCTGGAACGCGTCGCCTACCGGCCACTGCGCAGGCGAGGCGCCAAACCACTCGCCTTCCTCATCACGGCGATCGGAATGTCGTTCGTGATCCAGGAATTCGTGCACTACATCCTGCCCAAGATCAAGCCGGGCCTCGGTGGTTCCAACGCGCAGACCGGCATCCGCCTGGTCGAGCCGAAGGTGCAGTTCACCTTCCTCGGCGCGCAGGTGACCAACGTGGCGCTGGTGATCTTCGCGGCGGCGATCGTGCTCGCGATCATCACCGAGGTCGTCATCAACCGGACCAAGTTCGGCCGCGGCATCCGTGCCGTGGCCCAGGACCCCGACACCGCGACCCTCATGGGCGTCTCGCGGGAACGGGTCATCATGCTGACCTTCCTCATCGGCGGCCTGCTGGCAGGCGCGGCCGCCATGCTGTACACGCTCTACATTCCGACCGGCATCATCTTCTCCGGCGGATTCATTCTCGGTATCAAGGCTTTCAGCGCCGCGGTCCTCGGTGGCATCGGCAATCTGCGCGGCGCACTGCTCGGCGGGTTGGTCCTCGGCGTCGCCGAGCAGTACGGGCAGATCCTGTTCGGCACCGAATGGCGTGACGTGGTCGCGTTCGTGCTGCTGGTGACCGTGCTGATGTTCCGGCCCACCGGCATCCTCGGTGAGAGTCTGGGGAGGGCACGCGCATGACCGACACGACGAAAACCGCTGTGGCGGAACAGGACAAGCGCGGCATCGGCGACGCGATCCGCAGCTGGTGGGACGGGCTCTCGCGGCCCGGCCAGTGGGCGGTCGGCATCCCGGTGATCGCCGTGCTCGCGCTGCTTCCGCTGTTCCCGCCGCCGTTGCTCGACACGCCGGGCGCGAGTTTCGCGGGTGTGATGGCGCAGTTCGCCATGTACGCGCTGATCGCGATCGGCCTGAACGTGGTGGTCGGCCAGGCCGGACTGCTCGACCTCGGTTACGTCGGCTTCTACGCCGTCGGCGCCTACACCGTCGGCCTGCTGACCAGCCCGAACAGTCCGTGGAACCAGACCGATGGTGGTTGGCTCGAACCCGGCTGGGCATGGGTGGCGTGCCTGCCGCTCGCGGTGGCGCTCACCGCGGTGGCCGGCCTGATCCTCGGCGCGCCGACCCTGCGGTTGCGCGGTGACTACCTGGCCATCGTGACGCTCGGCTTCGGTGAGATCGTTCGCCTGATGGCCGACAACCTCGGCGAGCTCACCAACGGCAGCCTCGGGTTGTCCAAGATCTCCTATCCGGAGGTCGGCGAGTCCGAGACGAAACCGGGCGGATTCTTCTCCCCGGGCAACCTCGGTGACCCCGACAGCTGGAATCCGTTCACCAGGGCGAGCAACGGTGCCTGGTGGTTCTGGCTCGGCCTGGCGCTGGTCGTGGTCGTGCTGCTGGTGATCGGCAACCTCGAGCGCAGCCGGGTCGGTCGCTCCTGGGTCGCGATCCGCGAGGACGAGGACGCCGCCGAGATCATGGGCGTGCCGACGTTCAAGTTCAAGCTGTGGGCGTTCGTGATCGGTGCGTCGGTCGGCGGGCTGTCGGGCGCGATGTACGCCGGTCAGGTCACCTACGTCAACCCCAAGCAGTTCGACATCATCTTGTCGATGCTGTTCCTGTGCGCGGTGGTGCTCGGCGGATCGGGCAACAAGCTCGGCGTGATCGTCGGCGCGTTCCTCATCGCCTACCTGCCGGTGCGGCTGCAATCGGTGCAGCTGGTGTCGAACGAATCGACCGGTTATCTGCTGCTCGCGGTCGATGTCGCTGTCCTGGTCGGGCTGTGGCTGCTGTGGCGCCGGCGGGGCAACACGCTGGGGGTGTGGGCCACGCGCGCGGTGACCACCGGCGCGGTGGTCGCGGTGATCCTCGGGCTGCTGTTGCTCGGCAGTGTGCTGCTGCACCGCCAGGGCGGCGCGCAGTCCCTCGGTGACCTGAAGTACCTCTACTTCGGCATCGCGCTGGTGGTGATGATGATCCTGCGACCGCAGGGCCTGTTCCCGGTGCGGCAGAAACTGCTCACCTACGGCAGACAGGTGTACCAGGCCGTGCGCAAGCCGGCCGAACTGATCGGAGCAAGGCGATGACCGGGCCGGGCGCGGGCGACGCGCTGTACGACAACGAGGACATGGCCGCCGGGTACAAAGCGGCACCGGAGGTCGAGCCCGCGGGCGAGGTCGACGTGACCGCGGTGATGCCGGAACTGGGCGACGCCGAGGCTGTGGCCGACGTCGTCGCACCGCACCGGGCGATCGAGACCGCCGTCGGTGAGCCCCTGTTGCGCACCGACGGGCTGACGGTGAAGTTCGGTGGTCTGACGGCTCTGGACGGGGTGAGTTTCGAGATCCGCCGCGGCGAGATCCTCGGGCTCATCGGCCCCAACGGCGCCGGCAAGACCACCTGCTTCAACGCCATCACCGGTGTGTACAAGCCGGCGGCGGGCAGCGTGCACTTCGACGGCAAACCGCTGGCCAAGACCAAGCGCAACGAGATCACCCGGCTCGGGATCGCGCGCACCTTCCAGAACGTGCGGCTGTTCGGGGAGATGACGGCACTCGAGAACGTCGTCGTCGGCACGGACGCGCGCCACACCACCTCGGTGCCCGGCGCGGTGTTCCGCACCGCCAAGCACCGGCGTGAGGAGCGCGACGCCATCGAGCGCGGCATGGCCCTGCTCGAATTCGTCGGTATCGCACCGCGCGCGGTGGAGAAGGCGCGCAATCTGTCCTACGGCGACCAGCGCAGGCTCGAGATCGCGCGAGCGCTGGCCACCGAGCCGAAACTGCTGTGCCTCGACGAGCCGGCCGCCGGGTTCAACCCCAGCGAGAAGTCGGCGCTGATGGACCTGATCCGCAAGATCCGCGACGACGGGTACACCGTGCTGCTCATCGAGCACGACATGCGGCTGGTGATGGGCGTGACCGACCGCATCGTGGTGCTCGAGTTCGGCCGCAAGATCGCCGACGGGCTGCCGACCCAGGTGCGTGAGGATCCGGCGGTGATCGCGGCGTATCTCGGTGTGCCGGACGCGGATACGGTGGCCGAGGTGCGGGAGGAAGCCGATGCCGCCGCGGCGGAGGGCGCGACTCCGGCGGCGGGGGCGACCGTGGCGAGTACCACGGTGCTCGAGAAGGACGAACCCGCCGAGCCCGCCGCGCAGGCACCGCTGCTCGAAGTGCGCGACATGGTGGTGCACTACGGCCGGATCGAAGCACTGCACGGTATTTCGCTGTCGGTCGCGCCGGGCGAGCTGGTCACGTTGCTCGGCGCCAACGGCGCGGGCAAGACCACGACCATGCGGGCGCTGTCGGGCCTGCTGCCGCTCACCTCGGGCCGGATCCTGTTCGAGGGCAAGGACATCACCACGATGAAGGCCCACGACCGGGTGGTCGAGGGGCTCATCCAGGCACCCGAGGGTCGCGGGGTCTTCCCCGGCATGACGGTGCTGGAAAACCTCGATATGGGTTGCTACGGCAGGCCTTTCGACGACAAGGCCGAGTATCAGAAGACACTCGAGTGGGTGTTCGAGCTGTTCCCACGGCTGGCCGAACGCCGCAAGCAGGTGGGTGGCACGCTTTCCGGTGGTGAGCAGCAGATGCTGGCCATCGGGCGCGCCTTGATGGCACGGCCCAAGTTGCTGCTGCTCGACGAGCCGTCGATGGGCCTTGCGCCGATGGTGATCCAGCAGATCTTCCGGATCATCAGCGAGATCAACCGGCAGGGCACGACCGTGCTGCTGGTCGAGCAGAACGCCCAGCAGGCGCTGACGCGCAGCGACCGGGCCTACATCCTGGAAACCGGCGAGGTGACCAAGACCGGTGCGGGCGCCGATCTGCTGACCGATCCGGCGGTGATGTCCGCGTACTTGGGCGTGGATTGATCGGGTACTGAGGAGGCCGGGCACGCTGCCACAGCGTGCCCGGCCTTTTTTCGGAGCGCGCCCGCGCACCAATAGCCGCAGTGTCGGTGGGTGTCCCTACACTCATGCGGGTGAGTTCACCGACGACTGCTCAGGCATCGACTACGACCACTGCCGCGGAGGGCGAGCGGCCGACGCTGCTGCTGCTCGATGGGCATTCGATTGCCTATCGTGCGTTTTTCGCGCTACCGGCGGAGAACTTCAAGACCGTCACCGGGCAGACGACGAACGCGGTGTACGGGTTCACATCGATGCTCATCAACCTGCTGCGCGACGAACAGCCGACGCATGTGGCGGCGGCGTTCGATGTGTCGCGAAAGACGTTCCGGACCGAGGCGTATCCGGAGTACAAGGCCAATCGCAGTGCCACGCCCGACGAGTTCCGCGGCCAGGTCGAACTCACCAAAGACGTGCTGGGGGCCATGGGCATCCCGGTGATGGCCATCGACGGGTACGAGGCCGACGATGTGATCGCCACGCTCACCACCCAGGCGCAGGCCCAGGGGTACCGGGTGCTGATCGTCACGGGCGACCGGGACGCGATCCAGCTGGTCAACGACGATGTCACGGTGCTCTACCCGAAGAAGGGCGTCTCGGATCTCACGCGGTTCACGCCCGCCGAGGTGGAGACGAAGTACGGGCTCACCCCGGCGCAGTACCCCGACTACGCGGCGCTGCGCGGCGACCCGAGCGACAACCTGCCCGGCATCCCGGGGGTGGGGGAGAAGACGGCGGCCAAGTGGATCCGCGAATACGGCGACCTCGCCACACTCGTCGAGCGGGTCGACCAGGTGAAGGGCAAGGTGGGCGACGCGCTGCGCGCGAACCTGTCGAGTGTCGTCCTCAACCGCCAGCTCACCGAGATGGTGCGTGAGGTACCGCTGGCCTACACCCCCGACCAGCTCGTCAAGGCGCCCTGGGACCGGGAGAAGATCCACCAGCTCTTCGACGACCTGGAATTCCGGGTGCTGCGCGACCGGCTGTTCGACACCCTCGGTTCGCCCGAGCCCGAAGCCGAGTCGGGTTTCGAGATCAGCGGCGGCGCACTGGACCAGGGCGCGGTCGCGGACTGGCTGGCGGAGCATGCGAAAGCGGGTGCGCGCCACGGGCTTTCGATCGTCGGCACGGGTACGCCGGTGCACGGTGAGGCCCGGGCGCTCGCTATCGCCGCGGCCGACGGCGAGGGCGGCTACATCGACCTGACCGTGCTCACGCCCGAGGACGAGACGGCGCTGGCGGCCTGGCTCGCCGACCCGGCGGTGTCCAAGGCGCTGCACGAGGCGAAGTCGGCAGGCCACGCCCTGCGCGGGCGCGGTTTCACCCTGGCCGGGCTCACCACCGATACCGCGCTGGCCGCCTACCTGGTCCGTCCGGGCCAGCGCAGCTTCAACCTCGACGACCTGTCGCTGCGCTATCTCAAGCGCGAACTGCGCGCCGAGACCAGCGAGCAGACCCAGCTGTCGCTGCTCGACGACGAGGACAGCGTCGCCGAGGGCATCGCGCGCGAGGAGATGCTGCGCGCCCGCGCCGTCGCCGACCTGGCCGAGGCCCTGGACGAGGAACTGGCCAAGATCGAATCCACCGCTTTGCTCGAGGAGATGGAGCTGCCGCTGCTCGGCGTGCTCGGCGAGCTGGAGCAGGCGGGTATCGCCGTCGACGTCACCCAGCTCGAGAATCTGCAGCAGCAGTTCGCCGACCGTGTCAGCGAGGCCGCCAACGCCGCCTACGACGTGATCGGCAAGCAGATCAACCTCGGTTCGCCCAAGCAGCTGCAGGTGGTGCTGTTCGACGAACTCGACATGCCGAAGACCAAGCGAACCAAGACCGGCTACACCACCGACGCCGACGCGCTGGAATCGCTGTTCGAGAAGACCGGCCACGCCTTCCTCGAACACCTGCTCGCCCACCGCGACGCGACCCGGCTCAAGGTGACCGTCGACGGCCTGCTGAAGTCGGTCGCCGACGACGGTCGCGTGCACACCACGTTCAACCAGACCATCGCCGCCACCGGTCGACTGTCCTCGACCGAACCGAACCTGCAGAACATCCCGATCCGCACCGACACCGGCCGCATGATCCGCGACACCTTCGTGGTCGGCCCCGGCTACTCGGAGCTGATGACCGCCGACTACAGCCAGATCGAGATGCGCATCATGGCGCACCTGTCGGGCGACGCCGGCCTGATCGAGGCGTTCAATTCGGGGGAGGACCTGCACACCTTCGTCGCGTCCAAGGCGTTCGACATTCCGCTGTCGGAGGTCACGCCGGAGATGCGCCGCCGCATCAAGGCGATGTCCTACGGCCTCGCCTACGGTCTGAGCTCCTACGGCCTCAGCGCCCAGCTCAAGATCAGCACCGCCGAGGCGAAGGACCAGATGGAGGTCTACTTCGACCGCTTCGGCGGCATCCGCGACTACCTGTCGGAGGTCGTCGAGGCGGCCCGCAAGGTCGGCTACACCCAGACCCTGTTCGGTCGTCGCCGCTACCTGCCCGATCTGGACTCGAGCAACCGCCAGCGCCGCGAGGCGGCCGAGCGGATGGCGCTCAACGCGCCGATCCAGGGCACGGCCGCCGACATCATCAAGGTCGCCATGATCAACGTCCACACCGCGATCCGCGAGGCGGGTCTGCGTTCGCGCATGCTGCTGCAGATCCACGACGAACTCGTGTTCGAGGTGGCCGAGGGTGAGCGTGAGGCGCTGGAAGCCCTTGCGCGCGAACAGATGTCGAACGCGATCGAGCTGTCGGTCCCGCTCACCGTCTCGGTGGGCACCGGGCGCAGCTGGGATGCCGCCGCACACTGAGTTCACCGGCCGCGACCTGGCGCGTTTGTCCAAGACAGCGCGCCTGGCGCGGTCCTAAGGTGGTGGTGATCGACCGAAGGAGTTGAGCATCATGACCGGATTCGTCGCGACCGTGCGGACCGACGTCGACGCCTCTCCACAGCGGGTGTGGGAGGTGCTGACCGACCCGGCGCAGATCCGCAAGTTCATGTTCGGTGCCGAGGTGCGCACCGATTGGCAGCCGGGTAGTTCGATCACCTGGACGGGTGAGTTTCAGGGCAGGGCATACGAGGACCGCGGTGAGATCCTCGCCGCGGAGCCCGGCCGGTTGCTGCGGATGACGCATTACAGCCCCCTGAGCGGGCAGCCCGACGTTCCCGCGAACTACCACACGCTCACCTACGAACTCAGCGGCGACGACACGACGACACACCTGTCGCTGAGCCAGGACAACAACGCCACCGAGGCCGACGCCGAGCATTCCCGGCAGATGTGGACCGCCCACGTCGACGGCATCAAGGCGGCGGCCGAAGAGTGAGCGCCCGGCATGCGGCCGACGCCGGGCATGCCGGGCAGGTTCGTGGACGCGGCGGCCGTGGCCGCACGACGTGAGCTGGTCGTGCCGGTGCACCAGGGACCGCCCGCGCAGTTGTGAGCACCCGCGACTCGCGAGTCGTCCCCGGACTGCGACCCCGATGTGTGACAGCATCGGCTCATGCCCGTCGACGTCATCCCCACCCCGCTGCCCGACTGCCTCGACATCACGCGGGCCTTCGCGCGGTCGTGGCCGGTCCGTCTCGGCGACACCGACGACCAGGACCGGTTGCGGCTCGACGCGGTGGCGCGGTACCTCCAGGACATCGGGTTCGACCATCTGGACGCGGTCGCCGACGGCGACATCCACCAGGCCTGGATCGTGCGGCGCACCGTCATCGACGTGTACGAGCCGATCGTGTTCGGCGACCGGGTGCAGTTGCGGCGCTGGGCCGACGCCCTGTCGAACCGCTGGTGCGATATGCGGATCCAGCTGAAAGGCGAGCGCGGCGGGCACATCGAGGCGGCCGCGTTCCTGATCCATATCGACCCCGTGGCCGGGCGGCCCGCCCGCATGACCGACACCTTCATGGCGCCGATGCTGGCCAGCACCACCGAGCACCGATTGCGCTGGAAAGCCGCCCTCACCGAACTCGACGACCCCGACGTGGAGACGGTGCCGTTCCCGCTGCGCGTCACCGATGTCGACCGCCTCGGCCACGTCAACAACGCCGTGTACTGGGAAGCGCTCGAGGAAACCCTCGCCGCCCACCCGGACACCCACGAACTGCCCTACCGCGCGATCATCGAACACGTGGGCCCGGTGATGGCCCGCGACAAGGTGGTCCTGCGCACGAGCGTGCGTCCGACCGGGCTGCGAATGCAGATGGACGTCGACGGCTCGGCTCGCGCACTGGCCTCGGTGACCGCGCTGCCTGCCCGCGACGAGAGCTGACGGCAACCGCCCGAGCTCTTGTCGCCGCACAGCGGATTTCAGCACTCGCGTGATCAACCGTGCGCTGAGCTGCAGTGATGGTACTCACGAGTAGACACGTCGAGCGGGAAACAAGGTTGCGAATTCGCGACGACGGACCTATTGTCGTAATCGTGCCGAATCCCGCCGACCGCTTCGCCGCGCCGCTTGTCGCTCACCGCGACCGCGCGGTCGCTGCTGCGCAGACCGCGCCGGCAGCCACACGGCAGATTCTTCTCGTAGTAACCCGCCGTAGCGGGGTCTGATTCGGACCGGCCCCCTCGCTGCGGGCTGATTTCTCTTTTGTACTGCTGGTCCCCTCTGCCAACGAAGACATCTTCGGGAAGACCTCACCTGCAATGACACTGCTCACACTGGACCATGCCATGCTCGACGCCGCGCCCAAGGCCCTGCGCGCCGAGCTCCGTGACCTCGACCCCGCCGACTTCGCCGCCCGCTACATCCGAATCACCGGGCCGGTCACCCTCGGCGAATTCACTTGTTCCGGAACGGATTTCACCGCCACGCTGGAACTCGGCAACCACCTGCGCACCGTCATCGCCGCCGGTAACCCGGTCGCCGCGATGACTTCGGCGCTCTACGACGAGGGCTACCCCCTCGAGATCCTGCGCTTCCACCAGCGTCGCACCGACGCCGGTATCGCCACTTTCGTGCAGTGCGAGTTCAACGGCAAGCGCGGGTGGGCCGCGGCGATGGGCGCCGGCGGCGCCGAGTCGACCGTGCGCGCCATGATCGCGGGCGTCAACCTGCTCGCCAACTGACAGAACAACGCGCAGGGCCCGTTCACCTCATGAAAGGTGAACGGGCCCTTGACGTTTCAGCGATCGAGCAGGCGACCTATTCGGCAGGCGAGTTCTGCTGCTCGGCGATCTGCTTGCGCACCTCGTCCATGTCCAGGCCCTTGACCTGGGTCACCAGATCCTCGAGCGCGGCGGGCGGCAGCGCACCGGGCTGGGCGAACACGAGCACGCCCTCGCGGAAGGCCATGATGGTCGGGATCGACCGAATGTTGGCGGCGGCGGCGAGCCCCTGCTCGGCCTCGGTGTCGACCTTGCCGTGGACGACGTCGGTGTGCTTCTCCGACGACGCCTCGAAGGTCGGTGCGAAACTCTTGCAGGGCCCGCACCAGGAAGCCCAGAAATCGACGAGTACCACGTCGTTTCCGGTGACGACTTCGTCGAAGTTCTGCTGGGTCAGCGTCTGGGTGGCCATGACGTCCTCTCCTTGTCGGTGTCCTCGGCTGTAACGCCTCGGCGTCCCTCTATCTTCCACCGACTACCACATGCTCGTGCCGCGCGTCTCCGTCCCAACGGCGAATGCCCACCACAACAGCCGGAAATTCGTGGTCGGTGGCCACTGCGTCCACCGCCGCGCCGAGCTGTTCCGGGGTCACGCGGCGGGCAAGTGTCACGTGTGGTGTCCACGCACCGGGCCGCGTGTTCGCGGGCATGCCGGGGCATCCTCGGACCAGCTCGTCGACCCGGCGGTGCAGGTCGAGCAGTTCCTCGGTGACGATCACCGATCGCACGAGAATCGGCCTGCGTGCCCCGAAGATCAGCAGTCCGCCCAGGCGGACAGGCAACGGTGCGAACTCCAGACCCACCAGCGCCCGGTCGATCCTCGGCCAGATCTCGCGGGCCACCGCGACGGTGATGTGCGGTCGATGGGTGTCCCCGCGCGGGGCGGCGAGGCCGAGACGGGCCAACTCGGCCCACTGCCTGCGAACCTCGGCCTTGCCCGCGTCGTCCAGGAGGAGCTCCACCGACTGCACCATGATCCAGAAACTAGTCGCTCCGGTATGTCCGCGTGCCGGTGGCGTGGCGGCAGGGGTGAGGATGGAGCGCGTGAACACGACGAAGGCGAGCGTGCGGCTCGGAGTGATCGACGGTGACGGCATCGGACCCGAGGTGGTGGCCGCCACCCGCGTGGTGGTCGACGAGGCGGTCGGCGCGGCCGGGCTCGACCCGGTGGACTGGGTGCCGCTGCGCATCGGCCACGACGCCATCGCCGAATTCGGTCATCCGCTGCCCGAGCAGACCCTCGCGGCACTCGACGAACTCGACGCCTGGATCCTCGGCCCACACGACAACGCCTCCTACCCGGCCGACATGCGGGTGGCGCCCGGCGGAGCCATCCGCAAGCGCCTCGGTCTGTACGCGAACATCCGTCCCGCCGTGGCCTTCCCGGGAGTGCGTGCGACGGCGGCCGATATGGACCTGGTGATCGTGCGGGAGAACAGCGAGGGCTTCTATGCCGATCGCAATATGTTCGCCGGGTCGGGGGAGTTCAAGCCGACCGAGGACGTGGCCATGGCGGTGGCCGTGATCACCCGGCAGGCGTGCGAACGGATCGCCCATCAGGCGCTGCGGCTGGCGCGGGAACGGCACAAGCGGGTCACGGTGGTGCACAAGGCGAACGTGCTCCCGATGACCACCGGACTCTTCCGTGACGTGTGCTACGAGATTGCCGGGCAATACCCGGACGTGCGAGTCGACGACGCGCACGTCGACGCGATGGCCGCGCACCTCGTGCGCGCGCCCGGCGAGTTCGACGTGATCGTCACCGAGAACCTCTTCGGCGACATCCTCTCGGACCTCGCGGGCGAGCTGAGCGGGTCGCTCGGCATGGCGCCCTCGCTCAACTGCTCCGAGACCAAGGCGATGGCGCAGGCGGTGCACGGTGCCGCACCCGGCCTGGCCGGACACAATCGGGCGAATCCGGTGGCATTGCAACTGTCGGCGGCAATGTTGTTGCGCTGGTTGGGAGTTCGTGACGGAAATCGTGCGCTGAATGCGGCGGCGGACCGGATCTCCGGTGCCGTCGCGGCCACGCTCGCCGCCGGAATCGCCACCGCGGATCTCGGTGGTCTCGCCTCGACCAGCGAATTCACCGAACAGGTCGCCGCCCGCGTGCACCGGAGGTGAACCCACCCCTTTCACATTCGCTGATTAATCTTCGGTTACTGTCGCACCACGCTGTGTCCGGTTCGCATACATTGCCAAACAGGCGCTGACACGTGGCCGGCGTCGACGTGAAATGTGGAGGCTCCTTTGTCTGTTCGAACTGTGCTCGGCCGCGGTGCCGTGCGGTTGCTCTGTACCGCCGCCGTGGGCGCGATGGTGTTGACCGGCTGCGCGGAAAACACCGAGGGCGATACCACCGAGGTCACCAAGGTCTCGGCCGAGAAGGTCGACGCGATCGCCGCGACGCTGCCCGACAAGGTGAAGCAAGCAGGCAAGATCGTCGTCGGCGTGAACGTGCCGTACCAGCCGAACGAGTACAAGGACGCCAGCGGCAAGATCGTCGGCTTCGACGTGGACCTGCTCGACGCGGTCGCCGCCACCCTCGGGCTGACGGTCGATTACCAGGAGTCCGCCTTCGAGAAGATCATTCCCGCGATCCAGGCGGGCACCTACGACGTGGGTATGTCCTCGATCACCGATTCGCGCGAACGCGAGCAGCAGGTCGATTTCACGACCTATTTCAACGCGGGTATCCAGTGGGCTCAGCAAACCGGCAAAACCATCGATCCGAACAATGCGTGCGGTAAACGAGTCGCCGTACAGGCCACTACGGTCGAGCACACCGAAGAGATTCCCGCCAAGAGCGCGAAGTGCGTCGCCGAAGGCAAGCCGCCGATCGATATGAAGCCGTTCGACGAGCAGAGCGCCGCGACCAACGCACTCGTCCTCGGTCAGGTCGACGCGATGTCGGCCGATTCGCCGGTGACGGCGTACGCGATCAAGCAGAGCGAAGGCAAGATCGAGTCCTCGGGCCCGCTGTTCGACTCGGCGCCCTACGGCTGGGCCGTGCAGAAGGGCTCGCCGCTCGCGGTGTCGCTGCAGAAGGCGCTGCAGCACCTGATCGACAACGGCAAGTACAGCGAGATCACCACGAACTGGGGTGTCCAGGACGGTCAGATCAAGACCTCGGTCGTCAACGGCGCAGTGAGCTGACGTGACCGACGAGAAAGACACGGTGGAGGTGCCCGGACCGGGCACCGAACCCGAACCGATCAAAGCGGTCCCGCTGCGCAGGCCGGGCCGCTGGATCGCGGCGGCAATCATCCTGATCCTGGTCGGATTGTTCGTCTACGGCGCCGCCACCAATCCCGCTTACAAGTGGGACACCTACAGCGATTACCTGTTCGACAAGCGAATCACCCAGGGTGCGATCGTCACCCTGGAACTCACCGTGCTCGCGATGGCCATCGCGGTGGGTCTCGGCACGATCCTCGCGGTGATGCGCCTGTCGCCGAACCCGGTGCTGCGCACCACCGCGTGGGTCTACCTGTGGATCTTCCGTGGCACCCCGGTGTTCGTGCAGCTGGTGTTCTGGGGTCTCGTCCCGTCGCTGTACAAGCAGATCGACCTCGGTGTGCCGTTCGGTCCGCAGTTCTTCCACATCGACGTGCAGAACCTGCAGGCCGCGTTCCTGTTCGCGGTGATCGGCCTCGGCCTCAACGAAGCCGCGTACATGGCCGAGATCGTGCGCGCGGGCATCAACTCCGTCGGCGAGGGGCAACGTGAGGCGTCGGTGGCGCTCGGCATGTCGTGGACGCAGACCATGCGTCGCACGGTGCTGCCCCAGGCGATGCGGGTGATCATCCCGCCCACCGGCAACGAGCTGATCGGCATGCTCAAGACCACCTCGCTGGTGACCGCGATCCCGTTGAGCACCGACCTGTTCGGTCGTGCCCGCGACATCTACGGCGTGAACTTCCAGCCGATCCCGCTGCTGCTCGTCTGTGCCACCTGGTACCTGGCGATCACCAGCGTGCTGATGGTCGGGCAGTACTACTTGGAACGGTATTACTCGCGCGGTGCCACCCGGCAGCTGACGGCCAAGCAGCTCGAGGAACTGGCCACGGCACAGGCGGCGGTGAAGGCGAAATGAGCGAAGCAGTGACCGCACCTCCCATGGTGCTCGCCGATCGGGTGTGCAAGAACTTCGGTGCGCTGCAGGTGCTCAAGGGCATCTCGCTGGAGGTGCACCGGGGCAAGGTGCTCACCCTGGTCGGCCCGTCGGGTTCGGGCAAGTCGACCTTCCTGCGCTGCATCAACCACCTCGAGCAGGTGAACGCGGGCAGGCTCTACGTCGACGGCGAACTGGTGGGCTACCGGGAGAAGAACGGCAAGCTCTACGAGATGCACCCGCGCGACGCCGCGGTCCAGCGCCGCGACATCGGCATGGTGTTCCAGCACTTCAACCTGTTCCCGCATCGCACGGCACTCGAGAACGTCATCGAGGCACCCACCCAGGTGCGTGGTATCCGCAAGTCCGAGGCGATCGCCCGGGCCGAGGAACTGCTCGAGCGAGTCGGTCTGTCGGCCAAGCGCAACGCCTACCCGGCCCAGCTCTCGGGCGGTCAGCAGCAGCGGGTGGCGATCGCCCGTGCGCTCGCCATGGATCCCAAACTGATGCTGTTCGACGAGCCGACCTCGGCACTCGACCCCGAACTGGTCGGTGAGGTGCTCACGGTCATGCGGGAGCTGGCCGATTCGGGCATGACGATGCTGGTGGTGACCCACGAGATGGGCTTCGCCCGCGAAGTCGCCGACGAGCTGGTGTTCATGGACGGCGGTGTGGTGGTGGAGTCGGGACCACCGCGTGAACTGCTGTCCAACCCACAGCACGAACGAACGAAGTCCTTCCTCTCCCGCCTGCTCTGACCCGCCTCTCCGCGTATTTCGGCCGGACTCAGGTGGTGAGTCCTGTGCGCCGGGCGGCCGGCGGTAACTCGCCGGGGACGTTGGCCCGTCCCCGCCGAGTTACCCATGTTCGTGCGAGATCAGGCGCTGGGTGAGGAGTCCGACGTCAGCTTTTCCAAGGAGACCTGGGCCTGGGCGATGCGGCGGATGGCGGCGAGGGCGGTGTCGCCCAGGACGGTCAGGACGACGACCGCGTCGACGACGGCGTCGCGTTCGCCTGCCGAAAGCGCCGTGGCGACATCGGTTTCGGCGACGATGCGCGCGCCGTCGAAATAGGCAGGCAACGCGGTCTCGCCCCACTCCGGGTAACCGAGCTGGGCGGCGCGCACGAGGACGGCAGTGAGGGCCTCGATCACCGGCTGGGCCGGTTTCATCGACCATCCCCGCCGATCCATTTCGCTGCGCACGGTCTCGTAGGCACGCTCCCACTCGGCGTCGGAGGCGGCGGGAGCGGGGGAGATGAGGCTGCCCTGCACCACCCCGAGCAGGCTGAACATCGGCAGGTCGGGGGTGTCGACGGCCCTCAGGACGTCACCCACCGTGGCCACCGGTAGCCCACCGACCTCGATCAGCGCGCGCACCAGACGCAACCTGCGCAGATGCTCGTCGCTATAACTGGCCTGATTGGGGCCGGTGCGTTCGCCGGTGGGCAGCAGCCCTTCGCGCAGGTAGTACTTGATCGTCGCCACCGCGATGCCGCTGCGTTCGCTCAACTCCGAGATTCGCACCGTCGCCTCCTTCGTTCGCCCCTCTTGCTTAGCGCCCCGTTCGTGGATAGTCTAACTATCTATAACGGATAGTGCAGCTATCTAGAATGTCGGGAGATTCACATGTCCGTCCCCATCGCAGAGTCCTTGCCTCGCCGCCACGCCCCACTGCATCGGCCGCTGCTGTACTTCGCCGCAGTCAACGCGGTCCTGGTGGTGGTGACCGTCGTCGGGATGCTGGTCGACGACCGGGTGATCGCCGGATCGACCGCCTGGTTCAAGCCGTCCAAGTTCGCCCTGTCGTTCGTGCTCTACAGCGTGGCGCTGGCCTGGCTGATCTCGTTGCGGCCCAAGCCTTCCCGATTCCTGTGGTGGATGGCCACGGTGATCGTGATCGCCGGAACCATCGAGCAGGTGATCATCGTCGGGCAGGTGGTGCGCGGCACCCGAAGTCACTTCAACACGACGACCGTGTTCGACACGGTGCTCTGGGTGACGATGGCCGTCACCATCGTCGTGCTGTTCCTCGCGACGATGGCCGTCGCGGTCGGTCTGTCGCGCGCCCGCATCGGCGATGCCGCCGTCACCTGGTCGATCCGGCTCGGCCTCGCGATCACCCTCGTCGGCCTGGCGCTCGGGCAGCTGATGCCCATGCAGGAATCGGGGGTGGAGGGCTTCGCGGGCGCGCACACCGTCGGTGCGCCCGACGGCACACCGGGTATGCCGCTCACCGGCTGGAGCACCACCAACGGTGACCTGCGCATTCCGCATTTCGTCGGCATGCACGCGTTGCAGATTCTGCCGCTGCTCGCCGCCGGGCTCGTAGTCCTCGCGCCACGGATCCCGCTGCTGCGGCACGCACACGTGCGGCTCGGCCTGATCCTCACCGCCTCGGGTGGTTACGCCGCGGTGCTGGCCCTGGTGACCTGGCAGGCGCTGCGTGGGCAGCCGCTCGTCCACCCGGACCGGACAACCCTTGTCGTCGCCGCGGCGATCGCCGTGGGAGTTGTTGTCGGAGTATTGGTTTCGTTCGCAAGCGCGATCGGGAACCGGAAGGTGGTCACCGCATGAGCACGCTGTTCGACCTGTCGTTCTATGTCACGGTGCCGTTCTGGGCGCTGATGATCTTCGCGCCGACGTGGCGGCGCACCCGCCCGATCATCGCCTCGCCGTGGATCGTCGCGCCGTCCCTCGTGATCTGGGCGATCGTGGCGATCCCGGTCCTGGGAACCCTGTGGTCGCTGGTGACCTCGCCGTCGCTGGCCGCCATAACCTCCGCCGCCGCCGACCCTGCGGTCCTGACCGCGCTGTGGGCCCAGATCCTCGCCTGGGACCTGTTCCTCGGCCGCTGGATCTACCTCGACAGCCGTGACCGCGCCATCCACCCGCTGCTGATGGGCCCCCTGCTGGTCGGCACGATTCTCTTGTCGCCCATCGCGTTCCCGATCTATCTCGTGTTGCGGACAGTGGTGAGCCGGGCGCCGAATCCGCCCGCGCCGCAGGCGGATCCGGCCATCGTGTGAACGCCGTCGGCCGGTCGTCGTCGTTCAGTTCTCGGAGAAGGTGGTGTCGCGCGATACCCTCTCCCAGGTCAGTACGTCGTCACGGACCGCGTCGAGGTGGCCGAGCACCGCGTCGACCGAGTCGGACCCCAACGGCAGTCGCAGTGGGGTGTGCTCGGCGGCGAGGGCGGTGCGGATGGCGGCGGCGGCCTTGGCTGGGTCGCCCGGCTGGGTGCCGTCGCCGCCTTCGACCATGCGGCGGGTGGCGCCTGCGGTGTCGGCGTACACCTCGGACTCGGCGCTGAAGGCGGCCGCGCCCGGTCCGAACAGACCCGTTCGGAAGGCACCGGGCTCCACGATCAGCACCTTGATCCCGAACGGCGCCACTTCCTCGGCCAGTGCTTCCGACAGGCCCTCGAGGGCGAATTTCGTCGCGCTGTAGGCGGAGAACCCGGCGAAGGACAGTTGCCCGCCGACGCTGCTCATCTGCACGATCGCACCGCCGCGCTGTGCGCGCATGTGCGGCAGTACCGCCCTGGTCAATGCCGCGGGGCCGAACAGATGCAGGTCGAACAGGGCGCGCAGTTCGGCATCGGTGGTCTCTTCCACCGCGCCCACATGGGTGCGGCCCGCATTGTTGACCAGTACATCGATGCGGCCGTGGCGGGCCACGATATCGGCGATCACCGTGTCGATACGGTCGATGTCGGTGACATCGAGGGCGACGGTCTCGAGCTGATCGGGATGCGCGGCGACCAGATCGTCGAGTGCGGCGGTGCGCCGGGCGACGGCGACGACGATGTCGCCGGCCTCGATCGCGGCCTGCGCGATGGCACGGCCGAAACCACTGCTCGCCCCGGTGACCAACCAGATCCGCGGAACACTCATCAGAACTCCTCTACCCGTTGATGTTTCGCCCCCGATCCTGCTCGTGTCCGCGGATGCCGTCCAAGACCCGTTGTCGGTCGCGGCCGCGAAGGCCACGCAGGCGGCGGTCCTGACGATCGGGATCAGCACGAGCCCGGGTCGTGGCATCCTGCCGGCTATCCGCTCCCGGTTCGGCACCGCCTTTCCGCACGCGAAACCGGTACTGCGCCAGTTCAGTTGGGAAGACCCGTCCGCGGGGCTGGCCGATGGGTCCAGTGATGTCGCCTTCGTCTGGTTGCCGCTCGACCGCGCCCGCTACGACTGGCACGTCGTCGCGACGGAACCGCGGCTGGTCGCCTTGCCGAGCACCCACCGGCTCGCCACCCGCGAGCAGATCGACTTCGCGGATCTCCTCGCGGAACCCTTTCTGGCGCTTCCGCATTCGGCCGGGATCCTGCGCGACTACTGGCTCGCCATCGACGCCCGTGACGGGCGCGAACCCGTCATCGGCGCGGAGGTCTCTAGCACCGAGGAAACCTACGAGGCCCTGGTCAACGGCGACGGCGTCGTGTTGCTGGCCACCGGAAACGCATCGATGCTGACCCGAGACGGCGTGGTGTGCCGACCGGTCACCGGGATCAGCCCGTGCGAACTGGCCCTGGCCTGGCGTCGCGACGACCCCCGCCCCCTGGTCCGCGGCTATGTGGCGGCGTGCGGGCTGGCCCGGCGTGGACGCCGGGCAGAGCACGGTGTCACAACGGCATGAGCAGGTGTTTACGTGGCCCTCGGATCTCGCGTTTGTCGGCGAGCAGGCGCAGAGCCTTACGGATTTCCAGGCGGGTCCGCGACGGTTCGATCACCGCGTCGATGTAGCCGCGTTCGGCGGCGATCCACGGGGTGGCCACGGTGGTGTTGTAGAAGTCGATCATCTGCTGACGCACCTGCCCGCGCTGTTCCTCGGGGACCGCGGCCAGCTGCCGCCGCTGGGTCAACCCGACCGCAGCCTCCGCACCCATCACCGCGATGCGGGCGGTCGGCCAGGCCAGGTTCACATCGCCGCCGAGCTGCTTGCAGCCCATCACGGCGTAACCACCGCCGTAGGCCTTGCGCACGACGACGGTGACGATCGGTACGGTCGCCTCGACCACCGCGTAGAAGAACCGCCCGCCGCGCTTGATGACGCCGATCTTCTCCTCCTCGACCCCCGGCAGCACACCGGGTGTGTCGACGACGAACACCAGCGGCAGCCCGAATGCGTCGCAGAGCCGGATGAAATGGGCCGCCTTGTCCGAGCAGCGGGCATCGATCGCGCCGCTGGACACGAGCGGCTGGTTGGCGATCACGCCGACGCTTCGCCCGTCGACGCGCGCGAAACCGGTGATGAGATTGCGGGCCGCGTTGCCACCGATCTCGTGGAAGTCGCCGTCGTCGAAGATGCGTAACAGCACGTCGTACATGTCGTAACCGGCGCGATCGGAATCCGGGATCAGCGAGTCGAGTTCGCGATCGGACTCGGTGACCTCGGGTTCGAGACCGGGATTCACCACCGGCGCCTCGTCGAAACAGCTCGACGGCATGTAGCTCAAATACGCTCGCGCCCAGTCGAAGGCGGCCCGCTCGTCGGCGGCGACGTGGTGGATGTTGCCGTTCTGCGCCTGGTTGAACGCGCCGCCGAGTTCCTCGAGGGTGACCACCTCACCGGTCGTCTCCCGGATGATCTCGGGCCCGGTGACGAACATGTACGCCGACTCGGTGGCGATCAGCACATCGGTGTTGATCGGCGAATACACCGCTCCCGCAGCACATTTGCCGAGCATTATCGACACCTGCGGCACCAGGCCCGACAGGCGGAGCTGGCGGCGGCTCATGGTCGCGTACCAGGCCAGCGAGGTCACCGCGTCCTGCACGCGCGCGCCGCCGGAGTCGTTGATCGCGATGAACGGGCACTGCACGTCGGCCGCGCGGTCCATGGCCATGGCCACCTTGCGGCCGAACATCTCACCGACCGACCCGCCGTACACGGTCTGGTCGTGGGCGATCACCACCACGGGGCGCCCGTCCACGGTTCCGTGCCCGGTGACCACGCCGTCGCCGTAGAGGCCGTCGCCCGGCTGCCGCACGAGGGCGCCGATCTCGACGAAGCTGCCCTTGTCCAACAGCATGTCTATCCGTTCACGCGGACTCGGTATCCCCTTGGCCGCCCGCTTGGCGACGCCGGCTTCCCCCGCCGGTTCCTGTGCCGCCACCAGATTCTGCCGCAGCTCCCGCAACTTCCCCGCGGTTGTCGACTGCCCCATGTCGCGCCCTTCCTGTCGTGGTCGAGCTCTCCTTCATCAGTGTGGTGCGAGCCTAACGCCGCCGTGACGACGGCGGCGCGGGCGGCATCAGGTGCCGGTGCGCAGCGCGATGCGCAGCTGACCGAGCAGCACCTTGGCCGCCGGGGTGAGTGGCCGATCGCCTCGCCAGGCCAGCGCCAGCCTGCCGCGGATCGCCGGCTCGACGATCGGTAGCACCCGAACCCCGAATCCCGCCGCTTCCTCGGCCCCGAGCGCGGGCACCACCGCTGTGCCGAGGCCGCGGGCGGCGAGCTCGAGCAGCAGCGGGGGAGCGGCGGCCTCGAAGGCGATTTCCGGAACGAAACCCGCAGCGGCGCAAGAACGTTCGAAGATTCCGCGCAAGCCGGTGCCGCGGGGCAGGCAGATGAGGCGTCGCCCGGTGAGCGCCCGCAGGGTGATGGTGTCGGCGGGTTCGTCGGCCGCGGCCGCGACCGCGGCGACGACCGGGGTCTCGAGCACCACGTCGGTGGCGATGCCGGGTCCGAGCTCGGCGCCGGTGAGGCCGACCAGGGCGAGGTCGAGGTCGTCGCGGTCGAGTGCCGCGAGCATGCGTTCGGAGGTGTCCTCGGTCAGGCTGATCGCGACACCGGGGTGGTCGTCGTGGAAGCCGGCCAGCACGCTCGCGATGTCGAACTCGTCGGCCGCCGCACCGGAGACGGCACCCAACCGCACCCGGCCACGCAGCAATCCGCTGAACTCCTGGACGGTCTGGTCGATGCGATCGACGGCGGCGAGGGCGGCGCGGGCGTGGTCGAGAACCGCCCGGCCGACCTCGGTCGGGGCGACGGTTCGGGCGCCGCGGTCCAGGAGCCGCTGGCCGAGTTCGCGTTCGAGCTGTTTGAGCTGCGCGCTCAGACCCGGCTGACTCAGGTGCAGGCGTTGGGCCGCCCGGGTGAAGCCGCCCTCGTCGACGACGGTCACGAAGTACCGCAGCTGCCGCAGTTCCATAAGCACTGATTATAGGAGCGAGAAAAACTATCTGTTGGGCTTATTCCACCAGGATGAGCACAGTGGAGTCATGACTGAAACCGCCACTTTCACCGGCCCCGTCTTCACCCCGGACGACGCCGGGTACCAGCAGGAGATCGCCGGATTCCAGACCGCCTACACCCACCGGCCCGCACTCGTCGCCGGTGCCGTCCACGCCGAGGACGTGCGCGCCGCCGTGGAATACGCGGCGCGGCACCGGGTTCCCCTCGCTGTGCAGGCCACCGGGCACGGCCTGTCGGTCGCCGTCGACGGCGGGGTGCTCGTCACCACCGGCCGGATGAACGCGATCACCGTCGACCCGGACAGACGAACCGCCAGGGTCGGCGCCGGTGTCCGGGCAGGCGCACTGGTCGAGGCTGCCGCCGCACACGGGTTGGCCCCGCTGAACGGTTCGTCACCGTCGGTGGGTGTGGTCGGCTATGTGCTCGGCGGCGGTCTCGGCCTGCTCGGCCGCGAATTCGGTTACGCCGCAGATCATGTGCGCTCGATCGAACTCGTGACCGCCGACGGTCGCGTCCGCACTATCGGCCCCGCCGACGAACTGTTCACGGCGGTCCTCGGCACCGGCGGCAACTTCGGCGTGGTGACCGCCCTCGAACTCGACCTCGTGCCCGTCACCGAAATCTATGGCGGCCAGCTGATGTTCGATACTCCGCTCGTGGACACGGTGCTCGACACCTGGCGGCAGTGGAGTGCGACCGTGCCCGAGGAGATCACCTCCACCGTCGCCACGCTGACCTTCCCCGATATCCCGCCGGTCCCGCAGCCTTTGCGCGGCAGGCATGTCGCCTCCATTCGGGTGGCGACCACGTTGCCCGCCGAGGCGGCCGAGCGCCTGATCGCACCGTTGCGCGCGATCGGTGAGCGCCTGCGCGACGACCTGCGCACCATGCCCTACACCGAATCCCACACGGTGCACAGCGATCCCGACTTCCCGCACGCCTATGCCGCGACCAACGCGCTGCTCGCCGACCTGACCCCCGAAGCGCTGGCCGCGTTGCGGGCGCAGACCGCACCCGGCGGACCGGTCGACGCCGTGGTCGACATCCGTCATCTCGGTGGGGCGCTGCGCCGGGGGACCGCGTCGGTCGGTCACCGCGACGCCGAGTACATCGTGCGCGTCATCACCGACGCGGGCGCGGGCGACGCCGCTCCCGAAGCGCTGAGCACGGTGCGAAAAGCGCTGGCGCCGTGGACGATCGGCCACAGCCTCAACTTCCTCTACGGCGCGGGTGCCGCAGCGGGCCCCGAGCAGACGGCGGCGGGCTATCCCCGCGCCGACTTCGACAGGCTGCGGGCCTTGAAGACGAAGTACGACCCGCACGGCATGTTCCGCGCCAATCGCACCATCCCCGGCGCGTAACCGGCGTTGTCGCCGCAGTCTGTATCTGCTATTGTAATGATATCACTCAGATATCGGAGGATGTCATGGAACTGCGGCCCGCCTTTCGCTTCAACGGATTTGCCGTCCTACTCGGGTGGTTGGTGTCCACCCTGCTGTTCGGCGCCCTCGCGGTGCTGTCGCTGATCTCGGTGTCCAAGCACGACGGCGGCGCACTCGCCTGGGCGGGCGCGGTAGTCGGCGTGCTCGGTGTGGTGATCGTCGCGGCGCTGGCCACCGGGCTGATCGTGGTCGACCCCAACGAGGCCAAGGTCGTCACCTTCTTCGGCCGCTACATCGGCTCGGTCAGCGAACCCGGTTTCTTCTCGGTGGTCCCGCTCAGCGACCGCAAGTCCATCTCGCTGCGGGTGCGCAACTTCGAGACCCAGAAACTGAAGGTCAACGACGCCGACGGCAACCCCGTCGAGATCGCGGCCGTGGTGGTCTACAAGGTGGTCGACAGCTTCAAGGCCGCCTTCGCGGTCGACGACTACGAGGAGTACGTCGAGACCCAGTCCGAGGCCGCGGTGCGCCATCTCGCGACCACCCACCCCTACGACGCCCACGACGACGCCCGCACCAGCCTGCGCGACGGCGCCGAGGTGGCCGAGGAACTCACCGTCGAACTGCGCGAACGCACCCTCACCGCCGGTATCGAGGTGATCGAGGCCCGCATCACCCACCTGGCCTACGCACCCGAGATCGCACAGGCGATGCTGGTCCGTCAGCAGGCTGCGCAGGTGGTCGCCGCGCGCACCCAGATCGTCGAGGGCGCCGTCGGCATGGTCGCCCTGGCGCTCGACCGCCTGGCCGAACAGGGCACCGTCGAACTCGACGAGGAACGCAAGGCCAACATGGTCTCCAACCTGCTCGTCGTCCTCTGCGGCGACCGCGCGACGCAACCGGTCGTCAACGCCGGATCCCTCTACTGAGGTCGACTGTGCGCGCGCCGAAGAGAGAACCCAAAAAGGTTCTGCTGCGGCTCGACCCGGCCGTCCACGAGGCCATCGCCAAGTGGGCGGCCGACGACCTGCGCAGCATCAACTCCCAGATCGAATACGCCCTGCGCCTCGCCCTCGAGCAGGTCGGCCGAAAACCCAAGCGCGACTGAGTCGCTCGGATCGGGGCCCTCGGACGCTCGACGTGGTGATCTGTCACGGCGCCCGACCGGCCGGCCTGGGCGAACACCGGGTTTCGTCTGGAACGACGCGCCGAGCCGTGCACGGCGACAACCGAACTCGACCGCGCCGGTAAATTGATCCGGTGCCCATCTCGTTCGACATTCCTGGAATGCAACAGTTGGACGACACGACCTGGGGGAATCCGGCCACTCGTGATGTCGTCGCGCTGAACTACGTCAACGGCGCACCCGATCTGCCCGCGCGGCTCGACGATCCGAAGCGGCTGCGCAGGCGGCTGGCCGAACACCACGCGCGCACCGGCTGCCTGATCGAGGCCTTCGTGGTGTGGGTCGACCAGTTGCCCGCGTTGCTGCGCGTCGAGAAGACGCGGATGCCGGGTCCGCACGGTGAGCTCGTGTTCGCGGCGTCCATCGTGGTGCCCAAGGACCGCTGCTCGGCGGTGTTCCAGATCATCTGCCCGGAGACGGGCCCGCCGGGGGAGCGGGAACGGACGATCGGCAGCCGATTCCGCCGCGACGAGATGTGCCCGCCCCACCCCTACGCGCCGGGCCTGCGCGGGAAACTGCCGTACCTGCTGTCCGACGACGTCCGCTTCGACGCCGAATTCCCGCATCACGCGCTCACCAGAGCGCGCCGCTGGGTCGCCGAAACGGTGCCGAACGTCCAGGTCGCCCCGTCGTTCGCGGCGCTGCCCGACTTCTAGGCGCCGGGCTGCCCGGTGCCGGCGGGCTTCTCGGTGACGAAGATGGCGGTGCCGGGGAAGATCTCCCCGCGCAACGGCGACCACTGCCCCCACTCGCGGTCGAGCCATTCCGGCCAGTCCGGTTCCACGATGTCGAGCAGGGTCAGCCCCGCGCCGACGATCTCGCGCACCCGGTCACCGATCGTGCGGTGGTGCTCGACATAGGTCGGCACGCCCTCGCTGTCGACCTCTACATAAGGGGTGCGGTCGAAATACGGGATGCGCGCGACCAGGCCGTCCTCGCCGGGATCGTCGGGAAAAATCCACCGCATCGGGTGATTCACCGAGAACACCCACCGACCACCCGGCGCGAGCACCCGCGCCACTTCGCGCATCACGCGCGCCGAATCGGCGACGAACGGCACCCCGCCGAACGCCGAACAGGCCAGATCGAAGGATTCGTCCGCGAACGGCAACGCCTCCGCGCCCGCCTGGACCAGCGGCACCCGCGGTCCGCCCTGCTCCATCGCGGCCACACCGCGTGCGAGCATTCCCATCGACACATCCAGCCCGACCGGATGCGCGCCCTGCCCCGCCAGCCAGCGCGAACACGGCGCCGAACCGCACCCGATCTCGAGCACCCGCTTGCCCGTCACGTCGCCCAGAAAATGCATGTCGCCCTCGTGCAGCCCCTCCGGGCACCACACGAATTCGCCGCCGGGGGAGTCGACGCCGAGGAAATCGGCGTGGGTCTGGTGGTACTGGTCGGCGTCGGCGTCCCACCAGCGCCTGCTGGCGCGTTCGCTGTCGGCCGAGCCGATCCTGGTTCGGGTGGTTGCCGCGGTTCCCAGCAGCGCGTTGGCCTGCGCATGGCGTTCGTCATCGGACACGGCGCCAAGGGTATCGGCGGGAACGGGGGGTGGTTTGCCCGGCTGGAACACCCTCGCGTACGCTGAGGCACGCGAGTGTCTTTCGAGGAACCTCTCACGAGGAACGCTGTGCGCCGGGGTTGATGCGTACAGTATCCGATGACGGAGTCGCCCGTGCTGAGTTTGATCAGCGGCAATGTCGGCGGTCCGTGCGATACTTGTTCGGTCCCTCGTCGCCTCGTCGCGGTGATCTCGCAGCGTACCGAAAGTTCCAATGTCCGCAACCGACCACAATCCGTCCGGAGCAAACCCACATATGCCCACCACCGTCACCTCGCCGCAGGTAGCCGTCAACGACATCGGCTCCGCCGAGGATTTCCTCGCCGCCATCGACGCCACGATCAAGTACTTCAACGATGGCGACATCGTCGAGGGAACCATCGTCAAGGTCGATCGTGACGAGGTCCTGCTCGACATCGGTTACAAGACCGAAGGCGTCATCCCCTCCCGTGAACTCTCCATCAAGCACGATGTCGACCCGAACGAGGTCGTTTCCGTGGGCGATGCGGTCGAGGCCCTGGTTCTCACCAAGGAGGACAAGGAAGGCCGCCTGATCCTGTCGAAGAAGCGGGCTCAGTACGAGCGCGCGTGGGGCACGATCGAGGAGCTCAAGGAGAAGGACGAGGCCGTCAAGGGCACCGTCATCGAGGTCGTCAAGGGCGGCCTGATCCTCGACATCGGTCTCCGTGGCTTCCTGCCCGCCTCGCTCGTCGAGATGCGTCGCGTCCGCGACCTCCAGCCGTACGTCGGCAAGGAGATCGAGGCCAAGATCATCGAGCTCGACAAGAACCGCAACAACGTGGTCCTGTCGCGTCGCGCCTGGCTCGAGCAGACCCAGTCCGAGGTCCGCAGCGAGTTCCTGCACCAGCTGCAGAAGGGCCAGGTCCGCAAGGGTGTGGTCTCCTCGATCGTCAACTTCGGTGCCTTCGTGGACCTGGGCGGCGTCGACGGCCTGGTGCACGTCTCCGAGCTGTCCTGGAAGCACATCGACCACCCGTCCGAGGTCGTCGAGGTCGGCAACGAGGTCACCGTCGAGGTTCTCGACGTCGACCTGGACCGCGAGCGCGTCTCCCTGTCGCTCAAGGCGACCCAGGAAGACCCGTGGCGTCAGTTCGCCCGCACCCACGCGATCGGTCAGATCGTGCCGGGCAAGGTCACCAAGCTGGTTCCGTTCGGTGCGTTCGTGCGCGTCGAAGAGGGCATCGAGGGCCTGGTGCACATCTCCGAGCTGGCCGAGCGCCACGTGGAGGTCCCGGACCAGGTCGTGGCCGTCGGCGACGACGCGATGGTCAAGGTCATCGACATCGACCTGGAGCGTCGCCGGATCTCGCTGTCGCTGAAGCAGGCGAACGAGGACTACCACGCCGAGTTCGACCCGTCGAAGTACGGCATGGCCGACAGCTACGACGAAGCGGGCAACTACATCTTCCCCGAGGGCTTCGATCCCGAGACCAACGAATGGCTCGAGGGCTTCGACAAGCAGCGTGAAGAGTGGGAAGGCCGCTACGCCGAGGCCGAGCGTCGCCACAAGATGCACACCGCTCAGATGGAGAAGATGGCTGCCGACGCGGCTGCCGAAGCCGCCGCGGGCGGTCCGGCCGCCGGCAACTACTCCTCCGAGAGCGGCAACGCCACGCAGGCCACCTCCGGCCCGGCCGAGTCCACCGGCGGTTCGCTCGCCAGTGACGCGCAGCTGGCGGCTCTGCGGGAGAAGCTCAGCGGTAACGCCTGAGTGAGTGGCAACGCCTGATTCAGGTAGAGCAACACAGTCGAAGGCCCCGGTCCCCACGGACCGGGGCCTTCGGCCTGTTTCCGGCCCGGTCGATCACACAGGGCGCGCACGACAACGAGCCCACCCGTTCGCAACGGGTGGGCTCGGGTGGTCGGTAACTCAGTTCGCGGGGGCGGGCACCCAGTAGGTGGCACCCATGCTGGTGCGCTTGCGCATCGCGGCGAAACTGTGTCTGGCGGGCGAGATCAGAGCGGTGAACCAGGACCGGCGATATTCGGCGAGAGTCGCTGCCACAGCAGGGAATTCAACGCAGTGCACACCGCCGGGCATGCCGAGGCGGTGGCGAGCCGTCCGGTGTTGTGTGGTGCCCATGATCATCCTTCGCTCGCTGGTGATTGGCCTTCTCGCCTGCGCGAAGGTTAGTCGACGCGACGCGCCCGGCCCCGGATTTGCCGCAGCCGCATATCGGCGTGTCGGGAACACCTGACCTGCTCCGGGCGCGGGGATGCGAGACTTGGCGCATGTTGCGGATCGGCCTCACCGGAGGCATGGGAGCGGGTAAGTCCACAGTGGCGCGGACCATGGTCGAGTTGGGGGCGGTGGTGATCGACTCCGACGCCATCGCCCGCGAGGTCGTGGCGCCGGGAACGCCGGGTCTGGCCGCGCTCGTCGCCGAGTTCGGCGACGCGATCCTGGCCGAGGACGGCAGCCTCGATCGGCCCGCGCTGGCGGCGGTGGCCTTCGCCGACGACGTCTCACGCGGCAAGCTCAACGCGATCACCCACCCGCTGGTCGGTGCCCGCACGGCCGAACTCATCGGCGCCGCACCCGCCGATGCCATTGTGGTGCAAGACATTCCGTTGCTGGTGGAGAACGGGCTCGCGCCGCTCATGCAGTTGGTGGTCGTGGTCGGCGCCGATGTGGAGACCCGCCTGCGCCGGCTGGTCGAGCAGCGTGGCGTCGCCGAGGCCGATGCGTTGGCCCGGATCGCCGCACAGGCCACCGACGAGCAACGTCACGCCGTTGCCGATGTGTGGCTGGACAACAACGGTGCACCCGGTGTGGTCGAGGAGCAGGTGCGGGCGCTGTGGGAACGGCGGCTGGTGCCCTTCGAGCGCAATCAGCGCGAGGGGGTGCGGGCGCGGGCGGAGTACCGGTTGATGCCGCACGACCCGGAGTGGGGCGCGCAGGCCCGCCGGATCATCGCCCGGCTGCACCTGGTGTGCGGTGCGGCGGCGGTGCGTATCGACCATGTCGGTTCGACGGCGGTGAGCGGGCTGCCCGCCAAGGACCTCATCGACATCCAGGTGACGGTGGCCGACCTGGAAACCGCTGACGCACTGGCAGATTCGCTGGCAGCCGCGGGATTCCCGCGCGCGGTCGGCATCACGCACGACAGCCCGAAGCCCACGCCCGAGGATCCGGCGGGTATCGACGTGGACCTGTGGGCAAAACGCTTGCACGGCAACGCGGATCCCGGCCGACCGGCGAATATCCATCTGCGTGTGCAGGATTCGCCCGGCCAGCGGTTCGCGCTCGACTTCCGCGACTGGTTGCGGGCGGAGGAGGACGTGCGGACGGAGTATCTGGAGATCAAGCGGACGGCCGAACGGGCGGCGGCGGGGAAGGCGGGCGAGGCGGCGGGCGAGGCCTATTACGCGGTGAAGGAACCGTGGTTCGACGTGGTCTATCCGAGGGTCGGTGAGTGGGCTCGCGCCCGCGCGTAACCCCGCCCTGGCATCTGTTAAACATCAATGTTTCAAAAACTGTCCGTAGTGGACGGCGCGCTGGTTACATTGTGGCGAGTCACTACCGGGTGACTCGATCACAGGGAAGTTGTAGCGCGTATGACAACACATCACCGTCTCGGCCGTGCGGGCTTCGGCATCACCGCGTTCGGCGCTGTCGCCGCCACCATCGTGCTGGCCGCCCCGCAGGCCTCGGCCTGGGTGGGCAACCTCAGCGTCGCGGGCACCGATCACAAGGTCGGGTGCAGCTACAAGCTGACGGCCAGCGTCGAGGTCGACAGGCTGACCTCGGTGAAGTTCACCGACAACGGGCGTGACATCGGCACGGTCTCGCCGTCGCTGCTCTCCGGCACGGTGAGCATGACCTGGAAGCCGACCACGACGGGCCAGCACAAGCTCGAGGCGCGGCAGCTGCTGATCAGCGACTCGATCACCGTTACCGTCGGTGAGGCGGCCGCGACCGGCAGCGCAGGCTGCGGTGGTGGCCTCGGCGACCTGCTCGGCAGCGGTTCGGCAGGCTGATAGATGGCGAAACCGCCCGCGACTTGTCCGGTCGCGGGCGGTTTCGTCGTTTCAGCGCCAGGTCAGGGTCATGCCGAGGGTGGCGAGCCACGTCTCTAGCGAGTACCCGTGCGCGGCGATCCCGTCGACCGCCGCGACCGCGTGTTCGATCGCCGCCTGGGCCTGTTCGGCATCGAGCAGGCCGTCGGTCTGCGCGGCGAGCAGTTCGTCGATGTCGACCAGGCGCACATCGCGGCCCGTGCGGACCAGCAGGTCGAGGTAGTGGTCCACCGAGCGCCACAGCGTCGGGGAGTCCCTGGTGAAGACGCCGACATCGACGTAGACGTCCTGCCACTGCTCGATGCCCGGGTTGTACCAGAGTTTGGACGCGCGCAGCGACAGACTCGGCAGCAGCCACGATTCCAGATAGTGGAAGCTGGCGTGGTCGGAGTGCCGCCCCATGTAGAGGCCCCACGGCTCCTCCCGGTAGACCTCGACCGGTCGTACGAAACCCTTCGGGTCGGTGTTGGTCTTGGCCGCCACGTCGAACAGCTCGTTTTTGGGCGGGTGCACGTGCACGGTCGAGGCCTGGGTCATGTGCGCAGAATCTACCGGCACGCGGGCAGCTGTGCCGCTCGCTTTCGCGTCCGGACGAATCTGTCGGTGGCTGCGCCTAACCTGGTGTGCATGGCATTCGCAACCGAGATCCCGGCCGAAGGGTACGAAGAGCGGGCGCACCCGCTCGCGCATTCGGAGCACCGCCCGGTCGGTGAGATCGAGCGCAAGGGTGGCCGCTTCGAGGTGGTCAGCCCGCATCAGCCGGCGGGCGATCAGCCCGCCGCCATCGCCGAGCTCGAGCGCCGCATCAACGCGGGGGAGAAGGACGTGGTGCTGCTCGGTGCCACCGGCACCGGCAAGTCGGCGACGACCGCCTGGCTGATCGAGAAGCTGCAGCGGCCGACCCTGATGCTCGCGCCGAACAAGACCCTGGCGGCCCAGCTGGCCAACGAACTGCGGGAGATGTTGCCGCACAACGCGGTCGAGTACTTCGTCTCGTACTACGACTACTACCAGCCCGAGGCCTACATCGCCCAGACCGACACCTACATCGAGAAGGACAGCTCGATCAACGACGACGTCGAGCGGCTGCGGCACTCGGCCACCTCCAGCCTGCTGTCGCGCCGCGATGTGGTGGTGGTCGCGTCGGTGTCGTGCATCTACGGTCTCGGTACGCCGCAGTCGTACCTGGACCGTTCGGTGCAGCTCGAGGTCGGCGGCGAGATCGACCGCGACGCGCTGCTGCGGCTGCTGGTCGACGTGCAGTACACCCGCAACGACATGGCGTTCACGCGTGGGTCGTTCCGGGTGCGTGGCGACACCGTCGAGATCATTCCCTCCTACGAGGAGCTCGCGGTGCGCATCGAGTTCTTCGGTGACGAGATCGAGGCGCTGTACTACCTGCACCCGCTCACCGGCGATGTGGTCCGTCAGGTCGACTCGCTGCGCATCTTCCCTGCCACCCACTACGTGGCGGGCCCGGAGCGCATGGAGAAGGCCGTCGCCGCCATCGAGGAGGAGCTGGCTGCCCGCCTGGCCGAGCTCGAGGGCCAGGGCAAACTGCTCGAGGCGCAGCGTTTGCGCATGCGCACCGAATACGACCTGGAGATGATCCGTCAGGTCGGGTTCTGCTCGGGCATCGAGAACTATTCACGGCACATCGACGGTCGCCCCGCCGGGTCGGCGCCCGCCACCCTGCTCGACTACTTCCCCGACGACTTCCTGCTGGTCATCGACGAATCCCACGTGACCGTGCCGCAGATCGGCGGCATGTACGAGGGCGATATGTCGCGCAAGCGCAACCTCGTCGAATTCGGGTTCCGGTTGCCCTCGGCGGTCGACAACCGCCCGCTCACCTGGGAGGAATTCGCCGACCGGATCGGCCAGGCGGTGTACCTGTCGGCTACGCCCGGGCCGTACGAGCTCGGTCAGGTGGGCGGTGAGGTCGTCGAACAGGTCATCCGCCCGACCGGTCTCGTCGACCCACAGGTCGTGGTGAAACCCACGAAGGGGCAGATCGACGACCTGGTACACGAGATCCGGCAGCGCACCGAGCGCGACGAGCGCGTGCTCGTCACCACGCTCACCAAGAAGATGGCCGAGGACCTCACCGACTACCTGCTCGGGCTCGGGGTCCGGGTGCGGTACCTGCACTCGGAGATCGACACCCTGCGCCGCGTGGAACTGCTGCGTCAGCTGCGCCTCGGCGAATACGACGTGCTCGTCGGCATCAACCTGCTGCGCGAGGGCCTCGACCTGCCCGAGGTGTCGCTGGTGGCGATCCTCGACGCCGACAAGGAGGGCTTCCTCCGGTCGAGCACTAGCCTCATCCAGACCATCGGCCGTGCGGCCCGCAACGTGTCGGGTGAAGTACACATGTACGCCGACAAGATCACCGACTCGATGCGCCACGCCATCGACGAGACCGACCGCCGCCGCGCCAAGCAGATCGCCTACAACGAGGCCAACGGCATCGACCCGCAGCCCCTGCGCAAGAAGATCGCCGACATCCTCGACCAGGTGTACCTGGAGGCGGGCGACGAGGTGGCCGTCGGCGGTTCCGGCCGCAATGTCAGCCGTGGCAGGCGCGCTCAAGGCGAACCCGGTCGTGCGGTGAGCGCGGGCATCTACGCCGAACGCGACGTGAAGTCGATGCCGCGCGCCGAACTGGCCGACCTCGTCGCCTCCCTCACCGACCAGATGATGAACGCCGCCCGCGAACTGCAGTTCGAGCTGGCAGGTCGCTTACGTGACGAGATCGCCGACCTGAAGAAGGAACTGCGCGGAATGGACGCTGCGGGGTTGAGCTGAGGATGGCGACGCGCGCCGGGCCGCTATGCGGACTGAGTCGCCATCCAGGCGGCAACGCGTCGGTCGGCCTCCTCGCGGGAGACGTCCTCGACGCGGGTCATCACGGCCCAGCGGTGGCCGAACGGATCGATGATCACGCCGTAGCGGTCGCCGGTGACGAAGGTCTGGGTTTCCTCGACGACGCGGGCACCGCGGGCGACGGCGCGCGCGAGCGCCTCGTCGACATCGGGGCAGTAGTGCACGATCGAGGTGTGCACCCAGCCCTCGGGGGCGCGAACGCTGTTGTCGTGCAGCGGGATTCCGAGCTGCAGGGTGGAATCGCCGATGAGCAGCTCCGCGTGGACGGGCCTGCCCTCGGCATCGTCGGCGCGGCTGAGCACCTTCGCGCCGAAGACCTCGGAGTAGAAGTCGACGGCCGCCTCGCCGTCGGCGACGGCCAGGAAACAGGTGATGGAGTGGTAGCCCTCGGGGATCGGTGCAACGTTCATGGCGTCGATCCTGCTCACCCGGCGCTCGCCGGTCTTGTAAGAACGCGACACCGGCGATGACGACCGGCGACATCGACGACGCGAAGGGGATCCTACTGCCGCGCGAGCAGGCCAGACACCGTTCGCTGCGGCGGCTCGAGGTGGGTCCAGCGCTGACGGAATTCGCCGACCGGTACTGGGTGGTGCGCTGGGATCTGCGTGGCAGACCCGCGTTCCGTGCCGAGGTGCTGTCGTTTCCGTGCGTGAACGTCACCTTCGAACGCAGCAGCACCCGCACCGGCGGATTCGTGAACGGCGTGTGCACCACCAAGTACGTGCGCGATCTCGACGGCGAGGGCGAGACATTCGGAATCCGTTTCCGCCCGGGCGGTTTCGGAGCCTTCACCGGGTGTGATGTCGGTGCCTTCCGTGACGGTTCGGCGCTGCTCACCGAGGTGCTGCCCGAAGCGGCGGGGCTGGCCGAGCGGGTACTGGCCGAACCGTCCGACGAGAACCGGGTCGGGATCGTCGAGGAATTCTTCGGCGGCCGTGGCGGTGCCGACGATCCGCAGTTCGCGTTGGTGTCGCGGATCGTGACGGCGATGGAGCGGGATCCCGAGCTCACACGCGTGGACCAGGTCACCGAACGGTTCGCGGTGCCCATGCGCACCGTGCAGCGGTTGTTCCGCCGCTATGTGGGCGCCGGCCCGAAATGGGTGCTGTGCCGGTTCCGGTTGCAGGACGCCGCCGATCTGCTCGCCCACTCCGACCCGGATCTGGCCGAGTTGGCCACCGGTCTCGGCTATTTCGATCAGGCGCATTTCAGCCGGGAATTCACCGCGCAGATCGGGATGCCGCCGCGCGAATACGCGCGCCGCGCCCGCGCGATGGACGCGGCCGCCGCAACGCTGTGAACGGGCACGGCACCGGCGGTGTTGTGACGAAAATCCCAGGCCCGCAGCGGCGTTGATTGTGTTGTGATTTGCCACAATTTCGTCGGCTCGCCGTTCGATCGGCGCAGGTGAATGCCGACGGCGGCGCCCATAATCCGGCACCGCCGGACAAAGTGACCCAACACTCCCGGTGTGATCTGTTGCGAATTGTCGATAAATCGGCGCGTTGTGGCGTTATGGTCGACGCAATTGCCGCGCCGATGCTCGATTCCCGGGTCGTTCGGCGCTGCACCGACCAAGTTGGAGGAGAGATGACCGCCTACCGGACCATTGTCGTCGGTACTGATGGCTCGGATTCGTCGTACGTCGCGGTGGAGAAGGCTGCGGCGCTCGCTGCCGACGCGGACGCGACTCTCGTGCTGGCCTGCGCCTACTTCCCGACCGATGATCGCGATGTCGCCGCCGCCGCCGATGTGCTCAAGGACGAGGCCTACCAGGTCCGTGGCTCGGCGCCGACCAACGAGATCCTGCACGTCGCCCGCGAGAAGGCGGTGGCCGCCGGTGCGAAGAACATCGTCGAGCGCGCCATCGTCGGCGAGCCGGTGGATTCCCTGCTCGAGCTGATCAAGGAGACCAAGGCCGACCTGCTCGTCGTCGGTAACCGTGGCCTCAATACCCTCACCGGCCGCCTGCTCGGCTCCGTCCCTTCGGACGTGGCCCGCAAGTCGCGCTCGGACGTCCTGATCGTCCACACGGTGCGCTGAGGTTCGACCACACGCCGAGGGCGCCGCGCCACAGCGCGGCGCCCTCGGCTGTTTTCACCGCATAACGGGCTCCTGCCTTGTGCCGTCGCGCAATCCGATCGACATGATGTCGCTCGGTTCGTCGAGTTCGATCCGGTGCCAGCGTCCACGTGGCACCACGAACGCGGTGCCCGCGGTCAGTGCCACGACATACTCTCCCTCGCAGGCCGTCTCGGGTCGCAGGTACAACCGCATCGCGCCCGTCAAACAGCACACCGCCTCGTCGGCGGTGGGATGCATCTCCCAGTGGTCGGCGTGCACGTCGGCGTCGGTCTCGACGTGGAAGGTGGCCAGCTGCCAGCCATCTGTGCCCGCGGTCATCCGGCGTTCCGCGGCGCTCACCGCTCCCTCCGGCTCGAATCGGAGGGCGCGGTCGAACAGGTTGATCGGGTACATCGTTCTTCCTCTCATCGTGCTGGTGCGGGAACAGGTTGGTGGGCAAGTGGTTCGGTGCGTCGCGTGCGTGGAAGGACGACAGCGGCGATCGCCGCGGCTACGGCGAACAGCAGTGCGGCGACGGCGAGAGCGAACGCATAGCCGTCGGTCAGCGCTGTCGGATCGCTGCCCGTGCCGGTCCTGCTCGCGGCGAGGGTGGCGAGCGCGGCGACACCGATGCTGCCGCCGAGCTGACGGGCACTGTTGAAAGCGCCGGAGGCCATGCCCGCCTCGCCGGGCGCGACGGCGGTGACGGCGGCCGATGCCACCGGCGCCAAGCACAGGCCGAGTCCGAAACCGCCGATCAGCGACGGACCGAGGATGTCGGCGAGGACGCTGCCGTCGGGGCTGATCAGTGCGAACCAGCCGATGCCGACCGTGGTGAACACCGCGCCGCCGATCAGGATCGGTCGTGGCGAACGGTTCGCCCCGATCCGTGTCGCGACCAGCGTCCCCGCGATGACGCACAGCGAGAACGGCAGGAAGGCCGCCCCGGCGGCGCCCGCGCCGAGCCCAAGGACCTGCTGCAGATACAGCGAGACCAGGTAGAACGCCGAGAATTGGCCTGCCGCAGCGAACAGCACGAAGAGGTTGGCACCGAGCACCCACCGGTTGCCGAACAAACCGAGGCGCAGCAGCGGATTACGCGCACGGCGTTCGACGACCACGAACGCCGTGAGCGCGACAAGGGCCGCGACGAGCGTCGCGGCGGTCATCACGGAGAACCAGCCGTGGCGATCGGTGCGGATGACGCCGGTCACCAGCAGTCCGACACCGGCTGTCGCGGTGAGCGCACCGAGGAGGTCGAGGCTCGCGGGCGAGTCGGACGGTCGGTCCGCGGGAACGCCTGCGGCCGTGGACAGTAGCGCCACCGCGACGATCGGGATATTGACCAGCATCACCCAGCGCCAGTCCGCGTACTCGGTGAGCAGGCCCCCGACGAGCACGCCGAGCGCGCCACCCGCCGCATTGACGCCACCCCATACGCCGAGAGCGCGGACCCGCGCAGGCCCTTCAGGAAACACCGTGGTGAGGGTCGCCAGCGCGGCGGGCGCGACGGCGGCCGCCGCGATGCCCTGCGCGGCGCGCGCGGCGACCAGCTGCCAAGGTGCCTGCGCGAGCCCGCCGGCGAGGGAGGCGACGCCGAAGGCGATCAAACCGGCGGTGAACAGCCGTCGCCGACCGTACAGATCGCACGCCTTACCTCCGAGCAGCAGAAATCCGCCGAAGGTCAGCGCGTAGACGTGCACGACCCAGGCCAGGTCGAGGGGCGTGAAACCGAGTGTGTCGCCGATCGAGGGGAGCGCGACATTCACGACTGCCATGTCCAGCGCGACCATGAACTGCGCGACGGCAACAGCGGTCAATGCGGCGCCGGAGCGCGGGGGCGAAGAGTTTTTATACATGTATAAAAACTAACTCGACGACGGACCTGTGTCCAGGCCTGCGCCGGCTGGTGGGTCAAGATGGACCTATGGCAACCTCGTCGCGCACCGGAAGACCGGCCCGAATCTCTCGCGCCGACATCGTGGCCGCCGCCCACGGTGTGATCGACACCGACGGCGTCGAGAAGCTGACGATGCGCAGGCTGGCCACCGAACTCGGCTGTACGCCGATGGCGCTCTATCACCACGTCCGCGACAAGGACGCACTGCTGCGGCTACTTCTCGACGACTACGCCGACCAGGTCGAGTGGCCGGAGCTGCCCGACGATCCACGGCAGCGAATTCTGGTGGCCGCCACGGCGATGCACGATGTGCTGGCCGCCCGGCCGTGGGTGGTCGAGGTCCTCGTCGACGGCGATCTTTTCGGGCGTTCGGCGCTGTGGTTTCCCGAGACCATCATCGACGCCGGGGTCGCGGCGGGTCTGTCGCTCGACCGGGCGGCCGAGGCCTATCGCGCGGTCTGGCACTACACCGCGGGTGCGCTCATCATCACCGCGCGGTCCTCTCGCCGGGCCGCGCAGGGGCCGACCTATCGGGACGAGGTGTTCGCGAACCTGGACGCCGAGACGACGCCACGTCTGGCCGAAATCGGTTCTCGCTGGACCGATTTCGACGCGACGAGCTCCTACGGTGCCGGACTGGCCGCGCTGGTCGACGGGCTGCTGTCCGCGCCCCGCTGACCCGCTCGGCGCGCTTCACGCGAGTGTGGACAACACCTCGGGTAGCTCTTCGGTGTGCACCACCGAGAGCCGCTGGGTGGCGCGGGTGAGTGCGACGTAGAGGTCGTTGAGACCGCGCGGGGACTCCTTGACGATGGCCTGGGGTTCCACCAGGTAGACACGGTCGAACTCCAGGCCCTTGGCGTCGTGCACCGTGAGGACCTGCACCGATTCGCCTGCCAGCGGGGACAATTCGGGGACGAGTGCGGCAGGGGCGAGGACGGCGGCGGTGCCGGGAGCCTGCTCGGCGGCGATCAGTCGGGCCAGTTCGTCCTGCACTTCCGCAGGCGAAACACGATATGCGCGAGGGGGATTGCCGATTTCGCGGACCGAGCGCGGTGCCTGGGCGGTGGGGTCGATGGCGGCGAGGACGTCGGCGGCCACGGCCATGATCTCGGCGGGGGTGCGGTAGTTGACCGTGAGCTCGGTGAGCTTCCAGCGTTTGGCCACATAGGGTTCCAGCACCCGCTGCCACGACGACGCGCCCGCCGGGTCGCCGGTCTGGGCGACGTCGCCGACGACGGTGATCCAGCGATTCGGGATGCGCCGCATCACCATTCGCCACGCCATCTCCGACAGCTCCTGCGCCTCGTCGACGATCACGTGCCCGTAGGTCCAGGTGCGGTCGCCCGCGGCGCGCTCGGCCGTGGTCTGCCGGTTGCCGAACTCCTGGCGCTGGGCCAGCTGAGAGGCATCGATCAGGTCGTAGGCCATCAGGATCTCGGGGTCGAGTTCGTCCTCGATGTCCTGGGGTGCGGAACCGGTGAGGATGTCGAGCGCGTCCTGAGCCTCGGCCAGCTGCGCGCGCCACCGGCGGCGTGCCCGTTCGCGCTCCTCGGTGTCGTCCACACCGAGCAGTTCGGCCAGTTCGTCGAGCAGCGGTGCGTCGGCTGCGGAGAATGTGCCGTCGTCAGGGCGGACGAGTTCGGCGCGGTCCTCGGGGCTCAGCGACTTGGCGGCGCGGTCGAGCCGGGCCGGGTCGGCGAGCAGATCGGCGAGGACCTCCTGCGGGGAGAGCACCGGCCACAGCGCGCTGATCGCGGCCTGCACCTGCGGGTCGGCGCGCATCTCGTCACCGATCTCGCTCAGATCGGCAGAGCTGAGCAGGCTGGTGCCGCCGGACAGATCGGCACCCATCGTCGCGGCCAGCTGATCGGTGAGCGCGTCGATCACCGACGAGGCGAAGATCGGCCGCGCGAGATTGTGCGGACGGCGCGAGGAACGAGCCCGGCCACGCGCCCGGGTCGCGATCTTGCGGTCGAGCAGCACCGGGTAGCCGTCGAAGGTGAGCCGCACCGGTTCGGCGGGCACCTCCTGTCGGTCGCGCACCGCCTGCTTGAGCACCTCGAGCATGTCGAGCGAACCCTTGATCTCGCCCGCGCGCAGCGAATCCTCGCGGACCGCCTTCACCCCCGGATACAGGTCACCGATGGTGGACAGCAGCACACCGGTCTCACCGAGCGAGGGCAGCACCTGCCCGATGTAGTCGAGGAAGGTGGCGTTCGGGCCGATGATGAGCACACCGCTCTTGGCCAGCTGCTGACGGAAGGTGTAGAGCAGGTAGGCGGCCCGGTGCAGCGCCACCGCCGTCTTGCCGGTGCCCGGCCCGCCCTGCACCACGAGCACACTCTTGTGCTCGGAGCGGATGATCGCGTCCTGTTCGCTCTGGATCGTCTCGACGATGTCGTTCATGTGCCCGGTGCGGGCTGCGTTCAGCGCGGCGAGCAGGGCGCTCTCGCCGCCCACGCCGTCGTCGGTACCCACCGCGCCGTCGCGTTCTGCTGCGCCCAGATCGAGGTACTCGTCGTTGATCGCGGTCACCGTGCGGTTGCGCGAGCGGATGTGACGGCGGCGGACCACGTCCTCGGGATTGGCGGTGGTCGCCAGGTAGAACGGGCGCGCCAGGGGAGCGCGCCAGTCCAGGAGCAGCGGCTCGTAGTCGTTGTCCTCGTCGAGGATGCCGAGGCGCCCGATGTAGCG
This sequence comes from Nocardia sp. NPDC003979, assembly GCF_053605015.1. Classification (NCBI taxonomy): domain Bacteria; kingdom Bacillati; phylum Actinomycetota; class Actinomycetes; order Mycobacteriales; family Nocardiaceae; genus Nocardia; species Nocardia sp. NPDC003979. Next base: position 118,292 of record NZ_JBSGIJ010000013.1, read on the forward strand.
GGCGGCGTCCTCGGTGGCGTCCAAGTCGATGCGGCCGAAGCACAGACCGTGCTCAGCGGCGTCGTATTTGGCCAGGTCCTCGCTGTAGAGCGCGGTGAACGACTCGCGTTCGCTGCGCGCCTGCGGGGTACCGCCCGCTTCCAGCAGCACGGTCTTGAGCCGGTTCTGCGCGTAGTCGCGCATGGCGTCGAGGCGGTCGTAGAGCACCGTGAGGTACTGCTGTTCCTGTTCGATCTCGCGGCCGCGCCCGCCCTGGTCGGTGGTTGCGCGGTCGTCGGCGAGGCGGTCGGGCAAAACAGGACTCCTTTGTCACCGCGTTGAGAACAGAGTTGTCGAGTCTACTTGCCAGCGGACGGCAGCGCGCCCGTCGCGGGGAAGACTTCGTCACCGGTCACCGGCGTGAAGTGCTCGACCACCGGGAAAGGCTCATAGAAGTGATGCAACAGCGCACGCCAGCGCTGATATTCCGGCGACCCGCGAAACCCCTCGGTGTGATCGCTCAGCCGCGCCCACCGCACCAGCAGCAGATAGGTGTCGGGCCGCTCCACGCACCGCGACAACGACAGCCCACCGAAGCCGGGCATACCGGCGATGATCGGGTAGGCCTGCGCGAAGGCCGCCTCGAAGGCGTCGGCGGAACCGGGGCGGACGGGCAGCAGGGCGTGTTCGACGATCACGCCGACCAGTTTGTCAGGACGCGTGCGTGGTGTGGTTGCGGCGACCGGAGGGCTTGTCGCGGTACATGGCCAGATCGGCGTCGTGCAGTACGGCTTCGGGAGTGCGGCGCTCGTGCGGGCCGAGTTCGGTGACGCCGATCGAGGCGCTGACTTCGAGACGGTGCCCGCTCGCGATGATCGGCTCGGCCATGGTGACGCGCAGCCGTTCGATCAGACGCGGCAGATCGGTGCGCTGCGGGTGCCCGGCGAGCAGCACGAGGAACTCGTCCCCACCGAGCCTGCCCACCACGTCCTCGGCACGCAGAGCGCGTTGCAGCCGCTGGGCGACGATCTGCAGGACCGTGTCGCCGATGGCGTGGCCGAGAGTGTCGTTGATCGCCTTGAACCCGTCGAGATCGATGAACAGCACGGTGGTGACCAGGCCGCCGCCCTCGTCGGCCAGTGCCGCCGACAACTGCGACAGGATCAGCGACCGGTTCGCCAGTCCCGTCAGCGCGTCGTGGGTGGCCTGGTACTCGAGCTGCATCTTGCTTGCCCGGTATTCGGTGACATCGGCGAACGACGACACCCCCGCCGAGTCCGGGCTGTCGGGATTGAGCAGCCGGCAGTTACACGACAGCCACACCTGCTGACCGTCGGCCCGGCGCACCCCGAACACGAACCGCGTCACCGGCTCGCCGGTCGTCAACGTGTGCGCCATCGGATGCCTGCCCACGGGCAGCGGCTGACCCTCCCAGTCGATCATCGTGACGGGGAGCTCGTCGAAACGCGCACCGAGGACCGGGGCGGAGTCGGCGATGCCGAGGATGCGCCTGCCCGCCGGATTGATCGATTCGAGCCTGCCCCGCCGGTCGACGACCAGCACACCCTCCTCGAGCTGGGAGACCACGGTGGTGAAGTACGCCTCGGCCTGCCGTGCGGAGGCCTCGGCGGCCCGCTGCGCGGTCAGATCGTGCACCACCACCTGATAGGCCAGCTCACCTTGCCAGGCCGTGAGCACCGACACCGTCTGCACGGGCACCTTCTGCCCGTCGATGCGCAACAGGTCCATTTCGGTCGGCGGTGACGCCGCGCCCTCGGCGGTGAGCTGGGCGATCCGGTCGAGCATCGCCGGAATGGAGTCGGAATGCACGAAATGGGTGATCCGCAATCCGAGCAGGTCCTCGGCCGTGTGCGCGCCGAGCAGACGCACCATCGCCGGGTTCACGTAGACGATGACGCCCGCCTCGTGCACGCAGATGGCATCGGGAGTGTGTTCGACCAGCGAGCGGTACCGCTGGGCGAGCAGCTCGGCGTTCGCCGCGTCGGTGTCGGTTTGTCTCACTGCGATACCCCCGATCTCGGCCTGGTCTTCGGATGACGCACCGGACTATCGTGGTGACCCTCGACGAGATCCGCGAGGAGCGACGTGAGACCGGAAGGACGTCCCGGCGGCATGGCCCACCGAGTCGATTCTATGTCGATCGGTGGTATCGGTGTGGTCTCCGGCTACGGCTGGGGCCGTGAACAATTGTTTCAGGGGGTGCTGGGGGGAAAACCGGCCGCCGGTCTGTATCCGGGTTACGGGCCGGGACGTGACGAGCACGCCTGGGTCGGCCGGATTCCGGACGGCGGTGACCCGGCGCACGGTCGCGGATTGTTCGGGCGCGCCGTGGTCGCCTCGGCTGCCGAGGCGGTGGCCGACGCCCGCGCGCGTGGCTGGCGCGACGAGGGCCGAACGGTCGGCCTGGTGCACGCCATCACCCTCGGCGACGTGGCCGACTGGCGCGATTTCTACCTGCGCGACGGCGGGCACCGCCGCTCCCGCGACTACCTGCCGATGCTGCCCTCCACCCCCATCTCGGTGGTGATGCAGCAGTACGGCTTCCACGGCCCAGCCATGAACGTGTCGGCGGCGTGCAGTTCCGGCAATGTCGCCGTACTCACGGCGCGGCAGTGGCGCGACGCCGGCCTGGTGGACGACGTGTTGTGCGTGAGCACCGACCTGTCGGCCACCCCGGAGATGCTCGAGCATTTCGTCGGGATGGGCGCGGCCGTGTCCGATGTGGACCCGTTCACCGCGTGCCGCCCGTTCCAGGAGGGCAGCCTGGGGTTCGTGATGGCGGAGGCGTCGGTGGCGGTGCTGCTCACCGACGCGGTGGATCAGCCCTACGCGCGGGTGCTCGGCGGCGCCATGAACAACGACGCCTACCACGTGGTCTCGGTCGAGCCGACGCACGAGCAGTACCTCGAGTGCGTCCGGAAAGCATTGCGCGACAGTGGGGTAGCGGCCTCGGAGGTGAACTACGTGAACGCCCACGGCACCGGCACCCGCCAGTGCGACGACGCCGAACGCGACGTGCTCACCACCGTTTTCGACGACCGACCGTCGATCATCTCGGTCAAGCCGCTCACCGGTCACTGCCAGGGCGCCGCGGCGGCCGTCGAACTGGCGCTGATCGCTCTGTCCTACGACACCGGCGTCGTCGCGTCGGCACCGGTCGTCGCGCCCGCGCATCCGCGATTGCTCGACGGGCCGACCCCGATGCGCGGTGGTCTCACCGTGAATCTGTCGATGGGGATGGGCGGCAACAACTCCGCCCTCGTCGTCGGTCCGGCCTGAGGCTCAGTCCTCGCCCGACTCCGGCCCGCCCGCCAGGGCGAAACCGCCGGGGGTCGGCTGATCCTGCGGGAGTGGAACCGCCCAGCGCAGTCTCGTGCCCGGCATTTCCGAATGGTCGCCGTCGGCGTCGTCGGCCCGCACCGCCGGCGCGATCTGGAACCGGCCCCCGGCCTCCAGTGCGCGCTGCTCGAGATTGCGCAGCCCGCTGCGGACGACGTGATTCGGGATGCCCCACCCGTTGTCGCTCACGGTGATCGTGAGATCGTCGGCCACCTCGATCACGATGGCCACGGTGTCGGCGCCGGAGTGACGCACCGCGTTGCTCACCGCCTCGCGCACAACGGCTTCGGCGTGATCGGCCAGTTGCGGGTCGAGTACCGAGAGCGGGCCCGACACCTGGATGGTCGCGCGCATCGCGATGTCGGCGGTCTGGCGTCGGATCGCGAGTTCGAGCCGCTGTTGCAGCCCCTCGCTGTGGCCCGAACCGCTGGCGTGCAGGTCGAAGATGGAGGTGCGGATCTCCTGCACCACCTCCTGCAGATCCATGATCACCGTCGAAAGTCGTTGCCGCACTTCGGGAACCACTGCCTTGGGCATGGTGGCCTGCACGGTGAGGCCGATCGCGAACAGGCGCTGGATCACATGGTCGTGCAGGTCACGGGCGATGCGGTCGCGGTCGGCGACGATATCGAGTTCGCGCATCCGCCGTTGCGCGTCGGCCAGGCGCACCGCCAGCGCCGCCTGATCGCAGAACGCGGCGGTGAGCTCGAGCATCTCGTCGGAATAGGGTGCGAAGCCGGGCGGGCGGATGGTCACCAGCACGCCGAGCGTGGCGTCGGGTGTGCACAGCGGAAGGACCAGAGCCGGTCCGGCACCAGGCAATTCGGCAACGGGGAAATCGACGCCGAGGACGACCTCGGACACGTCGTCGAAGCGCAGCGGTGTGCGCCTGCTGAAGGCGTCGCCGAGTACTGTGCCCGCGATCGGGATCGTCTGCCAGTCCTGGCCCGCGTCGGGGCCGGTCCACTGGGTGACGACCAATTCGCCGACCTCGCCGGGGGATTCGTCGGGCACCGGCACCGAGGCCAGAAACGCCTGGTGCGAACCGGTCAGCCCGCGAGCGTGGTCGACCACGTGGGCGAGTACCCGGTCGGATTCGGTGCCCGCCAGGAATTCGGTGGCGATGTCGCGCGTCGCCTCGATCCAGGCCTGCCTGGTGCGCGCCTGCTCGTAGAGGCGCGCGTTGTCGACCGCGATGCCCGCTGCCGCGGCCAGCGCGAGGACGAGCACCTCGTCCTCCTCGGTGAACGGCTGTCCATCGGACTTCTCGGTCAGGTACAGGCTGCCGAACACCTCGTCCCGGATGCGCACGGGGACACCGAGAAACGAGTGCATCGGCGGGTGACCGGGCGGGAAACCCACCGAGGACTCGTGCTCGGTGAGATCGTCGAGCCGCAGCGGTGCCTTCTCCGCGAACACGGCACCGAGCACACCGCGGCCCGCCGGTAATCGCCCGATCCGGTCGCGGATGTGTTCGGGCATACCCTCATCGATGAACTGCGCGACCTGCTGACCGTGCCCGCGGACCGCGAGCGCGCCGTAGCGGGCATCGACCAGGTTCATCGCCGTGCGCACCATGGTGCGCAGGGTTTCGTCGAGATCGAGGCCCGCGGTGACCGTGAGCATGGCCTCGACCAGGCCGTCCATCCGGTCGCGCGAGCCGATCATCACCTCGACCCGGTCGGCCACCTCGCCGAGCAGGGCGCGCAGGCGCTGCTGAGACGCGGTGCGGCCCGCCGAATAGCGGCCGCTCCGACCGTCATTCGCCATCGCCGTATCCCGTCGCCGCCCACCTTCGTACCGAGTCAGGAGAAGTCTAGTCCTCGAGGTTGGGGACTTTCGGCCCTTCTACCGCACCGCGCACAGTGGTGGCATAGGGCAGCGGGGGGACGCCGGATCGAGAAGTGGGGCAAGAGATGTATTCGTTGTCGAGCACCCAGCACTGGACTACCGCCGCCGACCCCGAGCTCGCGGTGACCACCCGTGGCGAGGTACCGGCTCAAGACGTCACCCGCGCGGTGCGTGCCATCACCCGCGTGATGCGGCGCCATCATCTCGACAGTCCGGCCCGGGTGCGCGTCACCGCTCCGCGCGGAAACGACGAGCCGACCCTGGTGCAGGCCAACATCCGCACCAACGACACCCTCACCCGTGTGCAGGTCACCGGGCCGGGCGGGTTCGCGGTGACGTTCGCCGCCGAACGTCTGGACCGTCAGCTGGCGCGCCGCGCGGGTAAGGAAGCACGTGGCGCCTGGCCGGACCCGGCCCGGCGCCCGCTGGCTCAGGTCACCGAGACCCGTCCGATCATCCGCCGCAAGGATTGCGCGTTGATGACCGGCACCCCGCTGGAAGCCAGCACTGTCCTGGACGCGATGGATTACGACGCGTATCTGTTCACCGACGCCGATACCGGCGAGGACGCCATCGTCACCTGGGCCGACCCGCACGGTGTGCGCCTGGCCCGCCAGCACCGCACCGTCGCCGCGGGCGACTCCGCGCACCTGCCGCTCACCGCCAGCGCCATGCCGGTGCGGGTGGTGCAGGACGCGGCCCCGGTCTATGCCGAGGACGAGGCATCGGACGTGCTGTGCCGTGGCGGCCTGCCGTATCTGTTCTTCACCGACAGCCACAGCGGCCGGGGCAACCTGCTCTACCGCCGCTACGACGGGGACCTGACCATCGTCGTCCCGTCCTGATCTCTACGGTTCGCGCAGCTTGGTCGCCAGCACCGCGGCCTGGGTGCGGCGTTCGACGCCGAGTTTGGCCAGCAGGCGCGAGACGTAGTTCTTGACCGTCTTCTCGGCCAGGAACATGCGGGCCGCGATCTGACGGTTGGTCAGCCCCTCGCCGAGAAGTTCGAGCAGCCGCCGTTCCTGGTCGGTCAGACCCGCGAGGGGACCGGTCGGTTCGGTGCTGCGGCGCAGCCGGGCGCGCAGCGCGTCGGCCGCGCGGGTGTCGAGCAAAGAGTGACCGGCGCCGACCTGCTTGATCGCGTCGGCCAGCTTCATCCCGTCGATGTTCTTCACCACATATCCGCTGGCACCGGCCAGAATGGCGTCGAGCATGGCGTGCTCGTCGGAGAACGAGGTGAGGATCAGGCAGCGCAGGTCTTCGAACTCGGCCAGCAGATTGCGGCACAGCTCGATGCCGTTGCCGTCGGGTAATCGGACATCGAGCACCGCCACATCGGGCCGGGTCTCCCTGATCCGCACCATCGCCTCGGCCACGCCACCTGCCTGACCGATCACAGTGAGTTCAGGATCACCCTCGAGCAGGTCGATCAACCCGCGCCGCACGATCTCGTGGTCGTCGACCAGAAACACCTCGAGCACGGCGGCCCCTTCATCACGTAGAACGTCCCCCCTGTTCGGTCCAACATAATCCGCTCACCCACATCCCGTGCAGAGACAGACAATCGCCCACCCAAATCCTGTGCGCAGACAGCAAACTCGCGCGCTCAAAGCGCGCTCAAAGTCCGCCATGACCGCACTCCCAGCTCCGCACGACCCGACCTCGAGGAGGGTCCGCCGCGAAGCGGCGCAGCGGCCCGGCCGCGCGAACAGCGCTCGAAGCGCATGCGCGAAGCGCGAGTCTCGAGCGCTGTTCGCGTGGCCCCCCAGGGGCCGCGCTCGAGCGCGCCAGCGCTCCAACAAACACAGCTCAGCCGTTCTTGTCGGTGGGTCCACCTAGCATTGATTCCTGGGGGTTCATGTCCGGCGAGCGGATGACGATGGAGAAGGGATTCACCAGGTGGCGGAACGCCTCACTGTGCGCGGAGCTCGGGAACACAACCTGAAAGGTGTGGACCTCGATCTGCCGCGTGACAGCCTGATCGTGTTCACCGGTCTGTCCGGTTCGGGTAAGTCGAGTCTGGCGTTCGACACGATCTTCGCCGAGGGACAGCGCCGGTATGTCGAGTCGCTGTCGGCGTACGCGCGCCAGTTCCTCGGGCAGATGGACAAGCCGGATGTGGACTTCATCGAGGGCCTGTCACCCGCGGTGTCGATCGACCAGAAGTCGACCAACCGCAACCCGCGGTCGACGGTCGGCACGATCACCGAGGTCTACGACTACCTGCGCCTGCTCTATGCCCGCGCGGGCACACCGCACTGCCCGGTCTGTGGCGAGCTCATCGCCAAGCAGAGCCCGCAGCAGATCGTCGACCAGGTGCTCGCCATGGACGAGGGCCTGAAGTTCCAGGTCCTCGCGCCGGTGGTGCGTACCCGCAAGGGTGAGTTCGTCGACCTGTTCGACCAACTCAAGACCCAGGGTTACTCGCGTGTGCGGGTGGACGGCGTGGTGTATCCGCTCACCGATCCGCCCAAGCTCAAGAAGCAGGAGAAGCACGACGTCGAGGTGGTCGTCGACCGCCTGTCGGTGAAGGCCGCGTCCAAGCAGCGCCTCACCGACTCGATCGAGACCGCGTTGCGGCTGGCCGACGGCATCGTCGTGCTCGATTTCGTCGACCGCGACGAACACGCGCACGACCGGGAGCGCCGTTTCTCCGAGCGCCTGGCCTGCCCGAACGGCCATCCGCTCGATATCGAGGATCTCGAGCCGCGCTCGTTCTCCTTCAACTCGCCCTACGGCGCCTGCCCCGACTGCACCGGTCTCGGCATCCGCAAGGAGGTCGACCCCGAACTGGTCGTCCCCGATCCGGATCTGAGCCTGGCCGAGGGCGCGATCGCGCCGTGGTCGCGCGGTCAGACGGCCGAATACTTCAACCGTCTGCTGTCCGGTCTGGCCGAGGCCATCGGCTTCTCTATGGACACCCCCTGGCGTGAACTCCCGGCGAAGGCGCGCAAGGCGGTCCTCGAGGGCAGCTCCGACCAGGTGCACGTCTCCTACACCAACCGCTACGGACGCAAACGCTCCTACTACGCCGATTTCGAAGGCGTGATGCCGTTCCTGCAGCGGCGCATGGACAACACCGAGTCCGAGCAGATGAAGGAGCACTACGACGGGTACATGCGCGATGTGCCGTGCCCGGTGTGCAATGGTGCCCGCCTGCGCCCGGAGATCCTGGCCGTCACGCTGGCCGCCGACGGCAGGAACAGGTCGATCGCCGAGGTCAGCGACCTGTCGATCGGGGAGTGCGCGCACTTCCTCAACTCGCTGACGCTGGGGGAGCGCGAGGCCGCGATCGCCGGCCAGGTGCTCAAGGAGATCCAGGCCCGCCTGGGCTTCCTGCTCGACGTGGGCTTGGAGTACCTCACGCTCTCGCGCGCGGCGGCGACGCTGTCGGGCGGCGAGGCACAACGCATCCGGCTGGCCACCCAGATCGGTTCCGGCCTGGTCGGCGTGCTCTACGTGCTCGACGAACCGTCGATCGGCCTGCATCAGCGTGACAACCGCAGGCTCATCGAAACCCTGCTGCGGCTCAAGAAGCTGGGCAACACCCTGATCGTGGTCGAACACGACGAGGACACCATCCGCGCCTCGGACTGGGTGGTCGACATCGGTCCGCTCGCGGGTGAGCACGGCGGTCGTGTGGTGCATTCGGGTCCCTACCAGGAACTGCTCACCGAGCCCGAATCTCTCACCGGCGCTTATCTTTCCGGCCGCGAGCAGATCGAGCTGCCGCTGGTGCGCCGCGCGGTGGACAAGAAGCGCAAGCTCACCGTCGTCGGCGCCACCGAGCACAATCTGGCCGGCATCGATGTGGCGTTCCCGCTCGGTGTGCTCACCTCTGTCACCGGCGTCTCCGGTTCCGGCAAGTCGACGCTGGTCAACGACATCCTGGCCACCACGCTGGCGAACAAGCTCAACGGCGCGCGGCAGGTGCCGGGCAGGCACACCAGGATCAACGGCGTCGACCAGCTCGACAAGCTGGTGCAGGTCGACCAGTCACCGATCGGGCGCACCCCGCGCTCGAACCCGGCCACCTACACCGGTGTCTTCGACAAGATCCGCACCCTGTTCGCCTCGACCACCGAGGCCAAGGTGCGCGGTTACCAGCCGGGCAGGTTCTCCTTCAACGTCAAGGGCGGCCGGTGCGAGGCGTGCTCGGGTGACGGCACGCTCAAGATCGAGATGAACTTCCTGCCGGACGTGTACGTCCCGTGCGAGGTGTGCCACGGCGCCCGCTACAACCGCGAGACGCTCGAGGTGCACTACAAGGGCAAGACCATCGCCGAGGTCCTCGACATGCCGATCGACGAGGCCGCCGAGTTCTTCGAACCGGTCACCTCGATCCACCGGTACCTCAAGACCCTCGTCGAGGTCGGTCTCGGGTACGTGCGTCTCGGCCAGAGTGCCCCGACCCTGTCCGGTGGTGAGGCGCAGCGCGTGAAACTGGCCGCCGAGCTGCAGAAACGCTCGACCGGTCGCACCGTGTACATCCTCGACGAGCCGACGACCGGTCTGCACTTCGAGGACATCCGCAAGCTGCTCAAGGTCATCAACGGCCTGGTCGACAAGGGCAACACGGTGATCGTCATCGAGCACAACCTCGATGTCATCAAGACCTCCGACTGGGTCATCGACATGGGCCCGGAAGGTGGTTCCGGCGGTGGCACGGTTGTCGCCACGGGCACTCCCGAGGAGGTGGCCCAGGTCGCCGACAGCTACACCGGTCAGTTCCTGAAGGAAGTCCTCGCGGCTCCGGCTCCGAAGAAGCCCGCGGCGAAGAAGAAGGCCACACCGGCGGCGAAGAAGGCGCCCGCGGAGACGGCGACGGCCAAGCGGCTGGCCAGGAAAGCGGCCGCATTGCGCTGACCGGCAGGTGCGTCGGGGCGGAACGGGTTACCGTTCCGCCCGGGACTTCCCGAAAACCCTACGAAGTGAAACGGCCATAGGTAACATTCGCCTCGCCGTCGCCGGAAGACCGGTCAGTAGCGGTTTGTCGATCGACATCCAGTGGTGTCACGCGCGGCGTGGGCAGCGCGGTCGCGGATGTCGTGCAGTACGAAAGGAACGTCCCCATGGATGAAGCCACGATGGCGCTCATCGGCCAGATTCTGAATTTCCTCAGTGGCGGGTCCTCGCTGGCCTACGAGCCCACGACGCCGACGCCGACTGCCTGACCCGGCAGCCCCGAAAGGATCACCAGCAATGGATACCGGAAGCGCGGCCATCTTCACCGCCCTCGCCAACATGATCTCCTCCGGCTCGGCCGTCTCGGTCACCCCCGGTCAGCCGCCGACTCCGACCCCTACGGTCTGAGCGGCGCTCACGACGTAAAAGGATCCGCCGGCACGCAGGTGCCGGCGGATCTTCGCGTTTCGGGGCTCAGTGCACCGGGCCGGTGTACTTCTCGCCCGGGCCCGCACCGGGGGCGTCCGGTACCGACGACGCCTCACGGAAGGCGCGCTGCAACGCCTGCAGGCCCTCGCGGATCGGCCCGGCGTGCGGTCCGAGGTACTCCACCGACGAGGTGACCAGGCCGGCCAGCGCGGTGATGACCCTGCGCGCCTCGTCGAGGTCGACATTGGCGCCGGTGTTCGGGTTCTCCTCGGCAAGGCCGAGCTTCTCCGCCGCCGAACTCATCAGCATCACGGCGGCCCGGCTGATCACCTCGACCGCGGGAATGTCGGCCAAGTCGCGCACGGGAGGATCGAGCTCGTCAGTCATGGGGATCAGGCTATCGCCAGGGCTGTGCGGGCCACCGCCGCCGGGCCGATTCGGCGATAGCGGAATGCGATGCTAGACTTTCCGCTGACGACCGCCCCTGGTCGTGTCATGCACGTCCTGGGGCAGATAAGTGGAGCCCGACTCCCACCGTTGCCGGCGAGCAATCGTACTGGACAAACGGTCCCGGTCACCCGCTCGTTGTGGCGGGTTCCTCGCGTGTTGTTCGCGCGAGGGTCGACACCGTGCCCTCGGGTGTGGTGTCCGATGATCGGTCGACTCGGGCCCCGTCGCGGAGAAATACCGCTACGGGGCTTTCGCGTTGAATCAGGGGTTGCAGTTATTGCGTGCGGTCGTTAAGACGACACCGCTTGACCTAGGAGGCCCCATCAGCACTGAGACCCGCATCAACGATCGCATCCGAGTTCCCGAGGTTCGACTCATCGGACCCGGCGGCGAACAGGTTGGGATCGTGCGTGTTGAAGATGCACTTCGCGTCGCGCTCGAAGCCGATCTCGACCTGGTCGAGGTGGCACCCGATGCCCGTCCGCCGGTCTGCAAGATCATGGACTACGGCAAGTTCAAGTACGAGACCGCGCAGAAAGCGCGCGAGTCCCGCAAGAACCAGGTCCAGACCGTGATCAAGGAGCAGAAGCTCCGCCCCAAGATCGACGACCACGACTACGAGACCAAGAAGCGCAACGTCGTTCGCTTCCTCGAAGCCGGGTCGAAGGTCAAGGTCACGATCATGTTCCGCGGTCGTGAGCAGTCGCGCCCCGAACTCGGCTTCCGGCTGCTGCAGCGGCTGGCCTCCGACGTCGCCGAACTCGGCTTCGTCGAGACCTCGGCCAAGCAGGACGGCCGCAACATGACCATGGTCCTCGCCCCCCACAAGGGCGCGAAGACGCGGGTGAAGGCGCAGCAGGATTCGACACCGGCTCCGCGTCCGGCCGAGCCCACCGCTCCGGCCCCGGCCCAGGCCACCGCTCCGGCCGCCGCCGAGCAGGCCGCGCCCGCGGAGCAGGCGCAGGCCGACCCGCAGTAACACCGATTTCACCGACTAGATAGAGGAATCCATGCCGAAGAACAAGACCCACAGCGGCGCCAAGAAGCGATTCAAGGTGACCGGCCGGGGCAAGCTGCTTCGCGAGCAGGCGAACCGTCGCCACCTCCTGGAGCACAAGTCCTCCCGCCGGACTCGTCGTCTGGAAGGCACGGAGTCCGTTGCCGACGTCGACGCCCCCCGCGTGAAGCGGCTGCTCGGTCTCGCCTGATCCAGGCAGACCGTCGCACCCCGACGACTGCGCGGCCGGGATGACCGGACGCCGACAACTACCGAATTCGGGCGCCGCCGCGCCCCCCAGATGATCAAGGACTGAAAAGTGGCACGCGTCAAAAGGGCTGTCAACGCTCAGAAGAAGCGCCGTTCCATCCTCGAGGCCTCCAAGGGCTACCGGGGCCAGCGTTCGCGCCTGTACCGCAAGGCCAAGGAACAGCAGCTCCACTCGCTGACCTACGCCTACCGCGACCGCAAGGCGCGCAAGGGTGACTTCCGCAAGCTGTGGATCGCTCGTATCAACGCCGCCGCGCGTCTGAACGACATCACCTACAACCGCTTCATCCAGGGCCTCAAGGCCGCTGGTGTCGAGGTGGACCGCAAGATCCTCGCCGAGCTCGCCGTCTCCGACGCCGAGGCCTTCGCCGGTCTCGTCGCTGTCGCCAAGGCCGCGCTGCCCGCCGACGTCAACGCCCCGGCCTCGGCTGCCTGAGCTTGACGACGCACAACGATCTGTCGGAACGACCCGTGGACGCGCTCTCCGAGCGCAACCCACGGGTCGTTTCGGCTGTCAAGCTCCAGCGCGCCGCGCACCGCCGCAAGACCGGCCTGTTCCTGGCCGAAGGCGCCAATGCCGTCACCGCCGCGCTGGAGACCGGTCGGGTGCGTGAGCTGTTCTACTCACTCGCCGCGGCCAAACGCGATGTCGCGCTGATCGCCGGTGCCGACGCCGACGGTGTGCGCACCACGCTGGTGAGCGATCGCGCCGCCGAGCACCTCGGTGAAACCGTCACCGCGCCGGGCCTGGTCGCCGTGTGCGAGCACCTCGATGTGCCGCTCGGTCAGATCCTCGACGGTGCGCCGCGCATGCTCGCGGTGCCCGTGGAGATCGCCGAACCCGGCAACGCGGGCACCCTCATCCGCGTCGCCGACGCCGTCGGTGCCGATGGCGTCGTGCTCGCCGGTGACGCGGTCGACCCGCACAACGGCAAATGCGTCCGCGCCAGCGCGGGCAGCCTGTTCCACGTCCCGATCGCGCGCAGCCGCAGTATCGACGCCACCCTCGACGCGCTGTCTACGGCCGGAATCACGCTGCTGGCTACCACCGCACACGGTGAGGTCGACCTCGACGACGCAGACGACATCCTCACCGGGCCGGTCGCCTGGCTCTTCGGCAACGAGGCCCACGGCCTCGACCCCGCCGTCGCGGCCCGCGCCGACCATCGCATCCGTATCCCCATCCACGGCCGCGCCGAAAGCCTGAATCTGGCTGCGGCAGCGGCGATCTGCCTCTACGCCAACGCCCGCGTCCAGCACGCGAGGTAGCCGCCGCCCCGGGATCGAGGCGGCTCACGAACCGCTCGTCGGGGGCTCAGAGTTCCAAGCCGCACTGGAGGTCGTCGAGAACGGCGGTCGACCAGGGCAGTTCGATGGCGTCGGGACCCGCCACCTGCATCGCGGTCATGATGGTGAGCAGCATGCCGGTGCCGAGGAAGCGGCGGGCGTGCAGGGTGTCGGCGCCGGTGCGGTCGACGATCAGCTGATAGATGCGTCCGAAGTGCTCGCGCACATGGCCACCGATCTCGGGGTCGGCGCTGGCGGCGATGCCGTGCAGCAGGACCAGCGGTAGCTGGCGTTCGGCGAGGAACACGTCGTAGTTCATGCCGAGGCTGCGCAGCGCTTCGGCGGTGTCGGCCCCCGGCGCGATCTCGGCGCTGCGGAACACCTCCTCGATCCGAGCGCACACCTGCTGCAACACCGCCACGAACAACTGCTGTTTGGTGCCGAACAGCCGGATCACATACGGCTGGGAGACCCCCGCACGGCGGGCGATCTCGTCGGTCTTCGTCGCGGTGTACCCGGATTCGGCGAAGGCGTCGACCGCGGCGGCGAGGACCTGGGCGCTGCGCTCGGCCGCGGTCATCCGGGTTCTCGTCGTCTCGCTCATGCATTCCCCTCCGGTCGGTGCGTGGATTCCTCTTGACATGTTATCAGTCGATGCATAATCATGAGATTCAAGTTATCAGTGGATTACAACAAGGGTGGATCATGACTCAGACGCTCGATCCCGGCGATGCCTTCCTCGCCGACGCGCCGTCGCCCAGCGGCGCGAAAACCAAACCCCTCGGTGCGGTCATCGCCGCCGTCGGCATTCCGATGTTCATGGTCACGTTGGACAACCTCGTGGTGACCAATGCCCTGCCGGTGATCAAAACCGAACTGGGAGCGTCGCTTTCGGACCTGCAATGGTTCATCAACGCCTACACGCTGTCGTTCGCGGCGCTGCTGCTCACCGCCTCGGCGCTCGGTGACCGCATCGGCCGCCGCCGCGTCTTCCTGGCGGGAATCGCTGTGTTCGTCGCCGCGTCCGCCGCGTGCGCGCTGGCCACCGAGCCGTGGATGCTCATCCTCGCCCGGGCGATCCAGGGTGCCGGTGGCGCGGCGGTGATGCCGTTGTCGCTGACCCTGCTCGCCGCGGCCGTGCCCGAGCGGATGCGCAGCGCCGCGATCGGGATCTGGGGCGGCCTGGCCGGGCTCGGTGTGGCTGTCGGGCCGGTGGTCGGCGGGGCCGTGGTCGAGGGGCTGAACTGGCAGTGGATCTTCTGGCTCAACGTGCCCGTCGGCCTGCTCGCGCTGCCCTTCGCCGCCCGGATGCTGAGCGAATCACGCGGTGCCGCACGCAAACTCGACCTGCTCGGTCTCGTCCTGTCCGCGGTTGGTGTGCTCGCACTGGTGTGGGGCGTGATCCACGGCGCCGAGGACGGCTGGACCGCTCCGCAGGTGCTCACCGCCCTGGTCGGTGGTATCGCGCTGTTGGTCGCGTTCGTCGCCTGGGAGCACCGCACCGCCGAACCGATGCTGCCGCTGCGCATGTTCGCCAACCGTGGCCTGAGCCTGAGCTACCTCGTGTCGTTCGGGTTCTCCGCCGGTGTGTTCGGTGCCATCTTCCTGCTCGCGCAGTTCTTCCAGGTGGTGCAGGGGTACTCGCCGCTGGAGTCCGGTATCCGCACGATGCCGTGGACGATGGTTCCGATGGTCGTCGCCCCGCTGGCCGGACTCGTCGTCGACCGGGTCGGCCCGCGCGTCCTCATCGCCACCGGCCAGGTGTGCCTTGCCGTGTCCCTGGCCTGGATGGCGCTGATCACGAGCACGGACGTCCCCTACATCTCCTTCGTCGCGCCCTTCGTCCTCGGTGGCATCGGCATGGGCCTCACCTTCGCCCCGTCGTCCACCATCGTCATGGCCAGCGCCTCACCCGCCGACCAGGGCATGGCCTCGGGCATCAACAGCACCGTCCGCGAGGTCGGCGTCGCCATGGGCATCGCGGTCCTCGCCTCGGTCTTCGCCACCGCCGGCTCCTACACCGACCCCCAGTCCTACGTCGACGGCCTGATCCCCGCAGTCTGGGTAGGCGCCGCCCTGGTCGCCGCCGCCGCGATCATCGCCGCCTTCCTGCCTCGGCACACCCGACCGACCGCCTGACTCAGGCGGGTGCCCGGGCTGACGCCGCGCACGACAATTCCGGTGATTCGGACTGGGCGATCAGCAGGCCGCCCAGTCCGGGACCCACACGTCGTCGGTGTCCTCCGGTTCGGAGGCCCGCAGGTAGGCGCGCAGCCCGGTCAGCACCGGATGCTCGTGATCGGAGCGCGTGAGCAGTATGTGTGGGTAAATCGGCGTCGGCTCGCGCAGCGGGATACGTCGCAGGTCGTAGTTCGCGGGCCACACATACCGGTCGCCGCTGCCGACCAAGGTTGCAAGGGAGGCCGAATCTGCCAGGGCATCCATGAGTGCCTCGTCGCCGAAGTGCGGACCGAGTGCGTCGATGCTCAGCCCGAAGGTCTGCGACAGCGACCGGTAGTACCGCTCCCACTCCGTCGCCGGTCTGATGCCGGGAATCCAGATGCGATGACCGGCAAGGTCGGTGGGCCTGACGTGGTTCTCGCCCGCGAACGGGTGGGTGGGTCCCACCAGCAGTTGCAATGGCACGTCCAGAAGCCGTTCGGCTCTGATGCCGACGGGTACCTGGTCGCCCGGCAGAGCACGGAAGGAAGCGTCGAGACTGCCGTCGAGCACGGCCCGGGCCGCGTGGGCGGCGTTCGAGTCGCTGAGCGTGACCGTGTCCAAGACGATACCGGGGCGGGATCGGTAGTAGCGGTAGACGGCCTGGGCTGGAGCGGTGCGCCGGTTGAGGACATCCACCCGCAGGGGTCGGCTGCCGGGGCGCACAGCCTGCTCCGCCTGCTCGAGTGCCCCAGCACCTTCTTGGCGTAGGGGAGGAGGGCCTGCCCGTCCAGGCTCAACCGCGAACCACGGGAGGTGCGCACCAGCAGTGCGACCCCGAGGCTTTTCTCCAAACCCGCAATCCGTTTGGAGACTCCTTGCTGGCTGATCCTGAGCTCGTCGGCCGCCGCCTGGAACTGTCCGGCCTCGGCGACGGCCACAAAGGTGCGCAGCGCTTCGATGTCCATGTCACCACCCTAGGAACAACCAGCAGTTGTGTCGGGATCGGATTGGTTGTTTGATCCGGCCTTCGGCAGGTGCTGGTATCAGGGTCATGTCTACCCGCACAGCGCAGATCATGTACGTCGGAACGCCCGAGTTCACCCGTTATACGGAGAGGATCGCACAGGTGACCGATGCGACCTCCCGCCTGAACGTCCTTCCGTTCGGAGACACCACCGGTCGGGCGCAACTACTCGCGGTTGTTTTCGGCCGCCCCCTGCCGGAATCGGTGACGATTTATCCGCCCTTTTGCACCGAGTACGGGCTCGGCACGAGGTTCGGAACGAACGTCTTCGTCAACCAAGGCTGCACCTTCATGGACAACGGCGGCATCAGCATCGGCGACAACGTCATGATCGCTCCGAAGGTCAGCCTCGTCACCGGTGGACATCCACTCCCGCCGGCCGAGCGACGTGAGTACGTCACCAGCGCTCCCATCGTGATCGAGGACGACGTCTGGATCGGTGCGGCCGCCGTGATCACTCAGGGCGTGACCATCGGTGCGGGCTCCGTCGTGGCCGCCGGTGCGGTCGTCACCCGAGACGTGCCTGCCCGCACCCTGGTCGCGGGCGTGCCCGCACGGGTGATCAAGAGCATCGAGTGATGTCCCTCGCCCCGGCGCCTCCGGTTGAACTCAGCGATCAGGAGTCCGAGACCCCATCCGCCCCTAGTCCTGGTCGGGTGGGGTTTCGGGCTGGTGGGATCGTGTGTTTCCCTCGGGGCAGGGACCGGTCGCGCGGGGGAATGGGCGGGCGCGGGAAGGGCGGATGCCGAGGCCGCACAGCGCCAGTCCGCTGCCCGGGGCGGTGCGTCGCATGCGCCTGCCCCGGGGTGGGGTGGAGTCGCAGGTCTGTTCAGCCATCGAGTCGTCCTGTCTCGCGTCGAACACGGCGGATGTGTTTGAACGGTTGGACGGAACTCGGGGCGATTCGGTTCCCTAGAATTTCGGTTCCGTGGTGATCTTGGTGAGAACCCTCCGAAAACCGGTCTGACCTGGACTTGTCGGTCCTGATGACGACCTCATATGGGGTCCGGGCGTGCCCCCCGGTAATCCGGATGAACCGAGCGAACCCCATCCCATAGGATTTATGCAGCACCGATACGGGTAGGCAATGACGCACCCGTGAACCGATCCCCAGGGGAGAGTCGAACAATCGTGGCCGACGACAACAGTGGAGTCGAGCAGGGCGCAGGCCCGTTGGGCGCCGAACTGACCGAGGAGGCACTCGCGGCAGCGGCGGCGGAGGCCGAGAAGGCGTTCGCCGCGGCGGCCGATCTGGACGCGCTCGCGGTCGCCAAGACCGACTACATCGGCGGCAAGTCGCCGATCGCGCTGGCGCAGCGTGAGCTGGGTCGTCTGCCCAAGGAAGAGAAGGCCGACGCGGGCAAGCGAGTCAATATCGCGCGCAAGCGGGTCTCCGACGCCTTCGAGGCGCGCCGCGCGGCGCTGCTGGAAGAGCGCGATCAGGCCGTGCTGGTGGCCGAGAAGATCGACGTCACCCTGCCCGCTCGTCGCCGCCCGGCCGGTGCCAGGCATCCCATCACGGTCATCTCCGAGCAGATCGCCGACGTGTTCGTCGGCATGGGCTGGGAGGTCGCCGAGGGCCCCGAGGTCGAGACCGAGCACTTCAACTTCGACGCGCTGAACTTCCTGCCCGACCACCCGGCGCGCACCATGCAGGACACCTTCCACATCGCCCCCGAGGGGTCGCGCCAGGTGCTGCGCACCCACACCTCTCCGGTGCAGGTGCGCTCGATGCTGGAACGTGAGCTGCCGATCTACGTCGTGTGCCCCGGTCGCACCTTCCGCACCGACGAACTCGACGCCACCCACACCCCGGTGTTCTCCCAGGTGGAGGGTCTGGCCATCGACAAGGGCCTGACCATGGCCCACCTGCGCGGCACGCTCGACGCCTTCGCGCGCGCACTGTTCGGTCCCGACACCCGAACCCGCATGCGCCCCAACTACTTCCCCTTCACCGAGCCCTCGGCCGAGGTCGACGTGTGGTTCCCGGACAAGAAGGGCGGCGCGGGCTGGGTCGAGTGGGGCGGCTGCGGCATGGTCAACCCGAAGGTCCTCATCGCCAGCGGCATCGATCCCGAGGTGTATTCCGGATTCGCGTTCGGCATGGGCATGGAGCGAACCCTGCAGTTCCGCAACGGGATTCCCGACATGCGCGACATCGTCGAGGGTGACGTGCGGTTCACCCTGCCCTTCGGTATCCGGTCGTAGAGAGAGAGCGAAAACGTGCGAGTAGCACAGTCCTGGCTGACCGAGATCCTGCAGCGCACCACCCCCGAGTGGTCGGTGTCGGCCGAGGAACTCGACGCGGGCTTCGTCCGGGTCGGCCTCGAGGTCGAAGAGGTCGACAAGCTCACCCCGATCGGCGGTGACATCGACAAGCCGCTCGTCGTCGGCCGCGTCGCCGAGATCACCGAACTCACCGAGTTCAAGAAGCCGATCCGCTTCTGCAAGGTCGATGTCGGCAACCCGGAGTTGCAGGAAATCGTCTGTGGTGCACGGAATTTCGCGGTCGGCGACCTCGTCGTCGTCGTGTTGCCGGGTGGTGAGCTGCCCGGTGGGTTCAAGATCTCCTCCCGCAAGACCTACGGCCACACCTCCAACGGCATGATCTGTTCGGTCGCCGAGCTCGGCATCGGCAAGGATCACGACGGCATCCTGGTGCTCGAGCCGGGTTCGGCGCAGCCCGGCGACGACGCCAATGTGCTGCTCGGCACCGACGACACGATCATCGAACTCAACATCACCCCGGACCGCGGCTACTGCTTCTCGGTGCGCGGTCTGGCCCGCGAGCTGGCCTGCGGTTTCGATCTCGAATACGCCGACCCCGCCGTGCGCACGCTGCCCGACGGCGAGGCCGAGGCCTGGCCGGTGCGGCTGGAAGCCGATTCCGAATGCACCCGCTTCGGGGCCCGACGCGTCACCGGGGTGAACCCGAACGCGGTGAGCCCGCTGTGGTTGCAGCGCAGGCTGATGCTGGCAGGCATGCGCCCGATCTCCCCGGCCGTCGACGTCACCAACTACGTGATGCTCGAACTGGGGCAGCCGCTGCACGCCTTCGATGCCGCGAAACTCAACGGCGGCTTGGTCGTTCGCTCCGCGCACAAGGGCGAGACCCTGCGCACCCTCGACGACACCGAGCGCACCCTCGACGCCGAGGACGTGGTGATCGCCGACGACTCCGGTGTCATCTCGCTGGCCGGTGTGATGGGAGGGGCCAGCACCGAGGTCGGCGCCGACACCACCGACGTGATCCTCGAGGCCGCCACCTGGAACCCGTTGCGTGTCTACCGGACCGCGCGCAGGCACAAGCTGTCCTCGGAGGCTGCCAAGCGCTACGAGCGGGTCGTCGATCCGGAGATCAATATCGTCGCCCTCGATCGCGCCGCCACCCTGCTCGCCGAAATCACCGGTGGCACCATCGAATCCACGCTCACCGACATCCGGGTGCCGCTGGAATCGGCGGCGCCGATCGCGATGGACATCGACCTGCCCGACCGCGTCGCGGGCGTCACCTACCCGGCGGGCACCGCCGTGCGCAGGCTGGCCCAGATCGGCGCGCACGTCGATATCGAGGTCAACGACGCGGGCAAGACCCAGCTGCTGGTGACTCCGCCGAGCTGGCGTCCCGATCTGTCCCAGCCCGCCGACCTGGTCGAAGAGGTGCTGCGGCTGGAGGGGCTCGAGCAGATCCCGTCGGTGCTGCCGTCGGCGCCCGCCGGTCGCGGTCTGACCGCGCAGCAGAAGCGTCGTCGTGCGGTGAGCCGGGCGCTGGCGTTCGCCGGTGCCGTCGAAGTACCCGCGCCGGTGTTCCTGCCGGGTGGCGTGTTCGACGTGTGGGGGCTGGATGCCGACGATCCGCGTCGCAACACCACGCGCGTGCTGAACCCGCTCGACGCCGAGCGTCCGGAACTGGCGACAACACTGCTCCCCGGCCTGCTGGAAGTGGCCGCCCGCAACATCTCTCGCGGCGCACGTGACCTCACGATCTACGGCATCGCCCAGGTGGTTTTGCCGGGCGAGCAGACCCGTGCGGTGGAGGCGCTGCCGGTGGATCGCCGGCCGACCGACGAGCAGATCGCCGAGCTGAACGCCTCGCTGCCCGCCCAGCCGGTGCACGTCGCGGCTGTGCTCAGCGGTAAGCGCGATCCGCGCGGACCGTGGGGGCCGGGTCGTCCGGCCGAGGCCGCCGACGCGTTCGCCCTGGTCGACGAGGTGGCCGACGCCGCAGGTGTGGTGATCGAGCGCCGCGCCGCCGCTCACCTGCCGTGGCATCCGGGCCGCTGCGCCGAACTGCTGGTGGACGGCGTGGTCGTCGGCCATGCGGGCGAACTGCACCCCGCCGTGCTGGAACGCGCCGGTCTTCCCCCGCGCACCTGCGCGCTGGAACTCGACCTCGACGCCCTGCCGCTGGTCGAATCCCGTCCCGCTCCAACGGTTTCGGCGTTCCCCGCCGTGCTGCAGGACGTGTCGATCAGCGTCGAGAAGGCCGTGCCTGCCGCCCAGGTGGAAACTGCCCTGCGCACCGGCGGCGGTGACCTGCTCGAAGACATCGCCCTGTTCGACGTCTACGAGGGTGCCCAGGCCGGTGAGGGCCGCAAGTCCCTCACCTACGCCCTGCGCTTCCGCGCTCCCGACCGCACCCTCACCGAGGACGAGGCGAGTGCGGCGCGCGATGCCGCCGTCGCCTCGGCCACGGCAGCGGTCGGCGCCGAACTGCGCGCCTGAGATTCCAGCTGAAGGCTGAGGCCGTCCGGTATCCGGGCGGCCTCAGTCGGCTTCGGGCAGCGTCAACCCTCTGACGGATCGTCGCGTCGGCCCGGCCCTGGGCGGGGCTGTGCGCGCGGCGACGGTCGCAGGGCGCGACTGCTGGCCGTCGCAGCAGCCGGACCCGGGTGGTTCAGGATCGCAGTGCCTCGGTTCCCGTCAAGGGCGGGTAGTGTTCACCGCCCATCTCTTCCGCTGCGTCGATATAGGTGGTGAGGGCGTCGCGGGAGCGGGCGAGTGCGGCCATCTGTTCCTCGATGCGCGTGAGTCGTGACCGCATCGCCCCGATCAATTCCGGGCAGCCCGGCAGGTCCGGTACCTCGCCATGGGCGCACGGCAGGAGGTAGGCGATGTCGGCAGAGGAGAGGCCCGCGGCGAGCAGGTGCCTGATCTGCGTCACCCGCAGGACTGCGCTCTCGTCGTAATCGCGATAACTGTTCGAGCGGCGGTTCGCCTCGAGCAGCCCCTGGGCCTCGTAGTAGCGCAGCTGGTGCGTGTGCACGCCGGTTCGTCTGCTCAATTCGCCGATCCGCACGACATCCTCACTTGACCTTCACACCGGTATCAACGTTGACGATGGTGCCATGACCGAAACAACCACTCCCGTCACCGTTCTCGGCCTGGGCCTGATGGGCCGGGCGCTCGCCCGTGCCTTCCTCTCCGCCGGGCACCCGACCACCGTCTGGAACCGCACCCCTTCCGCCGCCGACGAGCTGGTCGCAGGCGGCGCCCGGCACGCCGACACCGTCGCCGACGCCGTGCACGCCGGCCGGGTGATCGTGGTCTGCCTGACCGACTACCCGGCGGTCTACGCGGTGCTCGAGCAGGCCGACCTGGCCGGAACCATCGTCGTCAACCTCACCTCCGGCGACTCCGCCCAGGCCAGGGCGGCGGCCCGCTGGGCCGAGCAGCGCGGCGCCCGGTATCTCGACGGCGCGATCATGGCCGTTCCGCCCGTGATCGGGACCGCCGACGCCGTCCTCCTGCACAGCGGCGCGCAGGCCGACTTCGACGCGGCCGCGCCGGTACTCGCGGCACTGGGCACCGTCACCCATCTCGGCGCCGATCACGGTCTGGCCGCCCTCTACGACGGCGCCGGGCTGGCCATGATGTGGAGCGTGCTCAACGCCTGGTTGCAGGGCACCGCGATGCTGCGGACCGCCGATGTCGACGCACGCACCTTCGCGCCGTTCGCCGCGCAGATCGCCACCGGCGTGGCGACCTGGCTGCCCGGATACGCCGAGCAGGTCGACAACGGCGCCTATCCCGCCGAGGTCGCGGCCCTGTCGACCGATGCCGCGTCGATGGCGCACCTCGTCGAGGAGTGCGAAGCGCTCGGGGTGAACGCGGAGCTGCCGAAACTGTTGAAGGCGATGGCCGAAAGGGCGATCGCCGCCGGTCACGGCGCCGAGCAGTACCCGGTGCTCATCACCGAGTTCGCCAAGCCGTAGCCGGACCGGTGGTGGGCCGGTGGCGGGGCGGGATAGGTTGGCAGCGTGTCGATGATGAAAGGCGCCAATGTCGTGGTGCCCGCCGCCGAGGTCCGGGTCGAAGTGAGTTGGCAGGCGGGGCCGGGGGTGCCCGACGCGGACGCGTCCGCCCTGCTGCTCGCCGGGACGAAGGTGCGCTCCGACGACGACTTCGTGTTCTACAACCAGGCGGTGCACCCCTCCGGGGCGGTGCGCCACGTCGGGAAACGCCAGGGCCCCGCGGTTGCCGACACCTTGACGGTGCAGTTGGCGCAGGTGGAACCGCAGATCGAGAAGATCGTGCTGGCCGCCTCCGCCGACGGCGGCACCTTCAGCCAGTTCCGCGACCTCTGCATCCGGGTGCTCGACGCGGCGACCGGTGGAGAGGTCGCCCGATTCGACAGCACCGGCGCCACCACCGAGACCGCGTTCGTCCTCGGCGAGCTGTACCGGCGTCAGGGTGCGTGGAAGTTCCGCGCGGTGGGTCAGGGGTACGACACCGGACTGGCCGGGCTCGCAACGGATTTCGGCATCACTGTCGACGATGCCCCGGTCGACCAGCCCTTCACCCCGCCCCCGAGCCGGCCGACTCCCGCTTTTCAACCGCAGCAATCGGCACCGGCACCGCCACCGACCCAGTCCTACGCCCCGCCGCAGGGCCAAGCACAACCGGTCCAGCCCAGCCAGCCTTACGCGCCACCCCAGGGCCAACCACAACCGGTCCAGCCCGGGCAGGTTGCACCGCCGGGACAACCTTTCGCCGCGCCGAACCAACCGCATCCGGGCGCTCAATTCCCCTCGCCGGCAACACCATCCGGGCAAGCCCCGGTGAACCTCGCGAAAGTCTCCCTCACCAAGGAATCCCCGAGCGTCTCGCTCACCAAGCACGGCGCCACCGGCGGTGTGATGCGGGTGAATCTCAATTGGACCTCCATGGCCGCCACCGGCCGCATCTTCGGCAAACTGCGCGGCAAGAACATCGATCTCGACCTGTGCTGTTTCTTCGAATTGGTCAACGGCGCGATCGGGTCCGTCCGGGCGCTGGATCGGCGTTTCGGCGCGCTCTACGAACCGCCGTTCATCCACCTCGACCAGGACGACCGCACCGGCGCGAGCATCACCGGTGAGAACCTGTCGATCAATCTCGACTACACCCGGTTCTTCCGCCGCATCCTCGTGTTCGCCTCGATCTACGACGGGGCAAGCGATTTCCGCAACGTCCACGCCACCGTCACCCTGCACCCGGTGAACTCGGCACCGATCGAGATGACACTCGACGGGTGCACCGACAACTCCCGTGACGCCGTGCTCGCGGTGCTCGAGAACGTGAACGGTGAACTCGTGGTGCGCCGCGAAGGTGTCTTCGTCCGGCCACCAGCCGGTCAGCCGGGTGGCGGTGTGATGGAGATCGCGCGACTCTACAACTGGGACTTCGGTTTTCAAGCGGGACGCGGAAAGTGATGCGGCATCCGGCGACCAGGGTGCTCAACGCACTGGTCTACCACCCCGAGCGGCACCTCACGCAGACGCCCGCCGCGCTCGGCCTGGACTACCGCGATCTGCACATGCGCACCGCCGACGGCATCGATCTGCACGGCTGGTTCGTGCGTGCCGAACGCCCGCGCGCCCACATCCTCTACGCCCACGGCAACGCCGGGACCATCGGTGACCGGGTGTCGATCATCGCGCTGCTGGTCGCCGCCGGTTTCGACGTGCTCGCCTTCGATTACCGAGGTTTCGGGCACAGCGGCGGCGCCCCCGGTGAGCACGGCACCTACCTGGACGCGCGTGCGGCGCGCACCGCCCTGCTCGAGCAGCCGGAGGTCGACCCCGCACGGGTCGTCTACCTGGGCAAATCGCTCGGTGGTGGGGTATTGCTCGAGCTGGCGGGCGAGCACCCGCCCGCGGGCATGGTCCTGATGTCGACCTTCAGCGGTATGCGTGACGCCGCCCGCTCGGTCTATCCGTTCCTGCCCGCACCGCTGGTTCCGGACGCCTACCCGAACCTGCGCCGGATCTCCGCGCTGCGGGTGCCGGTGCTGATGATGCACGGCGAACACGACGAACTGCTGCCGCTGCGCCATGCCGAACGCCTGTATGCGGCCGCGAACGAACCCAAGCAGTTGATCGTGGTTCCCGGGGCGGGCCACAACGATGTCATCGACACGCTCGGACCGCGCTGGCCACAGCTCATCGCACAGTGGAGTGAGTTCCTCGACAGGTGAGCTCGGCTGCGTAGCCTGGCGGTATGAGCGAAACGAGCGAGATCCTCGGCCGGCTGGCCGCGCTGCCCGACGCCGAACTGGTATCGCTGCTGCGCGCGGCGGTGTCGGGCAGGCCGGGGCTCGGCGCCGTCGCCGCCGCGCTGGCTCAGGTGGAGGCCGGTCATGCCGAGGTCGGCCCACCTGTGATGCTCGACACCGAGGCCGAGATCGTCGACGCGGAGCCGGTGGCATCCGAGCAGGTCGGAGATGGTCATGCGGTACCGCCGGTACCGCTCGGGGGTTCCGGACCCGCCGCGAACGCTGTGACCGGCGGATATTCCACTTCTGGAGTGCCGACATTCGACGCGGTTCGCGATAAGGTCGAGCAGCGTTTCGGCACCGCCCAGGGCATGGGTGAACTCGACCGGCAGACTCCGGCGGGCCGCAGCGCCGACGAACAATGGGAGGCGCGGGGCAAGGCCGCGCGCGAGCGTCTGGATCAGATCCGGAAGGCGATGCGGGACAACGATTCCGGCGCCTAGCCTCGCGTCCTCCCAACCGAGCGACAACCGTGAATGGGTGGACATACATGACGCAGGCGCGCCAGATCGCCGAACGACTGCTCGACGCGCAGGTCGACTACCTGCTCGGCGAGGTGACCGGCGAACGGTTCGCCGAGGTGATCGCCCGCGACGTGGCGGCTGTACTCGCCGTCGGCGACACCATCCGCTTCGGTGATGTGGTCTCCCTGGCCGACGGCGAGGAGACGGTGGCGCGGGTCTTCGACCGCATCGGCGGTTCGCCGGTCATCGCCGACACGGTCGGGGTCTTCTCCGACGCCATCTACGACCACATCGCCACCAACACCGACTACACCCTCGGCGACGTCGTGGACCGCGAGCCGGTGGAAGCGTTGCTGGAGAAGATCTTCGGCATGCACCAGGCCCAGGAACGCATCCTGGACCGGCTCACCGAGAGCCCGCTCGTGGCGACCGTCGCGTCGCGTTTCGTCGACAAGCTGATCGGCGACTTCATGCAGGCCAATCGGGAACGCGCCGAGAAGATTCCGGGTGTGTCCTCGCTGATGTCGCTCGGCCAGTCCGCGGCCAACCGCGCCAAGAAGGTCGCCGCCGACAGCACCTTCGTCGGTGACCTCGCGGGCAAGGGCGCCTTGTTCGCGCTCAAGCGCACCAACAACGCCATCCGCGACATGCTGCGCGACGCCCCCGTGCACTCGGCGGCGATGGAATTCTGGGACCTGCACGCCGACGAACCGGTGGCGGGCCTGCGCGAATACCTCACCCAGAAGGACCTGAACGAACTGGTCCAGATCTGCTACGAAATCGCGGTCACCACCAGGGAGAAGGAATACTTCGGCCTGCTGGTCCGCGAATGCGTCGAGGTGTTCTACACCCGCTACGCAGACCACACCCTCTCCTCGATGCTTCCCGAACTCGGCCTGAACGCCGACGACATCAGCACCGAAATCCTGCGCTACGGCCCTGCGGTCATCGAAGCGGCCAAGCGCAACGGCGTCCTCGCCCAACTCCTGCGCGAACGCCTCGAACCCTTCTATTACTCCGACCAGGTCCTCGGTATTCTCGCCGGGGAATGAGTGTCGATCCTCACGCGAAGCGGGGCGAAGGGCGAAGGTTCCTTCCAGCCGCACGAGGCTTTCGGCGACGAGGTGCCTGGCGAGGGGTGACTCGGGTGAGGAGACCGCTGCCGCTTCGATCGCGGTTCAGTAGGTGCCGTCCTGATCTCGGTCGACCACTACCGGCACCGGGCGAGCCCGGAGCGCGGAAGGATGTGGCAGCGGCGGCGTTGCGGCAATTTCGGCGAATTGCCCGAATTATCGCGGTGGACGGTTATCGTTCTTATCCGGTTCACCGCAAGTCTTCTCGTCTTTATGCTCGGGAAATGTGGGTGGCGTCACAGCGAAAATTGTGCGGAACAAGTCGGACATCGAACGAATCCGTCACCGAATTACGGTGGGAGCGGTGAGCTTTCCGACACAGAGGGCCCCGTTCGTTTCCGGCATGTTGAGATCAATGCACGAATCCCGTTCTTACGCTGTCCCGGATTGACCGTGCACCCGGGGCAGTGCAAGTTGACACCTGACTTTCGGTGGGCCGCCGCGAAATACCGCGTGTGGCGTTTCAGAGGAGCAGGTGGTGCGTTCACATTCCCGTCGGCGGGCCGCGGGTGGCGGGCTGATCCGGCCGCGCACCATTTCCGGGCAGCTCGCCCGGATTCTCGCGGTGTCGCTGGTGCTCGTGCTCGTGCTGCTCGGAGTGACGATGTCGACCCAGATCACCGCGTTCCGGCGCAGCGGGGAGACCGTGGACGCGGTCGCGGTTGCCCTGGCCGCACAGGATCTGGTGCACCAGGTGCAGCGCGAACGCGGGCTCAGCAACGGTCTGCTCGGCGGTGACGCGCGGCTGGTGCAGGCGGTCGGGGACCAGCGTCCCGCCACCGACGCGGCGCTGCGCATCCTGAGTGCCGCGCTGACCGCCGACCCACCCGGCGCGGGGGAGGTGCGCTCGGCGCTCGGTCAGCTCGGCGGGCTGCCCGGCGTCCGGTCACAGATCGACACCAGGACCGTTTCCCGACAGGCCGCGTTCCAGTTCTATTCCGACAGCATCGACGCGCTCAACCGGCTCGCCCTCGGCCTGGATCAGGCCCGCGATCCCGCCGTGCGCCACGGCCTGCAAGCCCTCTACGCCCTGGGTGACGCCAAGGAGTTCACCGCTCGCGAACGTGGCTTCCTCAACGGTGTGTTCGCGGCGGGGGAGTTCGTGGCGGGGGAGTACGTCCAATTCCTCGACATCCGCGCGGCCCGCACCGCCGCGCTCACCCAGTTCGACCGCGAGGCGACGCCGGCGCAGCGCGACCGGCTCGCCGCCGTCCTGGGTGGTGAAAGTGCCACGCGGGCAGCGGAATCGGAGAACGCCGCCATCGCGTCCACCGCCGGACCGTTGACCGTTCCGGTCGACCCGGCGGTGTGGTGGTCGCAGATGACCGAGGTGATCGACGCACAGCGCACCGTGCAGCAGGCCGTCGGCGACGATGTGCGGGCCCGCGCCGCCGACCTGCGCCGCACCGCGGCCATCGTGCTGGCCGCCTTCGCCCTTGCCGCACTGCTGGCGGTCGCCGCCGAGGTCGCGCTGGTGTTCGCGAGTGTCCGGGCCATCGTGCGACCCCTGGCCGAGCTCGCGGCCGAGGCCGACGACGTGGCTTCCACCCGATTGCCCGAAGTAATCGCCGCATGGCGCGGATCCGCCGACACCCGCCCCGACCCACCCGCGCCCGTCCGCACCCCACCGGGCTCGAGTGTCGAGATCGGTGCTGTCGCAGGCGCTTTGGACCGCGTGCAGAGCACCGCCTTCGACCTCGCCTCCGAACAGGCGCTGGTGCGGCGCAACACCACCGAGTCGATGGCGAACCTGGCCCGGCGCAACCAGAATCTCGTGCGCAGACAACTCGGCCTCATCAGCGAGTTCGAACGCGAGGAACTCGACCCGAAAACCCTGTCCAACCTGTTCGAACTCGACCATCTCGCCACCCGCATGCGGCGCAATGCCGAAAGCCTCCTAGTGCTGGTCGGTGAGGCGAGCCCGCGTCGGTGGGCCGAACCGATCGCGCTCACCGACGTCATCCGGGCGGGGCTCTCGGAGGTCGACGACTACCGGCGGGTGGTGCTGCGTCGCGTCGACGAGGTCGCGATCACCGGTGCGGTGGTCAGCGAACTCGCGCACGCTCTGGCGGAGCTCATCGAGAACGGTCTGGCGTTCTCCCCACCCGACCTCGAAGTGGAGATCTACGGGCGCAAAGTGGCCGGCGGGTACCTGCTCGCGGTCGTCGACCACGGCGTCGGCATGTCCGCCGAACAACTCGCCGAAGCCAATGCCCGCCTACGTGGCGAGCAGGACTTCATCGTCGCCTCCACCCGCTACCTCGGCCACTACGTGGTCGGCCGCCTCGCCGGCCGTCTCGGTATAGAAGTGGAACTCAACACCTCACCGGTGAGCGGCATCGTCGCCCGGCTGTTGCTGCCATCGAGCCTGATCATGGACGAAAGCTCGTCAGGGCGTGGCGATTCCGGCAGTGCTCGAGTTGGGCGACAGTCCACGGATAGCCAGGATGGCGACGCCAACGGTTCGCCCGACGATGCGCGGCACAACCGGGGACAGATGGCGGCGAGCGGAGCCGGCCGCGTGCCGGAACCCCTTCGGCGCGATGCCGGCCACAACGCGTCCGATCGGGAGGGGGCCCGTCACCCCGACGACCGGCACTCGGAGCCGGGCCGGAACGGTGCCCGTGTGCCGGTCCCCGGCGAGCAGGGTGCCCGGCTCTCGGACCCAGGCCGGAACGGTGTCCGTGTGCCGGATCTCGGCGAGCAGGGTGCCCGGCGCTCGGAGCCGGGCCGGAACGGTGTCCGTGTGCCGGATCTCGGCGAGCAGGGTGCCCGGCGCTCGGAGCCGGGCCGGAACGGTGTCCGTGTGCCGGATCTCGATGAGCAGGGTGCCCGTATTTCGGCGCCGACGCCGAACGGCACGCCGCTGCCGAACTTCGATCAGCATGATGGCCGACAACTACGAGTGGATCCGCTGAACGGCCACCACCCGGCCCAGCACCCCGTCGTTCTTCCCGCCGATCCGCCCGGCGCCGACCAGGCTTCCCCTGTCGTCTCCTCGCCCTACATTCAATTCCTCACCGGTACAGCGTCTTACGTCGATGAAACGCCCGGTTCCAACGGCTCGAACCGCGGGACGCCCTCTCGTGCCGCTGGTGGGCCTACTGCTCGGACCGGCAATGTCGGCACCGCGGCGGCATCGGCCGGTTCCCTTGCCCGACAGGCCGGTTTCGCAGCCGAGGGCACATTCGACGCGCTCGGTCGAGCGTCGATCGACATGGACCGCACCCGCAACGGCTCGGCCCGTGTCGCCCCAACGCGAGGAAACGATGACGCGACCGCCCGGAGCGGTTTCAACCTGTCGCCGGAACCGCGCGACACTCGGGGCGACGGGGTGGGCGGTGACCTCGACGTTACTGGTCGAGCGCCGGTCGAACGTACCCGCAACGGCCTCGTGAAGCGCGCCAAACGCGCCACACCTTCGGACCGTCCCCGCCGCGAAGCCCCGCTGCACGACCGCCCGCAGGTCGCCGAACGTACTCCAGACCAGACCCGCAGCATGCTCGCCGCGTTCCGCACCGGTCACGAAAGCGGTAGCGGTACACGCGAAGACGACCCGATCCGCTGACAGCAAGGAGCCACGGTGACCACCCACCTCCCGACCGCCGACCCGCACACCTTCAACTGGCTGCTGGGCAACTTCGTGCGCAACACCGACGGGGTGCGCGACACGGTCGCCGTCTCGTCGGACGGCCTGCTCATCGCCATGTCGGAAGGTCTCGACCGTACGGGCGCCGATCGGCTCGCCGCCATGGTGTCCGGACTGTCCAGCCTGGCCCGAAGTGCCTCACGCAGTTACGACTTCGACGGCCTGAAGTTGATCCTGATCGAGATGAAGCGCGGCTTCCTGCTCGTCTCGGCGCTGGGCGACGGCAGCTGCCTCGGCGTGATCGCCGACGGTGGCTGCGATGTGGGTCTGGTCGGCTACGAGATGGCCGTGCTCGCCGAACGAGCGGGCGCCCTGCTCGACCCGATGCTGATCGGTGAGCTGCGAGAGACGTTGCGCCGATGAGGGATTCCGATCGGCCACGCCTGCCCGACCCACGCATGGTCCCGCTGAACCAGCCGACGAGCTGGAGCGCCGGGCAACCAGTTGCCCGGCCGGCCGACGACACCGACGACGATCGGCTCGTTCGCCCCTTTGTCGTCACCTCGGGCCGCACGGTCCCGGTCCTCGACGGCCTGCGCCTCGAAACCCTGGTCGTGGCAGCACCTTCGGCCCTGTCGGCACCGTTGCGTTTCGAGGAGCACACCGTCGTGCGGTTGTGCCAGCATCCCCACTCCATCGCCGAAATCGGTGCCGCCCTGCGGATTCCGGCCGGTATCGCCAAGGTGATCGTCAGCGACCTGGCCGCAGCCGGTCAGGTGACCGTGCGCGACGCGCCCGAGCTGACGACCGCCGCCATCGAAAGGATCACCGACCTTGTCCGCGCACTCTGAAACACGCATCGCGGCGTCGATGCCGGCATCGGTGAAGATCGTGGTCAGCGGCGGTTTCGGCGTCGGCAAGACGACCTTCATCGGCGCCATCTCCGAGATCGAGCCGCTGGTCACCGAGGCCGCGATGACCGAAGTGTCGATCGGCGTCGACAACCCCGGCCGCCACGCCGAGAAGACCGCGACCACGGTCGCGCTGGACTTCGGCCGTATCACCCTCGACCGCTCGCTGATCCTGTACCTGTTCGGCACCCCGGGCCAGGACCGCTTCGTCTTCCTGTGGGACGACCTCGTCGACGGCGCACTCGGCGCGGTGATCGTGGTCGACACCGCCCGCGTCGAAGACTGCTATCCCGTCCTCGACTACTTCGAAGACCACAACACCCCGTTCGTCGTCGTGGTCAACCGCTTCCCGGACACACCACACTTCGACCTGTCCGAAGTCCGCGAAGCCCTCGGCCTCGACGACTGGATCCCTGTTCTGGATTGCGACGCCCGCGACCGAGACTCGGTGCGCGACATCCTCGTGGCACTCCTCGAGCAGGTCCTGCTGCACCGCGCCCTGCCCCGCCACCTGGAAGTCAGCTGAGCAGGGTCGGCGGAGCGGTGGGCACGGGCATTGCGCGGCGCGTATGGCACGCGCCGCCACGACACTCGATGCCTCAGCGGCTGCCCAGCGGGGCTCCGAAGAAGGTGGCGAACTTGGCGGACAGGGTATCCCCGAGGAAGGGCAGGGCGCCGGGAGTGGCGGCCATGGTGCCTGCGTCGGAGGTGGTGCAGCCCGGTGCGGCAGGAATGCCGTCGAGCCGGTCGCGCAGCCAGAGCAGTGCGGCGGGTCCGCCGACGACCTCGGCGACGATGTGTTCGCTGGCGTGGTCGCGGGTGTAGGTCAGGGAGGTGTTCGGGTCCCGGCAGTAGGTGTCGACCAGGGTGTCTGTCGCGGCGAGAGGGAGGATCTCGTCCCACGCGGAATGCCATAGGAACAGCGGCATATCGGGGACGGACTTGCCCATGCGTGTGTCGTCGAGCATGGCCGCCACCGGCGGATCGTCGAGCGGGTTGCCGTCGGAACCGATCATGCCGGTGAGGTCGAGGAACGGCAGCAGTGCCGACTGGTACTGCACGCACAGCGGCGACTTGACCGCCATCAGCCCCCTGCCGAGCGGGTTCAGTCGTTGATCGAGATAGGTTGCGAAATCAGGGTATTCGCGAGTGAGACCCAGCACGGCGGCGAAGACCAGGCCGGAGGTGAGCTGGTTGTTCGCCATGGTGAGGGCGGCACCCAGATCCGCGCCGACCCCACCCTCGGCCGCGCCGACGATGTTCAGTTCGGGTGCGTAACTCGCGTGCAGCTCGGCGGCGTGCCCGGTCGCGATCGACCCGCCGGAGTACCCGTAGAGGCCGACCGGTGCGTCGGGCCCCACCTCGAGCGGCGCGAATCCGGTCGCGGCACGAATGCCGTCGAGAGTGATCCGACCCGCCAGCGGCCCGGCGGCATAGGCCGAGTACGGACCCTGATGGTCGGGCACGACGACCGCCCAGCCCTGCGCCAGCGCCGCCTGCGCGAACAGGAATTCGGCGGGCACCACGATCTGTCCGGCGACCGGCGCGACCGAAAGATGTTGCAGCGCATAGGACGGCGCGCAATAGCCTGCGGTCGAGTCCTCGGCCAGCTGGACCGAGAGCAGCTTGCGGGGTGAGATCGCCTGTCCGCGTGGCTTGATCAGCGTGGCCACGGCCGGGATCGCCTCGTCGCGGCTGTTGTTGGAGCGGTAGGACACCTGCCATGCGTCGACCTCGACCGGAAGCACGCCGAAGTCGGCGACGGTGACCTGCCTGGCCGCGATGATCGCGCCGGGTTCGGTCGCCGCAACCACATCGGCGGGCGGAAGGTAGAAACCCGGGTCGAGCTCGGGCGGCAGCGGAATCACCGGGGCGGGCGGGATCGCCGTCGGCTCGGCCGCGACCGGACCGGCCGCCACCACCGTTGCCGCCGCGAGCACGCTGGTGGCCAGGGCGAGCCAGCGCGGAATCAGGGGAGATCTCATCGTGCACAGTCCTCACAGGAATTGAGACGCCTTCGTCTCAATGGCGGCTACTATGGCACGGGTGTGGTGTGGATCGCAATCAGATGCGGGTTACGCGGGCGAGGTCAGGGCATTGAGCAGGGTGGTGAAGACATCGACGAGATCGTCGACGGGCGGCCGGGGGTCGTCGAGACTCCACTGGTGCACGGCGCCGTTGACGGCGCCGATGAAGGCCGCCATCGCCATCCGCCAACCGCCCGGCGGCGTGCGCACGCCGTCGCGCGCGGCCGCGACGGTGGCGACGGTGGCGACCACCTCGCCCCACTGATCCCGGACCCGAGCCCGGTGTTCCTCGACCGAGGCGCTCACCCCGACGATCTCGACGAACGCCACCTTGGCCGCCCGGATGTCGTCGGTGATGGCCGTCGTGTAAGCCCGCAGCGCGGCTTCGATGAGGGTACGCAGGTCGTCGGTGCCGACCGCCGCCAGCGCGGCGAGCACGGCGTCCCGCGCCCTACCCTGCACCGTGTCGTACACCGCGACCAGCAGTTCCTCCCGACCGGCGAACTGCTCGTAGAACTGCCGCCGCGACAGCCCGGCCGCCGCGCACACATCGGTGAGCGAACTGTTGGCGTACGACTTCTCCGCGAAGACGGTCAGCCCGGCCTCGATGAACAGCGCACGACGCTCGACCTGCCGCTCGGCGACCGAAGTGCCGGTGTAATTGTGCCGAGTCCGCCCAGATGTCACCCCACGACCCTACGAGGTGGCCGCCTCGACGGGGCCGATCGGGACCACCAGCGGGGTGCCGGTGACCGGATCCTCGATCACCTTCGCGCGCAACCCGAACACCTGCGCCACCACGTCCTCGGTGAGCACTTCGGCGGGCGTGCCCGCCGCGACCACGCGTCCGGCCCGCATCGCGACCAGCCGATGGGCATAGCGTGCGGCGAGATTGAGGTCGTGCAGCACCATCACCACGGTGCGGTTCGCCTCGGCGTGCAGCCGCCGGACCAGGTCGAGCACCTCGATCTGGTGGGCGAGGTCGAGGAAGGTGGTCGGTTCGTCGAGCAGCAGCAGGTCGGTGTTCTGGGCCAGAGCCATCGAGATCCACGCGCGTTGGCGTTGCCCGCCGGACAGCTCGTCGAGCGAGCGGTCGGCGAACTCGACCATATCGGTCCAGGTCAGCGCCTCGGTGACGGCGGACTCGTCGTCCTGGGACCACTGGCGGTACCACCGCTGGTGCGGGTGCCTGCCCCGCGCGACGAGGTCGGCGACGGTGAGACCGTCCGGGGCGAGCGGGGATTGGGGCAGGATGCCGAGCACGCGCGCCACGTCCCTGGTCGACATCCGGTCGATGCGTTTGCCGTCGAGGTGCACATGACCACCGGTGGGCCGCAGGAGCCGGGCCATCGCGCGCAGGAGCGTGGATTTTCCGCAACCATTGGGTCCGATCACCGCGGTGATCGTGCCGCCGGTGACCTCGAGATCCAGCCCGTCGACGACGGTGGTCGTCCCGTAACCGAGGGTCAAGGCGTCGGCCTGGAGCCGAACGGTCATCACACGCCCGCTTTCCCGGCGCGATTGCGCCGCATCAACAGATAGATCAGATAGGGGGCGCCGAGCACGGCGGTGACCACCCCGACGGGCAGCTCGCCCGAGGGCAGCAGCGTGCGGGCGACGAGGTCGGCGGCGACGGTGAAGGCCGCGCCGAGGATCGCCGAGGTGAGCAGCGGTGGCTGGGCCGAACCGGTGAGCCGCAGCGCCACCTGCGGCACCGCGAGGGCAATGAAGATGACGGCCCCCGCCGAGGCGGTCGCGACCCCGGCGAGCAGTACCGCCAGCACCAGCAGGGTCAGGCGGGCGGTGTTGAGCCGGATGCCCAGCGAGCGGGCGGTGTCGTCGCCGAAGTGCAGGGCGCCGAGCAGGTGGGTGCCCGCGAGGACCACCGGCACCAGGACGGCCAGCGCGACGGCGACCGGTGTCACCTGGATCCAGCCGCTGCCGTTGAGGCTGCCGGTCAGCCAGGTCACCGCCCGCGTCGCGACATCGACTTCCCCGACACTGAGCAGCCAGAACGTCACGCTGGACAGCAGCGAACCGGCGCCGAGGCCGACCAGTACGAGTCGATAGCCTTCGATCCCGCCGCGCCAGGCCAGCACGAAAACTCCCAGCGCGGCGAGTAATCCGCCGAGCATGGATGCCACCGGCACCCCGATCTCGGCCACCGCGCCGCTGACCTGCCCCCGGCTGCCCGACAGCGCGATCACCGCGACCGCGGCGACGCTCGCGCCCGCGGTGACACCGAGAATATCGGGACTGGACAACGGGTTTCGCGCGATGCCCTGGGTGATCGCGCCGGACAACGCGAGCGCCGCGCCGACCAGCGCACCGGTGAGAATCCGCGGCAGCCGCAGATCCCACACCACGTATGCCAGCCCGTCGTCGCCACCACCGGTGAGCACCGCGAGCACATCCAGCGGCGTGACCGGGCCGCCGTCGGGCATCGTGTAGGTGCCGAGTGCGAGCGCGACACAACTGGTGACACCGAGCACCGCCACGCCGAGCAACAGGACCGCCGTGGTACGCAATCGCAACTGCCAGGACACCGGTCCCAGCCGCACCGCCCGCACGGTACTCATACGGTCACCAGCTTCCGGCGACGGACCAGCACGATGAAGAACGGCACGCCGACGAAGGCGAGCATGATGCCCGCGGGTAGTTCGCCCTTGTCGAGTACCACCCGTCCCGCGATGTCGGCGACCAGCACCAGGATCACACCGAGCAGCCCGGCGACCGGAACCAGCCAGCGGTAGTCGGGTCCGGTGATACCACGCGCGAGGTGCGGAACGACGAGTCCGACGAACCCGAGCGGCCCGGCGATCGCCACCACCGCGCCGGTGAGCAGCACGATCGAACCGATGCCGACGGTGCGGGCCAGGGTGACGCGATGACCGAGCGCGCGGGCGGTGTCCTCACCCAGGCCGAGCGCGTTGAGCGCGGAGGTGTTGGCCAGGGCGAGCACGATCCCGGCGACGACGAAAGGTGTTGCCTTACCCAGCAAGTCGAGACTGGTTCCGGCCAGCGACCCGGCCTTCCAGAAGCGGTAGATATCGGTGACGTCGGTGTCGAACAGCACCACTGCCGAGATCAGTCCCTGCAGCAGGTAGCTGACGGCGGCGCCGGCCAGCGCGAGAGTCACCGGGGTCGGCCCGCCCCGCCCCGTCGTCCCGATGACGAACACCGTGACGGTGGCGATCAACGCACCCGCGAAACCGAACCACACATAGCCGAACAGGCTCGAGATGCCACCGACCATCACCGCCGCGACGATGCCGAGCGCCGCACCCTGGGTGATGCCGAGCAGCGCCGGATCCGCGAGCGGGTTCCTGGTGTGGCCCTGGATCACCGCTCCCGCGATGCCGAGCGCGAGCCCGGCGAGGATCCCCAGCAGGGTGCGCGGCAGCCGAAGGCCGTTGACGATGGCACCGGTCTCGGTGTCGGTGGTGCCGCCGAGCGCTTGCAGAACATCCAGGGGCGCGATGAATTTCGAGCCGACGGCCATGCTGAGCAGCACGGCCGCGACCACCGCGACCAGCAGACCCGCGATGAGTAGCAACCGGCGAGACCGCGTGTCGGCGAACACGGCTCCGGGCGGCGATGCGGTCACTTTCCCTCTTCGTAGTTGGTAATTAGGTAAGGCTTCGCTACGTTAGCAACCCTGAAGACAACCGAACCACCCGGGAGACGTCGATGAATACCCCACTGAGCCGTCGGCTCGCCGCCGCCGCGGCGGTCGCCGCCGCCGTACTGAGTCTTTCCGCGTGCGGCCAGGAACGCGCGAACCCCGGCGCCGCGAGCAGTGACTGCGACACCGCGAGCAACCTCGACGGCGGCGCTTATCCGCGCACCATCGAAAAGGGCGCGGTCAAGGACGCGGCGGGTGCGGATGTCGGCACCGTCGTCGACCCGGCGACCATCGCCACCCGCCCGGTCCGCGTCGCCGCGCTCGATCAGACATTCGTCGACGCCGCCCTGGTGCTGAACACCGAGCTCGTCGCGTACACGACCTACCAGTCCATGGGGGACAAGCTGCCGGCGTTCCTCGGTGCGTCGGCACAGACCTGCGGCGGCCGCGCGGTCAACATCGGCAACGTCCAGACGCCCGACATCGAGAAACTGGCCGGCGCCCGCCCGGATCTGATCGTGTCGGCGAAGGTGCGTCACGAGAAGCAGTACGAGCAGTTCCGTGGCATCAAGCTCGGTTCGGGCACGGTGCCGGTGGTGTTCAGCCAGACCACCGGCGCCACCTGGAAGGAGAACCTGCTGTTGCTCGCGAAGGCGGTCGACAAGGAAAACCTCGCCAAGGCCAAACTCACGGCTTACCAGGACCGGGCCGCCGCGATCGGAGCGGCGATCAAGGCCAAAAATGGGGGCATCGCGCCCACCGTCTCGCTGCTGCGTTTCATGGGCAAGGAGGACCGGCTCATGCAGCGGGTCAGCTTCATCGGCGACATCTTCGCCGACACCGGCCTGAACCAGCCCGACAAGTCCGCCGACCCGAAGAACGACTTCGCGATCACGCTGAGCCCGGAGCGTCTGCTCGACGCCGACGCCGACTACGTCTTCCTCACCAGCAGCGGCGAGGACGCCGCCACCCAGCGCAAGGCGGCCGCCGAGGCCAATCCGCTGTGGAACCAGCTGCGCGGCAAGATCACCCCGGTCGACGACCTGGTCTGGCTGACCTCGGTCGGTCTCACCGGAGCGCACGCGGTGCTCGACGACATCGCCGCGACCTTCGGGGTCGACCCGGCGAAGTAGCCGGGGTACTTCCTGTTCGCCCACCCCTACACTCGGCGGGGTGGGCGAACAGAAGCAGCGCATGCTGGCGGGGGACCTGTACAAGGACAACGATCCGGAACTCGTGGCCGAACGGCAACGGGCGCAACGGCTGTGCGACGAGTTCAATCGCACCGGGCCCGACGAAACCGATCGGCGGACCGAGCTGCTGGGCGATCTGCTCGGCAAACTGGGCGAGGGCTCGTGGATCATGCCGCGATTCCAGTGCGATTACGGCTATCTGATCGAGATCGGCGCCAACAGTTTCCTCAACTACGACGCGATCCTGCTCGACTGCGCGCCGATCACCATCGGCGACGACTGTTCGATCGGACCGCGCTGTCAGCTGCTCACCGCCCTTCATCCCATGCAGGATCATGAAAAGCGCAGGCAGCGCTGGGAATCGGCGGCGCCGATCCGGATCGGGAACAACGTGTGGTTCGGCGGCGGAGTCATCGTGTGCCCCGGAGTCACCATCGGCGACGACGTGGTGGTCGGTGCGGGCAGTGTGGTCACCCGCGACCTGCCCGACCGCGTGTTCGCGGCGGGCAATCCGGCCAGGGTGATCCGGGCGCTGTAGGTGTGATCCGCGCG
Organism: Nocardia sp. NPDC003979; assembly: GCF_053605015.1. Lineage (NCBI taxonomy): Bacteria > Bacillati > Actinomycetota > Actinomycetes > Mycobacteriales > Nocardiaceae > Nocardia > Nocardia sp. NPDC003979. Next base: position 157,037 of record NZ_JBSGIJ010000013.1, read on the forward strand.
TCGCCGGGTCGCGTTCGGTGGGTCGGCGGCAATACTGTCTGTTCATGGGCCAATCGCGAGTCGTGCAGGAGCAGGAAGCCACCCGGCCGTTGCGCGAGGACATCCGGTTCCTCGGCGGCATCCTCGGTGACACCATCCGTGACCACGAAGGACCCGAGGTGTTCGACCTCATCGAGCGGGTCCGCATCGAGGCGTTCCGGGTGCGCCGCGAGGAAGTGGAGCGCAGCGCCGTCGCCGACATGCTCGACGGCACCCCCACCGAGGTGGCGCTGCCGCTGATCCGGGCGTTCAGCTACTTCGTGCTGCTGGCCAATCTGGCCGAGGACATCCAGCGCGACCGCCGCCGCGCCGCGCACGTGGCGGCGGGCGAACCACCGCAGGACTCCTCGCTGGCCGCGACCTACGCCAAACTCGACGCCGCCGACCTCGACGGCACGAGCGTGGCCGAACAGCTCACCGACGCCCTGGTGTCGCCGGTGATCACCGCGCACCCCACCGAGACGCGCAGGCGCACGGTCTTCGACGTGCAGGCCAAGATCACCGCCCTGATGCGGTTGCGGCGCAGGCTCGAGCCCGGCGATCCCGGTTACGACGACACCGAACTGCGCATTCGCCGTGAAGTGCTCACCCTGTGGCGCACAGCGCTGATCCGCCTGGCGCGCTTGCGGATTCAGGACGAGATCTCGGTGGGCCTGCGCTACTACGACCTGACCCTCTACGACGTGATCCCCGCGATCAATGCCGAGGTCCGTGCGGCCCTGCGTTCCCGCTGGCCCGATGTCGGCCTGCTCGAGCGCCCGATCCTGCGCCCCGGGTCCTGGATCGGTGGCGACCGCGACGGAAATCCCTATGTGACAGCCGACGTCGTGCACACCGCCGCCGAGCAGGCCGCCGCCTACGCCTTCGGCCGCTACCTGGGCGAGCTGGTGGAACTGGAGAAGTCGCTGTCGCAGTCGGCGCGGCTGGTGCGGGTGAGCCCGGCGGTCGCCGCGCTCGCGGAGGCCGGTTACGACGACCCGGCCGTGTTCGCCGACGAACCGTATCGCCGTGCCCTGCACGCGATCCGGGCCCGCCTCAGTGCCACCGCGCGACGCGCGCTCGACCGCCTCCCGGACAACGGTCTCACCACAGACGCCGAGCCGTACCCCACCCCGCAGGCCGTGCTCGACGACCTGGACGCGATCGATGCCTCCCTGCGCGCCAGCGGCGACGCCCTGCTCGCCGACGACCGCCTGGCCGCCCTGCGCCACGCCGTGGAGACCTTCGGTTTCCACCTGCAGGGCCTCGACATGCGCCAGAACTCCGAGGTGCACGAACAGGTCGTCGCCGAACTGCTCGCCTGGTCGGGTGCGCACCAGGACTACGCGAGCCTGAGCGAAGCCGAACGGGTCGACCTGCTGGCCACCGAATTGCGCACGCGCAGGCCACTTCTCGGCCCGAACGCACAGCTGAGCGAACTGGCGGCCAAGGAACTCGGTGTACTGCGAGCCGCCAAGGACGTGATCGACACCTTCGGCGCCGCCGCCGTCCCGAACTACATCATCAGCATGTGCACTTCGGTGAGCGACATGCTCGAGGCCGCCCTGCTGCTCGAGGAAGCGGGGATCCTCGATCCCGGCACGCCCGACGGCTCACCGCACAGCCCGGTCGGTATCGTCCCGCTGTTCGAGACCATCGAAGACCTCGGTGCGGGCGCGGCGACTCTCGCTGCCGCACTGGAGGTTCCGGCGTACCGCGACCTCGTCGCCGCCGCCGGGATGCGGCAGGAAGTGATGCTCGGCTACTCCGATTCCAACAAGGACGGCGGGTACCTGGCGGCGAACTGGGCGCTCTACCGCGCCGAACTGGACCTGGTCGAGGTGGCGCGCAAATCGGGAATCCGGTTGCGGCTCTTCCACGGTCGCGGCGGAACCGTCGGACGTGGTGGTGGTCGCAGCTACGACGCGATCCTCGCCCAGCCCGCGGGCGCCGTGCGCGGGTCCTTGCGGCTCACCGAACAGGGCGAGGTGATCGCCGCGAAATACTCCGAATCCGGTGCGGCACACCGCAACCTGGAATCACTCATCGCGGGCACCCTCGAATCCACCCTGCTCGACGTGGAGGGCCTCGGCGACGACGCCGAACCCGCCTACGAATTGCTCGACGACCTGGCGACCCGGGCCCGCGCCGCCTACGCGCACCTCGTGCACGACACCACCGGCTTCGTCGAGTACTTCCGGCAGTCCACCCCGGTCGCCGAGGTCGGCGACCTCAATATCGGCAGCCGCCCGGCCTCGCGCAAACCGACCAATTCGGTGTCGGACCTGCGGGCGATCCCGTGGGTGATGGCGTGGAGCCAGGCCCGCGTCATGCTGCCGGGTTGGTACGGCACCGGCACCGCACTCGAGGACTGGGTCGGCGACGATCCGGCGCGCCTGGCCCGGCTTACCGATCTCTACCAGCGCTGGCCTTTCCTGCGCACCGTGCTGTCGAATCTGGCGCAGGTAATGGCCAAGAGCGACCTCGACATCGCCGCCCGCTACGCCGACCTCGTCGACGACGAACACCTGCGCGACACGATCTTCGGGATGATCCGCGAGGAACACGCGCGGACGATCCGCATGTACAAGGCGGTCACCGGCCACGACGAACTCCTCAGCGACAACCCGTCACTGGCGGAGTCGATCCACAATCGTTTCCCGTATCTGGAACCGCTCAACCAGCTCCAGGTCGACCTGCTGCGCAGGCTGCGCGGGGGTGACGATTCCGAGCTGGTGAAGCGGGGCATCCTGCTCACCATGAACGGTCTCGCCACCGCCCTGCGCAACTCGGGCTAGGTCCTGGTCCGCGTGACAGGTGATGTCGTGGTCGGGCATGGTGCCGTCCACCAGGTAGCCGGTGACGACGTCGGTCGCGCAGGGGTTCTCGCCCAGAACGTAGACCCCGTGCCCACTCCCGTCGACGGTGACCAAGCGGGACCGCTGACCGAACTTCTCGTCGAGCAGCTGGCCGCCGCGTAGCGGGGTGACCGGGTCGCGCTGGTTCTGCAGGATCAGCACATCGGCCGGGCCGGTGTTGTCGATCCGCACCGGCGGCTCGGACGGCCCGAGTGCCCAGTAGGCGCAGGGCATCACGTTCGCGGCGGCCGCACCGTAGAGCGGATGCCGTTCCCGGTCCTCGGCGACGGCACGCCGGTAGGTCCCGATGTCCTCGGGCCATTCGACATCGTTGCACGTCACGGCCAGAAAGACCGACCAGCCGTTGTCGTTCGGCGAAGGCGCACCCGTACCCGGCGGGCGGCCGCCCGCGGGCCCGGGATGTCCGGTTTCGAGCAGCGACTTCCAGCTCTCGCCGGCCGACGCGTACAGCGCCGGGCGATAGAGCGTGAAGAAGGTACCGAAACGGAAGAGACTGCCGTCCATTCCGTCCACCGGGTTCGCGTCGAGTCGCTCGGCGAGGGTGAAGTACGTGTGCCGCACCTCTTCCGGTGTGCGGCCCAGGCCGTAGGTGTCGTGGCGGTCGGCGGCCCATCGCGCGAAGTCGGGAAACGTCTGTTCCATGCCGAGGCCGTACAGGCGCATCCCGTCGTGGTCGAGGTGGGTGTCGCCGATATTGCTGTCGAGCACGATGCGGTCGGCCTGCCGCGGGAACATCGAGGCGTACGCGGCGCCCAATGCGGTGCCGTAGGAGTAGCCGAGGAAGCTTGCCTTGTCCTCACCCAGCGCCGCCCGGATCAGGTCCAGATCGCGAGCCATGTTCGCCGTCGAGATGTGGCGCAACCGGCCTTCGTGGTCGTTGGCCGCGCACTGGTCGGCAACCCCCTCGGCGACGCCTGCCCGTTCGGTGACCGCCGCGTCGTTCACCGCAAACGGCGGGATATTGCCGAAGTACGCCTGGTCATCGGTGAATCCGCAGCTCACCGGTGCCGAATGCCCTACCCCGCGGGTGTCCATACCGATCACGTCATAGCTGTCCAGTACCTCTGCGGGCAATCCGTGAGTGGCCAGGAACTTGGGCTGGTCCAAGCCCGAACCACCTGGACCGCCGGGGTTGAGTAACAACACGCCGCGACGCTTGTCCGGGTTCTTGCTCGCCAGTCGCGAGATCATGATCTCGATCCGCATGCCCTCGGGCTCGCTGTAGTTCAAGGGCACCGCCACGGTGGCGCACTGCAACTGGGCAGGCCCGGCTGCGGGATCTTCGAGCCCCTCAGGACATGCGCCCCACCGCATCTGCGTAGCGGGGTGTTCGGTCGGCTGCGCGGCCACGATCGGCGCCCCGACCAGCGCTCCGGTGAGACCGAGCACGGCGAACAGGCTCGAGGTCCGTTGTCGATTCATACGCTGCTACTCCCCGACGAAATGGCGCCTACCACGAGCAAGCCGTCAGCGGGCGCTCGTGTCCGGCTGGTACATGACCGATTCTGTCGAGTCCGCGCCCCGGGCACATCGCCCCGGCGGCGGCGCTCGTGTTCGACGAAAGTCGAGTCGGCTATTCGCCGCGGGTCGAGCACATCTCAGCCGGTGGGTGGGTGCTCCAAGCCGGTCGTCGTCGCGATAATGGCCGGGTGGACACCGACGGCCCGGCACGACTCGGGGTATGGCAGCAGACCTGGCGGCTGACGGCGGCCGCGGCAATCGGCGCCGCCCTCTGGTACTCCGTCGCCGCCGTACTGCCCGCAGGCTGTACGGCCGACACATGTTCCTGGCTGGTGACCGGTGATCCGCTGATCGCACTCGGCTGCCTGACGCTGTTGCCGTGGCGGCGCCGGTTCCCGTTCACCGTCGCCTTGGTGATCGTGATCGCCTCGGCCGCATCGGCGCTCGCCACCGGTGCCGCGCTGCTGGCACTGTGTTCGCTGTCCACCCGTCGCCGTCCGGTCGAGATCGCCGTGGTCGTCGCGGCGTATGTGACGGCGGCGCAGTTCGCTCAGGGTCTCTACCCGGTCGACGCCCCGCCCGCCCCGGTCTGGCTGCAACTCGCATTGACGGTCTCGACCGCGGGGATCGCCGTGGCCACCGGCGTGGCCATCGACGCCCGCCGTGCCGAAGTGCGATCGCTGCGCGAACGCGCCGACAGCGCCGAACGCGAACAGGGTGCCCGGGCGGCCCAGGCACGGGCCACCGAACGCAACCGGATCGCCCGCGAAATGCACGACGTGCTCGCCCACCGGATCTCACTGGTCGCCATGCAAGCCGGCGTGCTCGATCACCGTGACGACCTCTCGGCCGAGGAGAAGCGCATGCTGATCCGCGGTATCGCCGACGGTTCCCGCCAAGCGCTGGAAGAACTCCGGGATGTCCTCGGCGTCCTCCGTGCCGACCCCGACCGCCCCGAACCACCGCAACCCACCCAGGACCGGATCCCGGAACTGGTGGCCGACGCCCGGTCGTCGGGCCTGGACGTCACCCTCGCCGGCACGGTGACCGGCACCCCACCCGAGACCGTGGGACGGACGGGCTATCGGGTGATCCAGGAAGGCCTGACCAATGCCGCGAAGCACGCGCCGGCGGCGGAGGTCCGCGTCACCGTGGACGGGGCGCCCGGCGGCGAATTGCACGTCAGCGTACGTAATTCGGCGGGCACCACCGCCGTCGCCCGGCCACCGGCCTCGGGCTTCGGTCTCCTCGGCCTCGCCGAGCGCATCACTCTCGCAGGCGGAACACTCGACCACCATCACACATCCGACAACGGGTACGTTCTCACCGCGCAACTTCCCTGGCCGGAGCACGATCACGAGAAAAGAGCATGAGTGCACAGTGATCAGGAAGCGGTGCGCGTCGTCATCGTCGACGACGACCAGCTGGTGCGGATGGCGCTACGACTCGTCGTCGACGGCGAACCGGATCTGACCGTTGTCGCGGAGGCCGCCGACGGGGACACCGCGATCGAGGTGGTGCGAGAACAGCGGCCCGACGTCGTGCTGATGGATGTGCGGATGCCCGGCCGTGACGGCGTCGACACCACCCGGTGTCTGCGCGCCGAACCGGCCGCGCCCGCGGTGCTCATGCTGACCACCTTCGACTCCGACGAACTGGTACTGCGTGCCCTACGCGCCGGGGCCCTCGGCTTCGTGCTCAAGGACACCCCGCCCGCCCGAATCGCCGAGGCGGTCCGCACCGTCGCGGCCGGTGATCCCGTGCTGTCTCCCACCGTCACGGCGCGGGTGATCGCCGCGGCGACCGGGCCGGGCTCCGCCGAAGCCCGCAGCGACTCCCGCGACGCCGCGCGGAAACGGCTGGCCGCCCTGTCGGAACGCGAACTCGACACCGCGCGAGCGATCGCGGACGGGCTCGGCAACCCGGAGATCGCCGCGCGGTTACAGGTCACCGTCGCCACCGTCAAGGCACACACCACCAACCTGTTCACCAAGCTCGGCCTCGCCAATCGGGTACAGATCGCACTGTTGGTTCGCGACGCGGAACACTGAGCCGGAACGCGAAGTGGGGTGGCGCCGCTGTGCGGCACCACCCCACCTGCTTCTTCAACTGGCCTAGGTCACAGGCAGACGCTGATGGTGAACGGCCCGACCGGGATGCCGGTGCAGATCGACACCGAACCGACGACGGGCGTCGCGGTGGCGGCCGAGGCGGTGCCCGCACCGGTGGCGGTGACGAACAGGGCGAGTGCGGCGACGGCGAGCGGACGGGCGGTCTTGACGAACATAGGCTGATCCTCGGGTAGGACGGGTCGAACAGGCCCCAGGCGGGACCCGACCCATCTCAACACGAGCCTCGCTCCGGTGTCCTTCGCATCGCGGGAAACGCAGTCGCTCAATCGGTCACGATCGCCACGGCATCGATCTCCACGAGCATCTCGGCGCGCGGGAGACCGGTGAACACGGTGGTGCGCGACGGCAGCACCCCGTCGGTGGTGTGCTCGGTGACGAACTCGCCGTACGCCTCGTTCATGATCGCGAAGTCCTCGCGCTTGGTGAGGTACACGCGCAACATCACCACGTCGTCGAAGGTGGCACCGGACGCGTCGATGATGGCCTTCACGTTCATCAGGGTGCGGGTGGTCTGGGCGGCCACGTCACCCTCGTGCAGGTACTCGTTGGTTTCCGGATCGACCGGACCCTGCCCGGAGACCTGGATAAACGGTCCCTTGCGCACGCCTTGGGAAAAGGTGTGGGCGGGGGCTGGAGCATCGGAGGTGCGGACGGCGATCTTGTCGGACATTGGTTTCAGCCTTTCCTCGCGGGGACGGCTCGGCGGGGATCCCAGCCGAGTTCGGTGGAGATGGCATCGGCGCACGCGCGCACCTGCGGGAGCAGTGCGAGCACCTGGTCGTGATCGAGCAGCACATCGGGCACCGAGACGGACACGGCGGCGACCACATTGCCGATGCCGTCGCGCACGGGCACACCGATGCAGTTGACGAAACTCTCGTGTTCCTCGTGGTCCTCGGCGAAGCCCTGCGCCGCAACCCTTTCCAGCTCGGCGAGATATCGCTCCGGCGTACGCAGGGTGCGCGGGGTGAACGGGTGGTAGTCCAAACGTGCTGCGACCGTGGCCCATTCGGAGCGCGGCAGCGCGGCGACGAGAACCTTGCCGACGGCCGTGCAATGCAGGGGAGCGGGCCTGCCGATGCGCGAGTACATCCGCACCGACTGTTCGGCATCGACCTTGTCGATGTAGACCGCGTCGCCGGACTCGTAGGCGGCCAGGTGCACCGTCTGGCCCGTGGTCGTGCCGAGGGCGCTCAGATGCGGTCGTGCGACCGTGCGTACATCACGGTTTTCCAGTGCGTGGCTTGCCAATTCGAACATGCGGCTACCCAGTGAGTAGCGGTGCGCGGCGTCGCGGACCACGAATCGTTCGGCCTGCATGGTCTGCAGCAACCGCAGCACCGTCGACTTGTGCACCCCGAGCCGGCCCGCCAGTTCGTCGAGGGACTGGGAGTCCTCGCCGAGCGCGATCAGAATGGACAGGGCTCGCGACACGCTTTGACTCATGGCCCGATCGTCCCATCTGCTCGTGGTGGATAGGTGAGCCCCGTCCAGGCATCGTCAGGGAGCGCGGCCAGTCGCCGGAGTTCTTGGGACGGTGAAAGTTTCGCCGAATCGCCCGGGGCGGTAAGAGTCGCGGCGGCGCACAGGTGCCCGTAGCGCAGGCGGGTGCGCAGGTCGGCGCCGTGCAGCAGTGCCGCGAGGTAGCCGCCGGCGAAGGCGTCACCGGCGCCGATGCGTTCGGTGACGGTGAGGGTCAGCGCGGGAACTTCCACCACGTGATCACCGTCGAAGCCGATCGCGGTGTGCTTGTCGTTCTTGACGATCAGCTGCCCGGGCTCGGGGAACAGGCCGCGCAGGGCCGCCGGATCACCGGTGCCGAAGATCTCGGTGGCTTCGTCGGCGCCGAGGAACACGACATCGGCGCCGCGCACGTGCGCGGCGAGTTCGTCGGCGGCCGCACCGATACGCGAACCCCACACGGCCGGACGGTAATTCAGGTCGAAGCTGACCAGCGAGCCGTGGCGCGGGCGGTCGAGCAGGCCACGGGTGAGCGCGCACGCCGACTCGGACAGCGCGGGGGTGATGCCGGTGAAGTGCACGAGGTCGGCTCGTGCCAGTGGCGGTGCGTCGAGGTCGGCGGAAGAGAGCGCGCTGGCAGCCGACCCGGATCGGTAGTAGTGCATGCGGCTCTCGCCCCGGGGTAGGTCGTGTACCGCGTCCGAGCCGCCGCCGCGTTCCTTGATGTAGATGCCTGTCGGCCGCATCGGGTCGATCGCGACCGCTGCCACGTCCACCCCCGCACTGGCCAGCTCGGCCGTCAGGTAGCGCCCGAACCCGTCGTCACCGACCCGCGACAGCCACGCCGCCGATATCCCGAGCTGGGCCAGCACCGAGGCCACGTTCGCCTCGGCGCCGCCGGCGCAACGTTCGAACATCCCGGAGCGTTCGAGCGGGCCGGGCTCGGCGACGAGCACCGCCAATCCCTCGCCGACGGTGACCGCCCTGGGCTGCGCCTTTGTTACCTGGGTCACCTCGTCGGACCTTTCGTGGTTGCGGTCACTGCTGTCTGCATGCACAATAACGAGCAGAAACATTCAGTGCAACTTGCGTTGCATATAGTGCAATAGCTCTCGGACATGTCCGATCTTGCTGTGTACCCGCCGGGAAAGGGATGCTGTGACCATCGACAACGATGTCGTCGACGCGCTGGCCGCCGAGCTGCTCGGCCCGCACATCAAGAGCGCCCCACCCGCCGCGTGGGGCCACACGGTCCGCGAATACCTGACGGGCACACCACAACTCACGCACTGGCAGACGCCGCTGCTCACCCTCGACCGCGCTGCCCTCGACGCCAACCGGGCGCTGATGGCCGACTGGAGCAGTGCCGGTGGTGTCGCGCTCGCCCCGCACGGCAAGACCACCATGGCGCCGCAGCTGTGGCGCGAACAGCTGCGGGCAGGTGCCTGGGGGATCACCCTGGCCACCGCCTGGCAGGCACAGCTCGCCCGCTCCTTCGGCGTCGGCCGGATCCTGCTGGCCAATGCGCTGGTCGACCCGATCGGGCTGGCCTGGGTGGCCGAGGAGTCGGCGCGCGACGAGAATTTCGAGTTCTACTGCTGGGCCGACAGCGTCGCCACCGTCGAGCTGATGGACAAGATCCTGCGCGACACCGCCCCCGGACCGCGGGTCCGCGTGCTCGTCGAACTGGGTGGCGCGCACGGTCGCACCGGTGCGCGGACCCGTGCCGAGGCGCTCGCGGTCGCGCACGCCCTGGCCGGCAGCGAACGCCTCGTGCTGGCGGGCGTGGGCGGGTACGAAGGCGCGCTCGCCCACGATCGCACTCCCGCGGCGCTGGCCGCGGTGCGCGGATACCTGCGTGAACTCGCCACCCTGCACGCCGAACTCGGCGCCGTGTACTCCGGGCCTGCGATCGTCTCGGCGGGCGGCAGCGCCTATCCGGAACTGGTCGCCGACGAATTGGCCGGCCTGGCATCGGACCGGCGAGAACCGACCGCGCCGGGATCGACCACCGTGGTGTTGCGCAGCGGCGCGTACCTCGTCCACGACGACGGCTTCTACGCGGGCATCTCCCCGCTGAGCGCCCCCGCCGCCGACCCCGGCCTGCGTTCGGCGATGCACGGCTGGGCCCGGGTCGTGTCCCGTCCGGAGCCGGAACTCGCCCTGCTCGACGGCGGTAAACGCGACTTCCCCTTCGACGAGGGTCTGCCGACACCGCAACTCGTGGTCGGCGGGTCGGCACTCCCGTCGGGCGCGCATGTGAGCGCGCTCAACGACCAGCACACCTTCCTGCGTCTGCCCGGCGCCACGTTCGCGGATCTGCCCGTGGGAAGTGTTGTGCGGTTGGGCCTTTCCCACCCCTGTACCGCCTTCGACAAATGGCGGCTGATTCCCGTGATCGACTCCGCCGAGACGGCGCACCCGCGCGTGGTCGACCTCATCCGCACCTACTTCTGACGGACGACCATGACCTCCTTGCTCTTTCGCGACATCGATATCGTCGACGGCACCGGCGGACCACGCACCCACGGCGACGTTCTCGTGCGCGACGGCCGCATCGCCGAGATCGCCGATTCGATCCACACCGACGCCCGCGTGGTCGGTGTGCGGCCGGGCTCGGTCCTCGCGCCGGGCTTCATCGATATGCACGCCCATTCCGATCTGTACCTGCTCACCCACCCCGAGCACATCCCGAAGATCACCCAGGGCGTCACCACCGAGGTGATCGGCCAGGACGGGCTGTCCTACGCGCCGATCGACGACGCCGCACTCGCGCTGGTGCGCAAGCAGATCGCGGGCTGGAACGGCAATCCCGCGGACTTCGACTTCTCCTGGCGCACCGTCGGCCAGTACCTGGACCGGCTCGACCAGGGCATCACTCCCAACGCCGCCTATCTGGTGCCGCAGGGGACGCTGCGTCTGCTCGTCGTGGGCGCCGATCAGCGTGCGGCGACCACCTCCGAGATCGACCGGATGTGCGCGCTGCTCGCGCAGGGGCTCGACGAGGGCGCGGTCGGCATGTCGAGCGGGCTCACCTACACGCCCGGCATGTATGCCGACACCGGTGAACTCGCCGCCCTGTGCGCTGTCGTCGCCTCCTACGGCGGCTTCTACGCCCCACACACCCGCTCCTACGGCGCAGGCGCGCTGGAGGCCTACGCCGAGATGATCGGTCTGGCGAAGGCCACCGGCTGCGCCCTGCACCTGACCCACGCCACCATGAACTTCGGCGTGAACCGCGGTCGCGCACCGGAATTGCTCGCCATGATCGCCGGGGCCCGCGCAGACGGCTGTGACATCACCCTCGACACCTACCCGTACCTGCCCGGCTCGACCACCCTGTCGGCATTGCTGCCCAGCTGGGCGATGTCGGGCGGTCCCGACGCCGCGCTGGACCGGCTCGGTGACCCGGCCGCGCGCAGCCGCATCGCCGCCGATGTGGACGTGCACGGGTCCGACGGGTGTCACGGTGTCACCGTCGAGTGGGAGACCATCCAGATCAGCGGAGTCGGCAACGACGAACTCGCCGAGCACGTCGGCCGCACCGTCGCCGAGATCGCCACCGAGCGCGGCACCGCGCCCGTCGAGGTGTTCTTCGAGCTGCTGGAACGCGACCAGCTGGCCACCACGATCCTGCAGCACGTCGGCCACGAGGAGAACGTGCGCGCGATCATGGTCGACGCCGGGCACATGGGCGGCAGCGACGGTTTGCTCGTCGGCGCCCGCCCGCATCCGCGCGCGTGGGGCACCTTCCCGCGCTACCTGTCGCGCTATGTCCGTGAGCTCGGCGTCCTCGGTCTCGAGGACTGCGTGCATCACCTCACCGGCCGTCCCGCCGCCCGGCTGCGGCTGGCCGAGCGCGGCCTGATCCGGCCCGGTTTCGCCGCCGACCTGGTGGTGTTCGATCCGGTGACGATCCACGACACGGCCACGTTCGAGCAGCCACGTCAGCAGGCGCGTGGTATCCAGCACGTGCTGGTCAACGGCGAATTCGCCGTGGAGAACGGCACCGCGACCGGAGTCCGCGCCGGTCGTGCCCTGCGCATGGACGCCACGCGAGAGGAGACCCGATGAATCCACTGCTGAGCTCGTCGTCACGGGCGATGGAGGTGATCCGGGCCGACCGGGCGCTCACCGTTGTCCGCGCACCCGCAGTCCCCGATCCTGTCGCACTGGCCGAGGCACTGGCCGGAGCGGGTTTGCGGGCTGTCGAGTTCACCTTCACCACCCTCGGTGTGCTCGACGCGATCGCGAAGGCGCGCCGCGCGGCCGACGCGGTGATCGGCGTCGGCACCGTCACCACCCGCGACCAGGCGGCGGCGGCCGTCGACGTCGGCGCGCAGTTCCTCGTCACCCCCGCAGTACGCCCGGAGGTCGCCGAAGTCGCTGTGGCGAACCAGATTCCGGTCATCATGGGTGCTTTCACGCCCACCGAGGTACTGGCGGCGGTCGACCTGGGTGCGGCAGCGGTGAAGATTTTCCCCGCCCGCTCGCTCGGCCCCGCCTATCTCAAAGACCTGCTCGGCCCGTTCCCGCATGTGTTCCTGATTCCGTCCGGCGGCGTCAACGCGCACAACGCGCGGGAATACCTGCAGGCGGGCGCCATCGCCGTCACCGCGGGCACCGAGGTGGTCGCGCCCCTGGATGTCGCGAGCTCGCGCTGGTCCGAGATCGGCTCGCGGGCCGCACGTTTCGTTCATTCGCTGGATTGAGAGGTTTGTCCATGGGCGCCACAGTCGACTGGCTGCGCACCACCACCCCCGGGTTGCTTGTGCTGTGCGGTCTCGCGATCGCCGTACTGCTCATCGCTATTATCAAGATCAAACTGGAGCCGTTCGTCGCGCTGCTGCTCACCGGTCTGCTGCTGGCACTGGCCGCCGGACTACCGGTCTCCCAGATCGTCGGCACTCCGCTCAAGGCGGGTGAGTCGCTGCTCGAGACCGGCTTCGGCAATATTCTCGGCCACATCGCGGTGATCATCGGGCTCGGCACCGTGCTCGGTGCGATCCTCGAAAGATCCGGTGGCGCCGATGTTCTCACCGACAAGCTGCTGCGGGTGTTCGGTGAGAAGGGCGCGCCCGTCGCGATGGGCATCCTCGGCCTCATCTTCGGCATCCCGGTGTTCTTCGACATCGGCATCTTCGTCCTGGCACCCCTGATCTACGTCGCGGCCAAGCGCGGTGGACGTTCGCTGGTGCTCTACGCCATGCCCATGCTGGCCGGTCTGTCCATGACGCACGCGTTCCTGCCACCGCATCCGGGACCGGTCGCGCTCGGCGGACTGCTCGGCGTGAGTCTCGGCTGGCTGATCGTGATGGGCTTCGTCTGCGGCATACCGGGATTCATCGCCTCGGGCATCCTCTGGGGAACCTACATCGGCAAGCGGGTCATCGTCTCGGTACCCGAGGAATTCGTGCCGCTCGAACCCGACACCGACGACGAGGAGGGCGGCACCGTCGCCACCGGTGTGGTCACCAAGGCCCCACCCTCGGTGGCGTTGATCGGCGCCATCATCGCCATCCCGCTGGTATTGATCCTCGGCGCCACCTTCGGATACCAACTGCTGGACAAGGATTCGGCCCTGCTGCAAGTGCTCACCTTCTTCGGTACCCCCGCCGTGGCGCTGCTCATCACCGTGCTCGTCGCGTTCTACCTGCTCGGTATCCGGCGTGGCTCCACCGTGCAGGAACTCAGCGTCATCACGGCCGAATCGCTCAAACCGGTCGGCATGGTGCTGCTGGTGGTCGGCGCGGGTGCGTTCTTCGGCAAGGTCATCTCGGCCACCGGTATCGGCACCGCCCTGGCCGACACGATGTCGGCGGCCGGCCTGCCCGTCATCGTGCTCGCCTACCTCATCAGCTGCGGCCTGCGCATCGCCCAGGGTTCGGCCACGGTCGCCATCGTCACCACCGGCGGCATCGTCGCCCCGCTGGTCGCCGAGCAGAACTACTCGCAGATGTCGATCGCCCTGATCGCCATGGCGATCGCCGCGGGTTCGATCATCCTCAGCCACGTGAACGACGGCGGTTTCTGGATCATCGCGAAGTACTTCAACATGACGGTGAAACAGACACTGCAGACGTGGACGGTGCTCGAAACCGTGTTGTCAGTGGTGAGTTTCGCGGTCGCGGCGCTGCTGTTCTCGATCGTGTAGCGGTTCGGCGGCAACCGGGCTGTCCTGCGTGGGCAGCCCGGTCGCGCTGTCTTCAGCCCGTGTCGGGTTCAGCCGCGACGATGCGGCGGGCCACGGCGCGCTTGTTCGGGTAGTCGGCTTCGTCGGTCAGGAGGAGTGTCAGCGCGCCTTTCGGGTCGGCGAGAGTGTTCGAGTCAGCCGTTCGAGTGCCTCGCGGGGATCTTTGCCGTGCTCCGCGCCGGTGAGGCGGTGGATGACCGCGCCGTCCATGTAGTCGACCAGGATTCCGGCGTCGACCGGGCCGATGCCCGCTTGGGCGGCGAGCTCGACCGCCTGCTCGCGTAGTCGGCCGTGCCCGCGTCGCAGCGATTCGGCGACGGTCGGCATCGCTTGGGATTCGCCGAAGAGGGCGAGGCGGGCCTGGGTGCGGATGCGGTCGGTGGTCGTCGCGTGGGTGATGAATCGGGCGAGTGCGTCGACGAGGTGGTCGACGGTCGGCGGCCCGAGCAGGCGGTGCAGGGCGGTCCAGTCGGCGTGATCGCGCTGTTCGAGACGCTCGGCCACCCCGCACAGCAGCGCTTCCCTGGTACGGAAGTAGTTGGACGTGGAGCCGGCGGGTAGTTCGGCGGCTTGGTCTACGGCGCGGTGGGTAAGGCCACGTGAGCCGCGCGTGCCCAATACCTCGATGGCCGCGTCGAGGATCTGTTCGCGTTTGGTTGCCACAGATCGATACTACGGGCGTAGTGATGGCCACTACATCCGTAGTGTAGTTCACTACAGCTGTAGTACGGTGGCATCGCACCGGTAAGGCTCGTGCGCGAGGCTCTCCGGTCCGCAAGTGGTACCCGGACAGGGGTCGTCACTCGATACGAAGGGTTCGGAATGGCTACAGCGATTGTTGTCGGCGGCGGAATCGGGGGGACGGCGGTCGCCCTCGGGTTGATCGAACGCGGATGGTCGGTGCGGGTGCTCGAACGAGCGGCGCGGTACACCGAGGTCGGGGCGGGAATCTCGCTGTGGCCCAATGCGTTGCGGGCGCTGGACGCACTCGGTGTCGGCGAGGCGGTGCGGGCGCAGGGGTTGGACGATGTGTCGGCGGGGATTCGGGACGAGCGGGGGCGATGGCTGTCGCGGACCGATGTGGCGACCATGCGGCGTCGGTTCGGGGCGCCGGTGATGATCCATCGGGCTGCGTTGCTGGATATCCTCCGGGGCGCCCTGCCGGAAGGGGTTGTCGAGACGGGGGTTTCGGTGGAGCGGGTCGACCCGGACGGGACGGTCGCGCATTCGGCCGGTTCGGGGCGGGACATGGGCCAGGTCAGCTCTACTGCCGACCTGATCGTCGGCGCAGACGGTATCCGCAGCGTTGTCCGGCGGGCCGTCTGTGGGGAGGTCGCGCCGCGGTATGCCGGGTACACGGTGTGGCGCGCGGTGGTCGGTATCGCCGAGCCGTTGAGCGAGTTCGGCGAAACATGGGGTCGGGGAGCGCGGTTCGGCATGGCGCCGCTGCCCGATGGGCGCATCTACTGCTTCGCGGTCTACGACGCGGAGGAAGGTGCCGGCGGTAGTTTCGCCGACGTGCGTGTCCGCTTCGCCGCGTGGCACCATCCCATTCCGGCGCTGCTCGCGGCTGCCGATCCGAACGCGGTGCTGCACAACGACATCTATGAACTGCCCGCGCTGTCGACCTTCGCCGCAGGTCGTCTCGCGCTGCTCGGCGATGCCGCTCACGCTATGACGCCGAATCTCGGGCAGGGTGGGTGTCAGGCGCTCGAGGATGCGGTTGTTCTTTCGCGGCTGGCGGGTACGACTGATGGGTTGAGGCGCTATGACTCCGAGCGGCGGCCTCGTACGCAGATGATCGCTCGGCGGTCGGGAATGATCGGGGTTGTCGCTCAACTGTCCGCGCGGCCGTTGGTTGCTGTTCGTGACGCGGCTTTGCGGATGACTCCGGCCAGTGCTCAGTTTCGTTCGCTGGGAAAGGTTTTGGATTGGGTGCCGTGAGGTTGGGGATGGTCGTTGTTTCGGGCGGGTGTACCTGCCGCATTCTCGGCCGGACGGAACCACTGCGGTGTTTTGCGCACCACAAAGGTATTGGGCTGTGTTTTTGGAGCGCTGGCGCGCTCGAGCGCGGCCCCTGGAGGGCCGCGCGAACAGCGCTCGAGACTCGCGCCTGCGGCGCATGCGCTTCGAGCG